>NZ_JBWYHD010000108.1:0-202 GCF_056711665.1 Bacillus sp. Medicinal_06 | reverse complement strand
GCATGACGCCATCGTGCTCAAGGAGATACCATTTTCCGTTCACCTTTGTCCATCCAGTAGCCATATCGCCGCCATTATGAAGATAGTACCAGTTAGCGCCGTCAAAATACCAACCTGTACGCATGACGCCATCGTGCTCAAGGAGATACCATTTTCCGTTCACCTTTGTCCATCCAGTAGCCATATCGCCGCCATTATGAAG
>NZ_JBWYHD010000107.1:0-204 GCF_056711665.1 Bacillus sp. Medicinal_06 | reverse complement strand
CCCATAGCGTAAGCTAGTTAGATCCCTGAAAGATGATCAGGTTGATAGGTTCGAGGTGGAAGCATGGTGACATGTGGAGCTGACGAATACTAATAGATCGAGGACTTAACCATATAATATGAATACAAATGTTATCTAGTTTTGAAGGAATATATATTTAAAATTCCTGTTGACATTGTGATAAGAATGTGTATAATAATAAAA
>NZ_JBWYHD010000106.1:0-211 GCF_056711665.1 Bacillus sp. Medicinal_06 | reverse complement strand
CAAGTGGTACATACTTTGTATCTATCCTTGTCGAAACAGAGATACAAGAAATGCTTAAAACGGAATCCACTTGTGGAATGGACGTTGGGTTAAAAGATTTTGCTATTCTTTCTGATGGAACAACATACAAGAACCCTAAATTCTTCCATATATTAGAAGAAAAGTTAGCAAAAGCACAGCGTATCCTTTCCAGAAGAACGAAAGGTTCTTC
>NZ_JBWYHD010000105.1:0-214 GCF_056711665.1 Bacillus sp. Medicinal_06 | reverse complement strand
GCGAAATTGAAAGGCGGCTTCGGCTGTCACTTATGGATGGACCCGCGTCGCATTAGCTAGTTGGTGAGGTAACGGCTCACCAAGGCAACGATGCGTAGCCGACCTGAGAGGGTGATCGGCCACACTGGGACTGAGACACGGCCCAGACTCCTACGGGAGGCAGCAGTAGGGAATCTTCCGCAATGGACGAAAGTCTGACGGAGCAACGCCGCGT
>NZ_JBWYHD010000104.1:0-217 GCF_056711665.1 Bacillus sp. Medicinal_06 | reverse complement strand
GAAGTTAGCGGCGGACGGGTGAGTAACACGTGGGTAACCTGCCCATAAGACTGGGATAACTCCGGGAAACCGGGGCTAATACCGGATAATATTTTGCGCCTCATGGCGCGAAATTGAAAGGCGGCTTCGGCTGTCACTTATGGATGGACCCGCGTCGCATTAGCTAGTTGGTGAGGTAACGGCTCACCAAGGCGACGATGCGTAGCCGAACTGAGAG
>NZ_JBWYHD010000103.1:0-217 GCF_056711665.1 Bacillus sp. Medicinal_06 | reverse complement strand
TTATCCGGTATTAGCCCCGGTTTCCCGGAGTTATCCCAGTCTTATGGGCAGGTTACCCACGTGTTACTCACCCGTCCGCCGCTAACTTCTTAAGAGCAAGCTCTTAATCGGTTCGCTCGACTTGCATGTATTAGGCACGCCGCCAGCGTTCATCCTGAGCCAGGATCAAACTCTCCAATAAAGTTTGTCTAGCATCTAAAATAAAAATTGACGTTTC
>NZ_JBWYHD010000102.1:0-223 GCF_056711665.1 Bacillus sp. Medicinal_06 | reverse complement strand
GATGTTAAAAATCTAATAATTCGTGAGTGGGATTGCCCTTCTTGTGGTACACATCACGATAGAGATAGGAATGCAGCGATCAACCTGAGAAACGAGGCAATTCGTCTCTTAACCGTAGGAACTACGGGGATAGCCTAATCCATTAGAGTTCGATAGAACTCTGTACTTAGGAATCTCCCACTTCAAACAGTCCGTAAGGACGTTAAGTGGTGAGTAGTTCAAA
>NZ_JBWYHD010000101.1:0-242 GCF_056711665.1 Bacillus sp. Medicinal_06 | reverse complement strand
GTCCTGTAGATTTACCCATAATAGAAAAATGAAGGGAGCCACTTCCTTTATAATTCCCATCCTTCGTTACATTTGCCCAAGCAACATGCTCAAGATTACAATCTACACCGATCACACCATCTGATGTACTGTAATTCGTATGAGGGTTTTTCGGCACATCGACTAAACATTTTACAATGTAATACTCCCCGTGGTCTTCCACAGACCACGCAATCGGTTTGCCATCCTTTTTCTTATTCTTA
>NZ_JBWYHD010000100.1:0-244 GCF_056711665.1 Bacillus sp. Medicinal_06 | reverse complement strand
TCTCGGAACCGTACGTACTCCTCTCAGAGTATACGGCTCGCCATTTATCCTAGATTCGCCCTAATCCATTTTGCCAGCGTGAAGTTTAACATGGCAATCTTTACAAAGAACTAATGTTTTTCGTCTCGACACTCAGTCGCAGGATGTATGGTTTACCTGACTTGTGCCTTTACACACCATGCTACACTCCCCCTTGGGTTTCCCCTTAGGATAAGGTGGTTGACAATAGAGAGTCGTCTTCTCT
>NZ_JBWYHD010000099.1:0-246 GCF_056711665.1 Bacillus sp. Medicinal_06 | reverse complement strand
GGTCAGTTTTTTTTACGGATTCAAGATCCCAAAGCACCCACGACCCTTTCTTCACTTCTACTATATAAAAAATAGTAGTGCGAACCAATGCCTTGGTCTGCACTACTAATCTTAGTATGTTTTCTTTATATCCTAATCCCCGGCGACCAATTGTAAAGGCCGCGGATTGATGAATAGAGATACCGAATTTCCGCATGTATTTCATTTTTCCAGAGATTGAAGTGTAAGCGGGATTCACTTGAAAGA
>NZ_JBWYHD010000098.1:0-249 GCF_056711665.1 Bacillus sp. Medicinal_06 | reverse complement strand
CTAACCCCTAGTAAAAAAACGAGTATATATTAGGGGTCTTTGGTATGCATGATAATGGATACATGTTTATTATGATATTCAATCCATCAAAAACCTAAAAATACAGGTTGACTAATCGTAAGAAAAGTACCTCGGGTGCTTCAGCTTTATATTCCAAAGAAAGGCGTACACCACTGGAGTCATTGGCATCAATTAAACAATCAATTGGATATTCGCACGCATCATTTCTATCAGTTATACGATGTGAAT
>NZ_JBWYHD010000097.1:0-252 GCF_056711665.1 Bacillus sp. Medicinal_06 | reverse complement strand
GTGTATCCTGTTGCTTTTTTAATTGAGTAAGCTCGGCAGAGCAAGAAGGATAGGTTAATCCTTTTCCTGTCTCTTTATAGGTGTCATTCCAGAGAGCAAGAAAATGGTTAAATACAAAGCGACTGCACCCAATGGTTTTAGCAATTAATATTTCTTGTACCTTATTTGGATAGATACGAAATTTATATGCCTTATTTACTAACATGGGTTGCACCTCACTTTTTTCGTAGGATACCTACAGTATACTAAAAA
>NZ_JBWYHD010000096.1:0-254 GCF_056711665.1 Bacillus sp. Medicinal_06 | reverse complement strand
GATCACCCTCTCAGGTCGGCTACGCATCGTTGCCTTGGTGAGCCGTTACCTCACCAACTAGCTAATGCGACGCGGGTCCATCCATAAGTGACAGCCGAAGCCGCCTTTCAATTTCGCACCATGCGGTGCAAAATGTTATCCGGTATTAGCCCCGGTTTCCCGGAGTTATCCCAGTCTTATGGGCAGGTTACCCACGTGTTACTCACCCGTCCGCCGCTAACTTCTTAAGAGCAAGCTCTTAATCGGTTCGCTCG
>NZ_JBWYHD010000095.1:0-254 GCF_056711665.1 Bacillus sp. Medicinal_06 | reverse complement strand
ATGATCAGGTTGATAGGTTCGAGGTGGAAGCATGGTGACATGTGGAGCTGACGAATACTAATAGATCGAGGACTTAACCATATAATATGAAGCAAATGTTATCTAGTTTTGAAGGAATATACCTTCAATAGTTTGGTGATGATGGCAGAGAGGTCACACCCGTTCCCATACCGAACACGGAAGTTAAGCTCTCTAGCGCCGATGGTAGTTGGGACCTTGTCCCTGTGAGAGTAGGACGTCGCCAAGCAAAAACC
>NZ_JBWYHD010000094.1:0-255 GCF_056711665.1 Bacillus sp. Medicinal_06 | reverse complement strand
CCCCCCCCCCCCCCCCCCCCCCCCCCCCCCCCCCCCCCCCCCCCCCCCCCCCCCCCCCCCCCCCCCCCCCCCCCCCCCCCCCCCCCCCCCCCCCCCCCCCCCCCCCCCCCCCCCCCCCCCCCCCCCCACCCCCCCCCCCCCCCCCCCCCCCCCCCCCCCCCCCCCCCCCCCCCCCCCCCCCCCCCCCCCCCCCCCCCCCCCCCCCCCCCCCCCCCCCCCCCCCCCCCCCCCCCCCCCCCCCCCCCCCCCCCCCCC
>NZ_JBWYHD010000093.1:0-255 GCF_056711665.1 Bacillus sp. Medicinal_06 | reverse complement strand
CTGGAGAATCACAAATGCGATATTTTAAAGGGAAACAGTTCAAGAAAGATATTATTTTAGTAGCTGTCGGCTACTACTGTCGTTTTTCTTTAAGTTATCGCGATGTATCTGAAATCCTGAAAGAACGAGGTATTTCAGTTCACCCAACAACTATCATGCGATGGGTTCATGAATATGGCAATCTCATCTATCAAATTTGGAAAGTGAAAAATAAATCTGCGCGCTTATCTTGGCATTTGGATGAGACTTATATCA
>NZ_JBWYHD010000092.1:0-255 GCF_056711665.1 Bacillus sp. Medicinal_06 | reverse complement strand
AAAAAACCTTAAGCGGCTTGAATCCTGTATTCCAATGGGCTCAAGCCGTTTAACCTTTCTTGGTAACGCTCGTTATTATAAAATTGGATATACTCATCTATTGCCTGTTGTAAGGCTTCAAATGTTTTATATTTATGTAAGTAATACTTTTCACATTTCAACGTTCCCCAAAATGATTCCATCGGTCCATTATCTATACATTTCCCTACACGGGACATACTATGAATCATGTTTGCTTTTTCTATTTTTCTCTTA
>NZ_JBWYHD010000091.1:0-255 GCF_056711665.1 Bacillus sp. Medicinal_06 | reverse complement strand
ATCACTATGAATCAATGGTTGTTCATTCGCTTTTAATATATTGATAGCTTGGTCCAATGTCTGAAATACCAATTTATTATTGTTTGAATGTCCCAATACATAATTAATAATAGAGCTATCATAAAGACCTAAAATAGCGCTTAAATATATTTTTCTTCCGCTTTTTAATTTGAACTCTGTGACATCTGTTACCCATTTTTCATTAGGTCTGCTTGCCGTAAATTCACGATTAAGTCGATTTTCAGCGACATATTG
>NZ_JBWYHD010000090.1:0-255 GCF_056711665.1 Bacillus sp. Medicinal_06 | reverse complement strand
AATCTTAAACTCCCGAAAGTGAACATCAGAATTATGACCGATTTCTTGTCTTATGAGTTCTAAGTCTGATGTGAAGTCACCCGTAAAATGAACCGCTGAGTTTCGAGAAGGCTTAGTTTGTTGTTTATCATTTCCTTGAATGGTATTTTTTTGCACCTGGTTATCCTTTGATTTCCACCAACTCATTCTTACCACTCTTTCTCTGATATATTGACCCAATGAAAAAATCTTGAGATAATATATGGAATTAAAAAT
>NZ_JBWYHD010000089.1:0-255 GCF_056711665.1 Bacillus sp. Medicinal_06 | reverse complement strand
GATCACCCTCTCAGGTCGGCTACGCATCGTTGCCTTGGTGAGCCGTTACCTCACCAACTAGCTAATGCGACGCGGGTCCATCCATAAGTGACAGCCGAAGCCGCCTTTCAATTTCGCACCATGCGGTACAAAATGTTATCCGGTATTAGCCCCGGTTTCCCGGAGTTATCCCAGTCTTATGGGCAGGTTACCCACGTGTTACTCACCCGTCCGCCGCTAACTTCATAAGAGCAAGCTCTTAATCGGTTCGCTCGA
>NZ_JBWYHD010000088.1:0-255 GCF_056711665.1 Bacillus sp. Medicinal_06 | reverse complement strand
CGGTGGGGTAACCTTTTTGGAGCCAGCCGCCTAAGGTGGGACAGATGATTGGGGTGAAGTCGTAACAAGGTAGCCGTATCGGAAGGTGCGGCTGGATCACCTCCTTTCTATGGAGAATTGATAAGCAGTGCTTATCAATATAAGTTTCCGTGTTTCGTTTTCGTTTAGTTTTGAGAGTTCAATAAAAGTGTTGACTCTTAAAAGAGGATATGATATAAATTAATTCTGCAATTTGTATGGGCCTATAGCTCAGCT
>NZ_JBWYHD010000087.1:0-255 GCF_056711665.1 Bacillus sp. Medicinal_06 | reverse complement strand
AGCTGAGCTATAGGCCCATACAAATTGCAGAATTAATTTATATCATATCCTCTTTTAAGAGTCAACACTTTTATTGAACTCTCAAAACTAAACGAAAACGAAACACGGAAACTTATATTGATAAGCAGTGCTTATCAATTCTCCATAGAAAGGAGGTGATCCAGCCGCACCTTCCGATACGGCTACCTTGTTACGACTTCACCCCAATCATCTGTCCCACCTTAGGCGGCTGGCTCCAAAAAGGTTACCCCACCG
>NZ_JBWYHD010000086.1:0-255 GCF_056711665.1 Bacillus sp. Medicinal_06 | reverse complement strand
CTCTTTTTTGTACCAAATTTTCAAGCGTATCTAATACGAGTTCATTGTCATTGCGTCTAGAGATTTTCCAAGAAACAATTTCATTATTATAAATGTCTTGCACGACAGAGAGATAGCGAAATCCATCTTGGATTCGTAAATATGTAATATCTGTAACGAGCGCTTCATTTTGTTTTCGATTTTTAAATTCACGGTTTAAAACATTTGGAAAAGTATTCGAATAATTCCCTCTAAAGAAGCGTCGCTTCTTACGAA
>NZ_JBWYHD010000085.1:0-255 GCF_056711665.1 Bacillus sp. Medicinal_06 | reverse complement strand
ATGCTGTCAGCAGATTCAATTAACTGATCTCTTTGTTGGTATAGATATTGCGAATGTTTACCACTAATTCCAAAATTAACAACATCAGCAGTTTTAGGGATTTTTAGACCTTGAATATATATAGAATTACCTGATGCACCAGCATTCTTTCGGTTTGTTTCTCGAATTTCAACTAAATGATCTCCTAGTGTCAAACCAGTAATTTTCTTTTCCACATTGTCGGCATATGTTCCGTAAGTGTCTAATTCTCCCCAT
>NZ_JBWYHD010000084.1:0-255 GCF_056711665.1 Bacillus sp. Medicinal_06 | reverse complement strand
GTGTTATTTATATCGAGCAATTGATAAAGAGGGACAAACACTTGATATTCAACTTCGTCAAAAACGGGACACACAAGCAGCATATGCTTTTATGAAAAGACTTGTTCGAACTTTTGGAGAACCAACGGTTCTGACGACAGATAAGGCCCCTTCTTTAGCTTCCGCATTCAAAAAATTAAAGGAGATAGGTCTTTACAAAAATACCTTTCATCGTACAATCAAGCACCTCAATAATATCATTGAGCAAGATCATCG
>NZ_JBWYHD010000083.1:0-255 GCF_056711665.1 Bacillus sp. Medicinal_06 | reverse complement strand
TTAAGAGCTTGCTCTTATGAAGTTAGCGGCGGACGGGTGAGTAACACGTGGGTAACCTGCCCATAAGACTGGGATAACTCCGGGAAACCGGGGCTAATACCGGATAATATTTTGCGCCTCATGGCGCAAAATTGAAAGGCGGCTTCGGCTGTCACTTATGGATGGACCCGCGTCGCATTAGCTAGTTGGTGAGGTAACGGCTCACCAAGGCGACGATGCGTAGCCGACCTGAGAGGGTGATCGGCCACACTGGGA
>NZ_JBWYHD010000082.1:0-255 GCF_056711665.1 Bacillus sp. Medicinal_06 | reverse complement strand
GGTTGATATTCCTGTACCACCTCTTTATCGTTTGAGCAATGGAGGGACGCAGAAGGATAGAAGAAGCGTGCGATTGGTTGTGCACGTCCAAGCAGTTAGGCTGGTAAGTAGGCAAATCCGCTTACCGCGAAGGCTGAGCTGTGATGGGGAAGCTCCTTATGGAGCGAAGTCTTTGATTCCCCGCTGCCAAGAAAAGCTTCTAGCGAGATAAAAGGTGCCTGTACCGCAAACCGACACAGGTAGGCGAGGAGAGAA
>NZ_JBWYHD010000081.1:0-255 GCF_056711665.1 Bacillus sp. Medicinal_06 | reverse complement strand
GGTTGATATTCCTGTACCACCTCTTTATCGTTTGAGCAATGGAGGGACGCAGAAGGATAGAAGAAGCGTGCGATTGGTTGTGCACGTCCAAGCAGTTAGGCTGGTAAGTAGGCAAATCCGCTTACCGTGAAGGCTGAGCTGTGATGGGGAAGCTCCTTATGGAGCGAAGTCTTTGATTCCCCGCTGCCAAGAAAAGCTTCTAGCGAGATAAAAGGTGCCTGTACCGCAAACCGACACAGGTAGGCGAGGAGAGAA
>NZ_JBWYHD010000080.1:0-261 GCF_056711665.1 Bacillus sp. Medicinal_06 | reverse complement strand
TTAAACAATCAATTGGATATTCGCACGCATCATTTCTATCAGTTATACGATGTGAATCAGCCGCAAGAGGCATTACAAATCGAGCGATTACACTTGTTTGAAAATGAAAAGAAAAAACTAGCAAAACGATTTGCATGATAAAGAAGAACACTTTGTCCCAGATTTTTACGCTTATTACCAGAGCAGATAATAAGTCTAGGAACTGGATGCATGACAAAGTGTTCTAGCCTCGATATAAGAAAAAGTAGTTGTACCTATTTT
>NZ_JBWYHD010000079.1:0-297 GCF_056711665.1 Bacillus sp. Medicinal_06 | reverse complement strand
CATATTAAAATGACTTGTACTGTTTTATTTATGTATTATTTTTTAGACAAGATATACTTAAAACTTATACAAAATTTAAAACGCAGGTACTAATTTCCACACAACTTCTTCTTTACCTAAATAGGTCGTTGTAAGAGGACCATTCATTGGCGAAAAAACATCTTCATAAGAGAGATATCCACCCTCTGCTTGAATTGTATATCCTCCCTCTACAGGAATTATGTCCCAATAAGATGCATCTTTCTCCCAATTAAGACTTACACTATTGCCGCTTGCATAGAACCAATAAGAAACAGG
>NZ_JBWYHD010000078.1:0-329 GCF_056711665.1 Bacillus sp. Medicinal_06 | reverse complement strand
GAAGTCGGTGGGGTAACCTTTTTGGAGCCAGCCGCCTAAGGTGGGACAGATGATTGGGGTGAAGTCGTAACAAGGTAGCCGTATCGGAAGGTGCGGCTGGATCACCTCCTTTCTATGGAGAATTGATGAACGCTGTTCATCAATATAAGTTTCCGTGTTTCGTTTTGTTCAGTTTTGAGAGAACTATCTCTCAGAAATAAATGTATGTTCTTTGAAAACTAGATAACAGTGTAGCTCATATTTTTTAATTTTAGTTTGGTTAAGTTAGAAAGGGCGCACGGTGGATGCCTTGACACTAGGAGTCGATGAAGGACGGGACTAACGCCGAT
>NZ_JBWYHD010000077.1:0-333 GCF_056711665.1 Bacillus sp. Medicinal_06 | reverse complement strand
GCTCATAACCCGAAGGTCGCAGGTTCAAATCCTGTCCCCGCAACCAATGGTCCCGTGGTGTAGTGGTTAACATGCCTGCCTGTCACGCAGGAGATCGCCGGTTCGACCCCGGTCGGGACCGCCATTTTAACCTCTGCTAATAAGCAGTTGGTTTTTATTTCTTGTTGTGATAAAATGTTTTTTGTCACTAAAAAGGAATATCTTCCGATGGGCTATAGCCAAGCGGTAAGGCAACGGACTTTGACTCCGTCATGCGCTGGTTCGAATCCAGCTAGCCCAGCCATTTACGAGCCATTAGCTCAGTTGGTAGAGCATCTGACTTTTAATCAGAGG
>NZ_JBWYHD010000076.1:0-373 GCF_056711665.1 Bacillus sp. Medicinal_06 | reverse complement strand
ATAAAGATGGACACACATTGGATATTCAACTTCGTAAAAAACGGGATCATCAGGCTGCCTATGCCTTCATGAAAAGATTAGTAAAACATTTTGGAGAACCTACGGTTCTCACTACAGACAAAGCGCCGGCATTACTTTTCGCATTTAACAAATTAAGAAAACAAGGATTTTATCAGACTACAATCCATCGTACAATCAAACATTTTAATAATCTCATAGAGCAGGATCATAGGCATGTAAAGAGACGGGTTCTGTTGCAAAGTTTCCGAAGACATAAAGAGATGGAGAATATTGTGGACCAGTTTTATGAAACTATTAATAATTCATGTAATGCGTTATACGTCGAAAAAACGAAGTTTGGTTGAAGACTTCG
>NZ_JBWYHD010000075.1:0-376 GCF_056711665.1 Bacillus sp. Medicinal_06 | reverse complement strand
ACTCAATTAAAAAAGCAACAGGATACACTTTGGTTAAAAGAAGTAGATAGTATTGCTCTTCAATCCACATTAAAAAACCTCGCAGATGCTTTTTCGCGTTTTTTTAAGAAACAAAATGATATTCCACAATTCAAATCTAAAAACAATAAGGTTCAATCCTACACAACAAAGCAAACGAACGGCAATATTGCGATTGTAGGTAACAAAATGAAATTACCGAAACTTGGCCTTATTCGCTTTGCCAATGCGAGAGCTGATTACTTACATAAACTCTCTACTGAAATCATCAAAAACCACGATGTCATCGGTATAGAAAACTTACAAGTCAGTAACCTGCTCAAAAATGGAAAGCTTGCAAAAGCAATTAGTGAAGTAT
>NZ_JBWYHD010000074.1:0-380 GCF_056711665.1 Bacillus sp. Medicinal_06 | reverse complement strand
ATGATCAGGTTGATAGGTTCGAGGTGGAAGCATGGTGACATGTGGAGCTGACGAATACTAATAGATCGAGGACTTAACCATATAATATGAAGCAAATGTTATCTAGTTTTGAAGGAATATACCTTCATAAGTCTGGTAATGATGGCAGAGAGGTCACACCCGTTCCCATACCGAACACGGAAGTTAAGCTCTCTAGCGCCGATGGTAGTTGGGGCCTTGCCCCTGTGAGAGTAGGACGTTGCCAGGCTTTATAATCGTCGCGGGGTGGAGCAGTCCGGTAGCTCGTCGGGCTCATAACCCGAAGGTCGCAGGTTCAAATCCTGTCCCCGCAACCAATGGTCCCGTGGTGTAGTGGTTAACATGCCTGCCTGTCACGCAGG
>NZ_JBWYHD010000073.1:0-399 GCF_056711665.1 Bacillus sp. Medicinal_06 | reverse complement strand
AATTAACCCAAACATTGGAGGATATTGCGATGAACCAAGACCCTATTTTACAAAAGGCAATGAATAAATGGGAACGTATGAGTCAAGATTCTTCTTTCCGACAAGCGTATGAAGCAAGGGAGAAAGCATTGATGGATGAAGCGGCGAAGTTTGCCCATGCTCGTAATGAAGGGAAAAAAGAAGGCATCCAAGAAGGCATCCAAGAAGGCGTTCAGCAAGGGAAAATACAAATGATTAAAGGTATGCATGAACTTGGTGTACCAATTGAAACGATTGCAAAAGCAAGTAAATTAAGTATAGAAGAAGTTGAACATATTTTGAGAGAAAATTCATAATAAAAAACTAAGAAAGCAAAAGAGCCACAATCCCCAATGGCTGGGATTGTGGCTCTTTCAAGAT
>NZ_JBWYHD010000072.1:0-405 GCF_056711665.1 Bacillus sp. Medicinal_06 | reverse complement strand
GATTGCCTACTGTAAGAAAAACTCACGTTTAGTATACAAAATACGAATCAAAATGCCAATACATTTAAATTTATATTCAATCCGATGGGTCAAAGCGCCAGATTTATTTCTTATCCAAACGCGTACTGATCCGTTCCAAATTTTACAATCAATATCAACATCACATACTTAAAAGGGTTCTGTTGCGAAGTTTTGTTAAGGTTAAGTGGTGCCAACAAAAAGTTGTACATTTTATGCGATTGTGAGTAGCTCCTGTAATTCATTGTATGTCGAAAAATCGAAGTCTGAGCCAAGACTTCGGTTTCGTTTATATAAAGCATGAATGGTTTCGATGCCTTTCAAGGTACGGGAAGCGTGGCGAAGATTTTGAAATCCTGCGGATTTGGAAAAACGTCGCTTCACATG
>NZ_JBWYHD010000071.1:0-419 GCF_056711665.1 Bacillus sp. Medicinal_06 | reverse complement strand
TGCTTATCAATATAAGTTTCCGTGTTTCGTTTTCGTTTAGTTTTGAGAGTTCAATAAAAGTGTTGACTCTTAAAAGAGGATATGATATAAATTAATTCTGCAATTTGTATGGGCCTATAGCTCAGCTGGTTAGAGCGCACGCCTGATAAGCGTGAGGTCGATGGTTCGAGTCCATTTAGGCCCACCATACAACTTGGGGCCTTAGCTCAGCTGGGAGAGCGCCTGCCTTGCACGCAGGAGGTCAGCGGTTCGATCCCGCTAGGCTCCACCAAAAGCTATTTTATATAGCGTGGTATGTTCTTTGAAAACTAGATAACAGTGTAGCTCATATTTTTTAATTTTAGTTTGGTTAAGTTAGAAAGGGCGCACGGTGGATGCCTTGACACTAGGAGTCGATGAAGGACGGGACTAACGCCGAT
>NZ_JBWYHD010000070.1:0-423 GCF_056711665.1 Bacillus sp. Medicinal_06 | reverse complement strand
CTAAAGCTGTGCGATTTGATATCGGCCAAAGTGCTTCCGTTGAAGTGATATCTGATCGGCTCCGCCGTCTCGGTGAGATTCAGCATATGATCTGGTTTGCCCCTCAGCCGGCTGATTCTGACAGCCATGATCAAAAAAGCGGGGTGCTGCAAATTTTCAGAGCGGCCAAAGCTCTTATCGGTCTCGGGTATGGAAAAGAGCAGCTCGGGATGACGGTGATTACGCACCAAGCACAGCCTATCACCCAATATGATGAGGTGCGTCCCGCTCATTCCAGTGTGCACGGTTTCGTCGGGTCTCTCGCAAAAGAACATCCGAGCTGGCACATCCGTCTGGCCGATCTTGAAGACGGGGGGGTTTTCCCCGCAGAAGACATATTCAGCCTGCCCCGCGACCGTACAGGTAAAGCATGGGTGCACAGAC
>NZ_JBWYHD010000069.1:0-425 GCF_056711665.1 Bacillus sp. Medicinal_06 | reverse complement strand
GAAACCAATATATTGATATTAACAAATGGACGCGGCCGGGAATCAAAAACAACGGCGTGAAGAAACTGGTGGTCCATTACACGGCAAACCCCGGCGCGCCCGCTGCCAATCATTATAGATACTTTGGTCAAACGCTCCCCGCACAGAACAGAAATCTGTCTGAGAAGAAACAGACGTTTGCCTCTGCACATATCTTTGTCGATCGTACAGAGGCTATTTGTATCATTCCGTTGAATGAGGTGGCTTATCATGCGAATGATGTCCAACAGATTGTTAACGGGCAGCCTTACCGGGGTGTCGCGGCGCTGAAGCCGAATGCGAATTTCTTATCTATCGGCGTGGAGCTTTGCATTGAAAAGAACGGCACTTTCCATCCGGATACCATTGCCCGTGCAGAACAAGTCTGCGCTGAGCTATGCAAGAAG
>NZ_JBWYHD010000068.1:0-439 GCF_056711665.1 Bacillus sp. Medicinal_06 | reverse complement strand
TGGTGCCAACAAAAAGTTGTACATTTTATGCGATTGTTAGTAGCTCCTGTAATTCATTGTATGTCGAAAAACCGAAGTCTGAGCCAAGACTTCGGTTTCGTTTATATAAAGCATGAATGGTTTCGATACCTTTCAAGGTACGGGAAGCGTGGCGAAGATTTTGAAATCCTGCGGATTTGGAAAAACGTCGCTTCACATGCCTATGGTTCTGTTCAATGAGATTGTTCAAATGCTTGATTGTACAATGAGTTGTATTTATATAAAAGCCTTGTTCTCTATGCGCAAAGTAATGCTGGTGCTTTGTCTGTAGTAAGAACCGCTGGTTCTCTAAACGTTTTGACTAATCTTTTCATAAAGGCATAGGCAGCCTGATGATCCCGTTTTTTACGAAGTTGAATATCCAATGTGTGCCCGTCTTTATCAATTGCACGATATAAAT
>NZ_JBWYHD010000067.1:0-458 GCF_056711665.1 Bacillus sp. Medicinal_06 | reverse complement strand
GGCGGAACAGGCAGACGCACAGGACTTAAAATCCTGCGGTGGGTGACCACCGTGCGGGTTCGACCCCCGCCCTCGGCACCATATGCGCCCGTAGCTCAATTGGATAGAGCGTTTGACTACGGATCAAGAGGTTAGGGGTTCGACTCCTCTCGGGCGCGTTTTCCTTCGGGAAGTGGCTCAGCTTGGTAGAGCACCTGGTTTGGGACCAGGGGGTCGCAGGTTCAAATCCTGTCTTCCCGATATTTATATTTTGGGGCCTTAGCTCAGCTGGGAGAGCGCCTGCCTTGCACGCAGGAGGTCAGCGGTTCGATCCCGCTAGGCTCCACCAAAAAGTTCTTTGAAAACTGAACGAAACAAACAACGTGAAACGTCAATTTTTATTTTAGATGCTAGACAAACTTTATTGGAGAGTTTGATCCTGGCTCAGGATGAACGCTGGCGGCGTGCCTAATACATGC
>NZ_JBWYHD010000066.1:0-459 GCF_056711665.1 Bacillus sp. Medicinal_06 | reverse complement strand
ACTTAATGGCATCCTTTAATGCCTCATTGTTTTTAATAATAGCATTGCCCTGAGAATCATAACCAGAAACCAGCATAGGAAATGTTTGTGCTAATTGTTGTGTTACTTGTAGATATTCTTGTTCTTTTTCAGGTGATAAAGAACCTGCTTCCTTAGCTTTTTGAAGGTCTTGATATTGACTTATTAGTTTGTCAGTTTCATCTTTATTCGTTGTAATTGCTTCAATACTTGTAGACTTTGATTGCTCAAAATCCTCTTTAGCTTGTTTTAGTTTTGAATAAGATGATATAAGTTTTTCAATTACTACCCCAAGACCAACCATTGCAGCCATTGGAAGAAAACTGCCCGCTAAGAATGCTCCAGTAGTCATTGCTACTTTTTTAAGCCCGGCTAGAGACGTACTAAACGCAGTTACAATTCTATTCCAAATAACTGTTTTGGCAGACGCAGTAGTTACAC
>NZ_JBWYHD010000065.1:0-510 GCF_056711665.1 Bacillus sp. Medicinal_06 | reverse complement strand
GATTGCCTACTGTAAGAAAAACTCACGTTTAGTATACAAAATACGAATCAAAATGCCAATACATTTAAATTTATATTCAATCCGATGGGTCAAAGCGCCAGATTTATTTCTTATCCAAACGCGTACTAATCCGTTCCAAATTTTATAATCAATATCAACATCACATACTTAAAAGGGTTCTGTTGCAAAGATTTCTAAACTGAGATAACCTGTAGAAAAAGTGTGAGCAGGAGAATGATATATGGGGTATTTTAAAGGAAAACAGTTTGAAAAGGATATTATTTTGGTAGCCGTCGGCTACTATTGTCGTTTTTCTTTAAGTTATCGTGATATATCTGAAATCTTGAAAGAGCGTGGTGTTTCGGTTCACCCAACAACCATCATGCGCTGGGTTCATGAATATAGAAATCTTATCTATCAAATTTGGAAGAAGAAAAATAAAAACGTTCCATTATCTTGGAAACTAGATGAAACCTATATAAAAGTCAAAGGAAAATGGTGTTATTTATA
>NZ_JBWYHD010000064.1:0-517 GCF_056711665.1 Bacillus sp. Medicinal_06 | reverse complement strand
AACTACTTCCGCAAGACATGTTATGAGATATTTTATTAAAAGTGCGGGTGAAGGGAGTCGAACCCCCACGCCAAAGGCGCCAGATCCTAAGTCTGGTGCGTCTGCCAATTCCGCCACACCCGCATATTATTTTAATAAATGGTGAGCCATGAAGGACTCGAACCTTCGACCCTCTGATTAAAAGTCAGATGCTCTACCAACTGAGCTAATGGCTCGTACAATAAAAACTGGTGCCGGCTAGAGGACTTGAACCCCCAACCTACTGATTACAAGTCAGTTGCTCTACCAATTGAGCTAAGCCGGCGTATATGGTGGAGGATGACGGGATCGAACCGCCGACCCCCTGCTTGTAAGGCAGGTGCTCTCCCAGCTGAGCTAATCCTCCGCTTTGCCTGGCAACGTCCTACTCTCACAGGGACAAGGTCCCAACTACCATCGGCGCTAGAGAGCTTAACTTCCGTGTTCGGTATGGGAACGGGTGTGACCTCTCTGCCATCATTACCAGACTTTTATTATT
>NZ_JBWYHD010000063.1:0-560 GCF_056711665.1 Bacillus sp. Medicinal_06 | reverse complement strand
ATGTAAGTAATCAGCTCTCGCATTGGCAATATGTTCATGGATTCTTGCAACTTTCATACGCTGCTTGTTCCAGTTCGAAGAACCTTTCGTTCTTCTGGAAAGGATACGCTGTGCTTTTGCTAACTTTCCTTCTAATATATGGAAGTATTTAGGGTTCTTGTATGTTGTTCCATCAGAAAGAATAGCAAAATCTTTTAACCCAACGTCCATTCCACAAGTGGATTCCGTTTTAAGCATTTCTTGTACCTCTGTTTCGACAAGGATAGATACAAAGTATGTACCACTTGGGTTACGTCGAATCGTTGCATTTAGAATACGACCTTCTACCTCACGACTTTTGGCAAAGCGAACAAGGCCAAGTTTCGGTAATTTCATTTTGTTACCTACAATCGCAATATTGCCGTTCGTTTGCTTGGTTGTGTAGGATTGAACCTTATTGTTTTTAGATTTGAATCGTGGAATATCATTTTGTTTCTTGAAAAAACGCGAAAAAGCATCTGCGAGGTTTTTTAATGTGGATTGAAGAGCAATACTATCTACTTCTTTTAACCAAAGTGTAT
>NZ_JBWYHD010000062.1:0-579 GCF_056711665.1 Bacillus sp. Medicinal_06 | reverse complement strand
CAAAAAGCATCTATTACGTAACAGCAAACGTATTAAACGTACGTGCTGAAGCGAACACAAACTCAGAAATTCTTGGTACGCTTAAGAAAGACGATATGATTGAAACAACAAGCCAAGTACAAAATGAATGGTTACAATTCGAATATAACGGGAAAACGGCTTACGTTCATGTTCCTTATTTAACAGGTACAGCACCTGTTATTGAAAAACAAGAAACGCCTGCTCCTGCCAAAGTTGAAGCACCTGCAAAAGCAGAGGCACAAGCTCCAGCGGCACAAGAAAAACCAGCTGCTAAGCCAGCTACTCAAGTAAAAGCGGCAGAAACAAATGCTCCTTCTGGTGGTCGTGAATTAACAGTTGTAGCGACAGCATATACAGCTCATCCGAGCGAAAATGGCACATATGGTGGTCGTGTATTAACTGCAATGGGTCACGACCTAACAGCGAATCCGAACATGAAGATGATTGCTGTTGATCCGAAAGTGATTCCATTAGGATCAAAAGTATGGGTAGAAGGATATGGAGAAGCAATTGCTGGTGACACTGGTGGTGCAATTAAAGGTAACCGTATCGACGTTC
>NZ_JBWYHD010000061.1:0-667 GCF_056711665.1 Bacillus sp. Medicinal_06 | reverse complement strand
AGAAGGTCAGTTTTTTTTACGGATTCAAGATCCCAAAGCACCCACGACCCTTTCTTCACTTCTACTATATAAAAAATAGTAGTGCGAACCAATGCCTTGGTCTGCACTACTAATCTTAGTATGTTTTTTATGTGAAATACGGTAGATAATAAACAATAGTTGCAATAAGACTGATGCCAACAAGAGATAGAGTACTAGTTATATATGGATTTAAAGTGATTTGAAATGGTTTTATTTCTCCTGTTTCAACACCTGTTAAGCCTTTGTATACAGCGTGATCCATATTGGCGTTACGAGATATGTTCATGATAATTAACCATATAACCGCAAATATAGCTAAACTCCCTAGAAAAAATGTCTCCATAAATGACCAACTCACCAGTTTGGAAAAAAGGTAAATGCCAATTACTTCTAATGTGATTGTAATAATAAATTTAATTGCGTTCACTACAAAACCTCCTCGCTATTTAATGCCATCCAACTTAAAAAATTCTCACGAGATAATGTAAAAATGACATCCGCATATTGTAAATCGAGTGGTGTAGAGTAAGAACCCGACGCCTTTCCTTCTTCGCAGAAGTAGGTTTTCAAGAACTCCTCTCGGAACCGTACGTACTCCTCTCAGAGTATACGGCTCGCCATTTATCCTAGATTCGCCCTAATCCAT
>NZ_JBWYHD010000060.1:0-677 GCF_056711665.1 Bacillus sp. Medicinal_06 | reverse complement strand
GAAAATTTGTTCAAATGGAAGCACTATCAACCTGATATTATCTTATTAACGGTAAGATGGTACCTACGGTACAATCTAAGTTTTCGTGATTTGGTGGAAATGATGGAGGAACGAGGTTTGTCTATTGTTCACACCACTATTCAGAAGAAGCAACCCCTGATGATTGGTTGGTGAATTTTATCTTTATTAATCAATTCGGGGTACGGAAACGATTCGAAGAATAACCCGCCACATCTGAAATTTTTCCCATTTAAGGAAGGAACCTATCAGGAAATATGATAGGTTCCTATTTTATTATATAAATAATTTAGAAATATAAAATTTTATATAAGGAGTTAATTATGCCAAGCATCCAAGATACAATTTATCCTAGAATAAAAAATAATTTATCAGATCAAGATTTAGAAGAAACATATACACCGTTACATACAGAAATACAATGGGCAGAACGTAAATCTCGGGGAAGTGTACAGCAATTAGGGCTATTAGTGTTAATAAAGGTTGTGCAAAAACTAGGGTTTTTCCCTCGGTTTTTGGATATTCTTCAACCGGTTCTGTTGCAAAGTTTTGTTAAGGTTAAGTGGTGCCAACAAAAAGTTGTACATTTTATGCGATTGTTAGTAGCTCCTGTAATTCATTGTATGTCGAAAAACCGAAGTCTGAGCCAAGACTTCGGT
>NZ_JBWYHD010000059.1:0-688 GCF_056711665.1 Bacillus sp. Medicinal_06 | reverse complement strand
ACAGGCAGGCATGTTAACCACTACACCACGGGACCATTTGGTTGCGGGGACAGGATTTGAACCTGCGACCTTCGGGTTATGAGCCCGACGAGCTACCAGACTGCTCCACCCCGCGACGATATAATATATTAAAAATGGAGGAGGTAGAGGGATTCGAACCCCCGCGCGATTCTCACCGCCTGTCGGTTTTCAAGACCGATCCCTTCAGCCAGACTTGGGTATACCTCCATGAAGGAAAAAATTAATTATATCTTTAAAATATCTTTATACATCTAATAGTTTTATTAAAATGGAGGAGGTAGAGGGATTCGAACCCCCGCGCGACTCTCGCCGCCTGTCGGTTTTCAAGACCGATCCCTTCAGCCAGACTTGGGTATACCTCCAATAAATAACTAAAGTGGAGCCTAGCGGGATCGAACCGCTGACCTCCTGCGTGCAAGGCAGGCGCTCTCCCAGCTGAGCTAAGGCCCCATGTTTTTTAAATATCGGGAAGACAGGATTTGAACCTGCGACCCCCTGGTCCCAAACCAGGTGCTCTACCAAGCTGAGCCACTTCCCGTCAATAAAAGCGCGCCCGAGAGGACTCGAACCCCTAACCTTTTGATCCGTAGTCAAACGCTCTATCCAATTGAGCTACGGGCGCATATGGTGCCGAGGGCGGGGGTCGAACCCGCACGGTGGTCACCCA
>NZ_JBWYHD010000058.1:0-762 GCF_056711665.1 Bacillus sp. Medicinal_06 | reverse complement strand
GCATGTATTAGGCACGCCGCCAGCGTTCATCCTGAGCCAGGATCAAACTCTCCAATAAAGTTTGTCTAGCATCTAAAATAAAAATTGACGTTTCACGTTGTTTGTTTCGTTCAGTTTTCAAAGAACTAAAAGCGGGTGAAGAGAATCGAACTCTCGACCAGAGCTTGGAAGGCTCTTGTTTTACCACTAAACTACACCCGCATGGTCGGGAAGACAGGATTTGAACCTGCGACCCCCTGGTCCCAAACCAGGTGCTCTACCAAGCTGAGCCACTTCCCGTTATGGCGCGCCCGAGAGGAGTCGAACCCCTAACCTCTTGATCCGTAGTCAAACGCTCTATCCAATTGAGCTACGGGCGCTTATTCATGATGTTTTGTCGTTGTTGTATTTCAGCGACTCAATTATCTTATCATACTGCTTTTTCAAATGCAAGTACTTTTTTATTTTTTCTTTGGTGCGGCCGAGAGGACTTGAACCTCCACGGGGTTTCCCCCACTAGGCCCTCAACCTAGCGCGTCTGCCATTCCGCCACGACCGCATAATGCGGGTGAAGGGAGTCGAACCCCCACGCCAAAGGCGCCAGATCCTAAGTCTGGTGCGTCTGCCAATTCCGCCACACCCGCGGAAATAAAAAAGTGAGCCATGAAGGACTCGAACCTTCGACCCTCTGATTAAAAGTCAGATGCTCTACCAACTGAGCTAATGGCTCGTAAATGGCTGGGCTAGCTGGATTCGAACCAGCGCATGACGGAGTCAAAGTCC
>NZ_JBWYHD010000057.1:0-809 GCF_056711665.1 Bacillus sp. Medicinal_06 | reverse complement strand
AACTACTTCCGCAAGACATGTTATGAGATATTTTATTAAAAGTGCGGGTGAAGGGAGTCGAACCCCCACGCCAAAGGCGCCAGATCCTAAGTCTGGTGCGTCTGCCAATTCCGCCACACCCGCATATAATTTTAATAAATGGTGAGCCATGAAGGACTCGAACCTTCGACCCTCTGATTAAAAGTCAGATGCTCTACCAACTGAGCTAATGGCTCTTAATGGCTGGGCTAGCTGGATTCGAACCAGCGCATGACGGAGTCAAAGTCCGTTGCCTTACCGCTTGGCTATAGCCCATTAATTAAGAAATGGTGGAGGGGGGCAGATTCGAACTGCCGAACCCGAAGGAGCGGATTTACAGTCCGCCGCGTTTAGCCACTTCGCTACCCCTCCGACATTATATGGTGGAGGATGACGGGATCGAACCGCCGACCCCCTGCTTGTAAGGCAGGTGCTCTCCCAGCTGAGCTAATCCTCCATTTGCCTGGCAACGTCCTACTCTCACAGGGACAAGGTCCCAACTACCATCGGCGCTAGAGAGCTTAACTTCCGTGTTCGGTATGGGAACGGGTGTGACCTCTCTGCCATCATTACCAGACTATATTCACTTGAGACAAACATTATTATACTTGACTGATTAAAAAAGTCAATAAGTTTTTTATGTTCTCTCAAAACTAGATAACACTTGCTTCATATTATATGGTTAAGTCCTCGATCTATTAGTATTCGTCAGCTCCACATGTCACCATGCTTCCACCTCGAACCTATCAACCTGATCATCTTTCAGGGATCTTACTAGCTTACGCTATGGG
>NZ_JBWYHD010000056.1:0-834 GCF_056711665.1 Bacillus sp. Medicinal_06 | reverse complement strand
ACCGGGGTCGAACCGGCGATCTCCTGCGTGACAGGCAGGCATGTTAACCACTACACCACGGGACCATTTGGTTGCGGGGACAGGATTTGAACCTGCGACCTTCGGGTTATGAGCCCGACGAGCTACCGGACTGCTCCACCCCGCGATAATACTATTCATATATTATGTTTATATATGGTGGAGGATGACGGGATCGAACCGCCGACCCCCTGCTTGTAAGGCAGGTGCTCTCCCAGCTGAGCTAATCCTCCAAAGTGGTGACCCGTACGGGATTCGAACCCGTGTTACCGCCGTGAAAGGGCGGTGTCTTAACCACTTGACCAACGGGCCAAAAATATCATGGCGGAGAGCAAGGGATTCGAACCCTTGATACGCTTGTGACGTATACACGATTTCCAATCGTGCTCCTTCGGCCAACTCGGACAGCTCTCCAATCATGGCTCCGCAGGTAGGAATCGAACCTACGACCGATCGGTTAACAGCCGATAGCTCTACCGCTGAGCTACTGCGGAATGATATTAGCCTGGCAACGTCCTACTCTCACAGGGACAAGGCCCCAACTACCATCGGCGCTAGAGAGCTTAACTTCCGTGTTCGGTATGGGAACGGGTGTGACCTCTCTGCCATCATTACCAGACTATATTCACTCGAGATAAACATTATTATACTTGATTGATTAAAAAAGTCAATAAGTTTTTTATATTCTCTCAAAACTAGATAACATTTGCTTCATATTATATGGTTAAGTCCTCGATCTATTAGTATTCGTCAGCTCCACATGTCACCATGCTTCCACCTCGAACCTATCAACCTGATCATCTTTCAGGGATCTTA
>NZ_JBWYHD010000055.1:0-987 GCF_056711665.1 Bacillus sp. Medicinal_06 | reverse complement strand
GCTTTCTCCCTTGCTTCATACGCTTGTCGGAAAGAAGAATCTTGACTCATACGTTCCCATTTATTCATTGCCTTTTGTAAAATAGGGTCTTGGTTCATCGCAATATCCTCCAATGTTTGGGTTAATTGTTCATCTTCATTCGCTGGAAGTAATAACAACCAACGGACAAATGAATCTTCCCAGGGATTTACTTGTTCATTCCGCCACTGTTGCATAAGTTTTGGAATTTCCACGATATGAACTTCGATATCACTACTCAATACCTTCTGTTGTTGCTGATTCCATAAGATTCCTGTTGTATGGAATGCTTCATATTCTGGAAACATGACAAAGTTTAATAAATTAATCGTAATTGTTTTATGAAGAGAACTATAGGGCATTCCTTTTTGAAGTTGGGATGTGTATAGCCTTCCCCAGTAATATAAACTTCTCTTAATCATATCATGATTATTATTTAGCTGGATTTCTACATTTACCTTTGTTCCTGTATCTAATGTTGCGGAAATATCTAAAATCGATAATTTATCCTCTTCATGTTCCCTGTGTAAATGTGGATCTTCTAATTGTAACGAAACAATGGGTGATTCTAAAGAATCTTGTAACATAGCATTTAAAAACGCAATGAGAATATCTTCATTTCCACTTGTACCAAATAATTGTTTAAAAGCAAAATCAATGCGTAAATTTACTAATTGTTGGTTGGACATGGGTTTTCCTCTCCCCGTCTCATATGATATTTTTCTTTCATTGTACATAAAAAAGCAATACACATGCAAACAAGCTCTTATATCCATTGACATAAGAGCTTGTTTGACACCATACATAATTAACAGATTGGTTGGATTTCATAGAAACTGAAAGATTGCCTACTGTAAGAAAAACTCACGTTTAGTATACAAAATACGAATCAAAATGCCAATACATTTAAATTTATATTCAATCCGATGGGTCAAAGCGCCAGATTTATTTCTTATCCAAACGCGTACT
>NZ_JBWYHD010000054.1:0-1026 GCF_056711665.1 Bacillus sp. Medicinal_06 | reverse complement strand
TACAGTTACCCGAAGGGTATCTCATGGAACGAACCATTTATTCCATCAGTTAAAATCTCTTTCGAGATTTTATAGCGAACTAGATGGAGAATTATCGATGATTCGTAGTCGTATGCACAAAGTAATTCAATTAACATTTCCTGAATTAGAAAAAATGTTCACTAGTAAATCTGATTTATTTTTAAATTTTGTTCAACTCTTTCCCCATCCAGATGATGTTTTAAGTCTTTCTAAAACGATTATAAAAAATCGTATTCGAGCCAACACCAATAAAAAGATATCAACTATTATGGCTGAGAAAAAAGCAATTCAGATACTTGAAATAGCGAAAAATTCCTACCCGGCTGTTTCTCAAAATGATGTCCTGTGTGATCAACTCAAAGTATACGCAAGACGTTATCAAGAACTTCTTCATCAAAAGGAATGCTGTATTAACAAGATGGTACATATAGCCGAACAACGTGCAGAATATGGTATCATTCTGAGCCTTCCTGGAATTGGGCCAAACACGGCTGTACGTCTAATGGCTGAAATAGGAGATATTACTCGCTTTGCAAATAACAAGCAATTGAATGCATATGCCGGTATTGATATACGTCGCTTTCAATCAGGTAAAACTTTTTATAAAGATAAAATTAATAAACGCGGAAATAAACATTTACGAAAATTACTTTTCCTGATTATCCAAAACATGATTAAACAACGACGTTACGGGCGAAATCATATTGTAGAATACTACGATAAATTAAAAACGCAACCTTATAACAAATGTCATAAAGTTGCGTCCATTGCATGTGTAAATAAGTTCTTGAAACTCCTCTTTCACCTTATTACACATGATATACACTATGATTATCGGTTAACGGCCTAATATCATAGTTTCATTCATCATATCATATCTAACCCCTAGTAAAAAAACGAGTATATATTAGGGGTCTTTGGTATGCATGATAATGGATACATGTTTATTATGATATTCAATCCATCAAAAACCTAAAAATACAGGTTGACTAATCGTAAGAAAAG
>NZ_JBWYHD010000053.1:0-1091 GCF_056711665.1 Bacillus sp. Medicinal_06 | reverse complement strand
ACTTTTTCATTAGTTACACGAACTAGATTAAGGGTAAAGGGATATGTTGTATCATCCCAAGTCCACAAATAGGACTCATTGAAAGGCTTAGGAACACTTACAAGTGCATTTAAAAGTGAATTTTCATTTTCCCATGCATAATGAAAATATCGTTCAAAGTGACAATCCCCTAGTTTCCAATGTTTTATTTCTTGTTTGCTTAATAAATACTCAAGTACATCTCTTGTTGTCCAATTCGTCAATTGATGGTAACGAAAAAGCACGTCTGAGTGCAATGTACTCCAAACATGCTCACAATTGTAAGTTATGCTGTTGTCACTTTCGTTTTTAACTGTTTTCTTTGGATTGACTATGAATTTCCCAATATATTTATCATGGTCATATAGCTCAATAAAATACTTTGGCTTAACTTCAAAACGTTTTGGATCGTTAAGAGGTAATGAAAAGGAACACGTCCACAAATTATTTGTCTCTTTAACATATCCAATTTTATATGCATTTTCTAAGATAGCCACTAAATTCATTTTAATATCATAGACTTTTATATGTCGAAAATTACTATTATACATAACTTACACCATCTCTCAACAATGTTAATCCAAGACCTTTTGCAGTATTCTCAAACATTACTTTGTATCCTTCATCGTTTGGATGCAGACCATCAAATAATAAAGAATCAATGGTTACGCCAGTATTAACTGCATATTCCATATAACCTTTATAATTCGAAATGTAATCCATCTTGAACTCTTTTGTTACTTGATGGATAGAACGATCAACATCATCCATCTTGAAATTACGTACTGCTTCCATATCGTTCGCTACTGAAACTGGATTCGCTGCCATGACAATTACGTCTTTTCCTAACGAACGAATGTATTTTATAAGTTCTCGTTGATAACTCTTTGTTACAGCCGTTGTTTTGAAATTATGACGGTCATTTGTTCCAATTTGCATAATAACGATGCTGTCAGCAGATTCAATTAACTGATCTCTTTGTTGGTATAGATATTGCGAATGTTTACCACTAATTCCAAAATTAACAACATCAGCAGTTTTAGGGATTTTTAGACCTTGAATATATATAGAAT
>NZ_JBWYHD010000052.1:0-1120 GCF_056711665.1 Bacillus sp. Medicinal_06 | reverse complement strand
TTACTTCTTGTTCAGCAACTTTTTCTGCCCTTTTTAAAAATTCATTTTCAAAACCTTTTCCTGAGTGCATCCAATTTTCAGACACACGCCCTTCTGATTCAATGTTTACATCAAAAG
Source organism: Bacillus sp. Medicinal_06 (assembly GCF_056711665.1). Taxonomy (NCBI): domain Bacteria; kingdom Bacillati; phylum Bacillota; class Bacilli; order Caryophanales; family Bacillaceae; genus Bacillus; species Bacillus sp. Medicinal_06. The sequence continues at coordinate 1,003 of NZ_JBWYHD010000052.1, read as the reverse complement.
AAATCTTATTTCCCTTAACATGTGGGGTGATTTTGCTTTTTATGGACTTTATCTCGTAGATGATGGGTTGCCCTGTCTTTTTATCAGAACCTTTTACCACACCACCTTTCCTTTTTCCGTTAATCCATATTAGTCCCTCTAATTCCTCTTCATTTAAAAAACCACGTAGCTTTTTTGTTTTTCCTTTAATTACGGCAGCTCCTGCAAATTTTGCTTCTCCATTTGTCGAGATCACATTTTGTAAAAGAAAACTGGATCCTGATTGCATTTTGCCTTCTAATTTAGCGAGCGATACAGGAGGTAAAATTCTTGTTATTCTATATTGATTATCTCCAATCCCAACCAAATGAAACGTTGGAATTTCTCCTTTTCCCTTTGATTCCAGTGTTGCACTCGCTCGTCCCTTGCTGATTAAAACCATACAGCTAAGTCGAATCTCATTGTCACGGAGAAGTTGATCTAGTAAATTTTCCAAACTGTATGTACGTACAAGACTATCACTAATAACAATGCTCTTTAAATGTGGGCTGAACAAAGGGCCCTCTCTTTTCAATGAAAACTCACGAATGATTTGATGAATAGAATCTCCAGTCTCAGAAACATTTATATAACGTTTTTGTTGCCCGTCTCCTTTACTTTTTGCTTGCGAGTTTACAATTTGATAAGTAGCTGTAATAAGGTTTCTTTTAGGATATCCTCCTCCTTTTCCCTCAATTTCTTTCTCAATTGTTGACTCCTTACCTTTATCCAATGCTATACCTGAAGTTAAACTCAACTCTTCAATCTCTTTACTGCTCCAGCACCCTGTCAGAAGCACAAGCATCGAAAACAAAGTCAAAAGAACCCGTACATAGTGAAAGTTATTCTTCACGATGTCCCCCCTTTTCTCTTTAATCGCGTGACGATAAGAAGGAGCAATGGTAGTAACCCAAATAAAAATATAGCAGTATTGCCGACCATATCCCCGAATTTAAGTAGATCATTTATATTTTTCGAAGTCATA
>NZ_JBWYHD010000051.1:0-1223 GCF_056711665.1 Bacillus sp. Medicinal_06 | reverse complement strand
TGATATGCTCCCCCTTAAGTAGACAGATAAAAAATAAAAATCTGTTTATCTAAGAGGGCGTTTTTATGTCACGAATAAAATATTCTAAAGCTGAAAAATTAGCTATTTTAGCTCTTTATAAAGATGGTCAGCATTCAATAGCTGATATTACTGCTAAATTTTCAATTGATCCTGGAACGATTAGAGACTGGAAAAGAAAGTATGAATTGAATGGTGAAGATGGTTTAACAGACGCAATCTCTTGGAAGTCGTATTCAAAAGAACTAAAATTGGCGGCCGTTAATGAGTATCTATCAGGACGTTATTCATTACATGAGGTCATTCAAAAATACGATATATCTAGTACTGCCGTTTTGGGAAAATGGATTAAAAAATATAATAGTCATAGAGAATTACATGATACGGGTAAAGGAATGACAAAATCTATGACAAATACAAGAAAAACAACATTAGAAGAACGAATTCAAATTGTAAACTACTGTCTACAGCATCAGAAAAACTATCAACTTACAGCCGAAGGCTATGGTGTTTCTTATCAACAAGTATACCAATGGGTCAAGAAGTTTGAGGCAAATGGTGAAGAGGCATTACAAGATCAACGAGGTCGAAAGAAAGAGGAATATGAATTAACAGTGGAAGAAAAATTTAAACTAGAAATGAAACGTTTAAAACGAGAAAATGAACGATTACGTGCTGAAAATGCTTTTTTTAAAAAGTTAGAGGAACTCGAAAGGAGGCGTCGTTAACAAGTATTCGTCTACAAAATAAATATAGAGCGATTCAAGATTTACATGCGAACGAAAATCTGTCAGTCATCCTTTTATGTGAAATTGCCGGTGTATCTCGTGCTGCCTATTACAAATGGCTACAGCGTACGCCAACAGCTAGAGAATTAGAAAATGAAGCGATTCTTCAAGATATTCAAGCGATTTATGAACAAGTAGGAGGCATTTATGGGTATCGAAGAATGAAATTAAATATTAATAGGAAATACCATAGAAAATTTAACCATAAACGTATTTATCGTTTAATGCACATCGCTGGATTACAGTCTGTGATTCGTCGGAAAAGAAAACGCTATGTTCCCTCAACTGCGCAATATGTCGCTGAAAATCGACTTAATCGTGAATTTACGGCAAGCAGACCTAATGAAAAATGGGTAACAGATGTCACAGAGTTCAAATTAAAAAGCGGAAGAAAAATATATTTAAGCGCTATTTTAG
>NZ_JBWYHD010000050.1:0-1257 GCF_056711665.1 Bacillus sp. Medicinal_06 | reverse complement strand
TATGGGAAATCTCATCTTGAGGGGGGCTTCATGCTTAGATGCTTTCAGCACTTATCCCTTCCGCACATAGCTACCCAGCTATGCCCTTGGCAGAACAACTGGTACACCAGCGGTGCGTCCATCCCGGTCCTCTCGTACTAAGGACAGCTCCTCTCAAATTTCCTACGCCCACGACGGATAGGGACCGAACTGTCTCACGACGTTCTGAACCCAGCTCGCGTACCGCTTTAATGGGCGAACAGCCCAACCCTTGGGACCGACTACAGCCCCAGGATGCGATGAGCCGACATCGAGGTGCCAAACCTCCCCGTCGATGTGGACTCTTGGGGGAGATAAGCCTGTTATCCCCGGGGTAGCTTTTATCCGTTGAGCGATGGCCCTTCCATGCGGAACCACCGGATCACTAAGCCCGACTTTCGTCCCTGCTCGACTTGTAGGTCTCGCAGTCAAGCTCCCTTATGCCTTTGCACTCTACGAATGATTTCCAACCATTCTGAGGGAACCTTTGGGCGCCTCCGTTACACTTTAGGAGGCGACCGCCCCAGTCAAACTGCCCACCTGACACTGTCTCCCGGGTCGATAAGACCCGTAGGTTAGAATTTCAATACAGTCAGGGCGGTATCCCACCAGCGCCTCCACCGAAGCTAGCGCTCCGGCTTCAAAGGCTCCCGCCTATCCTGTACAAACTGTACCAAAATTCAATATCAGGCTACAGTAAAGCTCCACGGGGTCTTTCCGTCCTGTCGCGGGTAACCTGCATCTTCACAGGTACTATAATTTCACCGAGTCTCTGGTTGAGACAGTGCCCAAATCGTTACACCTTTCGTGCGGGTCGGAACTTACCCGACAAGGAATTTCGCTACCTTAGGACCGTTATAGTTACGGCCGCCGTTTACTGGGGCTTCAGTTCAGAGCTTCGCTTGCGCTAACCCCTCTCCTTAACCTTCCAGCACCGGGCAGGTGTCAGCCCCTATACTTCGCCTTACGGCTTCGCAGAGACCTGTGTTTTTGCTAAACAGTCGCTTGGGCCTATTCACTGCGGCTTTCCGTTAAGAAAGCACCCCTTCTCCCGAAGTTACGGGGTCATTTTGCCGAGTTCCTTAACCAGAGTTCTCTCGCTCACCTTAGGATTCTCTCCTCGCCTACCTGTGTCGGTTTGCGGTACAGGCACCTTTTATCTCGCTAGAAGCTTTTCTTGGCAGCGGGGAATCAAAGACTTCGCTCCATAAGGAGCTTCCCCATCACAGCTCAGCCTTC
>NZ_JBWYHD010000048.1:0-1409 GCF_056711665.1 Bacillus sp. Medicinal_06 | reverse complement strand
AGTACCTGCGTTTTAAATTTTGTATAAGTTTTAAGTATATCTTGTCTAAAAAATAATACATAAATAAAACAGTACAAGTCATTTTAATATGCGATTTGTGCTGTTTTGTATTTATTAAAACTCAAATCTAAGTAAAAAATAAAATAGATTTTGATTCATTTTTCTTATTGATATTGAAAGTAAACAAATATTCAAAAGTTTACTTTCATGTTTTAAGTCTAAGGAAAGAGGCTAGTCCCAAAAACAAGGAACGTACCAAAATTCCACCTGAAGTACCAGAAAAATGCGATAAACATACGTTAAGGTGCATTTTTGTTAGAATATGGATAATGCGATTAATACATATTGAAAGGTTTGGGCGTTTTAATGATAAGTAATATAAAAGATGCTTTTAGTTTTTTAATTGATATTTTTAAAGGAGAGTTACCTGTACATGATTTATATTTAATTGCTCTAATTATGATTATTATGCCTATTGGAGAATCTATAAGGGAAGCAAGACAAAAGGTTTATACAAAACCAATTCTTTTATTTTGTAAATGGGTTCCTATTTCATTTTTAGTTGTTTCAATTTATTTAACTGGATTTTATTATATTGCTAATTTGGTTAATGAAATTGTTTCTTCTCCAAACGTGTTTCAAGATAAACAAAGTTTGCGTTCAATTGCTATTATGTCTTTAACTATGGCTAGTACTTCTGCTTTAATTATTTCTGTTGGTAAATTGGATAAGTTTTTTATAAATAATAAAATTATTTTTACTTTTATTGTTAACTCTTTATTAATAACGATCGGGATGTATTGTATAAATTTAATTTGGTATGAAACTATTAAAGTACCTTTATGGAGTTACGGATTAATAGGTGTAATTAATACTGTTTTCATTTGTTTTTTGTTGTGGGAACAGAATAAAGAAAATAGAGAATTGATACAGGAGCAACAAAAAGTTAATTAGAGCTGTTTTTAATCTAGTTCAAAGATAAAAAAATAAAAACATGGCGTGTGTCAACGGTACCGGACTGAACCCGTAAGGGGACGGGAGGATAAGGAGTTGACAGACTCACTATGCAACCCTCTTGGTTTGCCAAAACGTATACCGTTTTGGCCTGCCAACCGGCGAGGGAGTCCCTCAAGGATTTGAGGGGTTGGGGAGTTCGATGAAGGGGGTCTGGGGAAGAGTTCCCCAGTGGGTTTGGGCAACGCCCAAGGTTTGGTTTTTCCATGCTAGGCATGGTTCGGCAAAGCCGACAAGCGTCGCAGACCCCTATCGATTTTGATGTGTTAGCGTCAAAATACGTATAGGGTTACATTAATTGACTCCATTTCGTCGCTTTGCTAGACTTATGGTATCAATTAATCTAGGGGAAGTGGTGGCACTTTATGTTGTTCTCTATTTCATTTAATCAATCT
>NZ_JBWYHD010000047.1:0-1462 GCF_056711665.1 Bacillus sp. Medicinal_06 | reverse complement strand
CACATCCATCAACTTAAGGATTTGGACTATTCTTGAAGTTAAAAGCACGTTACCATTCTCTTATATTAATGAGAAAGGGTGACGTGCTTTTTATGAATATGCATCAAAAACAAGAGTTGTCTTTATTTGCCGAAGAGTTATATCGATATATGTCTCCCGCTACACTTAATCAATTGGCTATAGAAGCAGGCGGCATGAAACGAAAACGTAAATGCCACGGGCATCATTTTTTATCTTTGTGTGTATGGTTAAATCAACAGGTCGCTACTACCTCTCTTACTCAACTTTGTAGTCAATTAGAAACTTCAACAGGAGTTTTATTAAGTCCAGAGGGACTTAATCGACGATTTAATTCGGCTTCTGTAGCCTTCTTTCGAACTGTATTTATTACACTTCTACAAGCTAAAATTGGAGGGTTATCTAAGATTTCTCATTCTCTTTCTGCTTACTTTGAGCGCATTCGTATCCTTGATTCTACAACCTTTCAAGTTCCAGATCGATTCGCATCTACTTATCCTGGTGCCGGAGGATGCAGTCATAAAGCTGGTGTAAAAATTCAACTAGAGTATGACTTATTGAGTGGAGAATTTTCTGATGTGAAAATTGAACCAGGCAAACGGAGTGATCAGGCGTATGGTGCGAATCGAACAGGTATGATACAAAAGAATGAACTATATATTCGTGACCTAGGATATTTTCGTTTACAAGACTTTAAGTCTATTCAAGATAAGCAAGGATATTATTTATCACGTCTTAAATTACCAACTAAAATATATAGAAAAGAATTCGAAACAGTGGTATTTAAAACAAAACCCGCTCAATTGAGATCAGTATATATACAAGTTTATCTGGAAGATATCATGAAAGAATTACAACCTGGCCAAGTGTATGAGTTACATGATGTATATGTAGGGAGTAAAGACAAGCTTCCTACTCGTATTGTGGTTTATAGATGTACGGAGGAGCAAACACAGAAACGCCTACGTGATCGAGCTATTCGTGAAAAGAAAAAGGGGATTACATATACAGATCGTACGAAGCTTTTACAAGGAATTACGGTATATATGACAAACATTCCTTCGGAATGGGTACCAAAAGAGAAAATCTATGATCTATATTCACTGCGTTGGCAAATTGAGCTGTTATTTAAAATATGGAAATCTTGGTTTCAAATTCATCGTTGTAAATCTATAAAACAAGAGCGGCTAGAATGTCACCTTTATGGACAACTCATTAGTATCCTATTATGTTCTTCTACTATGTTTAAAATGAGAGAACTTCTGTTACGTAAGAAACAGAAAGAGCTAAGTGAATATAAAGCGATGTACATGATTAAAGATTATTTCTTACTGTTTCATCAAGCATTACAAAAAAACACCCAAGAATTATCAAAGATTCTCCTTCGTCTGTTTAACCTCCTACAGCGAAACGGACGAAAATCCCACAGATATGAGAAAAAAAC
>NZ_JBWYHD010000046.1:0-1610 GCF_056711665.1 Bacillus sp. Medicinal_06 | reverse complement strand
ATTAGGCACGCCGCCAGCGTTCATCCTGAGCCAGGATCAAACTCTCCAATAAAGTTTGTCTAGCATCTAAAATAAAAATTGACGTTTCACGTTGTTTGTTTCGTTCAGTTTTCAAAGAACTCGTTTGCCGCTCATTTGCGACTCCCTTATGTTAACATTTTCATCTTTCAATGTCAACTAAGTTTTTTTATTTCGTTTGTCGCGTTTTGCTTGTTGCTATCAGCGACTCGTATAATAATACACCTCTGTATGATAATAGTCAATGGGTTTTTAAAAGTTTTTCATGAAAATATAATTTGTGCTGTTTCATTACTATAATATGAGAAAAAAACCATTAGCCAACATTTTATATTGCTCATAACATACTGATTTACTAGAAGAAAATCTTTTTCTACTCAAACAGACATGTTACTTTCTCAAAATCAACTAAATGCACACCCCCCAGAAACTTCATCCGTTTCTGGGGGGGTGAAAATTAAATCAAGAAATGATTAATACTTCTGCATACAACATGCAAAGCTTATTCTCCAAATACACCATATGCTGCATAACAAATGAAGAAAGCTATTGTTCTTTTGAGGGTACCGAACAACTACCATCTGTGCAAAAGGCACCGTTTGTACTATTCGATGAAAGATCTTGGAACTGAGGCTTAGGATTCTCTTCTTCCCACACCTTTTGAAGTGCACCAACAAACGTTTCAAGTGGTTGCGCACCTGAAATAGCATATTTTTGATTAATAATAAAATAAGGTACTCCAGTGATCCTATATTGTTGAGCAATCCCTTCATCAATTCGAACATCATTTGCATAAGCATCTTTATTATTTAAAACGTTTAAAGCTTCTTGCCTATCTAAACCTGAAGCTTTAGCAATATCAGCAAGTGTTTCCACATCACTTAAGTTTTTAGATTCGGTAAAATATGAAAAAAGCAGATTTTCTATGATATCCTTTTCTTTTTCATGATTCTTTGCAAACTTCGCCAAACGGTGAGCATCAAAAGTGTTTGTTGGTTTCATCTCTTCAAAATTAAAAGTTAAACCTACACTAGCTGCCTGGTGGCCTATTTGCAAACTATTTTGCTTAGCTTCTTCAATACTAATCCCATACTTTGATGCAATGGCTTCGTGAACACTTATTCCAGAATAGATTGGAGTATTGGGGTCTAATTCAAAACTTTTAAACTCAACATCGACATCATTTTTATACGGAAATTGGTCTAAAGCCTTTTCTAACCTACGCTTCCCAATATAACAAAACGGACATACAAAATCAGACCAAACTTCAATTTTCATGCTAACACCTCTTTAAAATTTAGGTTTCAATCATTGTAGCATGAGCATTTAATAATTTAAAAATTTATGCTTCAGAGAGCTGGGCTTGCAGTATCAGATAAACCCTATAGAAGAGAAATTATTCGCATACGGAAATATGTATTATGTTATGAACCACAAAAAACCTAAGTCTTTTCGACTTAGGTTTTTGCTTGGCGACGTCCTACTCTCACAGGGACAAGGTCCCAACTACCATCGGCGCTAGAGAGCTTAACTTCCGTGTTCGGTATGGGAACGGGTGTGACCTCTCTGCCATCATCACCAAACTATGAAGG
>NZ_JBWYHD010000045.1:0-1612 GCF_056711665.1 Bacillus sp. Medicinal_06 | reverse complement strand
CGGTAAGCGGATTTGCCTACTTACCAGCCTAACTGCTTGGACGTGCACAACCAATCGCACGCTTCTTCTATCCTTCTGCGTCCCTCCATTGCTCAAACGATAAAGAGGTGGTACAGGAATATCAACCTGTTGTCCATCGCCTACGCCTGTCGGCCTCGGCTTAGGTCCTGACTAACCCTGAGCGGACGAGCCTTCCTCAGGAAACCTTAGGCATTCGGTGGACGGGATTCTCACCCGTCTTTCGCTACTCATACCGGCATTCTCACTTCTAAGCACTCCACCAGTCCTTCCGGTCTGACTTCACTGTCCTTAGAACGCTCCCCTACCACTGATACCATAGGTATCAATCCGCAGCTTCGGTGGTGTATTTAGCCCCGGTACATTTTCGGCGCAGAGTCACTCGACTAGTGAGCTATTACGCACTCTTTAAATGGTGGCTGCTTCTAAGCCAACATCCTAGTTGTCTAAGCAACTCCACATCCTTTTCCACTTAATACACACTTTGGGACCTTAGCTGGCGGTCTGGGCTGTTTCCCTTTTGACTACGGATCTTATCACTCGCAGTCTGACTCCCAAGGATAAGTCATTGGCATTCGGAGTTTGACTGAATTCGGTAATCCGATGAGGACCCCTAGTTCAATCAGTGCTCTACCTCCAAGACTCTAACACTTGAGGCTAGCCCTAAAGCTATTTCGGGGAGAACCAGCTATCTCCAGGTTCGATTGGAATTTCTCCGCTACCCACACCTCATCCCCGCACTTTTCAACGTGCGTGGGTTCGGGCCTCCATTCAGTGTTACCTGAACTTCACCCTGGACATGGGTAGATCACCTGGTTTCGGGTCTACGACCACGTACTAAACGCCCTATTCAGACTCGCTTTCGCTACGGCTCCGCCTCTTCAGCTTAACCTCGCACGGGATCGTAACTCGCCGGTTCATTCTACAAAAGGCACGCCATCACCCGTTAACGGGCTCTGACTATTTGTAGGCACACGGTTTCAGGATCTCTTTCACTCCCCTTCCGGGGTGCTTTTCACCTTTCCCTCACGGTACTGGTTCACTATCGATCACTAGGGAGTATTTAGCCTTGGGAGATGGTCCTCCCGGATTCCGACGGAATTTCACGTGTTCCGCCGTACTCAGGATACATTCAAGAGAGAACGAAGTTTCGACTACGGGGTTGTTACCCTCTGTGACGAGCCTTTCCAGACTGCTTCGTCTACCTCGTTCCTTTGTAACTCCGTATAGAATGTCCTACAACCCCAAGAGGCAAGCCTCTTGGTTTGGGCTAGATTCCGTTTCGCTCGCCGCTACTCAGGAAATCGCATTTGCTTTCTCTTCCTCCAGGTACTTAGATGTTTCAGTTCCCTGGGTCTGTCTTCCTTACCCTATGTATTCAGATAAGGATACCATACCATTACGTATGGTGGGTTTCCCCATTCGGAAATCTTCGGATCAAAGCTTACTTACAGCTCCCCGAAGCATATCGGCGTTAGTCCCGTCCTTCATCGACTCCTAGTGTCAAGGCATCCACCGTGCGCCCTTTCTAACTTAACCAAACTAAAATTAAAAAATATGAGCTACACTGTTATCTAGTTTTCAAAGAACATAC
>NZ_JBWYHD010000044.1:0-1998 GCF_056711665.1 Bacillus sp. Medicinal_06 | reverse complement strand
ACCCCATGCCCATCAACTTAAGAGTTGAGAATTACCCCAAAACGATAAAAATGAACTTCGGTACCAAAGATTTCCGTTTAGGGGGTACTTTAAAATCTTAGCTTAATGGTATGTATGGTGACCCCTATGAGAACTGTTGGTTCTCCAAAAACTTTCACTAATCTTTTCATAAACATATAGGCGGCTTGATGATCCTTTGTTTTACGAAGTTGTATCCTTCTTGATCAATCGCACGATCGAGATAACACCACTCTCCTTTCACCTTGATGTACGTCTCATCTAAATGCCAAGCATGGTGTGCAGTTTTGTTTTTTTTCTCCAAATTTGATAAATCAAATTGCCATATTCGTGCACCCAACGCATGATTGTTGTTGGATACACGGAAACTCAACGTTCTTTCAGAATTTCAGATACATCGCGATAGCTTAAAGAAAAACGATAATAGTAGCCCACGGCTACTATTATCGTTTTTCTTTAAAGTATCGCATTTGTGATTCTCCTTGTTCTTTTTTTCTAGAATGTAGCCTCATTTAGAAAAACTTTGCAACAGAACCTTAGGTGTCGTTTACAATTGTCCCATGTCTGATAATCAAGCGGCTTAATTCAAAAAAGTAAACCCATTAGGGTTTATTTCGTATGCAAATCTTTAAAGCATCTACATATAGACTTTCGAAAAAAAGAAACAATCTTGCTTATCATTGACGTTACATGAGCTTAGCTTGATAGCGATGTGGCGGTATCCCTTTTAGATAATAATCAAGAGCGTAATATAGAATGTATCAAAGTGGCTTTGTATGCTTAAAATATGAAGGATTTTTATATGCTAAATAATTATTCTTTTTCAAACAACAAATAAGGAGGACAAGAACTATGAAAGATACAAAAAGAGAACCATCTAACTCAAATATAAAATCAAAGGAAATTAATAATGGAGATGTATCAAGCAGAGTTACAGTGTTATCTTCTACTATAGATACATCTAGATCAGGTACACAAACTGTAACATATGCCGTTGAAAATGGATTTGATGAAAAAAATCCGATAAAAATTACAATTAATAATGAGTTTGATGAAAATAATTGATTAACATTTTGCTACATGTACAAATACAGAATCAATTAATAAGTGAGCTGGAAAGAAGAATTCCAGCTCTTTTTTCATTTTCAGGAATATATTTCAAAAAATATTGTTCATAATTAGAAAATGACTTCTCAGATTTGTTTGTATTGCTATTTTTATTAGGTTAGTAACGCGATAGGTATTGGATGATGTGAAATTGAATTCGGAGAGTCATAAAAGATTTTAAATTGGATTTGTCGGTTTTTAATTGAAATAAAAAGGCAAGCCGTTATTTGCGACTTAACCCTTTCTCTACGAGCTGTCGAATTGCTTCATTTCAATTTTTCAGATCAGTATCATATATCGTCTATTTGTTCTTCACTGAGATTGTGTGGGTATCTTCTTGATGCTTCAAATTCGATTCCAGGACTACTAGTTTCTGATATAACCCTTCCTAATTGATCATATCTGTATGCAACTTCTACATCGTTCTCATCTCTCTTCAGAAGTTCCTCACCATTTAAAAGAGAGTGTTCTTCGGTAATAGCGGATCTCATATAATCAAAATCAACCTCAATGGATTTAGAATTTGTAGCATTTTTGTTTTTATTACTCATTACATATCCTCCTTTAAAATATTTAGCATTATTACTTATTCACTTTGTAGCTTTAAATAGTCTTTATAACAATAATATCTTGCCCATATTATCTTATTAGATGTGGAAGTTCAATGAGTGAATTTATACTAAAAGTGGTATTTATATTAAAAGGGTCATGCAAATGGAAGAAAAATATATTCCCATCAAAAAGTTATACAAAAGTATTATTCTCATTTTCTCAGTAAACAATATAAATAAATATAGTGAAGTGGTAAGTGGATGGGAGTCCAACGCTCATATTATTAAAAGTAAGTATCTCTTAGCTTGATAGCGATGTGGC
>NZ_JBWYHD010000043.1:0-2050 GCF_056711665.1 Bacillus sp. Medicinal_06 | reverse complement strand
TCAAACTCTCCAATAAAGTTTGTCTAGCATCTAAAATAAAAATTGACGTTTCACGTTGTTTGTTTCGTTCAGTTTTCAAAGAACTCGTTTGTCGCTCATTTGCGACTCCCTTATGTTAACATTTTCATCTTTCAATGTCAACTAAGTTTTTTATTTCGTTTGTCGCGTTTTGCTTGTTGCTATCAGCGACTCGTATAATATTACACCTCTATATAATAATAGTCAATGGTTTTTATTAAATAAATTTAAAGTTTTTTATTCGCCAGTCGCTATATAGATTCCCATAAAGTGAAACTTTAATCAATGGAGGTTTTCTTCATCCATCTGATAATATCGATCAGTAACAATTAGCTTTTCACTTTCTACTATAAAAGTACCAATTGCCTTGTTCTTTATCATTCCTTCTTCTACTGTACAATGATAGTATGCTTTAAAGACAGTAGGTTTACGTTTCCCATTTGTTAACATCATCATAGACAACTTAATTATTCATCGTTATTAACTCCATATAATTCATACTATTTAATTGTTATACAGGGTAATTGGAGTATGAGATAATTAGCAATCGTTCCATTTAGATTGCGTAAGTACACTTAGACTTATTGAAAATATGTTTCCTAAAGGTATTTGAATAGGAGGAGTATTTTAGTGAATATTGATGAGTACGCGTGGAATAAAATCGATTTATTCCACACAACTTTAGAGTACCACCCTTGTATTCGCCGCTATGAATACAATATTATGTTTTATTCTCTAATCTCACTGTATCTCCCTATAAATCAACTAAAAAGAGGGTTTCATACTCAATGAATCACACACCCTCTTTTTACATTCCTATATTAAAGTGTTTTACACTTTCTATCTTCTTTCATCTTTCGATCTACAGATTTCATTAGAACACGTAATTTATCTTTATCTGCCCAGACCACTCCAAGTAAAACTAGGCAACCACCTATTAAAATCTTCCATGTTAAAGATTCATTTAATAGAATAACCGAAGCAGTAATACTTATGAGTGGTAAAGCATTTAAATACAGCCCACTTACTGATGCCGACACCTTTTCTAGCGCCTTATTCCAAAGCCAATAGGCAAGAATCGTTGCACCAATAACAAGGTACATAAAACTAAGTCCAGCCTTCCATGTATGTAGTTGCGGTAAACCGTAGTAAAAAGCTTCTATAGCAGCAAAAGGTAATAAAATAACGGCTCCAATTAACAATGTTAATGTAGTAAACACTTCATTCGATAACTTCTTTTCTTGTTTTGGTCGTTTGAGTAATATTGTATAGTAAGCAAATAAAAAGGTACTACATAAAATAAGTGTGTCCCCTACTAGAGAAGCACTTTGAGTATCGTGACTGGATGGGATTGTAATACATATGACACCAATAAAGCCTAATACAATTCCGATCCAATAGTTTAAGTGGATTCTTTCTCTTAACAAAATTGCAGAAAAAACAATCGTAACTAACGGCAATGCAGCATCAATAATACTAACGTGCAAACCACTTGTTAATGAAATGCCATACGATGTGAACATAAAATAGCCAGCTACACCGGTAAAAGATAATAAACTCATTCTCTTCCATGGCACGGCCCTATTTGTAATACTTTCCCGCAATCCATGAAAAGAGAATATCGCACTTATCCCCCCAGCAAAACAAAGGCGAAGAAATAGTAATGTAAATGGTTGAATTGACTCAAGCGCCCACTTTGTTGGAGCAATTGCTATCCCCCATAATATAATTGCCGCTAACAGCATACATATTCCTTTAATGTTTATCTCCCCCTTTTCCATATTTACATATATCCCCATCTTACTATGTACTCTTAGAGTAAAACAAACAGAGACTCTTTTTTTATTCTTTAAAACACTTATGTAAATACACAAAAAAGACGAGTCATTCTGACTCGTCTTAAGCTTGCTTGGCGACGTCCTACTCTCACAGGGACAAGGTCCCAACTACCATCGGCGCTAGAGAGCTTAACTTCCGTGTTCGGTATGGGAACGGGTGTGACCTCTCTGCCATCATCACCAAACTATGAAGG
>NZ_JBWYHD010000042.1:0-2631 GCF_056711665.1 Bacillus sp. Medicinal_06 | reverse complement strand
CCCCCCTTTTCTCTTTAATCGCGTGACGATAAGAAGGAGCAATGGTAGTAACCCAAATAAAAATATAGCAGTATTGCCGACCATATCCCCGAATTTAAGTAGATCATTTATATTTTTCGAAGTCATAGCAATGATATAAATAATTGGAAGCAAAGCAAACATAAAAGGATGAATGCTCTTTTTGAAGAGTTGTGCTAGCCCCATTGCAGCAGCGTAGTAACTGATCGTATATGTAGCAAATATTTGCATAATCCATATTACAAGCAATAAAGATTCAAAACGTTCAAATATCAAACCAGAAATTTCAAAACTGCGCATGAGATCAATTGTCGGCCAAGTTCTCGTTACAACTCCATCGACGGATAATGCACCGATGACCATTACGACCGTTATTACGTAAAAGATTAACGGAATAGAAATTCCAACTAGAATGACTTTTACTGCTTTGTTTGGTTGCTCCATAAACACCAAAAGGATTAACATGATTTCAGGACCTGTATATGCGAGAGCAGTTGTCTTTATCCCGTTTAACACCGGCTTAACTCCTAAACCTAATACGGGGCGGAGATTATCTATCTCAAATATTCCGAGACTCATCAAGGAAATTAGTAAAAAAATAAACACCGTAATAGGGAATATGATTTCAAACATCCGGGCAATTGAGTTAATGCCACTCATAATCAAATAGAGACCTATCCACATAAAAGGTATAATAATGGCCCATGTAGGAGTTCCTTCCAGCAAAAACAAGCTAATGACCTCTGCCATTGAACGGATTTGAAACCCTGAAGTTGCAAGAAAATAACATACAACAAGTAAGCTAAATAACCTCCCTATCCATTTCCCTACAACTTCTTGGCTGTATTGATAAAAGGTTTTTTCGGGAAACTGTTGACTTAATTTAACCATGATTACTCCTGCAATCATCGCGATTATCCCACCTAAAATCACACTTATCCATACATCCGGTGTTTTTACTTTTTCTACAGATGTTCTAGGCAGGGTAAGGATTCCTGTTCCAAGTATAAAATTAACGACGATAACAACTGCTTGCGATGTCTTAATTCGGTCTTGGGGTCTGCTAATCATTGAAAGTCACTTCCTTTCGGCTCAAGCTATCCTTTGCGAGTAGGGTCTTTTGAATGCATCATCTTTGGTCGCCGTTTCATCATTCTTAGCGGCATGCGAACCATAAAATCTTTCCAGTCACTTAATCGATAAGGAACAACTGGACTAGTATAAGGAACGCCAAAACTTTTCAGTTTCACTAAATGGCTACAAAGTAAGAGGAAAAAGAGAATGACCCCGTACAACCCAAACACAGCAGCACAAAACATGGCTACAAACCGAAGAATGCGTAATGTAATCCCTGCACTGTATTGTGGGATAGTAAAGGAAGAAATAGCTGTAACAGCTACAACGATTACCATAATTGGACTGACAATCCCTGCTTCTACGGCAGCCTGGCCAATAATTAGTCCACCCACAATCCCCATTGCTGGTCCAATCGGTTTAGGTAAACGTAACCCAGCTTCCCGTAAAATTTCGATGGCCACTTCCATAATCAACGCTTCTATAAGAGCAGGAAAAGGAACTCCTTCACGTGTTCCTATAATAGAGATAACTAGCTTGGTGGGAATTAACCCTGGATGAAACGAAATAAAGGAAATATATAATGCAGGAGTAAATAATGAAACAGAAGCTGCAAAGAAACGCAATAGGCGGAGAAGCGTACTTGGAATCCAGCGTTCATAATAATCTTCTGGTGATTGTAATAGCATACTAAATGTAACTGGAACAATTAATGCGAATGGTGTCCCGTCCAGTAAAATTGCTACCCGTCCTTCCATCAAGGCACTAATAACACGATCAGGACGTTCTGTATTCTGAGCTTGTGGAAAAGGACTGAGGTAATTATCTTCAATAAGTTGCTCTATATAACCAGATTCAGGCACACTATCTATATTGATTTTCTGAATTCTTGTTTTTACCTCTTCCACTAATTCTGGACTAGCAAGGTCTTTGATGTAGGCTATAACTAGCTCTTTTTTTGCACGTTCTCCTACTTGCAGCTTTATTAATGATAAATTCTTATTTTCACCATGACGTCGCAAAAGTGCAGTGTTATCACTTAACACTTCCGTAAAACCTACCCGTGGACCTCTGACTAATGCTTCTGATACTGGTTCTTCAATAGTCCGTTTGTTTGGTTTTGTTGTGCCAAGAATGAACACATCAAATAAACCATCAATCAATAGAGCTGTCGAACCTGTCAATACTTTGGATACCAAATCTTTTATGTAATGGACTTCTGTTACTTCACTAATAGAAAGAACTTTATTTTTAATAAATTCTTTCGAAACGGTCCCCTCCACAAAAGAAGGTTCGTTTTTATATTCGTCGAAAAAGTTAACCATTAGTGATTTCATAATGTGTTTATCGATCAACTCTTTATCTGATAGTCCATCAGCAAAAATAATCGCAGCTAGAATATCCGTCTGCCCAATCTTAAACTCCCGAAAGTGAACATCAGAATTATGACCGATTTCTTGTCTTATGAGTTCTAAGTCTGATGTGAAGTCACCCGTAAAATGAACCGCTGAGTTTCGAGAAGGCTTAGTTTGTTGTTTA
>NZ_JBWYHD010000041.1:0-4349 GCF_056711665.1 Bacillus sp. Medicinal_06 | reverse complement strand
GGAGCATTAAGGAATTGACACGTGCAGCCGATTCTCCATCCTTTTGGTTTGTCAAAACGTTTATCGTTTTGGCCTGCCAACTGGCGAGGGAGCCCCTCAAGGATTGAGGGGTTGGGGAGTTCGATTGAGGGGGTCTGGGGAAGAGTTCCCCAGTGGGTTTGGGCAACGCCCAAGGTCTTATTCGGCTTTGCCGAATCCCCCATAGGGGCACACTCTTTACGATAGTAAAGTATAGTGTGCTATACTTTACATGGAAGTCCACCGAAAAACAGTAGAGAAGTATATATACTTTACAGAGTGGTCGAGAGTAAAATAAAGAGAAAAAATAGGACAAGTTGAGGTGAGGATTCGTGAGTTTTGCCATTTGTAGAATGCAGAAATTTAAGATGCGAGATGTGAAAGGAATCCAGATTCATAATCAACGAGAAAAAGAAAGTCATACAAATCCTGATATTGAAAAAGAACAAAGTCATTTGAATTATGATTTACATAACGATCAGTATATTGATTATTTAAGAACAGTAAAAGAAAAGATTGAACAAAATGTAGAGATCAATCGAGCGATTCGAAAAGATGCAGTTGTAATGTGCGAATTTGTGGTAACAAGTGATAGAGATTTCTTTGAACGTTTAAGTCAAGAAGATTCAGATTCTCAAAAAGAATTCTTTGAGGAAGCCTATAGTTTTTTGAAAGAACGATATGGAGAACAAAACATTGTGCATGCAGCGGTACATTTGGATGAAAAAACACCTCATATGCATGTAGGAATGGTTCCAATAACGAAAGAAAAGAAATTGTCAGCGAAACAGATTTTTAACCGTAAAGAGTTGGTTTCACTCCAGGATGATTTTCATGCTCATATGGTAGAGAAAGGTTTTGATTTAGAACGTGGAGTATCTAGTGATAAAAAACATATTGAAACCGCACGTTTTAAAGCTTTGACAGCAAAAGAAGAGGTACAAATGTTACAAGATACACTTGCAGAAAAAGAGTTAGAAAAACAACAAATAGAGAAATCAATGAAACAAATGCAAAACCGTTTAAATGCGTTAAAAGGAGCTGTTAAAGTAGGAAAACGAGTAGAAGAGATGTCTGTGAAAGAAAAAGGAGGCTTTATACGCTCTAAAACGGTCGAAATTGGCTTAGAAGATTTCCAAAGGATCAAAACCCTTGCAAAAGCGTCAGAGGCCTTTAAAAGGGAAAATGAGACGCTACAGAGGAAAAATCATGCGTTGGAAGTGAATCATACAGATTTACATACAACTGTAAAACGTTTAGAAAAAGAGAAAAAAGAATTAGAACCATATAAAGCGAAATATGAGAGACTTCAGAAGTTATTTGCACAAATACAGGAGTTTTATAAAGAACGAGTCCCTCAAGGATTGGAAAAATTTCAACAAATTGTAGGGTATTGTAAAAAGAAAGTGAATATCACTTTAAATCCTTTTAGTAACACTCGATTTAGTGAAAGCAATTTAACTGAGCATGAAAAAAAAGGTTATGATCTTGCTTCAAAAGAAATTCAACCAAAAAAATCAAAAAATAAAAGGATGGATTTAGAAAGATAAATTTTTAGAAATTGTGTTTTTACTAGATACAAATAAAAAAAGACAAGCATAAATTATATTACGTTTTGGTGGAACTTCCTTATTTTACAAAAAAAGCCCAAATCCTAACAATGGATTTGGGCTTTTTATAAAATACCAAAATTCATGGTTACTTATTTTATGATTTTAAGGTGTTTTACTTCTTTTCGGACTTGTTCCAAATTTTTATCTCGACCTCTAAAAGCAAATGAAGGATCTAAACGATATGTATTAGAAGCACCTACTTTAGGACCTTTAACTAAAATTCCATGATTAGAAAGTTCTTTAATTGCTCTTGAAACATGGGGAGGTTTCATTCCTAATTCTTCAGCTATGTCTTTTTGTCTAATTCTTAACCAATTTTCATAATCTAGTTTTGATAATAGGATCATATAAACACGCAATGTTTCACCTTTTAAATTGAGTTTTGCAACATATGTTAATCCTTCTTGAAACACCATGACCCAATCCCCCTTATAAACTTTTTTCTTTTTAGCTGGAGTTAATAAATATTGTTGGATTTCTCCTGTTTCTTCATCAGGTACTTCGATAAAAATATCTTTATCTAATGATGACATTACTTTTTAACCTCCCTCTATGTAATAGTTACCGCATATGGTAACTATTATACATACCAAATATGGTAACATCAATACCAAATATGGTAACTATTATGTTTAAAAAAACCTTATAGATAAAAGCTTTTTTTAATTCCCCTTGTGTCTTTTATAATAAGAGCTAAAAATCCCACTTAAAATTATATAATTTTAAGTGGGATTTTTAGCTCTTATTTCTTAATAAAGAACGTTTTACAAATTATCAATGTTTTTCGGCTTGTTCCTTTCTATATCTTTAAGTAGGGCTATTCACTTATCAATGGACAGGTAGTATTTTTGAGAAAAAATCTCTCAAAAATCTCCACCTTTTTCGCTACGCTTCACCATTGATAAGTGAATTTCGGCAGATATAGGCATGTCGCCAAGCCGAACATACCAAAAACGAGGATTTAGGTTGCTCGACTTGGATTAGCAATTGTATCTGCCGAACCGCTTAGATCAGCTGTCCATAAAATGCTTCTTACTCTATATTTTTATGACACTAGAAGGGGCTAGCCCCTCGCTCCGCTTCACCCCAGCCACTACCTCACACCCAAAAACAAGAGGAAATTTAAAGGATCACGAGAATAGTAATGTATAAAATCATGTATACACTATTAAAAAAAGGCGAATTCCGTATTTTCATAAGGAACTCGCCTTTTTTCTTGCTACTGATAATTGATTACAAAATATTATTCTTAAAGTTTAATTTTTTAACATATTGGTAAATTCATCACCTAACGGCGTAGCTAATAATCTAGGTACTATGAAACTTGTTCCCCTTGATGTTGCAGCAAAAATTATACCTAGATCCTCACTACTCATTTGATCAAACCAAGCTCCTCCACTAGAACCACCAGTAAAATTACAATTCATAAATGCATCTGTACCACTATATTTATTAGTATCTCCATAACAAGAATGAGGAAGTTCCCCAGTATAAGGAGGGTCTGCAGGGTAACCTGTAATACGTACATTGCTTTGAGCTGGATCAATATTAGTAATCCAGCCGTTTGCTCCTAAATATCTTTCAATTTCATTTCCATTATTAGGACTTATTCTTATTACTGCTTTATCGTAAGAATAGTTTTTACTTTGTGTCCATCCAGCAGGAGCTTGTACTCGTTCCCAAATCCACGAACCATAAGGATGTTCACCATTATAATAAGCTGGAACAAAAACAAAATCTTTGTACCATGAACCATTTCCATGAACACAATGACCTGCTGTTAATACAGCATTATCAGCATTACTATTTATAACAGATGCAGAACATACATAAGTACTAGAAGATGAGGGTTTTTTAAAAAATAATTTTCCTGTTGTTTTTGGAACTACAGACTTAGTTGATATATTAGATTCAATTGGTGGAGTAGGTGGAGCATATTCTTTTTTCTTAGATTGAATTTCTTGTGATGGAGTTAAATCAGTAGGAAAATTTTCAATTTGTTCTACCGGTATAGCATTTTTAAAATCTTCTTCAGTATATAAACCACCTGTGTCTTGATAAACTGAATCTTCACTTTGAATTGATTTTTTCTCTTTAATAATAGGCAAATTTTCGTTATCAATTGATTCTGTAGATGCTGGATCAATTGAAGAAGCACTTACTTTTTCAATTGATAAAAATACAAGGAAGAAAGAAATAAACAATAGTGACAAAATAAACAAATTTTTACACTCTATTTGTTTAAACATAACAACCTCCTTATTTATTATAATAAGTAATAATAACATAAATTTATAAAATACCAAAATTAGGGATTTCGATTAAATCCTCTGATTTTTTTTCGAAAATAAATCAAACCATCTCCTCACAATGTATCTTTTGATAGAGTGAAAATAAAAATAAAGGGATATATTTTTTAAAAGGTCTCTTAGCTTGTTTGAGAGATTCTTTTGCTTTTTTGGTGTTTGTGTATATGCAAAGGAATAGAAAAGGTTTAGAGATGATTTTGGGGCGCTTGAAATGTATATAAGAGATAAGTGTCAATGATAAGCGGACTGGAATGGTTCAGCGGTTTGTGCTGATCCATGAAAGGAGCATTAAGGAATTGACACGTGCAGCCGATTCTCCATCCTTTTGGTTTGTCAAAACGTTTATCGTTTTGGCCTGCCAACTGGCGAGGGAGCCCCTCAAGGATTGAGGGGTTGGGGAGTTCGATTG
>NZ_JBWYHD010000040.1:0-4491 GCF_056711665.1 Bacillus sp. Medicinal_06 | reverse complement strand
GTAGCCGACGGCTACTAAAATAATATCTTTCCTGAATTGTTTTCCTTTAAAATATCCCATTTATGATTCTCCTCACTCTGTTTTGCAAAAGTTTAGCTTAGTTTTAAAAACTTTGCAACAGAACCCTATTAACCAAGAAATTAACCAAACAGCGCAGGAGTTTCCATTTTTTATGGTGGTTTTTTGGGGAGCGATTTGTGGTCCAATAGCGGAAGAATTAATTTTTAGGGGTTTTCTTTTGAATTCCTTACATTTCTTTCGTCTTCACTCATTTGCTTATATAACGATTACAGTTATGAGTTTTTCTATTTTTCATTTCAATTCATACCAAGCCTTGTACACCATACCAATTTCTATTGTGTTGACCCTTGTTACATTTTATACCCGAAACATTATGGCAGGTATTTGGGCGCATATTTCATATAATTTTCTTACCTTTTTCTTGCCAAAATACTTTCCAAATTTAAATCTGGGTATATGGTATTTAGCAATCCCATGTATAATTCTTTGCATATTTGTATTGTATCGTATGAGGAAAAGTTATAGTGATTATACATATACACCTTTTCAACAAAAAGATGTACGATTGTCCACGCTTTTTTTGGTAATATATACATCATTGTTTGTTCTTTTTATAAAGGAAGCTTCCCTATTCTTATTCGCTGTCTTACCTGTTATAATTTTATTTTTTTATCAAATATTTATCTCAAAAGTACAGCAAAAGAAAAAACAAAATATCCAAGTTTAATTAATATTTTATTATTTCTTGATTAAAATCCCCTCTATTTTGCTATATAATGAAAAAGGAGACATGATCTTTTTTCAAACCTCTAGTTGAGAAGGAGGAAATGGTATGTAGCCATTTTTCTCCTTTTTCCGTAAAACGACATGGAAATAAAAGTAAGACTATGACCTATATTTACACGTATCTCGGATGTAAATCTAACGAAATGTAGGGAATTGAGGATACTGTATAGGGATAATAAAGTCGTTTAATTATATTCTTAAAAATAAAGTAACCATTTATCTGTACGCTGATAGATGGTTACTAAAAATGTTTAAAAGGTTAGCTTTTCTTTCGCTTTACGATTTTTTAAGAATATTAAAGTTGTTTAATTTCGGAAGGGGAATAGTTACACATAGCCTCCTTTTTTAATTATTTATTTTAGCCAATATAGATTTAACAAAGTTTGTTTTATCATCTGCATATTTATGTTTATCATTGGGATTAGCCTGTGAAAGTTGAATCTTTAACTGTTCATACTCAATCCGAGAAGTTTTATTATTTTTTAAGTAATCTCTAAAACACAATTGTTCAATTAAATATTTATTACCCTTTTCATACATATGAATTTGATGTGTTCTCGGCTCTCCCTTATTAAAATAATATCTTTCAGGTAATACATCTTTTCTATACTTATAATTTAACTGTTCTAACTTAGCAATACATTTCACACCATTTTCAAAATTCTTTAATTCAATCGCAATATCAATAATAGGTTTTGCACTCAAGTGTGGAATAGAAGTACTTCCAATATGGTGTATTGCCAAAATGTATTCTCCAATTTGTTTTTCAATTAGTTGTTTCTCTTTTAAAAATTCGACTTCCCATTCCTCAGTCCAAGGAACTAAAAAAACTTCACCACGGGGTAACTCTAACATTTGATTAACTCCTCCTGCATACAGCCCTTTTCTTAACGAAATGCCGAAATATTCTCTCTTTTATTATATAGCATACAAATGAAAATATGGTGTAAAATTCCAATTCAGACCGTCTTTTTAAATAACTATTTTATTTTTAAAAGGACTTTATTATTTTTTTAACAACTTTATTATTTGTGTACAGATACAATACGTTTTCTAAATAATCAGAAAATAAAAGGTAGACATCTCCTTTATAAGAGATGTCTACCTTTTATTGTTCTAAAATATTGCGTACTTCTGAAATATCCATATTTGTAAACTTCGCAATATCTTCTATATCCATGCCATTCTTATGCATGCCTCGGATTAACTGTTTTCTTTCGGCTAATTTACCTTCTTGAATGCCTACTTCTTTTCCTTCTTCCATACCAACTTCACGGGCATGTGCCAATTTTGCTTGTTCATCAAATAATACTTTTTCCCGTGCTTCATATGCTAAACGGAAGGAACTACTCTGACTCATATTTTCCCATTTGTGGATCGCTTTTTGTAACATAGGGTCTTGTTTCATGGCGATATCCTCCAACGTGTGGGTTAAATGTTCATCTTCATGCGCTGGTAACAAGAGTAACCAACGAGCAAATTCATTTTCCCACGGATTAATTTTTTCTTCTCTCCATTGCTGAAGCAATTTTGGAATTTCAATAAAATGAATTTCTAAATCATCGAGTAAGACTTGCTTGTGCTGTTGACTCCAAAACTGTCCAACTGTATGCATATCATCATAGTGAGGAAAGAGATCAAAATCTAATATATTAATCGCAATTGTCTTCCGTAAAGAACGGTACGGCATCCCTTTTTCTAATTGTGAAGTGTATAATTTACTCCAATAATATAAGGAGCGTTTTACAATCTCTTGTGTATTTTTTAACTGTATTTCCACATTTACTTTTGTTTCATCCTGAAGTGTAGCAAGTATATCTAGTATGGATAATTTATCTTCTTCATATTCTTTATGTAAATGTGGGTCTTCAATTTTCAGCGATACAATCGGTGTAGATAAAGACTCATGCAAGATCGCATTTAAAAAAGAAATCAGCAATTCTTCTTGTCCCTGTACACCAAATAATTGCTTGAACGCAAAATCAACTCGTAAATTCACTAAAGGTTGATTCATGAGTAGAGTCACCTTTCTTTTCGGTTATTCTATATTTCTATTGTATCGAAGAGTAAACAGAAGAAGCAACCCCTGATGAATGGTTTGTTGTTTATTTTTATTAAACAATTCGGTGTGTGAAATTATATATTATACTCCAAAATGGAGTACAGCCAAGATACTTTTTTAGTAAAAATAGATGAAACGTTATTCATAAGTTCAATAAACTGAGTCTGGAAATAAAAGTGAGCCTATTGCCTATTTTTACACGTATCTCGGCTGTACCCCATATAGGGGCTTTATTAGGAGGAACACCAAATTTGTATTTCCTTAATCATTACTTTCTGTTTTTATATTATTTAAAATTAGGTTATAATCCTAATTTTACTAATAATAGAATATTTTGTAAATTTATGTTCCAAAACAATAGCAATTAGTGTATTCTTACTATAAGAGATATGAGACTAGCTTATGAGATACTTAATATATGTATCTCTTTTATTATGTTGAACGTTTCAAATCATAGGAATGGGAGGAAATGTGTTATGAAAAAAGGGTATTTTTCTAAGGTGGCTGCGGTTGCACTTTCGACAGCACTGTTAGTTCCTGCTAGTGCAGCATTTGGAGAAACAGTTGGAGTTAATGCTAAAGAAAAAGTAAATCAAGAACAAACGCAAAGAGCATTATATAATGATGGTAAACCTTTCATGGAAGCTTATGATAAGGACGATAATTTAATTAAATCTTTTACGCAAAAAGAAATGCAGGAATTAAACAAACAGGTATTAGATCCGGAAATATTTAAAATCCCAGAGATCCCAAAAGGAGAGCCAGTTGCTCATACTTATGATGAGAATAACTTCATAATTAGTTCAACTAATAAAGAAGTAGAAAAGGCACAAAGAGCAGCGTTAGAAAAAGTTAAGGAACTTGCTTTAACTGTGTATAACTATGAACCAGCATCATTTTACAATTCTGTTTACATCGGGGGAGGGAAAAAGTTCTATAAACCACAAAGTATAACGATAGATCCGAAAAGAAAATTTGAGTTAATGACTATTAAGTTGTATTATTCAGACGGAACATATTGTGGGAAATACAGTTTAGGTAACTTTATCGGTGAACATAATGTTCCTCTTGCGTGGATTGCAAAGCATTCAGATAGTTATAAGATTCAATTTAATAATAATAATACAGATGGTACTGCTATTCACCTTTACGGTGGACAAGTTTATTATTAAAAGATATAGGTGGAATCCTTCTAAATGAAGGTTCCACCTATTTTTATTTTTTTATGTTCTGTTTTTCCTCAAAAAAGCATCACTCTTTTTATAGTTTAATTATTAAATTTTAGCTTTTAAATGTTCTATAATGTTCAGCGTATTTTTTACGGAGTTTTGATAAATTTGTATAGCCTAATAATCCTGTTCCGACTTTTAAAATTTCATTCCATAAAAAGTTCTTTGGAAATCCATGTTTTTGAAGGTTCTGGTGCAAAAACTTCAGGGAAATTGCAAATAATCTCTAAATCTTGGACATACTGATACTATTACTCTAAAAAAGATGTGTGATCGGTATGAAAAAGGAAAATTTGTTCAAATGGAAGCACTATCAACCTGATATTATCTTATTAACGGTAAGATGGTACCTACGGTACAATCTAAGTTTTCGTGATTTGGTGGAAATGATGG
>NZ_JBWYHD010000039.1:0-4592 GCF_056711665.1 Bacillus sp. Medicinal_06 | reverse complement strand
CTATGTGCGGAAGGGATAAGTGCTGAAAGCATCTAAGCATGAAGCCCCCCTCAAGATGAGATTTCCCATAACGTAAGTTAGTAAGATCCCTGAAAGATGATCAGGTTGATAGGTTCGAGGTGGAAGCGTGGTGACACGTGGAGCTGACGAATACTAATAGATCGAGGACTTAACCAATAAGTAATTTATATTACACACTGATATCTAGTTTTGAAGGAATATTCTTCATATATCTAGTGATGATGGCGAAGAGGTCACACCCGTTCCCATACCGAACACGGAAGTTAAGCTCTTCAGCGCCGATGGTAGTTGGGACCTTGTCCCTGTGAGACTAGGACATCGCTAGGTTAAATAAAAACCCCTTTTGCATGAGGCAAAAGGGGTTTTTTGTGGTGTATTATTGTGGTTTAAATATGAAATGTATCGAGTATACTGTCTTTTTCTTCTTTATTAATTCCAATGTAAGTTAATGTAATTTGTGGTGTGCTGTGATTGAGTATGTCTTGCAACATAGCCACATCTTTTGTTTGTTTATAGAACCAATAACCGAAGGTTTTGCGCATAGTGTGAGTTCCAATGGATTCTACACTGGCGAAATCTCCGGCTTTTTGCAATTGTCGATAAGCCTGGATTTTACTAATGGATTGATCTCCTTTTCGAGAAGGGAATAACCAAATGCTTTCTAAGTTTTGAACATAAGAATAGACCTCATCAAAAATAGAAGTAAGATTAATCATGCGTTCTTTCTTTGTTTTTCCCTCTTTGATTTTGAATTCTTTTCTCTTTTTTCGCTTTAGTTTTAATATGGTTTGCGTTTCGATTTGGAGTAGATCGCTGATACGTAGACCTGTATTGATTCCAATTATGAATAAAATGTAGTCCCGTTCTGAGCAATGACGTTTGAGAGCCCATTTCATATCTTCGATTTGTTCTTTTGTTCGAATGGGTTGGACATCAATGAGATGTGGTTTTTTGTTCATGGATTTTAGACCTCTTTATGTATAGTGTTTTGAATGTATACTTTTGTTGTGTATTTTGAGGATATCAGGGTATTTGGTGTAAAGTCAATATTTTCGGGGGAATGAATGTAAACTAATATGCAAAAGTTTACTTTCATAAAGATAGAAAATCGAGCAAAGCGACAACCGTTTTAGGACGAAGAAATGAAATTTCGAGGACAAAAAAATGGTAAAGGTACTAGGAAATTTCCTAGCAAGACAAAAACGTAGTTTTTGGGGTTTGGCATGCCAAACCCATAGCTTGCCCCTTTCCTTTTCACTTTAGAATTTTATGTTTTAATTGTTACTTTGCTCTTGGTTACAAGAACGCTGGTACTGGGATATGAAAGATGGTTGATGTTAAGTCATCTTTCATTTAAAAGTTTATTTATTGATAACAAGAAAAAAGAGTCCTTGTTATCTAGGACTCTTTTTCTATTAGTTATAACAAAAAAAGCCACTCATGATATAATTGAGTTGCGAGGCTACAACTATACATAAGAGGCTTTTTTGTTTTTATAAAATTCTAATTACATAATAACATGAAAAAAGTCTCTGTACTAGTTGTAAATACTAGGAGAGAGGAAAAAATTATGACAAATTGTATTGATTTAGAACAGGTTGAAAAAAATGCAAGACTGAGGGATATCGAGAATTCGAAGATTTTGTCAGAAGAAGAAATGCAATTAGCAAATGAACTTCAATTAAAGGCTAATTCAAGAGGAATGAAATTAGTTCCTGAACGGAAAGTGAAGAATAAAGCGAAGTTTGTTCAAATCATTCAGGATAATTGGAGTTATTTACAGAGTATATCTTATTTAAAAAATGAAGAAATTGTATTTTTGATGAGTTTAATTCCTTTTATAGGTTTTGGATCTAATGCAATTGTAGACAACCCTAAAAAGAAACAACCATTACCGCTTACACAAAGAGAATTAGCAAAGTCTTTAGAAACAAGCGAAACTAAGGTAAGTAGGGTTGTAAAAGCACTATATACAAAAGGTATTATTGCTCGTTCTGAAAGTGTTGTAGAAAATAGTAATGTAAAGTCTTATGCATTATTTATCAATCCTCATATTTTATATGCTGGAGATCGAGATAATATTGAAGAAGGATTAAAGATACAATTTATAAAAATTATGAGAGCTAAACCATTAAAAGATTTACCGATTAAATTTTTTTAAAAGACATCAATCAGATGTCTTTTTTTTATATTTTTATACTTATCAAATTTGATAAGTAAACTTATCAAATTTGATAAGTATAAAAAGTGTGATAAACCCTTGGTATTATTGGTTTTTTAACACTTTTGTATGCTTGTCCCTTCTCACTCTCTATATAGAGAGCTAAAAGTTCCGCAAGGAACGGGTAGTATTTTCCTCCGCTTTGCTTCAGAAAATCTCCACCCTTTTCGCTTTGCTGCATCCTTGCAAAACTTTTTTCGGCTCGAGTTTTGGCGGCACCAAGCCGATACATCCAAAAGCAACTATCCATGATTATCGGCTTGAATTTGCTATTATACGAGCCGAACCGCTAGTGCTTTCGAACAATAATTTCACTTACCATATGGATAGATACGTAATACGTGGGGGTTCGTCCCCACACGACGAACCAGCCTCAACCCCAAAAGCAAACGAAAACCTTTGTTTAAAATCGTTTATTTTGCTTTTTAAGCGTTCTTTTTTGTTTTTACAACAAAATATACCATTTTAGATTTTTATCCTTTAAAACGAATTTTAAAGCGTCTGAATAGCATCTTGTATTTTGTTGTTTTCTGTTTCTAAATTATAATTTTGTGTTTACTTAATTTAAATGGATTTCTTTTAGTATTTTAAAGTAATGTTTGATTGCAATTTATTAAGAATGTCATGTCCTTAGTGAGTACTCATCTGGAGACATTAAGGGGACTTTGTGTACTCACTGAGTCTACATCTAAGGACATAATGGGGACAATTGGAAGATTTTGTGTCGTCAGTGAGTGCACATCCTGGAAATTTTCGTGTACCCACGTTTAAGCTAGGCTCTGCCTAGCCCCAACCTTTAGTTGAGACCAAAAACCCCTTATGCTCTTCTCTCTTTTTTGATTCGGAATTTCCAATTTTTTAAAATAACTTATGTTTTATTCAAAAATTATTATGTTAAAAAACAAAACGTTAATTTGTTTATATATGTTTTGTTGTTCGTTAATGTAGATAAAGAAGTTCATTCATAAAATATCATTCTTTATGAATTTAGGGAGGCTTTAGGGATCCCTAAATTAAAATAAAACCGTTGTTATTGTTTAGTTATTAGTTTAGATAGTTTTAGTAAGTGTTCATCTGAACAAAGGATTTATCTAAACAGCATCTAAATAATTGATGTAATAATGATTATGAGCATTGTTCAGGTAGTGTTTGTTTGTTTTGATGGGAGTGATTTAAACAATGACTAAAGAAAAAAGTGAATCGACGTGGTTTTCAGCTAAGGATATGGCAAAACAAATTGGTGTGTCTTCAATGACCATTAAACGGAATTGTAATATTTATGAAGAGTTCATTTTGTTCAAACAGGAGGAGAAAAATAAGTACTATATTTCCTCTGAATGTGTCGATGTTTTAAAATTTATTAATAGACTTCGAAATAAAAAGAATATTCCTCATAAAGAGATTTTAGAAGTATTAAACAAAGAAGGGTTTAAAAAATATATTGCTGTTGATATGGAGATTGTTCAAGAAAACAAATTTAAACAAACGCTTGATCAAACTATGTTTACAGCAAATGAAGTGAGAAAAATAGTTGCGGAAGAATTAGAAAAAGCAATGAAGGAACAAGAAGATAAGAAAGATCAACAACTTATGTATTTGATGAAAGAGATTCAAGATTTAAAAAGAATGATGATAGAAGAAAGACAAGTTAGATTAGAAATAAGTTCATCTGAACAGCAAGTAAATAATGAGGAAATAGGGGAAATGAAAAAGGGATCCTGGTGGCGCCGCATGTGGAATCGCTGAATCCTGGCGTTTATGCCGCGAAAGTTCCTTGACCATGAGGGGCACCCTCATGCAAACTCGCCAGAGGTGGTCCCACAAGGGCGAATTTTGCCCGTTGGGGTTGCCTTTGGGAGTTTGAGGGTGTAGAGGCTCGTGGTCAAGGAAACCGTGGAATAAAAAGCTAGGATGGATGTCAAGTAAAGCAAAAATTAAAAGGTAGTTATTTTTATGGTTTGTATAATTATAATTCACATGTATTTTTATAAATGGTTAATTTTAACTTTAATAAAAGTGTTGTAAAGATGAATAAGTCATGGTATATTATTTATCCGTCGCTAATGACGGAATAGATTTTTATAGAATAAATACAAATTTATTTCGAATATCTATTGACATTAAAGGTTGTAAAATGGTAAGATTAAATCTTGCCACGAAAAGTTCTTTGAAAACTAAACAAAATGTAAAACGTCAATTTTTATTTTTGAAGCTAGACAAACTAACTTTATTGGAGAGTTTGATCCTGGCTCAGGATGAACGCTGGCGGCGTGCCTAATACATGCAAGTCGAGCGAACCGATTAAGAGCTTGCTCTTATGAAGTTAGCGGCGGACGGGTGAGTAACACGT
>NZ_JBWYHD010000038.1:0-5123 GCF_056711665.1 Bacillus sp. Medicinal_06 | reverse complement strand
GAAGTCTTCAACCAAACTTCGTTTTTTCGACGTATAACGCATTACATGAATTATTAATAGTTTCATAAAACTGGTCCACAATATTCTCCATCTCTTTATGTCTTCGGAAACTTTGCAACAGAACCATATAACTTAATTGATATACTAAATAATACCAATTAAGAAAAGGAGTTAGTGTCAGATTTTGTAAGTTAACGAAAAATTTTTAAAAATATGGCGAAAATATGAACAGAAACTTCATTTTGTACAAAACAAAACCCTAGTCTCCTAGGGTAATGGGTATAACGCTCGTTTCTATCGAGCTATTACATGATATCCTGTAACGGTGTGGATACAACAGTAATTGTTACTAAAAAAGTAAGTAGATAGTAAAAGGGGAATGGATATGGCAGTGGTTAGCAGATCACATAGAGCTTTGAAAAGAAAATACAGACAGGTGAGAAAAGAATTTAAGAAAGATATATATGAAGTAGCAAAGAATAATCGTGCTTTTGCAATGATGATCATTGAAACTTATACGGCAAGTCAACATAGAACTCATATTTTGAGAATCTGGAGTTTGTTAGGTAAACATCATAGAGAAGTACACCAAGACTATTGTGATAAATTAATGGGCCAGCATTTAACAGGACGAGATGAAATAATGAGGTCCATCTATTTCGCGGATGAAGAATTACATCGTAAATATCGTCGTAAAATACCAGAGTCATACGCAATGGGGGATGCTTTAGGAATTGCTTATAAGGTATTGAGACAAAAAAGGGCAGCTAGCAAAAGCTAACTGCTCGGCTCCAGGGAATCTCCAAAAGGGGGATGGAGAAAGAAAATTAAATTAGTCATGCACTAAAAAACCGGATGCTAAAAAATATGTAAAAATAAAGGGTTTCTGATATTAATACGGATAACCCTAAAAGCTAATAAAATGGACTGCTCCCAAAACAATAAAAATGAGTTTCATTACTAAAAAAGACATAAAATTTTCGTTTTTGAGACAACTAATTTTTTTAACTTGATGGTGATATAGCTGAATTCCTTTATATATTTAGCTAAATATGATTATCAGAATAAACTTGAAATAACTATGATTTCTAGAAATGCGAACTGATGTTGTGAATTAATTTAAAGCTGATGGAACAAAATAGAACTAATTAAGCAAAAAAACTTGCAAAACTAAAAAGAAGAATGTATATTATTGACGTATCAATAATTGATATATCAATTAATTTTTAGTAAGAAAAAAGGGGTGAGTTTTGAAAACATGTTGTTCAGAAGAAGCTGAAATTTTATATAAGTCACAAAATTTGAACAAAGTAATTGGTGCGAAGTTTGAAGCATGCATTGGCATCAGTTAATCTCGATTGGAATTGCTCGCATTGCTCTATCACGTTGATGAAATTAGTCAAAGCGATCTTCAAAAAAGGTGAATATTGGTGGCGCAGCCATCACCAGACACGTTAAACAGCTTGAAGCCAAAGGAATCGTATTAAGACTGAGGATAACCGTATAACGCTTGTTCGGTTATCTTAGCAAGGACGAGAACGAATCGAGTCTTCCAAGAAAGAAAAGGAACGTTTTATGAAGGAAATGCTCGTAAATGTCAGTGTAGAAAAACGCAATGTACTTATTTATGTTCTATCACAGATGCAAATAAATATAGAGAATATTAAAGCATAGAGGAGTGTTTATACATGGGAACTACATTAAAAACAAACGATTTTATGAAAATCATGAAAGGACGTCGATCCATACGTAATTATGATCCAACAGTCAAAATCAGCAAAGAAGAGATGGCCGAAATATTAAAGGAAGCTACTACAGCACCATCCTCAGTTAACGCACAACCATGGCGCTTTCTTGTTATCGAAAGCTCGGAGGGAAAAGAAAAGCTTGCAAAACTCGCTAAATTTAATCAATCACAAGTTTCTACTGCATCTGCCGTTATAGCAGTATTTGCAGATATGGACAACGGTGACTATATAGAAGAAATTTATTCAAAAGCTGTTGAGCTAGGGTATATGCCGCAAGAGGTAAAAGACAGACAAGTACAAGCATTGACTGCACATTTTGAAAAGCTTCCAGTCCAAGAAAATCGAGAAACTATTCTGATTGACGCAGGCCTGGTCTCCATGCAATTAATGCTGACAGCACGTGCGCATGGATATGATACAAACCCAATCGGGGGTTATGACAAGGAAAATATCGCTGCAACCTTCGGATTGGAAAAAGAGCGCTATGTACCAGTTATGCTACTATCTATCGGTAAAGCAGCCGACGAAGGATATGCTTCATACCGTCTCCCTGTTGATAGAATTGCACAATGGAAATAATATAAAATTGATATTAGGGAGTAGAAAGGAGAGAGTGGTGTGGAAATAATCGCAGCTATTTTAGTGGGAATCGTAGCATTAGAACATTTATTCATTATGATCCTTGAAATGTTTTTTATTGATTCAAAAGTGGCAAAACGCGCTTTCAAATTACCGAAGCACTTAGAAGGAGATCGAAACGTAACCATTATGTTTGCAAACCAGGGTTTATATAATGGATTTCTAGCCGCTGGTCTCATTTGGGGACTTATACTGGGGCTCAACCCAATTGGCTATATGATTCAATTATTTTTCGTAATTTGTGTGGTGATAGCAGCTATTTTCGGAGGTTTCACATCCAATAAATCAATTATTGTGAAACAAGGCTTTCCAGCTATTTTAGCACTGGTTATCCTTTTATCTGTGATATAGAACCCAAGCTTTTCAATAACAAGAACCCATTTTTGAAAAAATATAAAAGTGCTAATTAATCATAATTAGTTTTATAAATTATAAAAATCATGAACTTAGTTTTACTTTTTATAATTAAAATGTTCCAATTTAAGACACTTCAAAAGGTTCTGGTGCAAAAACTTCAGGATAATTACAAGTAATCTATAAAACTTGGACATACTGATACTATTACTCTAGAAAGGGTGAGTGATTGGTATGGAAAAAGAAAATTTGTTCAAATGGAAGCATTATCAGCCTGAACTAATTTGATTAACAGTAAGGTGGTACCTGCGGTACAACTTAAGTTTTCGTGATTTGGTGGAAATGATGGAGGAACGGGGATTATCTTTGGTTCATACAACCATTACATCAATACGGTCTTGAATTAGATAAGCGAATTCGACGTTATCTTAAATCAACCAATGACTCGTGGAGAGTCGATGAAACTTATATTAAAGTAAAAGGTCAATGGATGTACTTATATCGTGCAGTTGATTCAGAGGGGAATACAATTGATTTTTATCTAAGTAAATCAAGAGATAAACAAGCAATCAAGCGCTTTTTCGTATGTTTCTAAACCTGGCGTGATAACAGTAGATAAGCCCCCCTTATCCTATAGCAATTCGAGCGTTGAAAGAAGAAAAGCATATGCCTGAAGGTATAGAGCTAAGACAAGTTAGATATCGCAATAACATAGTGGAACAAGATCATCATTTTATTAAGAAACGTGTTCGTTCTATGTTAGGGTTCAAGTCTTTTGACACAGCTACATCTTGTAGGAGTGGAAGCTATGCACATGATTAAAAAAGAACAGATTAATTTACGGGATCAGTCTGTTCAAAACCAGAAAGAATTCATCCATCGATTGTTTGGGCTTACAGCATAAAATAGAATTCCACTAGAAATATATGAGCTATATTCTCTTTTATTTTATCTTTGCACCAGAACCAATTCAAAATTATATTCAACACTAATTATTTATATCGATAGATACCGCATTTAGCACTACCCCAACAGGTCCTAATTTTTCAATCAATTTTTTTGCCTTACCATATGGAAAATCTAACACTATAGCCATCCATAGCCCTTAATAAAAAAATAATTAAGACCCATCAAAGGGTCTTAGATTAGCTAAATTAACAAGTTTCTTCACTTAAAATGTGTAAGATTCGCCGTCATCTGGCACTAAAACGTTGGCGGACATTTCTTTTTCAGCAAGGAAGCTTTTTAGTTCGTTTCTGGACAGTGTCCAGTGGTTCACAGCTTCCATATGGACTACAATAATTTTTGCATCAGGAGCAGCCTTATACACTTCGTAAATATCCTCTTTACCCATGATGAGAGAACCGCCTTCAAAGAATTGATTATCGCCACCATTTACTACAATGACTTCTGGTTTATGTGTATCAATCACTTCTTGGACAGCGTCATACCATACTGTATCCCCAGCTACATACAATGTTTGCTCAGTTTGGTGCTTGAAGACAACGCCACATACTAAACCAGCAAGTTTTAATATTTCTCCTCTTCCGTGTTCACCCTTTGTTTTGATTAATTGGATATCCTCAAAGACTGTATCTTCTTGTAAAACCTCTACATGTTGGAAACCGGAGTTTCTAACTTCTGTAGCATCTTCTTCATTTTGTACAAACATTTTTATATCTTTTGGCAATATTCTTTGAGCCACCTCATCAAAGTGATCTAAATGCAAATGAGTTACAATGACAGCATCTATATTGTTAATAATATTTTCAACGGATATTGGTAAGCTAACTAAAGGATTATTTTGATCTTGTCTTAACGAATTTGGGAAAGGTGGATAAGTACCTTTCTCGGCTAACCTGAT
This sequence comes from Bacillus sp. Medicinal_06, assembly GCF_056711665.1. Taxonomy (NCBI): domain Bacteria; kingdom Bacillati; phylum Bacillota; class Bacilli; order Caryophanales; family Bacillaceae; genus Bacillus; species Bacillus sp. Medicinal_06. The sequence goes on along the minus strand of NZ_JBWYHD010000038.1, from coordinate 518 downwards.
AACGTGGAGAGCTTACTCTCGATGAAGCGTTGGAAAGGAAAATAGTCGTGAGATTAGCGACTGTATAATTTCTCTTTATATCAGTGAAAGTGGTGGCACAGTACCGTTGAAGCGTGTAATGAACGTGGAGGGATAGCCACTAGACTAATTAAAGATTCATTCAACCATGCAAGACAGTTCTTATACGATTAATAAGGTTCTTGTAAGACTAATAGAGGTTCAGCTCCAAAGGAGCCACCGACTTGTTAAAACGAAAGAAGCTGAGGCACAATGAGTATTATGATATGCAATATCATTTTGATTCCTTATACACTCAAAGTGCTAATGGTCAAAATTTTTATGGATTACTCGATTTAATGCAGTCCGATGAAAATATTCAATTAGCTTATCGGGGTTCTGGTGCAAAAAATTCAAGGCTCTTGCAAGTAATCTCCTAAACTTGGACATACTGATAGTATGAATCTAAAAAAGGTGTGATCAGTATGGAAAAGGAAAATTTGTTTAAATGGAAACATTAT
>NZ_JBWYHD010000037.1:0-6004 GCF_056711665.1 Bacillus sp. Medicinal_06 | reverse complement strand
CAGGATCAAACTCTCCAATAAAGTTTGTCTAGCATCTAAAATAAAAATTGACGTTTCACGTTGTTTGTTTCGTTCAGTTTTCAAAGAACTCGTTTGTCGCTCATTTGCGACTTCCTTATGTTAACATTTTCATCTTTCAATGTCAACTAAGTTTTTTATTTCGTTTGTCGCGTTTTGCTTGTTGCTATCAGCGACTCGTATAATATTACACCTCTATATAGTAATAGTCAATAACTTTTCAAAACTTTTTTCAATAGATTTATCTCTTCTTTATGAAGCGTTGTAAAAGCATCCTAAAATACCACTTCTCTCCACTTGGTTTCCTCCATCTATAAACATTTAGTAGATCATCATACATTTACCTTTCTCCATTCGATTCTATACTTAAAACCTTATTTTAACAATTCATAGTATATAATGAGATAGCTATTGTATTTTTCATTACCGAAAACAAAATACAAAACTCTATTATAAGCAGGTGAAACTATGGAAGATATCCGTGTACTTATAGCAGACGACGAAAAAGAAATCCGGGACTTATTAAAGAAATATCTAGAACGAGAACTATATACAGTAGATATCGCTATAAACGGCGAAGAGGCTCTGCAATTATTTGAACAAAACAAATATAACCTCATCATATTAGATCTTATGATGCCTAAAGTTGATGGTATCGAAGCATGCAGAAGACTTAGAAACAAAACAAATGTCCCAATATTAATGCTCACTGCTAAAGATCAAGAAGTAGATAAAATTTTAGGCTTAAGCATAGGCGCGGACGATTACATTACAAAGCCTTTTAGTATCAATGAGGTAGTCGCTAGAGTAAAAGCTCTTATGAGACGTTTTTTAGTATTAGGAAGTAATGCTAACATGCAAGAAAACATACTCCTAACATTCAAAGGATTAACAATTGATATAAATAAGTACATAGTTAATGTAAGTGGAAAAGAAATATCTTTAACTGGAAAAGAACTTGAACTATTAAAGTTCTTCGCCTCAAATCCTGAACAAGTTTTTACAAAGACGCAACTCTTCCGTAATGTTTGGGATAGTAATTATATAGAAGATGATAATACCGTCATGGTACACATTAGAAAACTGAGAAAAAAAATAGAAGTCGACCCTTCAAATCCTAAATTCATCCAAACTGTATGGGGTATTGGTTATAAATTTGTAGGTGAGAAGAATGAAGAATGATGAAGTTCTCTATCTTATTTTATTGCAGTTTATAATCATTACCGGACTTCTCTTTATAGATATGGGTCACACATCAAAATTAATATTATTCATTATCCTTATTGTTATAACAGTAAGCCTTTTCTTTACAAGACTTCATTTTATTCAAACTAGGAAGTCTATGGTCAAGAAATTAAGACGCGTTATTAATGGCAATCTACATACACGACTATATACAAATAACGATCATTCACTAGATGATGTCATTTTTTCTATAAATGAATTAATAACCGAACTAGAAAAAGTGCAAGTTGAGGCCAAAAAGTCTCAAAAGACTAGAAAACAACTTCTATCTAGTATCTCACATGATATTCGAACACCTCTTACTTCTATTATTGGATATATTGACGCATTAAAAGATGGTATAGCTGCTTCAGAGGAAGAAAAACTAGAATATCTTGAAATACTCTCAAATAAATCAAATAGCTTAAAACAATTAGTTGATGAGATATTCAATATGGCAAAGCTTGATGCTGATGAAATGCCATTTAAAGAAGAACAACTTAATTTCCCAGAAATAGCCAGGGAGTCACTAATCGAATTTTTGCCTGAACTATCCAAACACGGTATTGAGTTACAAGTTAATATCCCAGAAGAACCTTGCATGATTACAGCAGATTCTTTAAGCCTTATGCGAGTTATCAGTAATCTCCTAAAGAATGCGATACATTACGGAAAGCCTGGAAAAATAATAGGAATCGAACTTTTTGAAACGACTAACGACTATCAGCTGCTCATTTGGGATAAAGGCCCTGGCATTTCAACAGATGATCTAGAGAACGTATTTGAGAGAATGTACCGAATTGAGCAATCAAGGAACTCTTCTCATGGCGGGAGCGGTTTAGGACTTGCTATCGCGAAAGCTCTCGTAGAAAAAAATGGCGGTCAAATATGGGTAGAAAGTATTCCGTGGGAAAGAACCACCTTTGGCTTTTCCATCCCAAAACAAGCTACTTTTAAGAAATAGTTAAGAAATGATTAAGCAGTAGTTAAATCTTCCTTTTTATCATGTAATTAAGAGCTTATGGAAAGCAGGTGTTTCAAAATGAGTGCAATTATAAAGACAACAAACCTTACTAAGATTTATGGCAAACAAAAATCAGTAGATAATCTAAATATAACTGTAAACCAAGGAGAGATTTACGGATTTATCGGACGAAATGGTGCTGGTAAAACGACTACTATTCGAATGCTGCTCGGTCTTATAAAACCTACAAGTGGAAAAATCGAAATATTCGGAGAGGATTTTTCTGCAAACCAAAAAGAAATTTTAAGAAGAATTGGTTCTATCGTTGAAGTGCCAGGTTTTTATGAAAATCTTACTGCAAAAGAGAATCTATTAATTAACGCAAAAATAATTGGAGTGCATAAAAAAAATACCATTGAAGAAGCACTAGAAATTGTAGGATTGCAACATGAAACAAAAAAGCTAGTGGGTAAATATTCTTTAGGAATGAAACAAAGATTAGGAATCGCAAGAGCTCTTCTCCATTATCCGGAGCTATTAATATTAGATGAACCGACAAACGGTTTAGACCCAATTGGAATTAAAGAAATGCGAAAACTTATTAAATCTTTAGCACAAGAAAGAAATATAACGATATTAATTTCTAGCCACATTTTAGCCGAAGTTGAACAACTAGTAGATCATATGGGGATTATCCATGAGGGGAAGTTATTAGAAGAAACTTCACTTGATGCACTTCGAAAAACAAATCGTAAATACTTAGAATTCCAAGTCAATAACGATAATAAAGCTGCGATGCTTTTAGAGAAACAATTTCATATTTTTGATTATGAAGTACATGATGAAGGAAATATTCGCGTTTATTCTCATTTCGGTCAACAAGGACAGATTAATAGAACATTTGTTCAAAATGATATCGAAGTATTAAAAATTATGATGAGTGAAGACAGATTAGAGGACTATTTCACCAAATTGGTTGGAGGTGGAACAATTGGTTAATCTACTATATACGGAACTATTAAAATTGAAACGTTCTAACATGTTTTTAATTAGTATTATTGGGGCAGCGGTAGCACCGTTTATGATCGTTTTGGCCTTTTATATAGAAATGAAAACAAAACCATCTGCTACACCCGCAGGTTTCGATGTCCTTTTTCTTAATGTAAATATGTATATTATTTTATTTATGGGAGTCCTCCTATACGGAGTTGTTACCGCTTATCTCTTTAATCGTGAATACACAGAAAATACATTAAAAAATTTATTAACCATTCCTGTATCACGTTTTAACTTTATTATGAGCAAATTCACCCTTCTGTTTATTTGGATTATGATCCTTACTATAGTTGCATGGGGACTAACTTTACTATTAGGGCTATTAGGAGGTTTTCCTGGATTAAGCATCCCTTTATCTTTTCAATTTTTAGTGAAATTTTTACTAGGCGGTGGATTCCTTTTTATCTTATCTTCTCCTATTGTACTACTAACCCTTGTAATGAAAACTTATGTTCCGCCTATTATATTAACAATTGTTGTAGCAATGGTAAATGTTCTAACTGCAAGTTCGGAACACAAAGATTTGTTTCCTTGGACAGCTGCACTAGATATAGTAAATAATGAATTGCAACCGACATATCCTCCAGAATATTCTTATGTTGCTATTGCCGCTACAGCTATTATCGGCTTTCTCGCAACAATATTCTATTTTAAAAAAGTTGATATTCATTGATTTATAAAGATAACAAAATTCTTTCTATGTCTCTGTCTATCTACAACATTTTCATTTAAATAATAGGAGTGAAATTATGAGCGATACAATTATTGCATTTATACTCGGTATTGTAGAAGGACTAGCTGAATTTTTACCTATCTCTTCTACCGGGCATCTTATATTAGTCGGGCATTTATTAGGTTTTGAGGGAGAACGTGCAAAGACATTTGAAATTGTTATACAACTAGGGGCCATTTTAGCTATTGCGATTTTATATCATAAACGACTTGTTTCTCTCTGTAACATTAAACCTATCTTGCAGAAAGAGAAAAAATTTAATGCACTACATGTTTTCCTAGGTGTATTCCCAGCTGTAGTTGCCGGTTTACTCTTACATGATGTGATTAAAACATACTTATTTCAGCCATATACTGTCGTTATCGGGCTTGTGGCAGGAGCTATTCTTATGATCTTTGCAGAAGTTAAAAAGCCTGAAGCTACCTCCCATTCATTAGACGATTTAACATATCGTCAAGCATTAACAATTGGTTTATTCCAATGTTTAGCAGTATACCCTGGTTTCTCAAGAGCTGGATCTACTATTTCTGGAGGATTGTTAGCAAAGGCAAATTATAAGGCCGCATCCGAATTTTCTTTTCTTATCGCCCTTCCCGTCATGGTTGGCGCAACAGGATTAGACTTATTAAAGAGCTGGAAGTATTTAAGTATGGATGATATCCCAATGTTCGCAATAGGGTTTATTACTTCTTTTATTGTTGCGATGCTTGCAGTAGTAACGTTTCTAAAACTACTCGCACAAATCGGTTTAAAGCCATTTGCCTATTATCGTATTTTGTTAGCTATCGTATTCACTGTATTCGTATTGCTATAACCAGAGGAAGATCACCTATAAAAAGACAATAAATAACTAACCGATCTTTCTATAGGAGTATCGGTTAGTTGCAATTATACCTATCTAACTGCCTTACCTTCCCCATTTTAATAAAAAGACACATTTCAACAAACTCTTCATAAAAAGCGTTAGTTTTATTATTCCAGAAGAATCATCTAATCTTAAAAACGTAGGTAGCTGTTTAAAATAGCTCGACTTAACTATTCTGAATATTCTTTAATATAAATATATGTACAGATTTATTAAATAGATGGATATAAATGAACAGCACGAGTATATAAACCAGATTCATTAAGCAGTTTCCTTTTACTGCCTCAAAAAACAACAAAGAAAATGTAATTTATCAAACAAACCATCTATTATAACCAAACGAAACCTTATCATAAGCAATGAGGTATTTAACTAGACATGTGAGAAATGGGTGAATGATACTAATGAATCAATTGGCACAGCAATACTGGAATGAATACTGGAAGGAGAACGAAAAACCTCAAACTGTCAGCGCATGGCAGTTCGGAGCCTCTCCTGACTATCTTGCTTAATTAGTAATTGATGGCTTAAAAACAGCAACATGCTCTGGACATATTTTTTATGAGCTAGAAAATGAACCACTTCCAACAACAAATGATTATAGCATTATATTGAATAGCTCTGACGAGCCTGTAGCAATTATTAAAACGATAGAAGTAACTTTGACACCAATGAATGAAGTCTCTGAGGAATTTGCTATTGCCGAAGGAGAAGGTGACCGGACCTATGAATATTGGAAGAACACTCATATAGAGTTCTTCACAAAAGAACTGAATGAAATCGGTCATGAATTTTCTGAAGACATGTTGCTCGTTTGCGAACGTTTTGAGCTGATTGATGTGAAGAAATAAATAAACTTTCTTTTCATATATAAACTCATCATCTATTTGCTTTTTAAAGAGTAGATAGATAATGAGCTTGTTTTATAATTTATATTCTTATTTAAAACCACAAAAAAAACCTAAGTCGAAATGACTTAGGTTTTTGCTTGGCGACGTCCTACTCTCACAGGGACAGGGTCCCAACTACCATCGGCGCTAGAGAGCTTAACTTCCGTGTTCGGTATGGGAACGGGTGTGACCTCTCTGCCATCATCACCAAACTATGAAGGCATATTCCTTCAAAACTAGATAACATTTGCTTC
>NZ_JBWYHD010000036.1:0-8653 GCF_056711665.1 Bacillus sp. Medicinal_06 | reverse complement strand
GAAAATTGGATGCACTCAGGAAAAGGTTTTGAAAATGAATTTTTAAAAAGGGCAGAAAAAGTTGCTGAACAAGAAGTAAAGCACTTGGTGCATCATGTAACAGAAAAAATGCAGAAAAAATATCAAGCTGACGTTGCTGGCTTTGGAAACCGATTAAGAATTGAAGAACCAAAAGTATGGGAGAAAGTCAAAAAAGATTGGGATCAAACATTTAGTAGAGTACCGATTAAATATCATGTAAATGTAACCATACAAGATTATGGGGCGTCGAACTTTAAAAAGTGAGACATTATCTTATTCTATAACAACAGATTTTCTCTTCTTTTAGTGATGGAATAATTGCGAAAAAATAGAATTTCTATGGTTCTGTTGCAACGTTCTTTAGCAGATAAAAAGTCAAATTTAGTACAATCAAATTTCTGAAATTTTAAAAGAACGTGGCATCTCAATTCATCCAACACCTATCATACGTTGGGTTCATGAATACAGAAAATGTTAATACAAGGAGTAGTCCCATTACATAGCCAGCAAACCAAGATAAATTTGTATCCATACAGCGAAAAAGCAGCTATTCTTTTTGTAGAAATATGCAGAAAGGATGACGTTTTTTGATGAATGTCTCGATTCAAGATGAACTACAACCATTTGCAGAGGAATTACAACGATATGTGACACCCGTATTTTTAGAAAAACTTGCAAGAGAACTTGGGTTTGTAAAGCGAAAACGTAAGTTTTCTGGATCAGACTTAGCCATCATTTGTATCTGGGGGTTCTGTTGCGAAGTTTTGTTAAGGTTAAGTGGTGCCAACAAAAAGTTGTACATTTTATACGATTGTTAGCAGCTCCTGTAATTCATTGTATGTCGAAAAAACCGAAGTCTGAGTCAAGACTTCGGTTTCGTTTATATAAAGCATGAATGGTTTCGATGCCTTTCAAGGTACGGAAAGCGTGGCGAAGATTTTGAAATCCTGCGGATTTGGAAAAACGTCGCTTCACATGCCTATGGTCTTGTTCAATGAGATTGTTCAAATGCTTGCTTGTACAATGAGTTGTATTTATAGAAAAGCCTTGTTCTCTTAATTTGTTAAATGCGCAAAGTAATGCTGGTGCTTTGTCTGTAGTGAGAACCGTTGGTTCTCCAAACGTTTTAACTAATCTTTTCATAAAGGCATAGGCAGCCTGATGATCCCGTTTTTTACGAAGTTGAATATCCAATGTGTGCCCGTCTTTATCAATTGCACGATATAAATAACACCATTTTCCTTTGACTTTTATATAGGTTTCATCTAGTTTCCAAGATAATTGAACATTTTTATTTTCCTTCTTCCAAATTTGATAGATAAGGTTTCCATATTCATGAACCCAGCGCATGATGGTTGTTGGATGAACCGAAACACCGCGCTCTTTCAAGATTTCAGATACATCACGATAACTTAAAGAAAAACGACAATAGTAGCCGACGGCTACCAAAATAATATCCTTTTTAAACTGTTTTCCTTTAAAATACCCCATATATCATTCTCCTGCTCACACTTTTTCTACAGGTTATCTCAGTTTAGAAATCTTTGCAACAGAACCTCCCTCTTTCATTATTAGAATATTTTTGTACTCTTTATAATTAAAAATGATGGTCTTCTTGTTTCGTTTATTATCTTAGGCATAGCCTCTATTCCTTCTTTTATAGCAACTGGTTCAGATAGTTTCTCTAGCTGAAAGCCATTATTTATTAATTCATTTATAAGAGTTGAAATCGTACGATGATATTTTACTACACCATCAATATACCAAAACTGCTCACGCTGCCCTTCTTCTTGATAATTATCTATTGGAAAATACAGCTTCTTTCCGTTCTCATCTGTTACCCAGCCATTCATTTTTTTTCTTGCAGTTACAATAGGATGCTCAGTAGAAAAGACAAATGTCCCTCCCTTTTTTAAGAATCTATTTATTTTATTTACTACAGCGCCGTAATCTTTTACATAATGAAGTGCAAGAGAACTAACAACTACATTAAAGTAATCTTTAGATATCTCTAGATCTTCTACAGAGCTATTTATAAATGTGATTTTATCGTGAATATTATTTCGTCTTGCAACATCAATCATGTTTTTAGAAATATCTACTCCAACTACCTCTAAAGCTCCTTTATTAATACAGTACCTAGTAAATTCCCCCATGCCACCCCCTAAGTCCAATACCTTTTTATTTGTTAAATCGGGTAAAGAATTTTTTAGTGCTGGTTGTTCAATAAAATTGTTATAATTGATTCCTGAATCCCGTAATTTCTTATAGCCCTCAAAGAAAGTTGAATTGTCATAAATATTTTGTTTCATATTATAAGCCCCTTTCTTCATTAAAAAATGATAAATAATGCTATTTTGTTGAACATATGATAATTTTGACATTAACTTAAAAAGAGAAATAGACTTATATTTAATTTTTTGATAGGATTTAGATTGAGGCATGTCTAAAAATCGTCAATTTAAACTGCAGTTTAAAATTTGGCTTTATTGAATAATAAAAGGGGCTGTCCCATATGTCAGTAATTCTGACTTATGGGACAGCCCCTATATTGTACCCTTATAATGATCCTACCCTTTTAAGATTCTCATCATATAAAATTCAGAATAATTTTAAATTATTCTTAAACTACCTAACTTGCTTAATACTCCTTCCTCCATTAAATGGCCCTTTAACGGAATAACTTATTGCCACTCAACAGTTCCTTAATCTACCTTTCAATTCAGATGTTCTTTTCCTTTTTACTATAAAAATACCCCTTTAGATAACTATCTAAAGAGATAGAGCATCGCAACATTTTTATAAACGTCGCGACTTTATTTTAAACAGCGCAACTTTATTCAAAACTTCACGCCTTTCTTACAAACATACTAACTTTCTTTCAAATTCACATCTGTTTCTTATTCAGTTTGTTAGGAGGTTCATATAGATTTTTGAAGAAATAAGAGGATAACAGACAATTTTCCAGAAGATATTGCATATATTTGGTTAAGTATTGGTATTTATCCTTCGTTAGAATGGACAGAGCGATTTCAAAAGAAGGGAAGTGAGGGAACCATGATGCATCGGTATGAAATTAATTTTTCAGTGATGTATAGTGGCAAGGAAAGAGATTTACAATCCGCAATCATTCCAGCACGTTCTTTAGAAGAAGCAAATGAGAAATTGAAATCAGAAGTCAAGCGACGATTTGGGAAATGTCACGTGAGAATTGATACGGCCAATTTATGTGTTTCAGAGGATAGCAAATATACTATTGTATAAGAAAGTCTTGTTTATACAGCAAGGCTTTTTCTTATGTGTGACAATCATATTTAAATGAGTATATTGCACTATTCTGCGTAGTAAAATTCCGTTACAAGTAAAAAAGAACTAATCTCAAGAAGCGATTAGCTCAATATACCCAAAGTAATTATAGCAAATTTCATAATCAAGTTATTTTTTTCAAATCAACGTGTTTCTTTTAAGGTCAATACTAATCTTTTTAAAAGGATAAATTAGGTTACTTATAACAGCTCAGCTCGTTTTTCTAGTTTTGGGTAACAACAAACTTCTCAAGTTGATAGGCAGGTAGTGAGCCCTCTTTAAGAAAATATCTAGCTGTTTTTTTATTTTCAAATTAGTTTTGTGATGTTTGATAGTTATTTATCTTCTCACGAATAGCGGATGCGATGAATTCTTCGATTGTACTGTTAGTTTCTTCAACTATTTTATTGATTGCTTGATATTCTTTGCTGGACATCGTAACTGGTTTAGTCACGCTGCTACTATCTAAATACACGCTATTATTCACACGTTTTACTAATTTTCCTTCTATTAAATAAGGTGTTAAACTTTCAATCCATTCCAATTGCATTCCCATAGGTAATTCGATTAGTGATTGGCGAACATCAAAATACCAAAACCCTTCTTCTTCTAAAACTTTTAAATTTCTTGGAGATACATACTGCAGTATGAAATCAATAAGTTGAAAAGAACTACTACGTAATTGATCAGATTTTGGTATACGGAATGTAACAAATCTTTGATGATGACTACGTGGTTTATCAGATAACTCGTATGCTGGTATATATCCTAATTCCTTTGCTTCTTTTAGAGTGAATTCACTTCCAAATTCATCAATCAACATAATATCGCCACGTTTCGGAATAGAAATAACTCTAGCTATTGTATTTCCTTGAATATACCGCTGGAATAGGACTGTATTATACTTTTGAGAATATGTATACAGAGTATTTGCTTGATCAAATTTCTGTACAAGTTGCTTTAACTCTTCCTCTTTAATGAATTTAGTCTCTCGGTTACGATGTTCCTGTACAGTAACGGTTAACTCCCCATCTTCCAACCATTTTTCTAATTGATATGTGCTTACACCATACTTTTTACTAGCTTGGTATAAAGTAAGACCTTCCGTTTCTCTTTCTTTTTTAATCACTTCGACATCTTCTCTTTTGAACAAGAAACTTCCATCTAATCTCCAAGTATCCTTATTAATTGGAACTAATTGCTCCTGCTTCATCAGATTATTTACAACAAAATTACTAACACCTAAATACTCCTTCACTTCTGTTGTATTCATAATAATTTGTTGGTTTTCGTTCATGTTATTTCTCCTTTTTATTTGATTTGTATTTGAATCAATCATTTATGTAGTTTAATTTAAATTTCAAGGAATATATAACTGTAATTTATTATATCATAGATAACGTTTAATCTTTTTTCTTAAATAAATAAAATTTATTTATATTTACTAATTAAATTATTATTTGTATTTAAAGAAATATAACAAAGAGTTATTTATAAAATAAAGAATAGTATAACCATAGAAAATATACAATTTTCTATAGTTGTTATTCACTATCATTTTTATAAAATTTAATCTTTCTATGTAAATGATTTATAATTTAATTCAGTTATAATAGTAGATATAAAAGGAATTAATAAGGAGTTGAATAACAGTGAAATTTGAATTAAATACAATTCATAGTGAAACTTCTTTAGAAAATATAGAAAAACAAAAACAAAATTTCACAAACATAATTTCAGTATGGAATCGTGATTATATAAATGAAGCTGAATTTAAAAAGGAAAATAACGAAAGAGAAGATTCATATACATATGAGGGATTTTCAGATGAAGAAATATTGTACTACTACTTAAATCGGCAAACACATTTTGATCAAGAAAAACGTATAAAGAATGCATCCAGGACTCTATATGCACGTGATTTAAGTCAGTTCTATTTTTTCATCAAACAAAGTACAGAATTTCTGCAGCAAGATGTGAAAGGTTATGCAGTTGGCCAAGTTTGGAGGAATCTTAGAAAACGTCATATCCGAAACTATCAAAAGTGGTTATCTCAGGAGGCAATCTCCTATCAATCGAAAGAAAAATACAAAGCATCTACGATTAGTCGAAAACTTGGTGTGATCCGTTCGTACTTGAAATGGCTATATGAAATCCAATATATCCAAGAACCTCTTCATGTAGAGATTCTAAGCACGACCGTTAATAAACACCATAAACCAAAACGTGAGTTATCATATGAGGAAGTAAAGCAACTGCTTCATTACTATAAGGATAATGAAATCAATTACGCTTTATTGTCGATCCTTGCTACTACAGGGTTGCGTGTTGCAGAGGTAGCACATGCAAAGTGGGAAAATCTTGAGTATGACGCTATACGCGGACGTTACTATTTAACAGTTGATACAAAGGGAGATAATGAACGAATTGTTTCTATTAATAAGGAGATTTTTAATCGTATTGTTGCATTTAGAATTCGGAGAAGGTTACCTATAGACATTGGAAATGAAAATGGTGGGACTATATTTCAAACCAAGAACCATACTGCTTATAGAGAGAATTACTTGTCACAATATATTTCTAAAATCATAAAGGATACCAAGTTATTCTTTACAGAGAATATAAGAATTACCCCTCACTTCTTTAGACATTTTTATGTACAGTACTTATATGATTACAAAGGACTAGCACCTCATGTCATCGCAGCTGCAGTAGGTCATAAAAATGATCGGACTACGAAAGAAAATTATCTGAAGCAGAGATTGACGAAAGATAATGATGCTGGCAATCTAATTTTGGAAGATGAATTTTAATAACGATTTTATTAGGTATTAAATTACTTCAATACTATTGTTTTTAATTATGTAATTTTTATATAATTAAAAACAATTTATAGTCTATTTGTTTTGGTTTATTCTTATAAGATAAGGATTTATTAGTTCTTCGCCAAGTTTCCTTAAAAATTTTCGTATTTATAGGGAAGCGTGTAGAGCCTTGCTAAGGTTCTGTTGCTAAGTTTTGTTAAGGTTAAGTGGTGCTAACAAAAAGTCGTATATTTTATGCGATTGTTAGTAGCTCCTGTAATTCATTGTATGTCGAAAAAACGAAGTCTGAGCCAAGACTTTGGTTTCGTTTATATAAAGCATGAATAGTTTCGATGCCTTTCAAGGTACGGGAAGCGTGGCGAAGATTTTGAAATCCTGCGGATTTGAAAAATATAATAGCATGAAAAAGAGACAACTTTAGGATATGCCTAACCGAAATTCATCTTCCACTTTCACTGGCGCACCTTCACGTTTAAAAGTGGAAGACTACTTTCGGATAGAAGTTAAGACGTTATAATAGCAGCACATCTTTAATTTATAATCAATACTACAGAATCTAATCAAAAAGATACAAGATTTTACAAAAAATGGTTCTGTTGCAAGGTTTTCTACATGAAGCTACACTCTAGAAAACAAGATCTAGGAGAATCAGGCATGAAATATTTTAAAGGAAAACAATTCAAGAAAGAGATTATTTTAGTAGCTGTCGGCTACTACTGCCGTTTTTCTTTAAGTTATCGCGATGTCTCTGAAATCCTGAAAGAACGTGGTATTTCAGTTCACCCAACAACCATCATGCGATGGGTTCATGAATATGGCAATCTCATCTATCAAATTTGGAAAGTGAAAAATAAATCTGCACGATTATCTTAGCATTTGGATGAAACTTATCAAGGATTTTATCAAACTACAATCCATTGTACAATCAAACATTTAAACAACCTCATTGAACAGGATCATAGGCATGTAAAGAGACGTTTTGCCAAATCTGCAGGATTTCAAAATCTTCGTCATGCTTCACGTACGATAAAAGGTATCGAGACCATTCATGCTCTATATAAACAAAGGCGAAGTCTTCAAAGAGACTCCGCCTTTTCAACGTACAATGAACTTCAACAATTACTAGCTACTTCCTAAACATTGTTCCTCATTTACCAAGCTGTTTATGCTTTTTCAAACTTTGCAACAGAACCCAGAAAAGTATAGCTGTTTTAGAAAAAAGTTTATGAAAAGCATAGATACAAACTTCAGTTTCAGGTGATCTTTCACCATCTAATTTAAATGCTTATAAGATCATGATCTCATTCAAGGCATTTTCAACTTGTTTTAATTACTTCCTTACTAGACACCCCCTCATTTGCCCATGTATTGGCGGAAAAATTCTATTTGTTCATTGTTGAGTATTGTTGCTTCATCTTTTCTTAAGTCAAGGTGGAATACATGACCGCTTGCTTTGTCTTTATGACCATATTCTTTGTAAATATAATGAAGTCCTGCAGATTCTAATTTACTAAGGAAAACAGGTTGAATCCCAACCAATCCATCATTAACACTGCAAGTCACAAAAGAAGGAGGAAAAGATGACGTAATGTTTGACTGAAAATCCATTTCCTTTTCATATTTGTGAATTTCTTTTCCAAGGTAGTCCTTCATCAAAGCATATAAAAGATTCCTGTACCATTTTTTCGTTTCTTTGTTTTTTATTCTATCGAGAGGATCATACATTCCGTGGTTTAATCCCATTGCTTTTATTCTTATATCAGGCATTTTGAAGTCAAACAGTTTTGCATAATTTGAATTAGTAATGATTGCTGCATACTGACTTGCAATCTGTGCTCCCGCTGAATCACCTACAATGAACAAATTATTTAAGTCCATATGAAACTTTTTTGAATTACTCTTCACCCAATGAAAAACTGAATTTACATCTTCCAGAGCTGCTGGGAATGTATACTTTGGTGCAAGACGGTAGTTGAAGTTTACTACCGTAAACCCGTACTGGGCTAAATTCATGCAGTAAAACTGATAAGCTTCCTTGTTCCCGTACACCCAGCCGCCACCATGAATCGATATAATTACTGGCAAAGGTTTTTCCGTATCCTTTGGATAATACACGTCAAGCAAATGGTTTCCACTTGTATCCCCGTAGTAATCAAGGTTGTCCAATCTTTCGATATTTTCTGGGGTAGTTAACCCTTTGTCTCTTTTAGCATCCCCCTTTTTGAATAATACATTTAACAAAACTGATGTTAATGACATTTCTTCACACCTCTTTTTGTGAAATGAGAATTACTTAGCAGATTAGTTTGTTTTTGCACAATATTCCAATAGAAGAGATAATTTATTCTTGTTTTATCATTTTCCGACAGAAGAGTCCTTCCTCAAAAATGTGAAGGTGTGAAAACACCAATTTTAGGTGGGAGATGAATGTCGGTAGGCGTAAGCCTACTTTTTTTAGTATACTGTAGGTATCCTACGAAAAAAGTGAGGTGCAACCCATG
>NZ_JBWYHD010000035.1:0-9388 GCF_056711665.1 Bacillus sp. Medicinal_06 | reverse complement strand
TTCAATGAGATTGTTCAAATGCTTGATTGTACAATGAGTTGTATGTATATAAAAGCCTTGTTCTCTTAATTTGTTAAATGCGCAAAGTAATGCTGGTGCTTTGTCTGTAGTGAGAACCGCTGGTTCTCCAAACGTTTTGACCAATCTTTTCATAAAGGCATAGGTAGCCTGATGATCCCGTTTTTTACGAAGTTGAATATCCAATGTGTGTCCATCTTTATCAATTGCACGATATAAATAACACCATTTTCTTTTGACTTTTATATAAGTTTCATCTAGTTTCCAAGATAATTGAACGTTTTTATTTTTCTTCTTCCAAATTTGATAGATAAGGTTTCCATATTCATGAACCCAGCGCATGATGGTTGTTGGATGAACCGAAACACCACGCTCTTTCAAGATTTCAGATACATCACGATAGCTTAAAGAAAAACGACAATAGTAGCCGACGGCTACCAAAATAATATCCTTTTTAAACTGTTTTCCTTTAAAATACCCCATATATCACTCTCCTGCTCACACTTTTTCTACAGGTTATCTCAGTTTAGCAATCTTTGCAACAGAACCTATTGTTCTCCTAAGAGGTGATTTTTTATCTAAGAGTAAATTCTATAGAAAAGAGGGTGAAGATGATAATAAATCTTTAAGTTTTTTTATCGTTGTAAAGAGCGAATGTAACTTCTGCTTCACAAGCGACTTCTCCATCTACTGTAGCAACAGCATTTGCTTTTGCAATTAAACCACGAACTCTGGTTATTTCTACTTCTAAACGTAATTGATCACCAGGGTGGACTTGTTTCTTGAACCGACAACGGTCAATACCAGCAAACAACCCAATCTTTCCTCGATTTTCATCTTTCATTAACATAATAACTGCACTTACTTGTGCCAACGCTTCTACAATTAGAACACCCGGCATTACTGGATAATCTGGAAAGTGACCATTAAAGAACTCTTCATTAGCGGTAACATTTTTAATTCCGACTGCGCGTTTTCCTTCCTCTACTTCAAGAATACGATCAACTAATAAGAACGGATAACGATGTGGAATAATTTCTTTAATTTGTTGAGTATTGAACATAAATCCCTCTCCTTTATACTTTCACATTTGGCATTTGATCACCAGTATTTTCATTTCAAATTATTTACGTTTTTAGTACCTGGTCATGATATTAAATTATAAAATTAAGTATTAAAATAGTAAAGGGGACAAACAAATTCTGTCAAAAGTAAAAATTACAGCCATTGGTGAAAACTCATATTCCACAAACGGGCGCGATTGTATAGCAGCACAGGTAGAAAATGATCAAACTTTTTTATAAAAATTAAACATCCAGTCACAAAGAAAGACTCTATTTTGATCGATCTTTTTTCAAAATGGAATCTTTTTGTGTAACACAGAATGTGGATTTGTAAGAGTTTTTTGATCAAACTTTATTACAAAGCTACACGAAGTTGAGAGATTCAATGCAGTTATCTTGAGGTTTTGGACTAAAATGAATTTTCTAATACTTGATATTTTTTTTGTAAAATTATGTTCTTTTTGATTAGATTTTGTAGTATTCATTATAAATTAAAGATACGTTTCTAGTAGAAAACTCTCCTTATAAAGATTGTGCCCCATGGAGGAGTCTCAACTTTTTTCAGAGCACTCACTCTAATGTGAGTGCATTTTTTGGCAGACAAGGACTGGTTCTGGTGCAAAAACTTCAATATAATGATAATAAATCTATAAATCTTAGACATACTGATATTATTAATCTAAAAGAGGTGTGTGATCGGTATGACAAAGGAAAATTTGTTCAAATGGAAGCACGATCAACCTGATATTATCTTATTAACGGTAAGATGGTATCTACGGTACAATCTTAGTTTTCGTGATTTAGTGGAAATGATGGAGGAACGGGGTTTATCCATTTCTCATACAACGATTATGCGTTGGGTTCACTGAATTGGATAAACGGATCCGACGCTACCTTAAACAAATAACTCCTGGAGAATCGATGAAACATATATCAAAGTAAAAGGGTAATGGATGTACCTGTATCGTGCTGTTGATTCGAAAGGAAACACAATCGATTTTTGCCTAAGCAAAACAAGAGATCAGAAGGCTGCAAAGCGCTTTTTCAAGAAAGCGTTGCGGGCTTTTCATGTTTCAAAACCTCGCGTGATAACAGTTGATAATAATCCAGCTTATCCTATAGCAATTGAACAGTTGAAAAAAGAAAAAAGCATACCTAACAGTATGCGACTTAGACAACAAAAGTACTTGAATAACATAGTAGAACAAGATCATCGCTTTATAAAGAAACGAATCCGTTCTATGCTAGAGTTCAAATGCTTTGATACAGCTACATCCATTCTTTCTGGAGTAGAGGCTATGCATATGATTAAAAAAGAACAGATTGATTTACAGGACCAGTCTGTGCAAAATCAGAAAGAATTCATCCATCAATTGTTTGAACTTGTAGCATAAAATACAAGTCTGTTAGGAATATATACGTTTTATTAGTTTTCATTTTATTTTTGCACCAGAACAATTTTCAGAATATATATTGAAATTTGTTCTAATAAAGAAGAAAAGAAGATGATTACGATATGTCAACGAAAGTATATAATTTGGAATTTATAATAAATTCCAAATTATAGGGAGGATATGATATTGAATACAATTGGCGAAAAAATTCGTAATTTTAGAAAAAGATATAATTTATCTCAAAGAGAATTATGTGACGGAATATGCACAACATCTTATTTAAGCCTTATTGAAAATAATAAAATTAAGGTTAAAACAGAGATGATACAATTATTTTCAGAGCGAATGGAGGTACTGAAGTCTAATAGCGCAAATCAGAATGAAAATATAGGAGAATTCTTTCTCAAGGAACGACTAGAACATGGGATTACACAAAAAGTCCTATGTTATGGAATATGTACAGTATCTTATTTAAGTAAAATTGAAAATAATAAGCTAGTTCCAAGTCGTAACATTAAAAAATCATTATATAAAAGATTAGAGGAAATCAAAAATAATACGGCAGACTTAGAAATATTTAAATTAGAAAAATTGTACGATGATATGATTTATCTTTTTAATAAACAAGAAATTAATAAGGCTAAAAGGGTGTTACATGAAGGTTTAAAATCTACAAAAAAATATCCTAAATTACATTTTTTATTCTTATATCAAAATTATTTATATTTTGCTCAAAAAAATAATAAACAATTATCTATATTTTATGTTGATTTAGCAACTTGTTATCAAAAGGAAGGTAAATTTGAAAAAGCATGTTTATATTATCAAAAGGCTATTTCTTATATGAAGATATTGAAAAACATAAATGTTATATCGTTTCATAAAAATGTTCAAATACAATTTTCATAGGAAAAACAAATGATATTTAATGCTTATTATCTGTACAACATAAATGATTTATCCCACAAGAATAAAATAATTAAAAAACCACCCATATTGAAGTGGTCTTTTTTTGCACCGGAACCAAATATACCCTTAAGTTGATGGATGTGGGGTGGTACCCCTTTTAGCTCAGTGCAAAGGTAGTATCTTTTTCTGTTTCTCAACAATTATGTGATAAATCTTGAGAAAGATGCCCTTACTTTTTATCTGGTTTTCCTAATTTTTATCATGGCAAAGATAAATTATTACTATTAAAACATAGTAATCTGCTTTTGTTTATTTACTTACTTAGTAATTTGTAAAAGTAAAATGGTATTTTAGGGATAAAGTAATTAGTGAATGATTAAATTCCTGACTATTTTCTAGGGTTTTACAGATTTTATCAGCATTTCACTTAAATTTTAAAATAAATACTAAATGATTGGTGAGTGATTAATTCGATGAAGAGGCATGACAACAGACTTTTTGGCTATTTAACAGAATTATCAGAAATTCATTTATAAATATATTTTTCAGAATATTAGTTTGGAAAACTATTGATTTTTTTACCAACATGTTCTATATTTAAGTGGTCCTTTTTAAATATTCTCTATTTTGAAAAAATAATACGTGTAGGTGGGTGACAAATTCGGCTTTTGGTTGCAATTCAAATTCAGTATTAAAAGGGGAATTAATACTATGGGAGAAAAGTTATTCAAAGTTGGTTTTGTCGGTCTGGGTGGCCAGGCAAAAGAACAGGCGGAACATGTAACACATACAAAATATGGTGTCATCACAGCAATTTGTGATAGTAATCTAAAAATCTTAGAAGATTTACCTGATTATCTAAGTGATGCAGAAGTTTTTACTGATTATAAAGAAATGATTGACCAGTGTGAATTAGATGCAGTGTTTATCTGTGTCCCGCATAACCTGCATAAAGATATTGCATTATATGCCTTATCTCATGGATTGCACGTATTAAAGGAAAAGCCATTAGCTTGTAATTATGACGAGGGTTTGCAAATTGTGCAAGCGTCTAACCATTATAAGAGATCGGTGATTACCTTAACGCAAAGAAGAAATCACAATTCTTATGTAAAAGCGAAAGAAATGTTAGATTCGCTGGGCGATGTTTTTCTAATTAGAGGAGAATACACCTTTAATGGTGGTCCATACGACTTCGGCTGGAGAGGTGTAAAGGATATCGCAGGAGGCGGAGCAATATTAGATATGGGATACCATGTTTTAGACCTCATTGTGTGGTATTTTGGATTGCCTGCAGAGGTGCACGCTTACATGTCTAACACAGCTAGACCAGATGTCACATACGAAACAGAAGACACTGCCATTCTTACATTTAAAACAAACGGTGGAGCACTAGGAAATTTAAATTTATCTAGAGCGACGCAACCGAAAAAAGAAGAATTGTTTGTTCACGGTTCTAAAGGTGTACTCCACATTACAAGAACAAAAGTAACTCGCCTGAATCTTGATGGCACAACAGGGGAAATAATTGAAAGTGATAGAAGTTGGGATCTTCCAATTCGGACTCAGATTGACGACTTTATTCAGAATATTAAAAATGGTATAATGCAAGATGGTTCTTCACATCTTGATCATTTACTCTTATGTGACGGAGCTTACCAATCAGTGGTTGAAAAACAATCCGTTGTACTAGAGCAAAAAGAACTAGTAAGTATGAAATAATCAACCAAATTAACAATCTAACTATCAATCAAAAGGGGATTAGGAACATGGGAACAAATCTAAATATTTCTAAAGAAGAAATCATTCAAGCGGCAAGAGAATTTGTACTTGCAGAACTAGGCGGAGATAGTAGCGGTCATGACTGGTGGCATGTACATCGTGTAACGGAAATGGCAAAAACAATCGCAAAAAAAGAAAATGCAAATATTTATGTGGCGGAACTTGCTGCATTATTACATGATGTTGCAGATGAAAAATTAAATCAAGATGAAGAAACAGGCGTGAACAAAGTAAAGAACTGGATGAGCGAAAATGGGATAGACGAAGAGTCTGCAGCTCATATTTTAGAAATCATTACTACAATGTCATTTAAAGGCGGAACTTCTAAAAAAGTCATGAGTACTTTAGAAGGAAAAATCGTGCAAGATGCTGACCGTTTAGATGCAATGGGCGCAATGGGTATCTCTCGTGTTATGTGCTACTCTGGATTCAAAGGTCGTCCAATTCACCACCCTGACATGAAGCCAAGAGAAAATCTTACTCTAGAGGAATACCGCTCAGGTAAAGATACAGCCATCATGCATTTCTATGAAAAATTATTGAAACTAAAAGATACAATGAATACAGCTGCAGGAAAAGAAATGGCAGAGGGTAGACATGCATTTTTAGAGACATACTTAGATCAGTTCTATGCTGAATGGGATGCCAAACGATAATCATAGAATAAATAGGTAAACCATACAAGAACCACAGTATTTTTTGTGTTTATACAAAAGAACTGTGGTTCTTGTTTCCTATCGGTCTATACCATGGCGTTTTACTATATGAAATGTGAGGTACGTTACATGAGCTTATTTGAGAATAAAACAAAGTTGTCTTTATGCATCTTTTATTTTGCGTATTTTGGAGCATTTGGTTCGTTTTATCCAATGATTTCTATTTGGTTCTTAGGACAAAAGTTAAGTGTACTCCAAATTGGAGAAATTATATCGATTAGTTTACTTGTGCATATTATTGTCCAGCCAATTTGGGGCATTATTTGTGATAAATTTCAACTAACGAAGGTCATTCTTATAGGTAGTTTGATTTTAACGTCACTATGCAGTATATTTTTATCTTTTAATCACACATTTACGTATTTATTAATTATGTTTACCCTTCTTACCATTTTTAATGTAGCAATTTCTCCTATTATTGATAGTGTCTCATTAGAGAGTATTCAAGATCCAAGAGAATATGGTTTTTTACGTGCCTGGGGTGCATTAGGTTATGCATTCTTCTGTTGGGTAAGTAGTGCGCTAACGAATTACTGGGGTGTTAATATGATTTTATATGTATACTCCTTACTGATGTTATGTTGTTTACTCGTATCTATTCCATTACCAATCATTCATAAAAGTAGTGGTGTAAAAACGAATTTCTTACAAGACTTAAAGAAAATTGCTTCCCAGCCTGGATTTCTCCTATTTGCAATAGCTGGGGTTCTTATTTTCGGATCTCATCAAGCCAATAATACATACTACTCTATGTTCTTTAAAGAAATTGGCGGAGGCGTTATGGGCGTAGGGTTTTCCTTTTTACTTGTTGCGGGATTTGAAGCGCCTGCGATGTTTTTATCAAATTTTCTTACGAAAAAACTGGGTTTATCATTATTAATTATCGTAGCTGGTGTATTGGTCTCATTACGCTGGCTGTATTATGGATTAAATCCGGATTATAATATTGTAATGGCACTTTTAGCGTTAAACGGTCTTGCAATTGGTTTATTCGTGGTATTATGTACGCAGTTTGTTAACAAAGTGACAACAAAAGAAGTGCAGGTTACAGCTCATTCTCTATTTTGGGCCTTTGCTAATGGACTCGGTACAATGTCTTTCACGTATCTAGGCGGAGTAACGTTAGATAAAACAAAAAATGTTTTTGATGTGTATTTCTATTTCGGAGTATTATCTTCTATCGGTGTGCTTCTCGTTATTTTGGCAGCGTTTTTCTCTAGAAAACAGGAAATACCCCATCATGGGACGGCTACACATGAAGTAGAAGCAGTAAAATAATAAAAAAGACCTTACACGGATTGGAAATATGATGGTGTAATTAAAAAATCGGGTTCTGTTGCGAAGTTTTGTTAAGGTTAAGTGGTGCCAACAAAAAGTTGTACATTTTATGCGATTGTTAGTAGCTCCTGTAATTCATTGTATGTCGAAAAACCGAAGTCTGAGCCAAGACTTCGGTTTCGTTTATATAAAGCATGAATGGTTTCGATGCCTTTCAAGGTACGGGAAGCGTGGCGAAGATTTTGAAATCCTGCGGATTTGGAAAAACGTCGCTTCACATGCCTATGGTCCTGTTCAATGAGATTGTTCAAATGCTTGCTTGTACAATGAGTTGTATGTATATAAAAACCTTGTTCTCTTAATTTGTTAAATGCGCAAAGTAATGCTGGTGCTTTGTCTGTAGTGAGAACCGCTGGTTCTCTAAACGTTTTGACTAATCTTTTCATAAAGGCATAGGCAGCTTGATGATCCCGTTTTTTACGAAGTTGAATATCCAATGTGTGCCCGTCTTTATCAATTGCACGATATAAATAACACCATTTTCCTTTGACTTTTATATAGGTTTCATCTACTTTCCAAGATAATGGAACGTTTTTATTTTTCTTCTTCCAAATTTGATAGATAAGATTTCCATATTCATGAACCCAGCGCATGATGGTTGTTGGGTGAACCGAAACACCACGTTCTTTCAAGATTTCAGATACATCACGATAGCTTAAAGAAAAACGACAATAGTAGCCCACGGCTACCAAAATAATATCCTTTTTAAACTGTTTTCCTTTAAAATACCCCATATATCATTCTCCTGCTCACACTTTTTCTACAGGTTATCTCAGTTTAGAAATCTTTGCAACAGAACCTATCCTCTTATTATTTACTAAAAATAGACTAGTCTAAAAACTGAATTCTACCACTTCTCCAACTAACTCAATTTGTTTGTTATTGACAATGATTCCACTGCCATCACAACATGCGTAAATAATCTTTTTGTTATTTTTTGAGTATTCCCTCAACTTAAAATTAATACTATCTTTGTTTAAAATATTGTAATGAGGTAAAAATGCGAAATCCACAAAATTTAATGCATCAAAAGAATCTAACTTCACATGATTCTCATCAAGATAATTTGCTACAGAAATTTCTTCAGTCATTATAATGCTACCAGCACTAACACCAATTAAAAGTCCTTTATTTTCACTATAATTTATTAAAGGTTGTATCATCTTTTTCTCTTTTAATCTATCCAAAAATTGAAAGGTATTACCACCCGACAAATGAATAGCAGAATAATTATAAATGTTACTAATCTCCTGTTCAGAATAATTTTTATCGAGATCAAAATATCTTATTTCTTCAATACCAATACTATTGTAGTAATTCTTTACTTTAGCAAAGTACTTGTTCTCTTCATCAGATTTCGCTCTTAAATATGCAACTGATTTTTTTTTATTATCAATATTATCTTTTATATAATTGTTGATTTTAGAATGCACATTCTCAACATCACTCAAGAATATAAATCTTCCCATAAACTCTCCTACTTTCTATCAGACATTATTCATACATTTTTGATTATTAAACAAATAAAAATAGTAATCTGATATTATTTATAAGAATTCACCAGGATATTTACGTCAATATTCTCATAAAATTTATCAATAGACTGATTGTATTCAAATAACATTTTATTAGCTTCTTTTAAAAGTCTTGTTCTTAATCCTAATGAGACAAGGCCATCATTTCCATTTAGTTCTTTAATTACATCTAAATAATCACTTGGATTTGTCAATAACAAGGTGTTAATGAATGCTTTCCTAGCAGTCATACACATTAGTGGTCCACCAATATCAATCCTATTTCTTAAACCTTCAAATTCATTTACCGTTAGAACCTTTTCCAGTTTGAGTGGACTGAAATTTGTTATTACTGCATCAACATTTAGCATTCCGTAATTTTTAATATATAAATTATCTTCATTATAAAATGGTTGTGCCATTATCCCACCATGAACCTTGTGGTCTATAGATGTTACCAAGCCATCTCTCATTTCAGGATGTTTTGTATATTTAGAGATACTTATTACATTTAAATTTGCTTTCTTGGTTCTGTTGCAAAGTTTTTAAAACTAAGCTAAACTTTTGCAAAACAGAGTGAGGAGAATCATAAATGGGATATTTTAAAGGAAAACAATTCAGGAAAGATATTATTTTAGTAGCCGTCGGCTACT
>NZ_JBWYHD010000034.1:0-11007 GCF_056711665.1 Bacillus sp. Medicinal_06 | reverse complement strand
TAGTAGCCGACAGCTACTAAAATAATATCTTTCTTGAACTGTTTCCCTTTAAAATATCGCATTTGTGATTCTCCTGGCTTCTTTTTTCTAGAGTGTATCCTCATTTAGAAAACTTTGCAACAGAACCAAAATACCTCATATATCATTCTCCTGCTCACACTTTTTCTACAGGTTATCTCAGTTTAGAAATCTTTGCAACAGAACCTTTTGAACGAAACATAATTAAAAGGAGTTTATATTAGATTACTTATTTAATTTTTTGAACCTAACACTTTAAAGTCATAAGCATGAATTGATTTTCCTCCCCGCACAGAGTTAATAATTTCTTCCATACCTATAACTTCACTTTCTTTAATCTTCTTCCCATTTTTTAAAGAGTAAATTTCTATATAATATTTACTTTTTCGATTTTTATCATACCGTAAGACATGTAATTGATTGTCCTTGAAGAAAGTTTGCTCATTGTATCTAACACCATCTGTTACATGATAGTCAATCTTAAACTTAGTATTTACTGTATTTGTCTGTGTATTAAACATAATAACGTTACCTAATCCATTTATAAAATATAATTCATTGTTATGTAGATATGCGGAATTGTTTTTTGTAAAAGGTATTGAAGCTGTAGTATCCTCTTCGGAAGACAACAAAATTAATTCTTGTTTTAATGTCGTTTTATTGATACGTAACAAATAAACTTTTCCTTTAATCGTATTATCATTTTCAACTAAAACCGTATAATAAAAATTTTCATCACTTAAAATAGAAGAATAACTAGAATATGACATATTTTTATCTAAACTAATTTCTGTAACACCTTCAAGCTTCATCTTTAAATCATTAAATGTTACCTTTTTTAGACTATATTCTTTTTTGTCTATATCTTGAGTTATGACCAAAATAGTTTCTTCATCCACTCCAGAGCTCATAAGATAATATGGGATATTTCCTTTATGAATACCTTTTTTATTACCATATACAACATTTGAATCATATCCTCCGGTATCAGGATTACTACCAGAATTATAGATGTTTACAAACAAGTCGATGTTTTTTAAATATGCTCTGTAATCTCCTGTATGTTGGTATTTCATCTTAAACTCTTTAAAGTTCTCTCCTACAATTTTAAGCTTATCCTTACTTTCTAATAAAAGTTCTTTTTTATTTTCTGATACTCCTATACCACCAAGCTCTAAACCATTCATTTTATAACCACTTGCTTCTCCATTCTTATTAATAAACACTGCATAACTAATACCTTTACCATCCATGTCTTGATCAGCTGTAGAAGAAAGATATACCACAGCTTGTTTATCCTTCAAAAAATCTTTTTTTTGAATATCTTCCTCAGATATCAAATCCACATTTGAGTTACTGAAAAAGAAAAAATAGACTAATATTGTAATCACAATTACACCTAAAATAACAAATAGTAGTTTTTTCATTATGATATATTCCTTTCTTACAAGAAGAAGTGCAACAAATGGATTCGTTGCACTTCTTTCTATTAGATATTTCGAACTACTGATGTCTGTTTCGCATCACGAACATCTCGTGGATATACGCCAGCGCCACCATCTTTGTCTAAATCTAAACCACCATTAAGCTGGTAAGCTGACCAGATAAGTTTTGAACAATTTTTAGCTCCATAATGACCAGTAGTTCTATTCGTGGCGAAATTATAAGAATATCCGTCTTTACCTACACGATTTTTCGCCCACCATGCAGCTTCATTTTTGTTTTGCCAAGTAGTATTTACAGATTTGACAACAGCGTCGCCTTTATCGACTTTACGAGCTGTTGTACTAAGTGTACGTACTCCATCACCTGGAACTGATTCTACAATTGTATTTGAATTATAGTACATACCAACATGTCCATGATTCAAATATGCAGTATATGAACCAGTATAAAAGAAATCGCCCATATTGCTATTACCTACAGATACTGTACCACCACTACCGCCTAACGTGTTTATTTTTTTATTTGCTTCTTTTTTACCTTGAGCTTCATCTGCTTTGAGTTCTTTATAAATTTGTTTAGTAATTGCCTCTTTCGTATTTCCTGTATTCTTTGCCATTTCATTAATACTTGATATTAATTCCGATGTACTCAAATCCGGTTGCATTTTCTTAATTTCATTCAAATAAGGTAAATCATCACTTTCTGCAAAAGTAGCAGTAGGTACAACTACAGCTGAAGTCATTAAACCCATTGTTAATACTAATGCATGTAATTTTTTCATATTACATCCCCCTTTTTGAAACTATTAATAAAAATACATATTTTACTAATAATTCATTTATTCGGAACATTACCCTCATCATATCTTACAAATAATGTATGTGTAAATGTGTTTTTCGGAAGAAAATTATTTCTCAAGACAACCTTTGGCAATGTATATAGAACAATCAGCAGTGAATATTTTTTGTCGGCTTGGCTGTATTGGGAGTATCGTGGAAAGAAATATTGCTCAGAATATTGTGCACACCTTGATGAAAATTAAAGGGGCTATGATTATGTTATCTAAAAAAGAAGTAATCTCTTTTCGCTCATTCATGGATCGGTCGTATAAAAGAAAAAAAGGAGTACAGCTATACAGTCAAAAAGGCACAATACATATCTCTTCCTAAATGGTAAAAATTATCAAAAGAAGGAAAAGATATGTACGATTACAAATTCGTGAAATGGTTCTGTTGCGAAGTTTTGTTAAGGTTAAGTGGTGCCAACAAAAAGTTGTACATTTTATGCGATTGTTAGTAGCTCCTGTAATTCATTGTATGTCGAAAAATCGAAGTCTGAGCCAAGACTTCGGTTTCGTTTTGACAATTACCTTGGTAAAGAATATTCGATTCTGATTGTCTAATATGCACTTTCAAACTTTGTCTATTTAAATAAACTTTGCTACTGTCCCCTAATTCATAAAGTTTGATGATACAATATAAAAGGAAAGTTTAGTCAATTCAGAAAATCGGAGAGGGGAAACAACGATGTCACTTTTACAGCAACATTTCGAAGAAAGACGTGGGTATATTTTCAATCGCCTAAAACAACCACAATATGTTGACCGAAGTATAGAGAAAATTCGGCAGGCTCAAAAAGAAATCAAACATACAGTACGAGCAATTAAGGATTTGTTTCTTCTCGATAGAACAACAAATCCTTGTTTACCGGACATCGCCCAGGTGTCGCTTCAACGTATCCTAGTATCAGAAGCATTTGAAAATATAAAAACCCTTGTTCCTTCCTCTATTCGAAAGTTAAGTGATGAAGAACGAGCAAAAGTATTAGATGAAACACTAAGTGTCGTCAACCAAGTCACGAATTTAGAACGAACAGTCTTTGTTATGATGTTTAATTCAAAAGAACAAATCCTCATGGATTTTTACAAAAAAAAGTGTAGATCGCAGACAGAGCTTCATTTTGATATTGCAGATAAAGACGGTTTTGATCAAGCGTTTTATCAAAAACGTATTGATGAGTTAAAAAATAATATTCGAGTGGCAGATTTTAGAAAGTTATGCGAAAATGAGCTCGATCCAAAGGACTTAGAATCATTCCAAAAGCGATATGAAGCAATTATATTACCAAAAGTACAAGAAATTGTTTCTCTCATTGAACCAAGTCTTATTAACTTAGATGTATTTTTAAATCCAGTTATTGAGTATGGTGTAGATCAAATTACATTAGATGACATGATAAAAAAATTAAGCAATAACCTTGTGTTACTTCACAAATTATCAAAAACCGAATATTGTCCAACCGTTGAAATGACGGTAAAAGAATATGCTTTTTTAGAAGCCATGAACGATTCTAAAAAAATAAAGGAGTTGCAACCATCTAAATGATTAATATTCAAGAGGATTTGTATCAGCAAGCAATAGAGACAAAAAAAGAAGTTATGATCATCTTAATGAACGGTTTCAGAGTACCTGGTAAGATTCTTGCAGTAGATAAATTCACGGTATTGATTTTAAATAACGGGAACCAACAATTGATCTATAAACAAGCTATTTCAACGGTTGTTCTTTAAAAAGACTCTTGGAGAGTTGATGAAACATATATTAAAGTAAAAGGGAAATGGATGTACCTGTATCGTGCCGTGGATTCAGAAGGGAATACCATTGATTTTTATCTAAGTAAATCAAGAGATAAACAAGCAGCCAAGTGCTTTTTCAAGAAAGCCTTGGCTTTTTCGTACGTTTCTAAACCTCGCGTGATAACAGTAGATAAGAACCTTGCCTATCCTGTAGCAATTCAAGCGTTAAAAGAAGAAAAACATATGCCCGAAGGCATAAAGCTAAGACAAGTTAGATATCTCAATAATATAGTAGAACAAGATCATCGCTTTATAAAGAAACGAATCCGTTCTATGTTAGGGTTCAAGTCTTTTAGCACAGCTACATCCATTCTTGCAGGAGTAGAAGCTATGCATATGATTAAAAAAGAACAGATTGATTTACAGGATCAGTCTGTTCAGAACCAGAAAGAATTCATCCATCAATTATTCGGACTAACAGCATAAAATACAATTCCACTAGAAATATATGCGCTATAT
This sequence comes from Bacillus sp. Medicinal_06, assembly GCF_056711665.1. Taxonomy (NCBI): domain Bacteria; kingdom Bacillati; phylum Bacillota; class Bacilli; order Caryophanales; family Bacillaceae; genus Bacillus; species Bacillus sp. Medicinal_06. The sequence goes on along the minus strand of NZ_JBWYHD010000034.1, from coordinate 6,449 downwards.
TCTCTTTTATTTTATCTTTGCACCAGAACCCGATAGGGTTTATTTGGTATGCGTATTATTAAGAGTATGCTTCTATTTTAGGAATGCTTGACCCCTCAAAATGAAAGTACACTTTGTTTCCATTCTTAAGTTGATGGGCATGTATGGGGACCCCTATATATTGAAAATGTGAAAAATGTACCATCTAAAGTTAAAATACAAGTTTATGCAATAATTTACGAATAAATAAATTATACATACCCAAGAAATTACATTTTCTCAATACCTATTTGTTTCTATTAGTTATATATTTTAGTTAGATTACAGTAGTAATCTAACTAAAATATATTAAGCAAAGGGGAATGTAATATGGAAACAAAAGCACAACAATTAGTAGCAACGGTATTATCTCAACCAAAACCTTTAGATGGACAAAAAAACCGCTCAAGTGGGAACTTTAGTACTGAGAGCCTTCCTTCAGGTACACAATATTTAAAGTGGGAAATTGAGGGTGGAGGAAATCCAGATTTTGTTAGCTTTAATGTTATGAAAGATGTATCTGCTGGTACAGATCCCGTTGTTTTTCACGATGTATTAAGTGGTAATAGAACAAGTGTAGTATCAGCAAGATCATTGTATATTGCGAATCCTAAAAATGCATCTGAACCATTTACTGTAAGTGTATACGCCATTTTCTAATGCAGAAGGAAAGGGACTTCTTATCAGTCCTTTTCCTTTTTATTTATCACGAGTTAGTTATTTTCAACTGAAAAATAACTGATAGACATAAACATCCTTTGACCCATTTTTGCACGTTCTCGACAAAATCTCTAATTCCTTTTAATAGCAAATAATTAAATTTATACAACACTCTATCCAGTGTCAGATTGGTATATGTTGTATTATTCCCCCTTTTTGGGGGATGGGCAAAAACACCCAATATATATCATATGTACTCTATTTTTAGAAAGAAGGCGATAACATGAAAATAAATTTCATGTGGATAAGTTTACTGATATCTTCCCTACTTATCACAGGGTGTAATAACATAGCTTCAAATGACAAAAAAGAAAAGACAACTGCAACACATGAAGTAAATTACAAAGATCAAAAAAATTGGGAGTTTGAATCAGGCGATACACAATCACCAATCGCTATTGACACAACTAAGACACAGGAAATGAAAGACAATGGAGCAATCGAACTTAACTATAATAATGCTGTACTTGATGAAGTGGATAATGGCCACAGTATCCAAGTAGATGTTACTGGAACAGCAAAAATCAATGGTCGTTACTTTGATTTAACACAATTTCATTTTCATGCACCTAGTGAGCATAAACTTGATAGTAAGCATTATCCAATTGAAGCTCATTTTGTAAATAAAGCACAAGACGGTCGTTTAGCTGTTATTGGTGTGTTCTTTAAAGAAGGTTCAGAAAACCAAGGGTTCAAAAAAGTGATTGATAGTATTAAAAAAGGTGATAAGAACACTTCTGTTGGTAAAATCAATATTGCTGCTATGCTTCCTACCAACAAAAGTTATTATCACTACCTTGGTTCATTGACTACTCCCCCACTTTCAGAAAATGTTGAATGGTATGTCATGAAAAACCCGGTAGAAGTTTCAAAAGTACAAATAGAAGCTTTCCAAAGCTATTACAATAATAATAATCGTGACATTCAACCATTAAACGAACGTCTAATATTAAAACACGAAGAATAAATAAAATTGCCCCCCTACTAAACCCAATTAAATTAAGAGAAGGTATTAAATAAGGAAAAATCTATTTGAAGATTTTTCCTTATTTATTTTATTCCAAAAGGTGTACCTTTTGATACCGCAAACAGATTAGTAATAAATTTCTCAATATGGATATTACCAATATTCGTATTTATAATATTAAAAATTAACATTTAATGTAATATAATGAAAAAGTGATGGTTATCACCCTATTTGTTTCTCCTTATGCCATAGATAAGATCGAGTTCCTGGTCTTATCTATTTTTTTATATGGGGTAGTGACAGGGTTGCTGTCATAGACCGCAACCTAATTACTTAAATTTAATTAAGGAGTGTTTTTTATGTTACGTAGTACAGAGAAAGGTTCTGGTGCAAAAATAAAAGAGAATAAAGCACATATATTCCTAACGGAATCGTATCTTATGCTGCAAGTCCAAACAATTGATGAATGAATTCTTTCTGAGTTTGGACAGACTGATTCCGTAAATCAATCTGTTCTTTTGTAATCATATGCATGGCTTCTACTCCAGAAAGAATGGATGTAGCTGTGTAAAAAGATTTGAGCCCTAGCATAGAACGGATACGCTTCTTTATAAAACGATGATCTTGTTCTACTATGTTATTCAAGTACTTTTGTTGCCTAAGTTGCATACCATCAGGTATGCTTTTTTCTTTTTTCAACTGTTCCATTGCTATAGGATAAGCTGGATTCTTATCGACTGTTATAACACGAGGCTTTGAAACATGAAAAGACCGCAAAGCTTTCTTGAAAAAGTGCTTTGCAGCCTTCCGATCTCTTGTTTTGCTTAGGCAAAAATCGATTGTGTTTCCTTTCGAATCAACAGCACGATACAGGTACATCCATTACCCTTTTACTTTAATATATGTTTCATCAACTCTCCAAGAGTTATTTGTTTGTTTGAGGTAACGCCGAATCCGTTTGTCCAATTCAGGACCATACTGATGAACCCAACGCATAATCGATGTATGAGAAATAGATAAACCCCGTTCCTCTATCATTTCCACCAAATCACGAAAACTGAGATTGTACCGTTAATAAGATAATATCAGGCTGATAATGTTTCCATTTGAATAAATTTTGGTTTTCCATACTGATCATGCTCCTTTTTTAGAGTAGTAGTAGTATCAGTATATCTAAGTTTACTAGATTTCTTGCACCAGAATCGTTTACTTTGTATCTTGGATAATTGTTTGTAAAATAGATTCCCATATGTTAGGATCGTCAGGTAAGAAATGTCCTGCATCTTTCATATAATGTGTTGTTATATGAGGGTTCACTAAGGCTAATTTTTTTATTTCTTCTATTGAAGATAAAGTGTCGGCTGTACCATGCCAAATATGGATAGGGATAGAAATATCTTGAAAATTAAAGCCCCAATATTTTGCTAAGAGAGCAGGTTCTGCTACTGCTTCATCTACACTATTTCTTAATGCCTCTTTCATATGGATCATAGTTAACTTAATATCTTCATCTGTTTGAAGAAATTGTTGATCCCATTTGCATAAATGGGCATTCCCCTTTTTCATCCCCTGTATATATTTTTCAGGTTTTTTTTCCATTTGCTTTTTTTGAGTACGATATACCCATTTTAATAGCAAAGGTAATCGTTTGGAGAGAAAGAAAGCAATCCGATTTTCACGGCACATACTAGCTGGCGGCTTCTCATTCTCAAACGGAGTTGTACTAGAAACCATCTGTACAGATTGTAAACGTTCAGAGATTTTATAAGCACAAGCAGCTGCATAAGCACCTCCTCCTGAAACACCTATAATAGAAAAAGTTTGGAGCTTTAGTTGATCTGCTAATTCATTTACATCTTCTGCCCAATCCAGAACAGTTCGATTCCGTTTTGGATCAGAGAGTCCGTAGCCAGGTCTGTCTATTGAAAGAAGTCGTATCCCTAATCGTTTGGCTACCATATCATCTGTTAATGACCAAATTCTTGAACCAGGTGTACCGTGGAATAGCATGACTGGTAATCCATTTGTTTTACCATATTCAATGTAGGCTAACTTACGCCCATCTTGTAAAGTTATGATGTGATCTTTCATATTATCCACTCCTATAACAAATTACAAACCGACCGTTCAGTCTAATTTTATAACGAGAGTAGTTCCTTTGTAAATACTGGAATTTTCATTTTGTAACATAGCCCCTTTTGACTTCATTGTATCCTAAAACAATACCTTTTTAGTACAATTTAGATAAAAAGAGAATAGTAAGGATGGTATTTTTATATGAATCTCTCGATTCAAGATGAACTACAACCATTTGGGGAAGAACTTGCAAGAGAAATCGGTTTTATAAAGTGAAAACGTAAGTTTTCTGGATCAGACTTAGCTACTATTTGGATTAGTCAACGGGTGGCAAGTGATCCCCTAGTTCGATTATGTAGTAGACTTCATGCAACTACGGGTACTTTACTCAGCCCTGAGGGCTTAAATAAACGTTTAAATGTGAAAGCAGTTTTGTTTTTAAAACATATTTTTTCTTTGCTATTACAACAAAAAGGGTTCTGTTGCAAAGATTTCTAAACTAAGATAACCTGTAGAAAAAGTGTGAGCAGGAGAATGATATATGGGGTATTTTAAGGGAAAACAGTTTAAAAAGGATATTATTTTGGTAGCCGTCGGCTACTATTTTCGTTTTTCTTTAAGCTATCGCGATGTATCTGAAATCTTGAAAGAGCGTGGTATTTCGGTTCACCCAACAACCATCATGCGCTGGGTTCATGAATATGGAAATCTTATCTATCAAATTTGGAAGAAGAAAAATAAAAACGTTCCATTATCTTGAAAACTAGATGAAACCTATATAAAAGTCAAAGGAAAATGGTGTTATTTATATCATGCAATTGATAAAGACGGGCACACATTGGATATTCAACTTCGTAAAAAACGGGATCATCAGGCTGCCTATGCTTTTATGAAAAGATTAGTCAAAACGTTTGAAGAACCAGCGGTTCTCACTACAGACAAAGCACCAGCATTACTTTGCGCATTTAACAAATTAAGAGAACAAGGCTTTTATATACATACAACTCATTGTACAATCAAGCATTTGAACAATCTCATTGAACAGGACCATAGGCATGTGAAGCAACGTTTTTCCAAATCCGCAGGATTTCAAAATCTTCGCCACGCTTCCCGTACCTTGAAAGGCATCGAAACCATTCATGCTTTATATAAATGAAACCGAAGTCTTGGCTCAGACTTCGGTTTTTCGACATACAATGAATTACAGGAGCTACTAACAATCGCATAAAATGTACAACTTTTTGTTGGCACCACTTAACCTTAACAAAACTTTGCAACAGAACCAGAGAATAGTAACGTGCTTTTAACTGCAAGAATAGCCTAAATCCTTAAGTTGATGGATGTGGGGTATCGCCACATATCCATCAACTTAAGAAAACAAGTCACCCCAAAAACGATAAATAAGCTTTTTCGTTACAAGAAAGCCCAAATATTTCGTTCTGGGGTGTAATAAAACCCTAGATTGATAGCGATGTGGCCGTGTCTCTTTAAAAAAATGGTTAAAATTCCCTTGACGCTTAAAAATAGAGTGCTATAATAAATAAAAACATATGAACATATGAACAATTATTCATATGTTGTAAAAAGTAGATACTGAGGGGAACTATTTGTTAGATTTTATTATAGTTAGTGCTGGTCAAGCTGGTTTGAGCATGGGATATTACTTGCAAAAAGAAAGCTATAATTTTGTAATCCTTGATGGAGGGAAACGAATTGGGGACTCGTGGAGAAATAGATATGAACCCTTGGTTCTATTCACACATAGATTACATAGTTCACTGCCAGGAATGAAATTTCTTACAAGCTAGAACACATGTAGAAAACGAAATGGATGTCTTTGTCTTTTTCGTACTTTTTTATAACTATTAAGAGGTGTAAAAGGATGAAAAATCATACGAATAAACTTAAGTATAAAGGTATTTCTATAATTTATGATTACTTAATGAGTAACAAATTATTTATAAAGGCAAGGGGGCGAGCTTTCTCCCTTCTTCCCCTTAAGTCAAAACAAGATATTTTATTTGTTGGTGTCGGAACTGGAGAGGACTTTCGTTTTATTCCTTCAGATGTCCATATTACAGGAATTGATCTTTCACAAGATATGTTAAACAAAGCAAAAACTAAAATACAGGAAAATCAGGCTACACTTCTACAAATGAATGCAGAGCAACTACAGTTTCCAGATGAATCTTTTGATGTAGTATCTCTAAATCTCATTTTAAGTGTTGTTGAACATCCAAAGCAGGCTTTAGCTGAAGCTCTTCGAGTAACTAAACAAACAGGATTCTTATTAGTTTTTGATAAATTTTTACCTGAAGAATCGTCTTCCAGTATAAGTAGAAACATAATCAACACCATTACTTCCTTGCTTGGCACAGATATTAATCGGAAGTTCAGTGATATATGCAAGGATTTGCCAATAAAGATTGTATATGAGGAACCTTCTATATTTAAAGGAAACTATAAAATTATTCTTTTACAATGGGCAGTATGATGCTGAATTTAAACATAGCGTATACTGTGTCAGGATGTACTATATAGAATTTGAACTACTCACCACTTAACGTCCTTACGGACTGTTTGAAGTGGGAGATTCCTAAGTACAGAGTTCTATCGAACTCTAATGGATTAGGCTATCCCCGTAGTTCCTACGGTTAAGAGACGAATT
>NZ_JBWYHD010000033.1:0-11684 GCF_056711665.1 Bacillus sp. Medicinal_06 | reverse complement strand
TCCAATTTGCAATTAACTCCGTCCCTTTTCCTTTTACGCCTTGTTGTTGCAAGGCTCTATCCATTCCGACACGCCTCGTTAATCCTCGACTACTTTCGAAATTCGGTACATAGTTAATATGTAAATGCGGATTGGCTTCATCATCATGTAAAACCATATTATAGACAGCTAGATTCGGATTTCGCTCTTGAAACGCCTCAGCATACTGTTTTAACGCTTCCTTTTTGGCTTCCCTATACTTTGGGTCGTCTTTGCCTTCCCCAATCGCTACAACGAGTTCTCGTTGCTCATGCGTCTTTGTATCTTTTCTTATCTTGTCATAGTAATCTTTAATTTTACGATCACTTCGTTTTTGCTTCTCATTATACTTGTCTACCGCTTCTTGAAAGACATCCTTGTATACACTACGAATGTCCTTTTGAACAAAGTAAATATTCTCATGTAGCCTGGTTAGATCTATCCCAGGATTTCCATGAACGTTTTCTCTGTTATTATGGCTCAATGAACTTTGGTGAGATTGATTAAATGAAATAGAGAACAACATAAAGTGCCACCACTTCCCCTAGATTAATTGATACCATAAGTCTAGCAAAGCGACGAAATGGAGTCAATTAACGTAACCCTATACGTATTTTGACGCTTTCGCATCAAAATCGATAGGGGTCTGCGACGCTTTTCGGCTTTGCCGAGCCACGTTTCTACGTGGCCAAACACCAAACCTTGGGCTTTGCCCAAACCCACTGGGGAACTCTTCCCCAGCCCCCCTCAATCGAACTCCCCAACCCCTCAATCCTTGAGGGGCTCCCTCGCCGGTTGGCAGGAACAAACAGTAGTTTGTTCAATGCCAAGAGGGTTTGGGTATCGTTCAGTTGGTCAAGTCAAATACTCCCTTCGCTTCGCTAGGTCCGTTTTGATTGACCAACACTTATCTTTTGTTTAAAATTTCAATCTGTTTTTGTAATTCTTTAATTTGCTTTTGTAATAACTGCATTTGTTCTTCTTGTTCTTTATTTGTTTTTTGCTGAGAAATTTGTTCTTGTATAGTTTCATCTATGGCTAATTTTGCTGCATAAATTCCTAAAACATCTCCTACTAGACTAAATAAACCAGCTAACAATGCCAGTTTTAGACTATCAGCTAACTTTACTTCTTCAGCCTCATCATTTGAAGTATTTTGATTATTACTTTGCGTTTGTTGATTCATAAAAACACCCTTTGTCATTATATTTTTATGTTTTAGTCTATGAACCTTGTTTTTGGGTGTGAGTGCAACCCCCCAGCCACCACTTTAGCCAAAACGCAAAGATCGTACCAAGATCAAAAAATAAAGATATGAAAAATAGTATGGTATAAGTGTATAAAACTTCTCCATTAGGACTCTTTTTTACTTTTATCGAATGTAAACTTTTAAATATTTATTTACTTTCAGTGATAGAAGTAGAACCACATGCCCATCAACCCAATATTTTGGAGTACCTCAAAAAAATTCACCTCAGATACAACAAAAGAGCCTTACCTCTGTAGGCAAGACTCCACTAGTGTAGTTATCTAGTATTTACATAGCAAATAAGAAACATAAAACATATAATACCAAGTAGCAGAACCCTAACATTCCGCCTATAGCTAGTACCTGTTTAACCCAGCTCTTGAATTTCAGATTACTGTCAATAATCGCTTGCACTCTTTCCATATCCGTTTCCTCCTATTAAGGAGAACCCTTAAAGACTCTCACCTCGCTATGATACCATTAAGGAATGACTAATAGAGGTCTAATTTTTGTCTAAACGTATAAATATGTAATATTGCATATAGAAATGTATTGTTATCAATGTAAGCGTTTACTATAATAAAAGCATAAAGATACATCACATCTTAGCATCAACAAAAGAGGAGGAAATAATATGACAATCGCAATGGCAGTTTTAAAATTCGTAGGTGGAGCAATTCCATTAGTTCAAGAACTTTTAAAAGCATTTATGTAAGTTCATTATTTCGCAATTATTTATAAAAATTATCATACAAATGATCTGTATATCAAAAGTGAATTGATTTGCAGATCATTTGTGTGAGCAAAATCCCTTTAGCATTATTATTTGAGTTTTAATAAATACAAAACAGCACAAATCGCATATTAAAATGACTTGTACTGTTTTATTTATGTATTATTTTTTAGACAAGATATACTTAAAACTTATACAAAATTTAAAACGCAGGTACTAATTTCCACACAACTTCTTCTTTACCTAAATAGGTCATTGTAAGAGGACCATTCATTGGCGAAAAAACATCTTCATAAGAGAGATATCCACCCTCTGCTTGAATTGTATATCCTCCCTCTACAGGAATTATGTCCCAATAAGATGCATCTTTCTCCCAATTAAGACTTACACTATTGCCGCTTGCATAGAACCAATAAGAAACAGGACGTCCTATAATGAAATTTGTAGGCATCTCAATACGATATTTCTTGTTTTCTTCAGAAAAATGTAATTTCACAGGAGTTCCGGAAGGGTTTTCTACTGTTTTACCATATGAACTAACTAGTAAATTTAATGGAGAATTATGAAGCAAACGGAAAATTAATCCTCTTGTTGGTAAATCTGCTGGAACTATATAATAGTTTTTACTTGTATCAATCCTATCTCCTACTTCGTGTACTGAATCAGATAATACGGATGCACTTGCTTTCTCTATTGGAAAAAATCCTAAAAATATAACAAAAACTAGTAAAGACATTAATACCCCTTTAATCTTCATATCAACACTCCTTCAAAATTTTTTAATTATACAATAATTGTAAATTGTATTTTTGTAATTTGCAATATTAAGAAAATTAAACAGGATAAAAAACAGTAATAAATAAAATATATTTGAATGTAAACTTTTAGATATTAGTTTACTTTCAAATTCCCTTAATCATTGACTTCATACCAAATCTCTTGATATCCTCAACATACATAACAAAAGTATACATTCAAAACACTATAAACAAAGAGGTCAAAATCCATGAACAAAAAAAAAAAAAGCTAGATCCACACTAATTTTTTACATAAGTACCGATTGCCGAATTTGACTTTTGTCCTAGTTTAAATAAGTGGTATTGTTACTAAACCTAACAATACGGACACTAGACTTGTATTCAAGTAGATGTATGGCTGTGTTGTCAGTATGGAACCATACATCATGTTCTTTCGGTAATTGAAGGAAGCTATCTATAATTTTTGTAATCACTCCTCCATGGGAAACAATCACAATTCGTTTGTACTGTTTACTCCTTTCTTTTCTAACTTAGACAAACCTGATTGGAACCCTTTTACGATGTATACCCTATAATTAAATTATTCATACACTTGCTCCTTTACATATTAAATACTATTGCGTTGATTCCCCTTGCAAGAAGTGTCACAGTTGTGGCTGCACCAGTCATAGTTGCTGCCTGTGTACTAAGGACAAAAGTATAAACATAAACTCCAGGTGGTAATACATCTATCCTGCTAAATGACAGATTACCAGACCACAGGGTGGTATTCGTGGGCGTACTATCGCTAAAACCCTCGTCCATTGTTGCTATAATACCTGGGGTACCACTTCTTGATAAGCTACCATTAAATGCGACGAATCCCAGGTCGTCAACATTGGCAATAGCAGTAGAGCTACCATAGCCATCAATTTTTACCGCTTGATTTGTTTGTACAGTCACCATTATTTGTAAGGTGTCGCTTACAGTATCCACTTCGGTTAAGACAGTATCATCTTGATCGACTGAAAAAGAAACGATTCCGGGGCTCCCCGGAGCACCCGGAGCACCTGGAGCACCAGCAGGCCCTGCTGGTCCTTGTGGTCCTTGTGGTCCTTGTGGTCCAGGAGGCCCTTGGATACTTTCAATAGGACAATTAACAGGACTAGGGACAGGGCAAGGAATCGCAGAAGGATTGAAGTTTCTATCATTATTTAAGTTCAAAACAATCAAACTCCTTTACACATCATATACATTATATTTAATGTAAAAAGAGTTTTTTTTCTTGTATGTTTATCCATACGTATTCCATATAAGGGGTTACTATGTATATTCATATACATATGAGGTTAACATAACACCACTTACCGGTAGTACCTTATTCTATTCATTGATTAAAATGACAAGGTGCTTTTCTCTTAGTCTACTAATATTATTTCAAGTTTAACTTAACCTATATTACCGACAAATTCCAGATTTCAAAGGTATTTCGTTTTATCATGTATAATGTAACTTTAAGAACGTCAATTAGAGCATTAAGAGGAGCGTGAGGAACGATGTCTGATGGAACGCGGAATGGTATACAATCCAAGCCACTCCCGGCTTTTCTAACCAAAGAAGTAGCAGAAATGTTAAGTATTAGCGAAAGCTATTTACGTAAATGGTGTTTAGAGTTAGAAAAACATGAGTACATCTTTGTAAAAGTTCGTGATCCTAAAAGTAATCGCGAATATCGAACCTTTACTTCAAAAGATATAAAAGCTTTGAAACAATTTCAAACACTTATGAAAGATGCCGGATATAACAAAGCAGATGCTGCTAAAACCGTAGCAATAACCATAAATAATGAAAATTGGAACACGAGTGGAACGTCCCATGATCCAATTGATTCCCAATCTTTGCTTATTACGAGAGATAAAGAAATATTGGAACGCGAAAATAGTACAAATTTGTTACGTGAATTGTTGCGCGAGGAACGCGAAGAAATAACAAAAGAACTCCAATCCATGAGAGAAGAACTACGACGAACTCAAGAAGAATTTCAAACATTGAAAGACAGTATAAAAATATATCAAAAACACCATGAACAATTGTTGCAAGAAAGAGATGAGCAACTTTTACATAGCATACGATCTATTCAAGAGACTAAACAACTAGTTGCTCCTACTACAGAAAATAAACATCATTGGTGGAAATTCTGGAAATAAAACAAGCCTTGTATATATGCAAGGCTTGTTTTATTTCACACAAATATATTTGAACATCTAACGGTTCTGTTTTTACTTTGAAATAAAGTTTAAACATTTTCTACCTGTGTTGCTCCACAATCGCGCCCTTTAGCTCAATAATTCTTATTTTGAATTTATGTAATATACCAGATGATCAGTCTCCCCATAAGATTGAAATATAAGTCTTGTCCTTTTTTATTCAAACTCCATTCCTACGCGTTCTGTTAATTAATAAAAGATGATCTAGCAATCCAAGGAAAGGGGAGATGATAAAGATTATTCATTACAAAAAGCCCCCCTTTATCTTTTATTAGTTAAACGCTATTAAACTAATTCGAAAAGGAAGGTTTTCTCTCCAACCGATATGCCCCCGTACAATTACAGCACCATTAATCGGAACAACGTTATGAACCTGCATGCTAGCAGCTCCCATATGAGGTCTATTGTTTTGCCATTCGTAAACCGATGCAACAACTCTAGTTCGGGGATTAACACCGGGCATTGGCACTCTCACCTCGAACCCTTCACGGTCAAAAAATATCTCGGATTGATGGGAAAAACCTCCACGATATTCACCGGGATCGAGGACCTGCTGTTGAGTTGCGTAAGGTGGAAAATAACCATTTGTATAATAAGGGTAATACGAATTCATGTAAACACTTCCTCTTATTTTTTGTTAACTCACTTAGGTTGTTTAATTACTAAATTATGTCTATGTGAAATATTCCCTCATGTATCCACAAATGTCTCTAATATATAAGCCTAAACACATAATAAAAAAGCCTATTTTCACGATATATAAAATTCTGCATATCGATTTTACATAGAAAAGAGAAAAGAACCTAATAAAAACAAGGATTCCCCCTAGTCCTTGCTACCGATAATGTTGCGTTATGTTAACCGAGAATGTATATAATATACAACGTGCTATTCTTTTCTGTCACATGATAAGATGGAATAAAAAGGAAGGTTGAGGTTATATTATGAAACAAAAAAACAATCTGTACTAATTGTAGCTCAACTAATCTTAAAGAAGGAAAAGTTGGTTATGCAGCTCATGCTTATGTTTGTGAAGATACACCTTCTACTTTTTTTAAAGGAGGATCTCGTTCTAAATTATTAACTACCTTTTGTTTAAACTGTGGAACAGTTCAATCTTTTAGAGTCGAAAATCCAAAAGCATTTAAAGAGTAATGTTAATGAATTAACTTCCAATAACGATAATTATGTGGACACGAAAGTCCTCCAGTTAAACAATCTGGAGGACTTTTAATAGTCTTTTAAATACATTGAATCCCTATAATTAGAGCTTATGTAAACTAGATTTGCATAAAGTATTCATTAAAAAACTTAAAATTTCCAGACAAAAAAACATCCCGAAGGATGGTAGGATAACTAAACAAATTCATGTGAATTTGACTCTTTAAGCGTCTTCATTAACAGATATATAGCTATATCCAGCAATTTTGTAGCTATAAGGCTCAATGATATCCACCCGATATGTGCCCGGTACCATATTAGTCCAATAAAAATGAGTCACTCCGTCACCATGCTCAGAAAATCTTTTGTAACCAGTACAACTCCCTGTTGATGCACTACATATGCGTGCTTGAATATCACCTATTCTAAGAATGCGTCCTTCAGGAACTGTCCCTAAATCACTAAGTTCTAGTGTTACCTTATTCCCATATGTTTTTACAGGAAAAGTTCCATCCCAGTTTCCATCATTCGTAGTAAACCAATAACTGCCATAACCATAAGTAGCTGCACTCGCTGATTCACTAAATCCAAACAATACCACCATTGACAACACCAACGATCCCATAACAGATAGCATTTTCTTCATGAGAATCCCCCTTCTCAGTATTAAGGCACTTAAATATTTTACAAATAAATGGACACAATTTCAGAAAAGACCCTAGTTTGCTAGGGTCTTTTTGTTCATTAATAGGAAGTATAAGAAGCAGTCCCTTTTCCCGTTATATAAGGCGGAGGGTCATTATTTGAAAGTTTTGGATTTTCGAATTTTAACCAATAGTTCCCAGATGGTAATCGTGATCCACCATATTGATAAGTATAAACAACTGTTTTATCATCATTTCGTGGATAAGATGCATGGGAAACTGCATAATCCCCACCAAATGTTGGATCTCTCATTAGTGTTACTTTAAAATATCCTGAATAGCCAAGAACTCCATAGTCAAGATATGGAGTTCTAGAATTCATGTATATCTTTAAACGACCTTTCTTAGAATCATAATAAAATTTAGTAGCACCATATAAACCCCAATCAAATGCATAAGAAAAGTACCAAGGTAATCCTGTCGTAGCAAGTGTTGTAATAGCTTCCTCTTTACCTTCGGATGTTTGCAAAGAAACTGGTGATGCAGCATCAGCAGTTTGCGCCAGTGTAGCTAATGTAAAACCAGTTGCTAACATTGTGACAGCCCCAATCACAGCTACCAATTTTTTAAGCCTTTTCATCCTTTTCCCCCTTTTTACATTTATCATTGAGACTCCGTATTGAACAATACATACAAACCAGTTGGTATGTTATAATACTTAATTATACATTAGACGTAATATTTGTGATTAAAAACTCATCTCTTTTTTATGATGATTTTATACAAATATTGACAATAACTACCTTTTAAAGGAGTATCCCACTATGAGATATAATACAGGGAAAGAAACCAAAGATAAGTTCATTCAAGCTGCTTTTAAACTATTTGGAACAAAGGGATATGATGCCACAAGCATTGACGATCTATTACGTGAAGTAGGAAAAACAAAAGGTTCTTTTTATACGCATTTTAAACATAAAGAAGACTTATTGATTGAAGTAATGAATATAAGAATGGAAATACACATGGATGAGTTAGAAAATATGCTTAACGAACAGTTGAGAAATCAAACATTTCAAGTAAAAAAGTTCATCCTTCAAACCCTTGAAATGAGTATCAAAATTACAAACACTCGTCCTTATTGGACAGGGGTATATTTAGAACTAATCAAACAGTCTAATCAAAATAATCAAATAAGAAAGTGTATAAATAATTCTTATGAGAAATGGATTGCTGTATTTATAAAAGTATTTCAAAAAGGAAAAGAATTAAATCAAATGAAACAAGAAATTGATGAGAGAATCTTAGCAACTACTCTTATTGCTATATATCAAGGTTATGAGATTCACAGACACGTAAACCCTGATGTTGATTTATCAGAACAACTTAATATGTATAATTGGCTTATATAAAAATTATTAAATAGTTTAACACCAACTACCAATAATCTTGATTATGTGAACACGAATACCCTTCAGACCGCTTTACTAAAGGGGTTTTTTTATAGATTTTTAGATACATTAACTTCCGCTTTTCGAGAATTATGTAAATGAGCTGTCTATATAGACAGCTCATTGTATTTTTTTACTTAGTTTGGGGTTTTTCCAAAATATTGACGGTACCTCTGAAACAAACAACAAAAAAGAATCCTGCATAAGCAAGATTCTCACAAAAAATATGGTTATTTCTTCAATCTAATTAGTAAAGAAGATAGAAGACGCTTTATCGTTCCAAGTTGATCCAACATAGTTGACATTGATACCGGATTGTACCCAAAATCTTGCTCCTCCGTAGTTAATATCCCAACACATAACTGTCCAGTTATGATTGTAACCCGCTTTCAACGAAGAAATTTTATCATTCCAATATGAACCGACCCAGCTAATATTACCGGAAGCTCCAAAGGAATTCCCTCCGTAATTAGAATGTTCATAAAAATACGAATTATAATAAACAGCTTGGGCTGTAATCATATTGTTTTTAGTATCCTTTTTACGCTCAACAACAGCACTCTGCAAATGAGCATTTAAACGGTCTTGATTTGTAAACCCATAGACTACTCCTTCTGCTTTTGCAACGTCATCGAAAACAAACTGAGTTACATTCTTTACATGCGAATCATCTTGTGCATATTTAACACCATCAATCATAACAGGCAAGTCTTTTAATTGAACCATATTCTCTGTTAAAGGCGTTTGTTTTGAAACTGAGGTTGATGTCGTATCAGCAAAAGCAGTAATAGGAATAATCGCCAAGACAAAAGCCAGTAATGTAACAACTATTTTCTTCAAGAAAATCCCTCCTAGATGAATATCTTTTCCTATCCTAAAAAAAGAAAAATAGGCTTAATTCATAAGGAATTCAAGTGTTACTCTCATTCCCCCAATCATTTCCGTACCCCTTAATTATTATTAATTAGGGCTTCTCTTTATGTATAAAATTCCTGACCTTTTGATGTTTCTCCTTGTTTTTGGGTGTGAGTGCTGGCTGGGGGTCAGGGGGCTAGCCCCCCTGGAACTTAACGTAACTGAATATGAAGTAAGCTTGTTGCTTAGAACGATAGAACTGGCGGTTCGGCGGGTACAATTGCTAGTCCAAGTCGAGCAACTTAACCTTGTTTTTGGTCTGTTCGGCTTGGCGACATTCCTATACCTGCCGAAAAAAGTTTTGCAAGGACAGAATCAAAAAGAAAAGGCGATAACCTTTAGGTAAGGATTAACGAACCGACTTTTTGATTCTGAGGGTGGAGATTTTTGAGTGGTTTTCTCAAAAATACTACCCGTTCCTTGCGGAACTTTTAGCCCTATATATAAGAGTGAGATAGAGAAAATATAAAAAGTCAGTAATAGCAAGGGTTTATAAGACATGAGGTGTTAATTTTTTTTAACACCTGTGTTAATTTTTTTTAACACCTATAAAATGGAAAATCATATATAAAAAAAGATGTCAATATAAAAATTGACATCTAAAATAAATAAATTGGTAGTTTATGTTTTTTCCTATTACCTTCAATTTTGATATTACGTAAAGCTTTTGAAAAAATTTGTTGAGTCGCTCTATCAATATCATCTTTAGGTGAATTACATAATATATTAGGATTAACAAACCAAGTCCTTGCTGAACAAGTTCTTCCATCTTCAGTTATTACACCAGTTTCTGCAACTCCTAAAACTCCTTTTTCAAGCAATTCATTCATCAATTTTGAAATAGAAGTCCTTGTTTTCCCTAATTTCTTAGCTAAATAACTAGGAGATGCTGCATTCGGTTTTATATCATCATCTTCATTTTTTTCAACAATAACATTTGATTTAAATTCTAGAAATCTTGAAATATCAAATAAAAATGCCTTTTCCGGTTGAGTTAAATAGCCAATTTCACATAAATAATCAATATTCTCTGTAATCATTTGCACAAATCTCACCCGATCCGTAGGTTTTTTCTTTTTACCAATGAAATATTCTTCTCCACCAGACATTTTACTCAATACTTGTAGCATCATGGCTCTTTCTTCTTCAGAAAGTCCACCACTATTTTCAAGTTTTTCATAAATACTATCAATCTTACTATCTCTTACTTTTGCCTTTTTTTCAGCTTGTACAAAATCAATATTTTTCTTTGTCATATCTAAGTTAATTCCTCCTTAATTGAGGGAATCAACAAAAATACCTATTTTTTGCTATTTGATTATAAATCAAATTATGATAATCTATAATCAGATAAGTGAATTTTAGGTATTTTCGTAGAATACCCTATTAAAAAGAGTCATGTTCCCGCATGACTCTTTTTTTCATTCTATCACGTTTTCAATAACCTTGAAGATAAAAACAAAGTTTCCCTATTTTTTTACCGTTCCATATCAAAACCTCGATGTTTATTAATTTCTTTCTTATGTTCCTGTTCAAAATGGTTATCTACACCTTTTATACCCAATTCATTTTTAACAAGCCCTCTAAACGCCTTAAATTTCTCTTTAAACACTTTTTTCGTCTGTTGATATAAAACCCTTATGTTTGCCTGTAAATCCTTTATATGAACCTTTAACGAGCCTATTTCTCTATTTAATACACCAACTTCTTTTTGCAACTGACTTTTTTCTTTTTTCAATGTTCGATTTTCTTTCATCCATCCCTCTGCATGCGCTTTTAAACTTTCATTCTCTTTCACAAAATCTGTTTTTCTCAAACGCTCATAATCCTTTTTGATAGTAACAGCTGCATTCACTTGTTTTGTTAATTTTTGATATTGTTCTGGTGATAACACATAATTTCTTGTCTTTTTCTTCGTGATTTCAGCTTTTCCAAACATTTTATCCTGTACTTCCGTTATTACTTCTTTACGCAAAAACGGAATCACAACAGGTTCATTTGACACTTGATTTGTAACACTATCCAATTCTTTTCGCTGTTGTTTCACCTTTTTTTCTAACTCTATATATCGCTGATCAATCAACTGTAACTTTTCACTTTCACTTTTTACTTGTTGTTCCACTGCTTCTAACTCTTTGTATTTATCAGCTACATGTATTTTCACGATCTGTAATTCATTTACTTTTTCTTCAGCATGTTTCATATGATGATCAAAAACTTCTAACTGCATTTCTTTTTCATATAGTTCATTCTCAACAGTTGATTTCATTTCAGCATATTCCTTGTATTGACGAACTTTCATGTACTTATGTGAACCTACATTCGCTCGTTCAAATTCTGGAATTTGTTCTTTAGCCAAAGATTCAATATAAGCCGTTTCTGATTGTCTCCAATTTGCAATTAACTCCGTCCCTTTTCCTTTTACGCCTTGTTGTTGCAAGGCTCTATCCATTCCGACACGCCTCGTTAATCCTCGACTACTTTCGAAATTCGGTACATAGTTAATATG
>NZ_JBWYHD010000032.1:0-14883 GCF_056711665.1 Bacillus sp. Medicinal_06 | reverse complement strand
TAGCCGACGGCTACTAAAATAATATCTTTCCTGAATTGTTTTCCTTTAAAATATCCCATTTATGATTCTCCTCACTCTGTTTTGCAAAAGTTTAGCTTAGTTTTAAAAACTTTGCAACAGAACCATACAAACTAATTTGTTAATGTACATTTTTCTTTTTTGATATGGTGAGGCCAAATAAGGATGACGAAAAAAGGGAATTTATTATTTGGGATTTATTTACAATTTCAAGGAGGGATTTTTTCATGTAGTTATCTAATTAGATTAATAATCAAATGAAATAATATTAAATTTATTTGAAATAAAAAGTTGGATAAATTTTAACTTCATTAAGTTTTATTGTTATTTACAATAATTATAACAATAAAAAAATGAAAATATAATACTTTTAATATATGAATTTATAGTTTAACATTTGGAATTGTAAGGGGGTGAAAAAATGGAATCTATGACAATTAAATCTCAAAAAGGTAATTTATACCTATATGCTCTTGCGATTGTTGGTGTTGCATCAATTTATGCTTTAGTAAATGCTGGACTAATTCTTCAACTTGCAGGAAAGGTTGCATGGACAGGTGTAAATGCAACAGCAATTTCTTCAATTTTAAATATGATTATTAATGGCGCAAGCATTGGTGGTGCAGTAGCTGCAGTTGTAGGTGTAGCACTTGGTGGACCGGTAACAGCTGTAATCACTGCTATCGGACGAGGCATGTTAATTAAATGGGTAAGACAACGTGGCTTCTCATCAGTTGTAAAATTCTAATTACTAGGAAAAATCAAGGTAACCATAAGGTTGCCTTGATTTTTTAAATGGAGGTTAAATTGGAAAACTATTTTATTTTTTTTAATAAGTATGCTACAAAAATAGCACTTTCAATATATTTGTTCGGAATGGCATTTGCATTAATATTATTCCTAATTTTAAATATAGATTTTGGTGAGATTACCTTTAATAACGATATTGGTAATTTTTTCGATATTTTTATACACAACTTAAAAGTTCAGATGTTTATATTTATGGGGGCGTTGCTTTTAGGTATTCCAACAATCATTTTATTGTTTATAAATGGTTTCTCTATTGGAATGACGGTGGCACAAGCTATTATTTCTGAAAATCTAATAGAATTACTATTACACATTTTACCACACGGGATATTTGAAATACCCGGATTTCTTATAATTTCTATACTTTCTTATCAAGTATTATCTGTTTTTAATCAAGAGAAAAAGTTGAAGGCACTTTTTGGATTTTTTAATGAAAAAAAATATTTATTTTTACTAAGTTTCATATTAACATTTGTTGCTGCATTAATTGAAGGAATATAAATAAAAAATTGAGGTGTAGTCAGTGCAAGAGTATATAGAAAAAGGATCAATTTATAAGTTCTTAGTTTCACCAATTAAAAATTTAAAAAAGAAGAATTTAAAAGAACCCTTATTATTATTAACCCTACTCTTTATAGGAATAACAATAGTAAGCGGAGTAATTAGTAGCAAATTTATATTGAATAATGAAGCTGTTACAGAAATTCAATCAAGTATCACCGTAGAGAAAGGAAGATTAAATTTATTTTTAATTATAATTACATCATTTATGGCAATATTGAACGGGTTTACTAGCAATATTATTATTGCCTTTATATATAAAATAATTTTTATCCTTTCAACAAAAGATGTGAATTTTAGAAAAGTCTATTATATTTTCTTTTATATTGGCACTATTTCTTTACTAGGTGTAGTCTTTAATGGCGGATTATCTATTTTAGGTGACTATAACACGATTCAAAGTTTTTCTAGTCTTTCATTTATTATGTCAGATAACACCTATATTAAAGCTTTGTTAAAGCTTTTGGATGTTTTCTTTATTATTCAAGTTTACATTTTGGGATTATTCTTAAAAGAAATAGCTTGTTATTCTTGGAAAATCACGTTTTTAATTCTTATAGTACATACAGCAATTATGTATGTATCTCAACTCTTTATTTAATAAGGAGAATTTAATAAATGCTAAAATCAATGTTTATATATGTTTTATTCTACTCAAAATATATAATTCAACACAGAATAGAAAGTTTAGAAAAAGTTTTCCTGAAATTTAATAAGGAAGTATACTTTAGAAGATATGGATATATTATTTATACACTTTTCTTTATCCTAAAAATTTCATTCGAATGTATTATTTATTTAGGAATTTCATATTTTCTCAGTCTATATCTTAATAGTTTTGAAGCATGGATAATGTATTATTTATATTTTGTAGGTATCATTGGTGTTATCAATGGGATATCACTTACAAAAAGAGTTTTATCGCCAGTAGATAAAAACATTCTATATCTATTACCCTACTCTAATAGAAACCTATATTTATATACGTGGTTGTTAAAGTTCAGTGTTCATAATATAAATTCAATACTACAATCCATTATATTAGGAATATCTATATATATTATGTTTGGGAACGTTAACTATTTTATTTTACTGTTAATTGGACTTTTAATTTGTAGCATCATGGTATCTTATATTGTCACATTGTACATATGTGTTTTTTATGTCAAATGTATTCAAACAGGTTATAAAATAGCAGCTTTTATTACATCAATATTTAAAGGTTTAATGATATATATTTGTACATACTTTATAGCAAATTGGATTGTACACTGGCTCATCTCTGTAGAAGATATAAGACAGATATCTACTTGGAAAAACTTAATAGATGTATTTTTCAAACAAATTAAGATCTATATTTTTGAATTGAACATAAAAGAATTAGTGTATAGCAATAGCTTCAATAATATTATATTTACTGCTGTTACTATATTAGTGGTTGTTGTGGGGAGTATTCACTATTTATTGGCTGGAAAATGGTATAGATCTCAATGGGAGACACCGTTTAAAGGTGATTACTCTGATTGGATTTTGGTCTTAAACAATTTCTTTAATAAATTTGTTAAATCTCCTTTACTAAAAGTACAAATTCAAAACTTTTTTAACAACCGAATTCAACTTAGCCACCATTATTCTTACTTTTTTGGGCACTACTTTAATTACGCCTTTATCGCCCTTTCTAGTATAGTAGCTACGCTTCCGAATACTGGAAGTGTGGATATTGTTAAATTTGTTTTAATATATATCATATTTAATTCAATTTCAAAAGATGCATATGAAACTATAACCTTATTTCCTGGATTATTACGTTTTGATAGTGATAGTGGGATATTACGCTTATATAGAATGTCGAATGTTTCATTTAGTAAGCTATATCATTCAAAAATTCAATTTCAGAGGTTTTTAGGTTCTGTTGAAATGTTTTGTATTGTTATAATCTGTTTATGCATTATCAAACCTAGCTTACAAGAAACATTTTTTATTAGTTGTGTGATTACTTTAAATTACTGTATTACCCCTCACATAACTACACTATCTACATATATGTTCCCGCATCTACATAATCAGCACTACTCAGAAATGGAAGATTATGTAGAGACAGAGTTTGTTATAGATAAAGTGGCTTATCAATTCCGACAAATTATATTTTTCTGCACAGCTACACCCTTTTTAATGTTAATATTCTTAGAAATTAATACAGATTGGATTTATCTGATCATTGGTAGTTTGTTTGTTATTATAAGTTTTGTCAGCTTGAAATTGATTAAAAATATTATAAAAAAAGCCGAGTTCAAACTCAATCAAATGGATATGTAAGGGAGTTAGTATGTTATTACAAGTAAATAATTTAAACAAGGCATATAAAAAATCAGAAGATGTGTTGAAAAATCTCAACTTTAGTATGAATTCAGATGAAAGGGTTGCAATTATAGGTAGGAACGGTGTTGGAAAATCGACCCTTTTAAAAATAGTCTCAGGATTATTAATACCAAATGAAGGTTCAATTTTGTTTCAAAATCTAGATTTATTGAAAAAGCCTGAGCTTCGTAAAGAGATTGGTTTTGTCTTTACAGAACCGATATTTTATGAAAGTTTAACAGTGGAAGAAAATCTAATATTTATAGCCTCACTTTATAAGGTGAAATCAATTAAAGGTACGGTTCGGGAGAGGATGAAAAAATTTAATATATATGATTTTAGACAAAAGAAAATTTCATCTCTATCCAGCGGTATGAAGCAAAAAGTACAAATTTGTGCATCTACCATCCATAATCCTAAATTATTAATCATGGATGAACCTTTTAATAAACTAGATTCCCTATCTCTTGAATTTTTATATGAATTTATATTAAATTTTGATGGCGGAATCTTATTTACGAGTCATGATAAAGAACACATATATAACTTAGCAACTAATATATTGGTTTTAAAAGATAAAGAAATATCACCTGGAATGGAACATCCAAATAAAAACGTTTCCCATACTGATTTTTATAAATGGTATGATGAAATTTTATAAAAAGGAAGGTATACCATGCAAAATAACTATTTTGAAACTGTAAAATTAACTTTAAAAAAAGACGTTAAATCAATTGAAACTTGGAGTGTTTTTTTTATTTTCTTTTTTGTTACATTATTTAGCTTGAAAAAGTTTGATAATGCTGGATTACCTATGTACATAAAAGTTTTTGCGATTTCTTTAGTAACGTTTATTATATGCTATCTTATTAAATGTTATAGAATCTTTAAGAAAAATAAAAAAAATTCAATTAAACAATAATTTAGGTTCTGTTCCAAATTATTTTCGGACTAATTCCAGCGAATAAAGCTGCAAAATTAGATCCGATTGAAGCGTTACGTTATGAGTAATTAATATTGTAGTAGAACTACACATTACCGTTCTAGTGGGCGGTTCGTAGCCTCTTGCATGAGGAAAGTGAACCGCCCGTTAGAATGGGTTATATAAATAGAAGGCGGCGTGTTATAATGGAAGCGAATTTAAATACACAAAAAGCTGGCGGAGAAGAGCCATCATTATTTGGAATGATCATTTCTCCTGGTTTACAGTTTGAGCGAATGAAAACGAGCGAGAAAGTTTGGGGTATGTTTTTCTTAGTTGCATTGTTACAAGGGCTTGTAGGTGGTTTGACGACATATGTCGTCAATACGTCACCTGAAATGATTAAAATGCAAAAAGAACTAGGTGAGCTTGCTGGAAAGGGTTCAATTACATCGGAAGTTATTTATGGAATTGGATCTAGTTTTGCTGGTGCAATAGTTGGAGCACTATTTATAGCAGCTATTTATAAAATATTTATGATGTTCTTTGGTAATGATACTCCTTACAAAACCTTATTGAATATTGTAGTTTATACAAACATTGTCCTTATTATTGGTGGACTTATTAATACAATTTTAAGTCTAATCTTTGGTAGTGGAACGACTCAGTATACTAGTTTAGGATTATTATTTAAGGAAGGTACATTTGCATACGGAATTGGTAATACAATTGAAATATTCTATGTATGGAATTTAGTTTTAATTTGGCTCGGATTACACATTACAGCTGGATTAAGTAAGGTGAAAGCATCAATTCCAATTATTGTTCTATTCATTATTAAAGCGGTATTCTTAGCGGCAATTATGGTATTAATAGCGAAATTTTTACCGGGGATGCCGATGTAAATAAATTCTGTTCATTATGAAAAAATCAGTAATAGATTTGCAACATTATTAACTGGTTCCTTAACGTACAAGGTACCGGTTAATTTGTGTCCAAAATGTGTCTAAACGTACAATTTTCTTTTTTTGATATGGTGGCCCATGCCCATCAACTTAAGAAAACAAATCCACTCCAAAACGAAAAAATGAGCTTTTTTATTACAAGTTAGGACAAAATCTCGTTCTGGGGGAGGTGTATTTTCTTAGCTTGATGGCGATGGGGCGGTACCCCTAGATTGGTACTATCAGTATGTCCAAGCTTCTTAGATTTTTTGCACTAGAGCCATAAAAACTATGACAAAGTTTATCCGCTTTTCCTTTTTGCCTACTTGTTAAATTCAGCAAGTAAAATATTTTTAAAAGGATCAGGACTATTAGCTCTACCCATACTGTTCAAACTGACGGCCAACGTATGCTTGCCTCCAATTGTACCTCCAGCAAAAGTAACAAACCCTGGAATGCCACCTGAGTGCCCCCATATTGAGACACCGTTGGGAAGCTTATTTTCATAGATTCCAAGACCATATCTGCCGATTTCAGCAATTCCTGTAGGAACTGTAGTAAGCATTTGTTTTAGTTGCTGTTCCTTCAGTAATTTGCCACCGAGCAAGGAAGAGAAAAATTTGTTTAAGTCGTCAGCAGTAGAAATCATATCTCCAGCCGAGCTGCCTATACTGGGGTTAAAATAGGTAACGTCTTTTAGCTCACTTGCCCCTTCTGGTTGGACATAGCCACGGGCATGCTTGGTGCCTGGAATAACGCTTGAATTGCCAGGTAGGAATGTATTCGACAATTCAAGCGGTTCAATAATCCGATTTTCAATCTCTTCCGCATAGCTGTTTCCGGTTACTTTTTCAATAAGGATACCCAGTAATACATATCCTGTGTTTGAATAAGACCAGCCCTTTCCTGGGGCAAAGTCTGGGGGCATCGAAAGTCCAATCTTCACTAGTTCTTCAGCGGTATACGATCTTTTTGTGTCCATAATATCAGCTTCTTTTGACCTTAAGTATTCAGCGATACCACTTGTATGGTTCAATATCTGACGGACAGTAATCTGTTTAGCATCATATCCGTTTCCTTGAATGACACCAGGCAACCATTTTTCGATGGAGTCGTCTAGATTCAGGCGGTTCTCTCCAGCTAATTGAAGTACAACCGTTGCAGTGAACGTCTTCGTTACGCTGCCAATACGAAAGCGAAAATCTGTTTTCATTGGTTTCTTGGTGTTCAGATCCGCTACCCCAGCGGCATACCCCCAAGTTTTTCCACCCTCAGAAGTTTTAGCAAGTATCCCCGGGTATCCAAGTTGTAATGTATCCCGCATAGCTTGCTTGACGGAATTACGATCTCGTTGCGTGCTTGTTTGTGACGAACTAGATACATTTTGAGTGGGCTCTGCTTTTACAATTGAGGTTGGTGTTGTGTATAACAGGGAACTTCCAGCTATTAAAAGGGCCAAACTTGCACATGTAATTTGACTACGTGTTTTCATAAGGCATTCCTCTCCTCTATTCATATTGTATAGGTGGTTGCTTGCTGTTTCATACTAACCATACAGCTATCATCTCTACCAATGACAAAAGGTCAACATTGAATTCGTAATCATCTTCATAATGATTATTTTTACAAACACCATTCTGTCCTATTTTTGTTAGCACCACTTAACCTTAACAAAACTTCGCAACAGAACCAAACTTTATTATAAAGCTACAGTATTGGTCTTTATCTTGTCTTTCTTGCATTATTTTTTAGGATGGACCGTACCATTCGAGTAATAATCCACCATATACTCCCATGTATACTTACCATAAGTAGTAGTCATATCCAAGTATCTTATACCATTAGCACCAGGAGATCCCATATAGTAAGTAAATGGATAGGATTTAGATGCTAACTCTTCTTTAAATGTTGTTTCATAATCAATTAATCTATTATATTTTGTAATATTAGTTGTAGTAGTACCGGCAATTTTCTCATCGTACTCCATATCCACTCCAATAGTTCCTATTCTCTTATTTACATAAGCTTGTGGAAGGATATAGCTTCCGTCTGTATAGGAAAGTGTTCCATTTATCATGCTTTTTTTAACAACTTTTAGTAAGTAATCGGGTTTGTTCAGAACTGTACCATTTTGTTGGGTATCGCCATGAAAATACCAATTAGGCTGTAGAAGCACTACATCAAAAAGATTGGTTTGATTGGTTACCCAAGCTACTCTTCTTAAAATATCAGTATCTGTATCAACATAAGGAGCCCATGCTAATTTTTTGTATCCGTTTGTGGAAGAAGAAGCCCATGTATCAAGCGCTTTAAATAGCTGGACAGTCACATTAGAGTTCATACTATTATTTAATTTACTCCAATAATCTCCAGTATATACTGTAGCTTTAGTACCATTTGGATCAGCAGTATCTTTATAAACATGTTCAACATTAACGTAAATACCTACTATATTGTTTGTCCAGATTACACTACCTAATTCGGTTTTGAATTTTTCTAGTTCTGCGGTAAGAGGGTCAGATTTAAAATCTGTACTGTTTGAACCTCTATGTAAAGTCCCTAACCAAATTTTTGCACTACTATCTTTTGCTATGATTTTTTTGATTAAATCTAATTTTAATTTGTAATCAGTATCATCATGAACAGAAATTTTCGGTGATAAAACAATAAACTGGTTGGCTCCTTTCATGAGATTCGTAAGCTCAGTATCTGTATATGTGTTATAAGTGGTAGAAGCAGCAGGATCAATTTTTCCAGCATACATAAGAACCGATTTCATAGATGGACCAAACGTAGTTGCTGCCTCTGCGTGATTAGTTGCCCCAAATAAAGATGGCAGCAATAAAGCTGCGGCAGTTACAGTAGGTAACAGAAACCTTCTTAATTCCCTAATCATACATTTCCCCCTATTTTAGTTAAATTTTGTATCTTTAGGGGTTATGACAACGATTTATTCTTTTTCGGGCCACTTGCAAAAAAATTTCAAATATATGATAAAACAATAACTTTAAGGAAATTAGATTTGAAGTTTTCAAGGAAATCTTCTTGAAATGTGTTCCGTAAATTTATTTTTAGCAGTATTTACAAGTATTCTGTAAACAAACCTTGTTAAATTCTTCTTAAAAAGTTAACGGAACTCTAATTCTGATAACTAAAATAATGAGTGGCTCCAAAAAGTAGTAATTTTTTCCGTACCCCTAATAGAGAATACTATCTGTGCATTATCCTGGAAACATAGGATCTTTAATCGCATACTCTTTTGGCGGTTCTGCTTCCATTAGGTTTCGTATAAAATAGTCCCATCGTCGACGTATAAAGTAAACATCTTCCGAAATCCCATGATGCCGATTAGGAAGAATCAGCAGGTCAAAGTCTTTGTTTTCTTTAATCAAAGCATTTGCCATTCGCATGGTTAAAGCGGGATGGACATTATCATCCAGGTCTCCTGTCACCAAAAGTAATTTTCCATTTAGGTTCTTAACCAATTTTGTGTTATCTTGTTCACGGTATAGTTCTGAATTGAAAAGTCCTTGAAAACGTTCTCCCCAAGCCGCTAGGTATAAGCGTTGATCATGGTTCCCGCACCCTGATACTGCTACCTTATATACATCCGGATAAGTCAGTATAGCTCGAGCAGCTGCATAACCTCCTCCAGACTCACCGTAAATACCTACTTTCTTTGAATCTAGAAAAGGATACTGCTCTGCAAGCTGCTTAATAGCTACTACATGATCTTCAAGCCCTGCAGACCATTCCAGTCTCTCGTTAGAAAAATCATGAAATTCCTTTGACCTATAAGGAGTACCTCTTCCGTCCATTAGAATAACAGCAAAACCAAGCTGTGCAAAAGATTGAGCACCGCCCACTTGATCAAATGGTAGCCCTAATGCATACTCTCCCCCCCAAGTAAATTCTTTCGGTGTGCGAGTTATTTGAGGGCCCCCATAAATATAATCTAGGATGGGATATTTACAACCTTTGTTTATTTTTGCAGGAGGAATGAGTATTCCGTACAAATCCGTTATCCCGTCGGCAGCCTTGACAGTGAAACGCTTTGGAATTTGATATCCATTTGATAAGAGAAGTTGAATATCAGCTTGCTCTAATGTACAAATTAATTTTCCATCTGTTGAACGTAAAACTGATTTAGGTGGCATATCTACACGCGAAAAAGTATCTATAAAAAAACAATAATCAGGAGAAACAGACACGTTATGCTCGGCATTCTCCGGGGTAAGGAGCACTAAGTTTGATCCATCTAGCCGAGCTCGATAAAGGTGCTGAAAATAAGGATCACGTTCCGGTTCTCGGCCACCTGCAGTAAAATACACCCATCCTTCTTTTTCATCAACACCAATGAGTCGACGGACTGTCCAAGGTCCAGAGGTAATTCTATTTTTTAGTCTTCCTGTACGACTATCATAAAGATAAAGGTGTGACCAGCCGTCGCGCTCGGAATGCCAAATAAAAGAATTATCATGGCATAACCATTGGACATTTATACGCCCTTCGCCACTTTTAAGGTTGTAGAGGTCGGTAAATAAGAAAGTCTCACTCGTCTCCTCTAACAAAGCTTGAGTTTCACCAGTTTTTGCATGAGCGGCAACAAATTGCATAGATCGATAATCGCGAGACATTTTTGTGAAATAAACAAAGCCGCTGTCGTTTGTCCAATAAGCTGTTTGACAACCAGGGCTTAACGGTGACAAATGTCCAATAATCATAGGTTCTGTATCCAATTGAATCATCGATTGCTGTTCAATATCACAAATTACAAATTGGGCTAATGGAAGGTGTTTATCTCCGACTAGCGGATAACGGTATGAATGGATGACAGGTGGCTTTGCATCTTCAGAAGGAACAGACTGTATAAGAGCCATTTTTCGCACATTACGTTGATCAAGCCGGTGTGTCAAAATTTGTTTGGAATCTGGAGACCACAGTGCTGCTGGTGGAACCTTTTGGTTAGATAATCGTTTAAGGATAACGGAAGTTTCTGATTCCGGCTGAGTACCATAATCATAGTATCGTTTACCATCATGAGTTAATTGGATGATTTGTCCTGTTTCTAAAGAACGTACAAATAAGTTATATCCCTTGATAAATGCAGCCCAACGCCCATCAGGGGATGGAAGTTCATGCGCAGATAATTTTTTAGTTTTGATTTGTTTACAATGATAGTTAGTTAGATCGCAAATCCATGTGGATTCATCTACTTCAAATTGAATAGCCCTCTCATCATTGACATAGGTAAAGAAATTGAAGGGAAGGTTATCTGGATCGAACTGACGGTTCATTGCATTGGAGAGAGATTCTGCAAGCCTAGCATGATCGAAAGCAGGTTCTTTAGTATTTGACCATGGATTAACTATTACAAATTGCTTGCCGCGTCCGCTTTCTTTTCGTATATCCCTTTGATACCAAAAGCGGCTTCCTTTATCTAGCCAATTAGGAAAAACCTTGCCGTTAAATACATCTTTTATAGCGTTCCAAGAAAGTAGACGCTCTGCTTTCTCATAGTGTTCATCGGTTACTGATAATGTCATATCTATCACTCCTTTAATTATTTATAACATCCACGTTAGTGTAGTAAAAACATAGAATCATTCATTTTTCTCATATTCAAGGACTTACATAAAATACGAATCTAAACAGCTTATAGGTGAATTCTTCTTATTTTGGACAGACCTTACATGTTCTTTGCACCTACTTTTTCATTACATGCATCATTTCAAGCCATTTGACATGTAAGTATCATGATGTACAAGTCTTTTAGATTTCTTTGATATTAGCAGGGTTTTTTAATCTTACATTTCTTTGTAAGATTTTTAAATGCTCTTTCATGTAAGATAACATCATCTTACAATGTTGCTCTTTCCCCAAACTTTCATTTATCTTACAATAACCTTACAAAAGGAAAATTTTAGTTTTAAGCAAGGTTTTAATTAGTGGAAACGGGGGAAGAGAAAGTGGAGAGAACGATTATAATCGTTGATGATGAGCTTGAAATCATAGAGATACTAAGACTTTTTTTGGAAATGGAAGGCTTTTCGATACTGGAAGCGCGTGATGGTAAATCAGCTTTAAACCTTATACAGAAATTCAAAGTTGATCTAGCTATTATTGACATTATGATGCCCAATATTAATGGATACGAATTGATTAAAATAGTTCGGAAAGAATACAAAATGCCTATTATTATTCTTTCTGCTAAAAATCAGGAAATGGATAAAATTATGGGATTAGGACTAGGAGCAGATGATTTTATATCGAAACCATTCAGCTTGTTGGAGGTATTAGCACGAATCCAAGCTCAACTTCGAAGAACATATGATTTTAATGTTAACTCGTTAAATCAAGAGCGCTCTCAAACGTACTTTGATGACCTGGTGTTGGATCATCGCTCTTGTATTCTTTATAAGCAAGGACGCGAAATTAAACTTAGCGCTCTAGAGTATAAATTATTGAAGTTATTTATGGGGGAGCCAGGTCGTATTTTTACCAAAAAGCAAATCTTTGAGAACGTATGGTCTGATTACTATTGTTCAGATGACAATACTATCATGGTTCAAATTAGTAGATTGCGAGAAAAAATAGAAGATCATGCAAGAAATCCAGTATATTTAAAAACTGTACGAGGTTTAGGTTATCGATTTGCGAAGAAGGAAGAATTGAATGAACGATAAAAATAAAATATTTAACACCTTAATTAAAACTTATGTTTTCTTCTCGTTGACTCTTGGAATTAGTGTTGTTGTCCTACTTGTCATTTTAAATTTTCAAATGAAACAGAAGTTCGAAAATACTGTATTGTCTAATTTAAGAGCGACTGAAATTGTAAGACAGAACTACTCAGACATTCCCACCGATGCAATTGAGTCATTTAATGGATGGATTGAAATTCTCGATGAAAATTTGCACGTTGTTTATATCAAAGGGAAAAAACAAGATAACTCATTCGCCTATACGGAAAAAGAATTAAATAGCCTTTTTTATGACCAAAAGGAAAATCCGTATTACACTTCTCTAGCACCATTTAAAGCAAAAGACGGTAAAACGGCCTATTGTCTCATTAAGATTCCCAAAACATATATAAAGCAAGAATTCACAGTAACAAGTGCAGCGAAAGACCATATTACAGCTTTTATAAAATTGTTGCTTCAAACCTTTCTTCTTTTTCTCTTTTTATTCGGGATTAATGTCTATATATATAGCCGATGGATGGCTATGAAAATAACCAATCCGTTACTTTCAATCGCTAATGGAATTAGAAACATTACGAATGGCTATTACTACAAAAGGCTTCATTTTAAGGCAAACTATGAATTAATGAAAATACAAAATTATTTTAACCTTATGGCTGAAAAACTAGAAAAAACAGAAATGGAGAAAAAACAATTAGAAGAAAGCAAGAAGCGCATGCTTGTCCATATTTCTCATGATTTAAAAACTCCTATTACAACTATTCAGGGCTATGTTGAAGCACTGCAAATGGGTCTTATTAAGGAGGAAGCGAAGAAACAGCAAGCTTTACGTATCATACATACAAAAGCACGACTCGTTACAGAATTAATTGAGGATGTTTTTGAATTGTCTAAACTTGAAAGCACCGACTATCCATTTGTGACTGAAATGCTGGATATTTCTGAATTTATTCGTGAAATATCTGCCGAATATTATGGACTGTTTGAAGAAAAACATTTTCACTTTCAATTCGAAATCCCTTCTCAGGAAATACTCGTTTCTTTTAACTATACATTATTATATCGAGCCGTTTCTAACGTACTGTCCAACGCCTTAAAATACAACCCAGAAGGAACGAATGTCTTCGTTTCGCTAATAGAAGATACTCAAAAGATACATATTAATATCATCGATGATGGCATTGGTATTCCTAATTCTATAAAAGAAAAAGTATTTGAAGCATTTTTCAGGGGAGACCAATCAAGAAAAAGTGATGGGGGAACAGGTCTCGGTTTAACAATTTCAAAACATATTGCGGAGAAACACGGAGGTCAAATTTACTTACATACTGACGAAGGAAAAACGAAATTTCAAATCACCTTACCTAAAGCTGGTTACAATAAGAATCTAGTACAAAATTAAAAAGACTTATGTACTTTACTCGCATAAGTCTTTTGGTTCTGGTGCAAAGTTTTCTACATGAAGCTACACTCTAGAAAACAGGATCTAGGAGGTTCTGGTGCAAAAACTTCAGGGGAATTGCAAATAATCTCTAAATCTTGGACATACTGATACTATTATTCTAAAAAAGGTGTGTGATCGGTATGAAAAAGGAAAATTTGTTCAAATGGAAGCGTTATCAACCTGATATTATCGTATTAACGGTAAGATGGTACCTACGGTACAACCTAAGTTTTCGTGATTTGGTGGAAATGATGGAGGAACGAGGTTTGTCTATTGCTCACACCACTATTATACGTTGGGTACATCAATATGGACCTGAATTAGATGAAAGAGTACGACGTCATCTTAAGACAACAAATGATTCTTGGAGAGTCGATGAAACGTATGTGAAAGTCAAAGGGCAATGAATGTATTTATATCGCGCAGTCGATTCAGAAGGAAATACCATTGATTTTTATCTCAGTGAATCAAGAGATAAACAAGCAGCCAAGCGCTTTTTCAAGAAAGTCTTGGCTGCTTCTCATATTTGTAAACCTCACGTAATAACAGTAGATAAGAACCCTGCCTATGCTGTAGCGATTCAAGAATTAAAAGAAGAGAAATGTATGCCTGAAGGCATACAACTAAGGCAAGTTAAATATCTCAATAATATAGTGGAACAAGATCACCGTTTCATTAAGAAACGTGTACGTTCTATGTTAGGATTCAAGTCATATGAAACAGCCACTTCTATATTGAGTGGCGTGGAAACCATGCATATAATGAAAAAAGGACAACTTCACTTACAGGTGAAGTCTGTCCAAAATGAAGTTAGATTCATACATAAATGATTTGGAATTGCATCATAATCTACCATTGAACAGTCTATGCAGGTTTCTATGCTTCTATCAAATGATTTTTGCACCAGAACCCTTTTATGCTATACTCTTAAAGAGAACGTAACAGTGACAAGTCTCTTCTATGTATAAATATCTTGTCACTGATCTTTTCTCTTGTGTCTTCTTCTTGCATCTTGAAAGAGCCACAATCCCAGCCATTGGGGATTGTGGCTCTTTTGCTTTCTTAGTTTTTTATTATGAATTTTCTCTCAAAATATGTTCAACTTCTTCTATACTTAATTTA
>NZ_JBWYHD010000031.1:0-15061 GCF_056711665.1 Bacillus sp. Medicinal_06 | reverse complement strand
ACACCCGTTCCCATACCGAACACGGAAGTTAAGCTCTCTAGCGCCGATGGTAGTTGGGACCTTGTCCCTGTGAGAGTAGGACGTCGCCAAGCAATTAAAGCACGAGTCAATTGACTCGTGCTTTTTTATTTCCTAAGAAATAGGGAATTGTTCGCCCAATAAAAATAGTAAAACATAGTAAGGAATTTTTTTGGCAGAAATCCCTAAAAATTGATAAATAAATGGATAATCTTCAGAGGCATAGCTTCCTAATAAGTCGTACCACCAGTCAGTCTCATAGCGAGAAATCATACTTAAATTATAGAGCAATAAATAATGTGTGAGCGGTTCTGGTAGGAATGATTTATAATTTCTTACATCTTTAGTTATTGGCAAATAATAAGTGTTTGTATTGCAATCATAAGACAGAGGTGTAGTGTATAAAGGATTCCATGTTTTTGTGGGAGCTGAAAATAACAAATCAGATTCAATGGTTTCATTTGGTGTGTATCGTATAAAAAGATGTTTACAAGATGCCTCTATGTAACGAGAAAAACGCTCTTGTGTCATATGTAAGCGATCAAGTACGCTAGAAGGAAATGAAATATGATGTTCATCTATCGTATTAATTTCATATAAAATTTGCTCTTTTTGACTATGTTGAAATAACTTTTTTAATTCAGGGATTTTCCCCATTAGTTCTAGCATAATAAACTTTTCGGCCTCTAAGTGTTTCATGTGAAACATTCGTTCTGCCACATGGGCAAATAGTCCATTTTTCTGTATTTTAACTTCATCTTCTAAAAATTGATACCCTTGTTTTTTTCGTTTACGTGTTGTTACTCCATGTGCTAAGACTGTTGTTGATTCTGGGTAGTTTGGATCAACGGTTAATAAGCATGCTTTTAAAAGTTGACTCATTCCATAAAATAACAACATAGGTTGAATAGAAAAAGGTGCAGTTTTACATAATTCATAATAGCTTTTTCCATGTTCTAAGTAATAAATAAAAGGATAACAATTTTCAAAGCTTTTTTTTTCGGCATGTTCAATTGGTAATTTTTCATAACAGCGGGCAAGATAACGCTGTACATGTTGGGATGAAAAAAAGAAACTTAACTGTTGCCAAGTATAAGATGTATGATGCATATATTACGCTCCTTTTATTATCTAAAAATTCTAACATATATGTACTTTCTTGACAGTATTTTAACCAATTGTTAAGCTACTAATAATAATTTCTGGTATCATGGGGGGAACAATTATGTGGGAATCTAAATTTGTTAAAGAAGGTTTGACATTCGATGATGTATTACTTGTACCAGCGAAGTCAGATGTATTGCCAAGAGAAGTAAGTGTTAAAACAGTTCTATCTGAAAGCTTACAGTTAAACATTCCTTTAATTAGTGCAGGGATGGATACAGTTACAGAAGCTGATATGGCTATTGCAATGGCACGTCAAGGTGGTTTAGGGATTATTCATAAGAATATGTCAATCGAGCAACAAGCTGAGCAGGTTGATAAAGTAAAACGCTCTGAAAGTGGCGTTATCTCAGATCCTTTCTTTTTAACGCCAGAACATCAAGTATATGATGCAGAACATCTTATGGGAAAATATCGTATCTCAGGTGTACCAATTGTAAATAATTTAGACGAGCAAAAATTAGTTGGTATTATTACAAACCGCGATATGCGTTTTATCCAAGACTATTCCATCAAAATTTCCGATGTGATGACAAAAGAACAATTGATTACAGCTCCAGTTGGTACTACGCTAGAAGAGGCTGAAAAGATCCTACAGAAATATAAAATTGAAAAGCTCCCTCTTGTTGATAATAACGGTGTATTACAAGGGCTTATCACAATTAAAGATATTGAAAAAGTAATTGAGTTCCCAAACTCTGCAAAAGATAAACAAGGTCGTTTATTAGTTGGAGCAGCAGTTGGGGTAACTGCAGATGCTATGCTTCGTATCGATGCATTAGTAAAAGCAAATGTAGACGTAATTGTACTGGATACAGCTCATGGACATTCTCAAGGTGTTATTGAGAAAGTAAAAGAAGTTCGTGCAAAATATCCAGCATTAAACATTATTGCAGGTAACGTTGCCACAGCTGAAGCAACACGTGCATTAATCGAAGCGGGTGCAAATGTTATCAAAGTTGGTATTGGACCAGGTTCTATTTGTACAACACGCGTTGTAGCTGGCGTTGGTGTACCACAATTAACAGCAGTATATGATTGTGCGACAGAAGCTCGTAAGCACGGTATCCCAGTCATTGCTGATGGTGGTATTAAATACTCCGGTGATATGGTAAAAGCGTTAGCAGCAGGCGCACACGTTGTAATGCTTGGTAGTATGTTTGCTGGTGTAGCAGAAAGCCCAGGAGAAACTGAAATTTACCAAGGTCGCCAATTTAAAGTATACCGTGGTATGGGTTCTGTTGGAGCGATGGAAAAAGGAAGTAAAGATCGTTACTTCCAAGAAGGAAACAAAAAACTTGTTCCAGAAGGTATCGAGG
Organism: Bacillus sp. Medicinal_06; assembly: GCF_056711665.1. Classification (NCBI taxonomy): domain Bacteria; kingdom Bacillati; phylum Bacillota; class Bacilli; order Caryophanales; family Bacillaceae; genus Bacillus; species Bacillus sp. Medicinal_06. The sequence continues at coordinate 12,560 of NZ_JBWYHD010000031.1, read as the reverse complement.
GCCGTGTACCATATAAAGGACCTTTAGCTGATACAGTTCATCAATTAGTTGGTGGATTACGTGCTGGTATGGGTTATTGCGGAGCGAATGACTTAGAATTCTTACGTGAAAATGCACAATTTATTCGTATGTCAGGTGCTGGTTTACGCGAAAGTCACCCACATCACGTACAAATTACAAAAGAGGCTCCAAATTACTCTTTATAATGTCTTATATGTAAATAGATGGAGATTTGATATCTCTGTCTATTTTTTTTTGATTATGTTAGAATAACGGTTATGTGAGTACAAAGATATTGGGGGTAACAAAAGTGAAAGGTATGTTTTGCAAGCGATTCATTGCAATGGTAACCGTGCTTACACTATTTTGCAGCATGTTTGTTACATATGGCAGTGCATCAGCGGAAACAGGTGCTGCTTTAAATGTGGAAGCTAGCGCAGCAATTTTAGTAGAAGCAGATTCTGGGAAAATTTTATATCAAAAAAATGCAGATGAATTATTGGCGATTGCTAGTATGACAAAGATGATGAGTGAATACTTAGTACATGAAGCAGTGGATAAAGGGAAACTTAAGTGGGACCAAAAGGTTAAAGTTTCTGAATATGCATATAAGATTTCACAAGATCGCTCATTATCAAACGTTCCATTAGAAAATGGAGGCTCTTATACGGTAAAAGAGTTGTACGAGGCAATGGCAATCTATTCTGCAAACGGTGCAACAATTGCTTTAGCTGAAGCAGTTGCAGGTAAAGAAGCAGAATTTGTAAAAATGATGAATGATCAGGCAAAAGAGTTTGGATTGAAAAACTATAAATTCGTAAACTCTACAGGCTTAACAAACAAAGATTTAAAAGGACAACATCCTGAAGGTACAACACCGGATGAAGAAAATAAAATGTCTGCGAAGGATGTTGCTATTTTAGCACAACATCTTATTCAAGATTTTCCGAAGGTGTTAGATACAGCGAAAATTTCAAAAAAAATATTTCGTGAAAACAAAGAGAAAATTGAAATGCCTAACTGGAACTGGATGTTAAAAGGATTAATTAAGGAATATGAAGGTGTAGATGGTTTGAAAACAGGATCTACTCCAGAAGCTGGCCATTGTTTTACAGGTACTGCTGAAAGAAATGGTATGCGTTTAATTTCTGTAGTTATTAACACAAGTTCTCATACGGCACGCTTTGATGAAACAAAGAAACTTTTTGATTACGGATTCACAAATTTTGATGTAAAAAAAGTGTATCCAAAGGGTTCGGCAGTAAAAGGACATGAAACTGTACGAGTAGAAAATGCAAAAGATAAAGATGTAACCGTTCAGACGAAACAAGCTGTTACACTTCCAATGTTAAAAGGAAGTAAAGATGTATATAAAACGGAATTTAAAGATATAGCTAAAGAAAAAGAAGCACCAATCAAAAAGGGTACAGCACTCGGTCAAATGGTTGTATCACCTAAAGATAATAATGACCCTGGATTTTTATCAGGTAAATCATTGCAAGTAGACCTTGTTACAAAAGCAGAAGTAGAAAAAGCAAACTGGTTTGTACGCTCTATGCGTGGTGTTGGTTCTTTCTTTAGCGGTATTTGGAATAGTGCTGTTGATACAGTAAAAGGTTGGTTTTAAGAGCTCCTCATTGTAGGAGCTTTTTTTTATTCCTATTTTTCATACCGACTTTATGAAAAAGTAGTGGACAAGCCTCTAATAGTTAGTGGTAGAATGTAAGAGTATTCTCAATTTTCGCCGTTAATGGGGAAAAGCAATTCACCTAGGGGGGTTTTTGTACATGACAAATGTAACAGGGACAGAACGTGTAAAACGTGGAATGGCAGAAATGCAAAAAGGCGGCGTTATTATGGACGTAGTTAACGCTGAGCAAGCAAAAATTGCAGAAGAAGCAGGCGCAGTTGCTGTTATGGCACTAGAGCGTGTTCCTGCAGATATTCGTGCAGCAGGTGGCGTTGCGCGTATGGCAGATCCAACAATCGTTGAAGAGGTTATGGGTGCTGTATCAATTCCAGTTATGGCAAAATGCCGTATTGGTCACCTTGTGGAAGCACGTGTACTAGAATCATTAGGAGTAGACTACATTGATGAGAGTGAAGTATTAACTCCAGCTGATGAAGTATACCATTTAAATAAACGTGATTACACTGTTCCATTTGTATGTGGATGCCGTGATATCGGAGAAGCAGCACGTCGTATTGCAGAAGGTGCATCTATGCTTCGTACAAAAGGAGAGCCTGGAACAGGAAACATTGTAGAAGCGGTACGTCATATGCGTCAAGTAAACGCAGAAATTCGTCAAGTTGCGAGCCTACGTGAGGACGAATTAATGACATATGCAAAAAATACGGGTGCTCCTTATGAAGTGTTACTTGAAATCAAACGTCTTGGTCGTTTGCCGGTTGTAAACTTTGCAGCGGGTGGTGTAGCAACACCAGCAGATGCTGCATTAATGATGCAACTTGGTGCAGATGGTGTGTTCGTAGGATCTGGTATCTTCAAATCAGAAAACCCAGAGAAATTTGCACGTGCAATTGTTGAAGCAACGACACATTATGAAGATTATGAGTTAATTGCAAGCCTTTCTAAAGGATTAGGTACTGCAATGAAGGGTGTCGAAATTTCAACATTATTACCAGAACAACGCATGCAAGAACGCGGTTGGTAATTAAAGGAGATTTTGAAATGGTTAAAGTCGGTGTATTAGGTCTTCAAGGAGCTGTTCGTGAGCATGTAAAGTCAGTTGAAGCAAGTGGTGCAGAAGCTGTCATTGTAAAACGTGTAGAACAACTTGAAGAAATTGATGGTCTTATTTTACCAGGCGGTGAAAGTACAACAATGCGCCGTCTTATTGATAAGTACGATTTTATGGAATCACTTCGCGAATTTGCGAAATCTGGTAAACCGATGTTTGGTACATGTGCAGGTATGATTTTACTTGCAAACAACCTTATTGGTTATGAAGAATCCCATATTGGCGCTATGGATATTACAGTTGAACGTAATGCGTTTGGACGCCAAAAGGATAGCTTTGAAGCTGCTCTTTCGATAAAAGGTGTAGGAGAAGAATTCATTGGCGTATTTATTCGTGCTCCATACGTTGTTAGTGTAGGGGATAACGTAGAAATTCTTTCTATGCACAACGATCGAATGGTAGCAGTAAGACAAGGACCATTTTTAGCAGCTTCTTTCCACCCGGAGTTAACGGATGATCATCGTGTTACAGCATATTTTGTGCAAATGGTAAAAGAGGCAAAAATGAAAAAAGTTGTATAAGTAACTTGCAACTTGTTTAAGATTATAGTAAATTGATGGTAACAATTTTATAAAATAAACGTGTTGATAGGAAGTAGTAACAAATCGTGTTTTTTATAGAGAGTCGGTGGCTGGTGGAAACCGATAGAAACAGTTTGTGAATCCATCCTGGAATGAAATGTGGAATATCTTTATGATTAGTAAGCATTTCCGGTGAAGAGTCGTTAATTCTACTTGAGAGGAAAGCAATATTGCTTTCAACTAGGGTGGCAACGCGGGTTAACTCCCGTCCCTTTTTATAGGGACGGGAGTTTTTTGTATTTTATAAAGTAAAAGGAGGAATATAAAATGCTTGATATTAAATTTTTACGTGCGAATTTTGAAGAAGTAAAAGCAAAATTACAGCATAGAGGCGAAGACTTAACTGACTTTGGTCGTTTTGAAGAATTGGATATAAGAAGAAGAGAATTACTTGTTCAAACAGAAGAGTTAAAAAGCAAGCGTAATGAAGTATCTCAGCAGATTTCTGTATTAAAACGTGAAAAGAAAGATGCAGAATCTTTAATTTTAGAGATGCGTGAAGTAGGAGAAAAGGTGAAAAATCTTGATGATGAACTTCGCTCAGTTGAAGCAGACCTAGAAAGATTAATGCTTTCTATTCCGAATATCCCTCATGAATCTGCACCAATTGGTGACACAGAAGATGATAATGTAGTGGCTCGTACTTGGGGAGAGGTAAAAGAATTTAATTTTGAACCAAAACCTCACTGGGATCTTGCAACTGATTTAGGAATTTTAGACTTTGAACGTGCTGCTAAAGTAACGGGAAGCCGTTTTGTATTTTCTAAAGGGGCAGGTGCAAAATTAGAACGTGCTTTAGTTAGCTTTATGCTTGATCTTCATACAGAAGAACATGGATATGAAGAAGTGTTACCTCCATATATGGTAAACCGTGCAAGTATGACGGGGACAGGACAGCTTCCAAAATTTGAAGAAGATGCGTTCCGTATTGAAAGTGAAGACTACTTCTTGATTCCTACAGCTGAGGTGCCTGTAACAAATATGCATCGTGATGAAATTTTAAGTGTAGATCAATTGCCAATTCGTTATGCAGCATTTAGTGCATGCTTCCGTTCTGAAGCAGGATCAGCTGGACGCGATACACGTGGTTTAATTCGTCAGCATCAATTTAACAAAGTGGAACTTGTGAAATTTGTAAAACCAGAAGATTCTTATGAAGAATTAGAAAAGTTAACAAATGATGCAGAACGCGTGTTACAATTATTAGGTCTACCATATCGCGTTATGAGTATGTGTACTGGAGATTTAGGATTTACAGCAGCGAAGAAATACGATATCGAAGTATGGATTCCAAGTTATGGAACATATCGTGAGATTTCTTCTTGTAGTAATTTCGAAGCATTCCAAGCAAGACGTGCAAATATTCGTTTCCGTCGTGAGCCAAATGCAAAACCAGAACATGTTCATACAATAAATGGATCTGGACTTGCAATTGGACGTACGATTGCAGCTATTCTAGAAAATTACCAACAAGAAGATGGTACAATTATAATTCCAGAAGTTCTTCGCCCTTATATGGGAGGAAAAACAGTTATTAAATAAATTAAAATTTTCATCGGTATGAGTGTTGTCAATAAAGTAAATTTAGGAAAAGGAAGAGTTTTTTCTTTTCCTATAATTTATTATGAGTGGACTTGACTAACTGTTTTTCTTTTGATATTATATTTGATGTCAATATGGAGGTATACCCAAGTCTGGCTGAAGGGATCGGTCTTGAAAACCGACAGGCGGCGAGAGTCGCGCGGGGGTTCGAATCCCTCTACCTCCTCCAGATATAATTGACAACAGCGCATATAAGTGGAGATTGGAGAACTCGTTACCAACACGTAACGAGTTTTTATTTTAAAACCAATCAGAAAGTATGATGTAAGATAGCGAGCTATCTTATAAAACACTCATATTCCGATGATTATCTTCATAGATATGAAAGGAGTCAACATGGATCTTATTATACAAACATTTCCTTTAGATGGAAAAACCCTATACTACGTACAATGTCCAGTCTGTAAGAACAATAGAATTTTAAATAGTGGTGCAAACGTATCACGTATTATAAGCGATGATACATTCCGTAAACTTTGTGGTTGTACTTGTAATGTGAAACAAGAAGCAAAAAAAGTAGAGGCACCAAAAAAAGCCGAGAAACAGGCTGTGAAAAAAGAAGCAGCTCCAAAACGTACTGGTAAAGTATTAACAGCAATTATTAATGGGAAAGAAATGACTGTTAAAGAAATTGCTGAGGCATATGATATTAGTACAAGTACAGTTCGTCAGCGTATTAATGCTGGAAAACCAGAGAGCGAAATTATTGCTCCAACAAAAAAGAAAAAATGAGTGAATAGGAAAACCCGTGCATATGCACGGGTTTTTATTTTACAAGTTTACGTGTTTGCTTTAAAAAATGTCCAATTTTCTTAATGATTGGTTCGATCGAGTTTTCATCTTTTAAAATATCGTATTCATTAATATTTAAGCGTAGGACAGGACATGAATTAAAATTATTAATCCAATTTTCATAACGTCCGTGCATTTCTTGCCAATATTCAATTGGTGTTTGTTGTTCCATTGGGCGACCACGTTCTTGAATACGACTGACAATATCATCAAAAGAACCTTCTAAGTAGATTAATAAATCTGGATGAGGGAAGTACGGCGTCATAACCATTGCATCGAACAGCCCTTTGTATGTTTCATAATCCGTTTCTGTCATTGTTCCTTTTTCATGATGCATTTTTGCAAAAATGCCAGTATCTTCATAGATAGAGCGATCCTGTACAAATCCACCACCATATTCAAAAATTCGTTTTTGTTCTTTAAATCTTTCTGCTAAAAAATAAACTTGTAAGTGAAAGCTCCAGCGCGTGAAATCAGCATAGAACTTATCTAAATATGGATTTGAATCCACTTTTTCAAATGATGTACGGTAACCTAACGCATTGGCAAGTGCAGTTGTCATAGTTGATTTACCAACGCCAACTGTACCAGCAATGGTAATGACTGCATCATTTGGAATATCATACTTTTGCCTTAAATTCATTGCTATTTCGTTCCCTTCGAGAGTGTATTTTGGAGAGTGGATAAAATTATATTTAAGTCGTCACTATTCTTCACAAAATCCATGTTATCTCCATTGAATTTTAACACCGGAATATCTGGATGGTCCTTTTTAAAGGCAGCCATTGCTGTTTCGTAATCTTTGGTAAGTTGTAGTAAGTAATTTGGATCCATGTTTTTCTCAAATTCACGTCCGCGCATTGCAATTCGTTTTTGTAATGTTTCTAAACTTGCTGTTAAATATACAATGACATTTGGCACGGGCATATCTTGCGTAAGGATACGATAAATTTGCATGTATTTTTCATATTGAGCATCTTTTAACGTACGAGATGCAAAAATTAAATTTTTAAATATATGGTAATCTGCTACCACTGGCTTACGCTGATTTAAGTATTTTATATTAATGTCTTCCAATTGCTTATAGCGATTACAAAGAAAGAACATTTCTGTTTGAAAACTCCATTCTTCAATGTTTTCATAAAACTTACCTAAGAAAGGATTTTCATCAACAATTTCTTTTAATAAGTGGAGTTGCATGTGAGTTGAAATTTCCTTCGCTAGTGAAGTTTTTCCAACACCGATTGGTCCTTCAACCGTAATAAATGGTACTCCGGTCACGCTGTTTCCTCCTTTCAATTCATAATTTCCTGTAAATAAAAAGCACAAAACAGAATAATTGTAGCATAAGAGGGAAGCGAGCGGACTAATTTGTCATAAAAAGTTGGAAAATCGACGCATACTATTCCCATTTTAATTGAAGGGAGGGTGTAATGTTCGCTTTCAATGTTGTTTCCATAATTTTTAAAGCGTGTTTATTATCTTGGTCAGAGTTAGAAGCAGTACAATCTTGAGGGACATATAGTGTGTAGTTTCTCATATGAGCATCATTAGCTGTAAAGAGGACACATATGTTTCCCGCAATCCCTGTTATGATAAGTTTTTCAACTTTTAAATGTCCTAATAAAGAATTTAATGGAGTTTCATAAAATGCTGAATAATGTGGTTTAATAAAAACATAATCATCTGAACTAGGAGCAATTGCTTGTATAATATTTTTGCTATAATCATTTGTACAATTACTAATAAGTTGATCGATATCAGCTCTCCATAGTTGATAATGATCGTTAATATAAATAACAGGATAACCATTCATTTTCATTGTTCGTTTTAAGTGTAAAATAGGTTCTATCATCATTTGGCATTTTTGCGCAAGGATTGGTCCGTGGGAGAATTGGAAGTCGTTAATCATGTCAATAATGAGCAATGCGGTATTTTTCATATGTAATCACCCTTTCTTTTTCTTTAGATTGGATTGAATGTGTGAAAGTTATCCTGCACCTGTAAGGAGAAGTATAAATGAATAGTATGTATATGAATATAAATTGAAAAAACGACATAAGGCTTTTGGGGGCGGGAGAGGGGATCTAAACATGCGTAGAAGCAGCCAGATTCTCTTACTACCTTATGCTAAGTGGAAACAAAAGGATAAAATGAGTGAAGGTTCTTTTTTGTTCTGCGTAGTAGGGAATTATATGTCCAATGGTAGTAGCCGGTTATAATACTTTATTTGTAATGAGAGGACTGTATTATGGAACAAGATATTTATTTTATGCAGCTTGCAATGGAAGAAGCGAAAAAAGCTGAAGAAATCCAAGAAGTTCCGATTGGGGCTGTTATTGTATTAGATGGAGAAGTAATCAGTGTTGCTCATAATTTAAGGGAGACAGAGCAACGATCCATTGCTCATGCAGAGTTATTAGCTATAGATGAAGCGTGTAAAAAGTTAGGTACGTGGCGTTTAGAAAATGCGACGTTATATGTTACATTAGAACCCTGTCCAATGTGTGCAGGGGGAATTGTTTTATCGCGTGTAAAACGTGTCGTATATGGTGCGAGTGATCCGAAAGGTGGATGTGCAGGTACTTTAATGAATCTTTTAACAGATGAGCGCTTTAATCACCAATGTGAGGTAGTACCTGGTGTAATGGAAGAAGAATGTGGAGCACTGTTAACGAACTTCTTTAAGGAACTTCGTAAAAGAAGGAAAGAAAAGAAGGGAAAATTGGATAAAAATACTGGTACCTAACATATTTGCAATTTATGAAGAAACAAGTTATACTGATAATGCCTTGGTTAAGGCAACCGAATATTGGTTTTAACTTTGCCGTGCTAAGCGGGGAGGTAGCGGTGCCCTGTACTCGCAATCCGCTCTAGCGAGGCCGAATCCCTTCTCGAGGTTATGTTGCTGTAAGGCCTGCCTTAAGTAAGTGGTGTTGACGTTTGGGTCCTGCGCAACGGGACCCCGTGAACCTTGTCAGGTCCGGAAGGAAGCAGCAATAAGCGGGTCTTCTCGTGTGCCGCAGGAGTGCCTGAACCGAGCTAACTGCTTAAGTAACGCTTATGGTACGTAATCGACAGAAGGTGCACGGCAGTTATATATGTATACAAAACTCACCTTATATATAAGGTGAGTTTTTTGTATGGAAAATAACTTTTGGAATCTATAAACAGAATGGGTTATAATATACAAGATAATAACCTTTGAGGGAGGCCGTATTTTCGTGTCATACCAAGCGTTATACCGAACATGGAGACCGCAAAAGTTTGAAGATGTAGTCGGTCAAAAGCACGTAACAAAAACGTTGCAAAATGCCCTTCTTCAAGAAAAAGCTTCGCATGCTTATTTATTTTCCGGACCGAGAGGAACCGGTAAAACTACAATTGCAAAAGTATTTGCAAAGGCAATTAACTGTGAGCATGCTCCAGTAGCTGAACCTTGTAACGAATGCCCTTCGTGTTTAGGCATTACACAAGGGTCTATTTCGGATGTGTTAGAAATTGATGCGGCTTCAAATAACGGTGTAGATGAAATTCGAGATATAAGAGATAAAGTAAAGTATGCCCCAAGTGCAGTCAGATATAAAGTATACATTATTGATGAGGTTCACATGCTTTCGATGGGAGCTTTTAATGCGCTTTTAAAGACGTTAGAAGAGCCACCACAACATGTTATCTTTATTTTGGCAACAACAGAGCCACATAAAATTCCACCTACAATCATTTCTCGCTGTCAACGCTTTGAATTTCGAAAAATATCAGTACATGATATTGTAGAGAGATTAGCAACAGTTGTTACAAATGAAGGTACAAAGGTAGAAGATGAAGCATTGCAAATTGTTGCTCGTGCTGCTGAAGGTGGTATGCGTGATGCGCTCAGTCTGATCGACCAAGCTATTTCTTATAGTGATGAAATTGTTACGACTGAGGACGTTTTAGCGGTAACAGGTTCTGTTTCTCAGCAATATTTAGGTAATCTTGTAGAATGTATACAGGAGAATGATGTATCAAGAGCGTTGCGTATTATTGATGATATGATGAGTAAAGGAAAAGACCCAGTTCGTTTTATGGAAGATTTCATTTACTATTATCGTGATATGCTTTTATATCAAACTTCACCACAGCTAGAACATATGTTAGAACGAGTGGTTGTAGATGAGCAGTTCCGTATGCTAAGTGAAACGATGCAACCTGAGATCATTTATGAAATTATTCATACGCTCAGCAAGGGGCAACAGGAAATGAAGTGGACAAATCATCCGCGAATTTTCCTAGAGGTTGTAATGGTGCAACTTTGTCAGCAATTTATGATGCAGGCAAATGGAACAGACCGTCTGCAAGCAATTATGAACAGAATGCAACAATTAGAAAAAGAATTAGAACAAGTGAAGAAAAATGGTGTGCCAGCTAGTGTAGGGCAAGAAGTAAGAGAGACGCGTACTGCACCAAAACCTGTGCGGACAGGGAGCATGAAAATCCCTGTTGGACGCGTACATGAAGTATTAAAGCAGGCAAAACGCCAAGATTTAGAACAGCTAAAAGGCGTATGGGGTGAGCTATTAGGGAGACTTAAATCCTATAATAAAGTGGCTTTTGCTGTATTATTAGAGAATAGTGAACCAGTTGCAGCTTCTGCAGATTCTTATGTTTTGGCTTTCCAATATGAGATACATTGCAAAATGGCAAGTGAAAATCGTGACGCGATGGATACCGTAGAACAAGTTCTTTTTGAATTGCTCAGCAAAAGGTTGAATATGATTGCAATTCCGAAGAGTGAGTGGGGGAAAATACGCGAAGAATTTTTACAACGTGAAGGTGGAAATTCAGAAGAAGCTGCAGAACAAAAAGTAGATCCCCTTGTAGAAGAGGCGGTAAAATTAGTAGGGCAACAACTTATTGAAATAAAAGAATAACAACAATTAGGAGGAATTTATTATGATGCGTGGCGGAATGGGAAATATGAATAACATGATGAAACAAATGCAAAAAATGCAAAAACAAATGGCGAAAGCACAAGAGGAACTTGGTGAAAAAACAGTTGAAGGTACAGCTGGTGGCGGAATGGTTACCGTTATCGCAAATGGTCACAAGCAAATTCTTGATGTGAAAATTAAAGAAGAAGTTGTAGATCCAGAAGATATTGAAATGTTACAAGACCTTGTGTTAGCTGCAACAAATGATGCGCTTAAGCAAGCTGAGGAACTTTCAAACTCTACAATGGGACAATTCACAAAAGGTTTAAACTTACCAGGTGGAATGTTCTAGTAGGAGGATATTGACACATGCATTATCCAGAACCGATTTCAAAGCTTATAGATAGCTTTATGAAGTTGCCAGGGATTGGTCCGAAAACGGCTGTTCGATTGGCGTTCTTTGTACTAGATATGAAAGAAGATGACGTACTAGACTTTGCTAAATCACTCGTAAATGCAAAGCGAAATTTAACATACTGCTCTGTTTGTGGACATATTACAGATCGGGATCCTTGTTATATTTGCGATGATTCACATCGCGACCAATCAGTTGTTTGTGTTGTACAAGAAGCGAAAGATGTAATCGCGATGGAAAAAATGAAAGAATATCAGGGTGTCTATCATGTGCTTCGTGGTGCAATCTCACCAATGGAAGGAATCGGCCCAGAGGATATTAATATTCCACAATTATTAAAAAGACTACAAGATGAAACTGTACAAGAAGTTATTTTAGCGACGAACCCAAATATTGAAGGGGAAGCTACAGCGATGTATATTTCCCGCCTCTTAAAACCGACAGGTATTAAAGTAACTCGTATTGCGCATGGTCTTCCCGTTGGTGGGGATTTAGAATATGCGGATGAAGTAACATTATCGAAGGCTCTAGAAGGCCGTAGAGAAGTATAAGAGGAGAAATCAAAATGTTTTTTCAAAAAAAGGGAAAGTTGCGAAAAGAATATGATGATAAGCTAATTGCTGTATTGGAAAAAGTGAAGAATGAGTGGTTGCGTCAAAAAAGAATGGTAGAACAAAGTGTTGAACCATCTCAGGATGTACTGTGTTCTTTGAAATTAGCAGAAGCAAAATATTTTTTCTTACTAAAAGAAGCAAAAAGACGCCCAGTAAAAATGGAACAATGGTAAAAGACCCTGGTTTTGAAACTAGGGTTTTTTTATTCTGTAAAAGCTTGATTAGTGAGGGCTGATAATCAGTGGGGGTGAAGAAAACCCCTACTGATTAAAGTTGTACTTTATGTAATTGAACGGTATTTTTTGTTCCCTTGTCCCATACATATAGAGTGTATAAGTTATATAAGGAGGGGGAGCATGAATTCTACATTCGTTATTGGTGGGATCCTTACTTTTGTATTTGTTTTGCTGATCTTTGGAGCTTCAATGAAACCATTGCAATTTATAGGTAAGATGTTTGTTAAAGTAATAATAGGTGTAGTACTATTGTTTGCGGTTAATGTGGTTGGAACGTATTTTGGTTTTCATATTCCGATTAACCTTGGTACGGCTTCTGTTTCTAGTATTTTGGGAATACCGGGTATTTGTGCTTTGGTTATCATTAAGTTGTATATAATGCCAGGATGAAAATCATTTTGGCATTTATTTTAAAAAGATGAAGAATAGTGTTGACTTATTGATTATTAATGTGGTAAATTAATAAGCGTCGTCAACAACGAAAGAAAAAATAAGTTGACGAACTGATTAAGAAATGCTATATTATAAAAGTCGCTGAAACGCGATGTTGAACTTTGAAAACTAAACGAAACAAACAACGTGAAACGTCAATTTTTATTTTAGATGCTAGACAAACTTTATTGGAGAGTTTGATCCTGGCTCAGG
>NZ_JBWYHD010000030.1:0-15647 GCF_056711665.1 Bacillus sp. Medicinal_06 | reverse complement strand
GCGTTCATCCTGAGCCAGGATCAAACTCTCCAATAAAGTTTGTCTAGCATCTAAAATAAAAATTGACGTTTCACGTTGTTTGTTTCGTTCAGTTTTCAAAGAACTCGTTTGTCGCTCATTTGCGACTCCCTTATGTTAACATTTTCACCTTTCAATGTCAACTAAGTTTTTTATTTCGTTTGTCGCGTTTTGTTCGTTACTATCAGCGACTCGTATAATATTACACCTCATTTATATAATCGTCAATACATTTTTTGAAAAAATATCAAAAAGGCTTATTCTTCATAAACAAGCCTTTTTTAATGTATCAAATTCTATTCATTTACTTTTCTTCTATAATGGGCAACGAAACGATAAACTGAATAATTCCATCCTCATATTCAGCTCGAATCCCCCCTCCTTGCAACTCAACAATACTTTTAGCAATAGCTAATCCGAGTCCCGAACCTTCTGTTACTCTACTTCTAGATTGATCTTTCTTATAAAAGCGCTCGAATAAATTTGCTAATTCCTCTCTTGTAAACTCTTCACTATGATTCGCAACTATAATTTCCATATGTCGGCGTTGCCTTTGAAGAGAAACTTTTATCTCTCCATCATCTCTGCTATATTTAATCGCATTCATTAATAAGTTTTCAAACACACGGACCATCTTTTCTGAATCAATGGCAGCATATACACGTTCTTCAGGAAACTTTTTAATAAATTCAAGACCATGTTCTTCTGCTTGCGGCACTAATTCTTCTATTAATTGATCAAGGAGTTCATTCATACATACTTCTTGCTTTTCTAATACAATATTTTCATTCGTTAACTTCGTATACTCAAATAAATCTTCTATTAAGTTCTTTAACTGCTCCGATTTCGCAAAAGCGATCCTTGTATATTCATCATGTTGTTCTTTATTTTCATATTTAGAATCTCGCAACAATCGTAAATACCCCATAATGGAAGTAAGTGGCGTTCGTAAATCATGCGATACATTTGTAATGAGTTCATTTTTTTGTTTCTCTAATTTACGCTCTTTTTCAATATTATACATAAGCTCTTCTGCCATATTGTTAATATTCTCAGTCAAAGCAGCGATCTCATCCTCACCTTTTTTCTCAATACGATAAGCTAAGTTTCCTTTTTCTATTTCTTTTACCCCTCGTGCCATCGCTTCGATTTGTTGCATCTTTCTCTTTGTTATATAGAAGAAAGAGAAAATAAATACAAGTACACCAATTAGAAACGGAAATGGACCTTCTACTTTATAATACACTACCTCTCCTTGAGGAATCCCACTCACAAACATATATAAGTTCTTATCTTCAATTGTAATAGGTGAAAAAGTAATAAACTCTTTTCTTGACCTTTCAATATCATTATTATTTGAATAATTGATAGCAAATGAGGTCGCATTACGAATTGTATTATGCAAATTAATTTGTTCTTCTTGTGCCTGCTTCGTTTTATACAGAACCTTACCACTTTCATCAGTAATTAATATTTTAAAGGCTTCGTGCCCCTGTTCTAAGTTTTGGTTTTCTAACTCTATCATATTTTGCAAAGCATCTAACTTGTTTTCCGTAACCATCATTTCTGCCGTACTTTGAGCTTTACGATTAATTTGCTCCATGCCATCCCTATAATTAATTTCAACATTTTGATTTGCATCCTCAAAAATAGGGGCTACTATCTTCGTCGATACAAACAGCCCTAATAACGCACAAGCAATAAAAGTCGTAATAAGTTGGATTCGTATGCTACGTCGCACGCTCTTTACTATCTTTTCAATTAATCTTATCGTTTTCTTATACATATAGGTAAACGGATTATATATCTTTCTCAATCTTATACCCCACTCCCCATACCGTTTTTATGTATCTCGGTTTCCTTGGATTCTCCTCTACCTTCTCACGTATTTTTCGAATATGTACCATTACAGTATTATCCGATTGAAAGGACCTTTCATTCCAAACCTTTTCATAAATTTGTTCTGCACTAAAGACCATACCTGGATTACGGGCGAGTAACTCTAAAATTGAAAATTCCCTTGGCGTTAGTTTCACTTCTTCTCCCTCTACACTGACTTCATGTGTTGAAACATTTATTTTCATATCTCCAATTTCTAACTCATCCTCATTTTGAACAGTGAAGCCGTTCATTTTCATATAGCGACGGAGCTGTGATTTAATTCTCGCAATTAGTTCTAACGGATTGAATGGTTTCGTTACATAATCATCCGCACCTGTTGTTAGCCCTAAAATTTTATCCATATCTTGCGTTTTTGCAGACAGCATAATAATCGGCATCTCTTTCGCTTCTCTTACTTTCATACACATATGAATCCCATCTATTTTCGGCATCATAATATCTAATACAACTAAATGCACTTCGTTCTTCTCTAATATAGCTAATCCTTCTGCTCCATCCTCAGCATGTAACACCTTATATCCTTCATTTTTTAAATAAATCGCAATTAAATCCCTAATTTCTTTTTCATCATCTACAACAAGTATGGTTTCCTGTGCCACAATATCGCCCCCAAAACTTTTAAAGTCCCTATTTCTTATTATAAGAAAACTTCTGAAGAAAAACGGAACGAAATCCTTAAGATTTTCTGAAGACGCAAAAAAGGCCTAGACTCCCCTTAAGTCTAGACCTTTCAAAAAACCCCTTTTATTTACGAACGTAGATGAAATATAGTACGAATAAAACTCCCATAACATACATAATTGGATGAATTTCTTTACGACGACCACTTACAACCATCGTAATTGGATAGAAGATAAATCCAATCGCAATTCCTGTTGCAATACTATACGTAAGTGGCATAGAAATAATTGTGAAGAATGCCGGTACTGCAATCTCGAATTTCTTCCAATCAATTTCTCCTAAAGATGAAACCATCAAAATCCCTACAATAATTAACGCTGGTGCCGTTACAGCCGCTGTTACAACGCTTAATAATGGCGAGAAGAAAAGTGCTAGCAAGAAAAATCCAGCTGTCACAACTGCTGTAAATCCTGAACGTCCTCCTGCTGCTACCCCTGAAGATGATTCAATGTAAGACGTTGTTGTAGATGTACCAAGAATAGCACCAATTACAGTCGCAATCGCATCTGCAAATAATGCTTTTCCTGCACGTGGTAGTTTGTTATTCTTCATTAATCCTGCTTGATTCGCAACTGCTACAAGCGTACCTGCTGTATCAAAGAAATCGATGAAGAAGAACGTTATAATAACAATCCCCATTTGAACAGTGAAAATATCTCCGAAGTGCTGGAACGCCACACCGAACGTAGGTTCCAAACTCGGGATTGCACCGACTACAGCTTTAGGTGTATCAATTAATCCTGTTGCTACTCCTAAGATTGCTGTAAGAATCATCCCATAGAAAACTGCACCATTTATCTTTTTAATCATTAAAATGATCGTAATCACTACACCGAAAATCGCAAGTAATGTTGTGCCCTTTGTTAAATCCCCCAATCCAACAAGAACCGCATCATTCTTCACAATAATCCCGGCATTTTGAAAACCAAGAAAGGCAATAAACAAACCAATACCTGCCGCTACCGCGAACTTTAACTCCACGGGAATTGCATTAATAATTTTCTCACGAATACCAGAAGCAGTAAGAATAATAAAGATAATACCTGACATTAATGTTCCGGCAATCGCTGTTTGCCATGGAATCCCCATTGTTAACACCGCTGTGTAAGCAAAGAATGCATTGATCCCCATACCTGGCGCTAAAGCAATTGGATACTTTGCAAAAACCCCCATAATGAGTGAACCAATCGCAGCTGCTAATGCAGTGGCAACAAAGACCGCTCCCGGATCCATTCCTGTTCCAGCTGGTAATCCCTTAATATTCCCCAGCGACAGTGTAGCAGGATTGACAAACAACACATATGCCATAGATAAAAATGTCGTTAACCCTGCAATGAACTCAGTTTTATAATTCGTACCGAGCTCATCAAACTGAAAATAACGTTTCATCCTACGTTTCCCCCGTTATATGATTACTCGTCGTAATCCTCCCTAGCCCTCTTTTATCTATAAAAATAAAAAAGGCCTCCATTGCGTATACATGGAAGCGTTCTATAAACAAAGGTAGATTTCCCCTAACCTTTATACAAACGCCTCGTAGTCAAGCCATTTACGGTAGCTAGGTAGAAACTTTCGGGCCATATCCCCGATATTATACGACGGCTATAATATTCACTTTTCACATCAATTACATACTCATATTAACTCACACACAGGTATATGTCAATCTAAAAACGAACATTTTTATATAAATAATCATTTTCGTTCGTGTAGATAGACAAAAAAAGATCCATCTATGCATAAAATCATAGATGGATCTTCCTTTAAGCGAAAAAACTTATTCTATTCCCACTCAATCGTTGCTGGCGGCTTACTTGTTACATCATACACGATACGGTTAACGTGTTTTACTTCGTTAACGATACGTACAGAGATTTTCTCTAATACGTCCCAAGGGATACGTGCCCAGTCAGCTGTCATACCGTCAATAGATGTTACTGCACGGATACCTACTGTGTAATCGTAAGTACGCTCGTCACCCATAACACCTACACTACGCATACCAGGAAGCGCTGTGAAGTATTGCCAAATTTCACGGTCTAAACCTGCTTTTATGATTTCTTCACGTAAAATCGCATCAGATTCACGAACGATTTCTAATTTTTCTTCTGTAATCTCGCCTAATACACGAATACCAAGTCCTGGACCTGGGAACGGTTGACGCCATACGATTTCATCAGGAATTCCTAATTCAGATCCTAATGCGCGCACTTCATCTTTAAATAACGTATTTAAAGGCTCAATTAATTTAAACTGCATATCTTCTGGAAGTCCACCAACGTTATGGTGAGATTTAATTGTTTGTGCAGTTGCTGTACCACTTTCAATAATGTCTGTGTACAGTGTACCTTGTGCTAAGAAGTCCATTCCTTCTAATTTAGAAGCCTCATCATCAAATACGTAAATGAATTCGTTACCGATGATTTTACGTTTTTGCTCTGGATCTTCAACGCCTTTTAATTTATTCATAAAACGTTCTTTCGCATCCACTTTAATAACGTTCATGTGGAAGCCTTCGCTAAATGTTTTCATAACACCTTCTGCTTCACCTTTACGAAGTAAACCGTGGTCAACGAAAATACATGTTAATTGATCACCGATTGCTTTATGAATTAATACCGCTACAACAGAAGAGTCTACACCGCCAC
This sequence comes from Bacillus sp. Medicinal_06, assembly GCF_056711665.1. NCBI lineage: Bacteria > Bacillati > Bacillota > Bacilli > Caryophanales > Bacillaceae > Bacillus > Bacillus sp. Medicinal_06. Next base: position 10,398 of record NZ_JBWYHD010000030.1, on the reverse strand, counting down.
TAAGTGCGCATAGTACTTTTTTGTCACCAACAGTTTCACGGATTTTCTCTAATTCCACTTCAATAAAGTTTTCCATGTTCCAGCCTTCAGAACATCCACATACGCCGAATACGAAGTTTTTGATTAAATCATTTCCGTGCTCAGAGTGACGTACTTCTGGGTGGAATTGTACGCCGTATAGGTTTTGTGCTTCATTACTCATACCAGCAATTGGGCAAGAGTCACTTGTTGCATCCACTACGAACCCTTCTGGTAAACCTGTTACTAAGTCACCGTGGCTCATCCATACAACTTGCTCTTCTGGAAGGTTTGCATATAATTTTGATTCGTTCTCTACTTTAAGAACTGCTTTTCCGTACTCACGATGGTTTGCACGTTCTACTTTTCCACCAAAGTGTTTTGTCATAAGTTGCATACCGTAGCAAATACCAAATACCGGTAATCCTAATTCAAAGATTTTTTCATCACAGTGGAATGCATTTTCACCATATACACTGTTTGGTCCCCCAGAGAAGATAATCCCTTTTGGATTCATTGCTTTAATTTCTTCTGCAGTAATTGTATGTGGATGAAGTTCACTGTATACACCGAACTCACGAATTCGACGTGCAATTAACTGATTGTACTGACTCCCAAAATCTAAAACGATAATCGTATCGTGCTGTTTTTTCAAAATAATCACCCCAACGTTAGTTCTGTATATAAATATTTTCACCAATTTGGCAAAAAGCATTACCAATATAATAAAAAAAGCCAGTCCTCCGCCCTCAGTCTCATAACAAAGAAAAGGCAGGGGTCTGACTTTATAAAGATAGTATTCCGCTCTTTATAAATATAAGACGCACTGCCTTCATAGTCAGGTTGTTTACGGTAACCCGGTAGAGACTCTCAAACCATATCATTGAGGATATATGAAGGATTGTTTTATATTATCTTCCTAGATTCTAACAATGAAGTATCAATATGGTCAAGAGAGAAAGCGACAAAATTCTACAGAAATTATTTTCTCAGTGTGATTAAATCTTTATCGCAATAATTTTTCTTCCATGTACAACAAAAAAAAACATCCATCTCTATTAGAGATGGATGTTTTTTTATGCGAACGAAATTACATCATTCCGCCCATACCGCCCATGCCCATGCCGCCCATGTCAGGCATTGCTGGTGCATTTGGTTCTGGTTTGTCAGCAACTACAGCTTCAGTTGTTAAGAACATAGCTGCAACAGATGCTGCGTTTTGAAGTGCAGAACGAGTTACTTTTGTTGGATCTACGATACCAGACTCAAGCATATTTACCCATTCGCCTGTAGCTGCGTTGAAACCAACGCCTACTTTTTCGCCTTTTAAGCGTTCTACAACAACAGATCCTTCTAGACCAGCGTTGATTGCGATTTGGCGAACTGGCTCTTCTAATGCACGAAGTACAATGTTGATACCTGTTGCTTCGTCGCCTTCAGCTACAAGACCAGCTACTTTTGTATATACGTTCATAAGTGAAGTACCGCCACCTGCAACAATACCTTCTTCTACTGCTGCACGAGTTGAGTTAAGTGCATCTTCAATGCGAAGTTTGCGCTCTTTTAACTCAGTTTCAGTTGCTGCACCTACTTTAATTACCGCTACGCCACCTGCAAGTTTAGCAAGGCGCTCTTGTAATTTTTCACGATCGAATTCAGAAGTTGTTTCTTCTAATTGCGCGCGGATTTGACCGATGCGAGCTTCGATTTGTTGTGTATTTCCAATACCTTCAACTACAGTTGTGTTTTCTTTCGTTACAACAACTTTACCAGCGCGTCCTAAAGATTCAACTGTAGCAGATTTTAAGTCACGTCCTAATTCTTCAGTGATTACTTCGCCACCAGTTAAGATTGCGATATCTTCAAGCATTGCTTTACGACGGTCACCAAATCCAGGAGCCTTAACAGCTACTACATTGAATGTACCACGAAGTTTGTTTACTACTAACGTAGCTAACGCTTCGCCTTCTACATCTTCTGCAATGATAAGAAGTGGTTTACCTTGTTGTACCACTTGCTCTAACACTGGTAAGATTTCTTGAATGTTAGAAATCTTTTTGTCAGTGATTAAGATATATGGGTTATCAAGGACTGCTTCCATTTTGTCAGAATCAGTAATCATGTAAGGAGATGCATATCCACGATCGAATTGCATACCTTCTACTACATCTAATTCTGTTGTGAATCCTTTAGATTCTTCTAAAGTAATAACGCCGTCGTTACCAACGCGTTCCATTGCTTCAGCAATTAATTTACCTACTTCTTCGTCAGCAGCAGAGATAGCAGCTACTTGCGCGATAGAAGATTTACCTTCGATTGGTTTAGAAATCGTTTTTAATTCTTCTACTGCTGCAACAACAGCTTTTTCGATACCTTTACGAAGACCCATTGGGTTCGCACCAGCTGTTACGTTTTTTAAACCTTCACGAATCATGGCTTGTGCTAATACAGTTGCAGTTGTTGTTCCGTCACCAGCTACGTCATTTGTTTTGCTAGCAACTTCTGCTACTAATTTTGCACCCATGTTTTCGAATGCATCTTCTAATTCGATTTCTTTTGCAATTGTTACACCATCATTTGTAATAAGTGGTGAACCGAATTTTTTCTCAAGTACAACGTTACGACCTTTTGGTCCAAGCGTTACTTTTACTGCGTTTGCAAGAGTGTCGACACCGCGAAGCATCGAACGACGTGCTTCTTCACTAAATTTAATATCTTTTGCCATAATATTTGACCCCCTTGGATTTTTAAAATGTATATAATTAACCGATAACTGCTAAAATGTCACTTTCACGTAAAATCAAGTAGTCTGTACCTTCATATTTCACTTCAGTACCTGCATATTTTGAGAAGATGATAAGATCACCTGCTGCTACCTCTAAAGCAACACGCTCACCATTTTCAAGCACTCGACCAGTACCTACTGCAACAACTTTACCCTCTTGTGGTTTTTCTTTTGCAGTGTCTGGTAATACAATACCACTTGCTGTTTTTTCTTCTGCTTGAACAAGCTCAATTACAACGCGATCACCTAATGGCTTTAGCATGAACAATAACCTCCTCATTTTCCTATGTAAATTTTCTTTATTAGCACTCAAAGACTATGAGTGCTAACACACTTATAATAATAAATAATCTAAATTTCTTTTGCAAGTAAAAAAATCATAATTTTTTCGCAAATTACGATATAAACTTTTTCTATACAACAATAACAGCAATAATTCTCAAGAAAGCCTTTTTATATGAATCGGCTTTTCCACTTATCGTATGTTACAATATGAAGGATGCCATAAGTTATTTTCTCTATAGGTACTGCTTTTTCCTGTTATCTATTTCATTTTCAAATAAAGATTTACAAAAAAATAATAATACAAACAGTTATTACGTATCCCACGGCGGGATGTTCACATGTTTCCTCGCCTTATCTCATAAATTAGAGTTAGAAAGGATGGTTAACCCATTTGAAAAAACAATATTGGTGGATTATAGTTACATATATTCTGATGCAACTATCGGGAATTTTTGGCATATGGCTCCTTTTCAAAACAGGACTATATGATAATATGGCAGTTTCACGAGAGCAGAAAATGCAAATCATGGCTGGGCACTGGTCAATCATCAGCTTTTTTATTGCATTATGTATTATACTTTGGCTTCTTAGAACCGATATACGTGAAAGACATTTAGATACGAAGCGAGCTAGCATTCCTGCTACAATCGGCTGGATTTTTATCGGTTTCTTTTTAGCTATGTTTGCTCAAATACTTGCAGCTAATATTGAAATGCGATTATTAGGGATTAATCCTGGTTCTCAAAACACTCAAGATTTGATGGAAATAGCAAGAGCTACTCCATGGTTCCTTATTGTTATATCTATCATCGGTCCTATTTTAGAAGAGATTGTCTTTAGAAAGATTTTATTTGGAACACTCTATAAAAGATTTAATTTCTTTATCGCAGCCATTATTAGTTCGCTTGTTTTCGCGGCCATTCACTTTGATTTTACACACTTGTTAGTATACACTTCCATGGGGCTTGTTTTCGCTTTTCTATATGTGAAAACAAAACGAATCATCGTTCCTATTATGGCTCATGTCGCGATGAATACATTAGTCGCAATAACTCAAGTACTAGTAAGTAACGAACAAATACAAGAAATGATCAAACAAGCAGAAAAAATGCAAGGATTTATCGGAGGATTTTAAATATGAGGAACTCACCATTGTTCATGGCAGCACTGTATTTCCTTCTTGGATGTATCTTTACACGTTTCGCAATTACGAACGTTACAGATACAATTTGGAACTTTTGGACACTGCTGTTCGCTGCTATGGCAACAATTGATTTTAATTTGGCACTTCGACTTATCTTAGTCAAATTTACAAAGAAAAGGCAATAATAAAACGCAGAGGGATTTCCTCTGCGTTTTATTGTGGATAATTTTTCAAAAAATAAACGAGCGTTTGTAATTCTACAGCTAAATCAATATGATGAATTCTTATGTTTTCTGACACATTTAATCGTGCCGGTGTAAAATTTAAAATTCCATGTACATTTGTTTCGGCCAATCGATCTGCTACAGCTTGTGCAACGGTAGCAGGTACTGTTAATATTGCCACCTGTATATCATTTGTTAAACGTTCTTCTAATTCATCCAAATGATATACAGGAATTCCTCCGATTTCTTTTCCAACTTTCTCTTCATTGACATCAAACGCCATTTCAATCTTTGTATTATTATTTTTCGTGAAATTGTAATGTAAGAAAGCGGTCCCTAAATTACCCACTCCAATAAGTGCTACACGTGTTATATCATCTTGATCGAGCGTTTCTCGGAAGAATGATAGTAAATAATTCACATTATATCCATATCCCTTTTTCCCTAACGCTCCAAAATATGAAAAATCTCTCCGAATTGTTGCTGAGTCTACCTTTACCGCCTCACTCAATTCTGCCGATGAAACACGTTGCTTACCAGAAAGAGATAAATTTTGGATAAATCGATAGTATAGAGGCAATCGTTTGGCAGTGGCCTGTGGAATCTTTTGCTGATCCATGTAACCTCTCCTCTCTTCCTATCTTTGTTCACAGATTTAAAATAAATACATAAGTTTAGCACTTATGACTTTCCCTGTATAATAGAGAGAAGAATTCTCTCTTTATTTTAAACTATACACTATTTTTAGTATGATTGAGAAATATAAACATGGCAAAGTTAAGAAATTATTTGAGGTGAAAACATTGATTTTATTACAAGTGAATGGGCTTTCAAAATTATACGGTGCTGAAACAATTCTTGCAAACATTAAATTGGAAGTCCAAACAAAAGATCGAATTGCACTAGTTGGTCGAAATGGTGCTGGAAAATCTACATTATTAAAAATAATTGCCGGTGAATTATCTCACGATGGTGGAGAAATTATAAAGCCAAAAGATGTTTCTATTGGTTATTTAGCCCAAAATACAGGTTTGGAAACTTCTTTAACAATTTGGGATGAAATGCTTACCGTCTTTACACATCTGCAGCATATGGAGAAGAAACTTCGAAGGTTAGAGCAGGAAATGGGTAAGGAAGAGAACTTTTCAAATGCTGCTACGTACGAGAAATTACTCGCTGATTATGATCAATTACAGTTAGACTACAAAGATCAAGGTGGTTACCAATATGAAGCGGATATTCGCTCCATTTTAAGTGGACTTGGTTTTCCAGCGGAAACACACCAAACAACAATTTCCACATTAAGTGGCGGACAGAAAACAAGACTTGCTCTTGGGAAGCTACTATTAACAAAACCAGACTTACTCATCTTGGACGAACCAACAAACCATTTAGATATCGATACATTAACATGGCTTGAACAATATTTACAAGGCTATCCTGGAGCTATTTTAATCGTGTCCCACGATCGCTACTTTTTAGACAAGCTTGTTACACAAGTATATGAAATTTCTAATAAAGAGAGCAGACGATATGTTGGTAACTACAGTAAATATTTAGATTTAAAAGCTGCACTATATGAGCAAGAAATGAAACGTTATGAGAAACAACAAGAGGAAATCGCTAAACTAGAAGACTTTGTCCAAAAGAACATTGCTCGTGCGTCCACAACAAAACGTGCACAAAGTCGCCGGAAACAATTAGATCGGATGGAATTACTGACCAGACCATTAGGTGATTCTAAATCCGCATCCTTCCACTTTGATATCGAAAAACAAAGCGGAAACGACGTATTACAGGTAAAAGATGTTTCAATTGGATATGACAAAGAACCAATTATTGAGCATGTAAATATGCGATTAACCCGAGGTGATAGTGTCGCACTAGTCGGTCCAAACGGTATTGGGAAATCTACATTATTAAAGTCGATTGTAAATAAATTGAAGACGTTAAGCGGTGAAGTTTCTTTCGGTTCAAATGTATCTATTGGGTATTATGATCAAGAACAAGCAAACTTAACATCATCCAAGCGTGTTTTAAATGAATTATGGGACGATTATCCGCTAGAGCCGGAAAAAGAAATTCGCACGATACTCGGTAACTTTTTATTCACAGGGGATGATGTATTAAAGCCAGTATCTTCCCTAAGTGGTGGTCAAAAAGCTCGATTAGCTCTAGCAAAATTGATGATGCAAAAATCTAATTTATTAATTCTCGATGAGCCTACAAACCATCTTGATTTAAATAGTAAAGAGATTTTAGAAAACGCCTTAATTGATTATCCTGGAACTCTTTTATTCGTTTCCCATGATCGCTATTTCATTAACCGTGTCACAACTACAGTGGTTGAGTTATCAACAGAGGGAGCACAAGAATATTTAGGTGACTATGACTACTATATTGAAAAGAAAAATGAAATGATTGAACGGACAGAATTTGAACAGCAAGAAAATGATGTACCTATTCAAAAAAGCGTTGCTCAAGAAAAATTAAGCTATCTTGAAGAAAAAGAACGTAAAAAGCAGGAACGTCAGCGTATCCGAAAAATTGAAGAAATTGAACAAAACATCGCAAAGTTAGAAGAAGAAATTGCACAATTAGAAGAGGAGCTTTGTTTACCTGAAGTATATGCTGACTACGAACGGGCTAGCGAGATTACAACAGCAAAGCAAACCAAACAAGAAGAATTAGAGAAGTTTATGGCGGAATGGGAAGAGTTACACGTATAACCCTTATATATTCATATGATAAAAACAAGGTAGTTGAAAGCCCCTCAACTACCTTGTTTATTTTTCAATACAAAAGACTATGGTCAAAGGTCTGACCTTAACACAATTATCCACAACCTTATGCACATATCCACCTTTATTATATAAACACAAAAATAACTTTTCCACATTATCCACAAATCATATAAAAGTTATAAACATTCAATACTCACAATAAAACCCATATTATCAACAGATAATATGGGTTTTATCCACAGGTTGTGGTTAATTATGTGTATAACTATGCCTCAATATCTAATCCTGGATTTGCATTTAAAGCTAATGTTGCACGTTTTCCTTGCTCATATGCAATTGTGCCCGCTGCTGCAATCATCGCTGCATTATCTGTGCACAAGGATAACGGTGGAATAATAAGCTCAATTTCTTCTTTTTTTGCAAACTCTTCCTCTAAACGTGCACGAAGTCCTTTATTCGCTGCAACACCACCAGCAAGCAACACTTGTTTTACATCATACGCTTCTGCTGCACGCGCTGCTTTCGTCACGAGTACATCTATTACACTCGCTTGGAAGCTAGCTGCTAAATCTTCTGGCGCAATTTCTTCACCACGTTGTTTTGCGTTATGCACAGTGTTGATAACTGCTGATTTCAATCCACTAAAGCTAAAATCATACGAATCCGGCTCTAGCCATGCACGAGGTAAATCAATTGTCGGCTTTCCTTCATGAGCAAGACGATCAATATGAGGTCCCCCTGGATAAGGCATCGATAATGTACGTGCAACCTTATCATATGCTTCTCCTGCTGCATCATCTCTCGTTTCACCAATCACTTCAAATGAACCATGTTCCTTCATATACACAAGCTCTGTATGTCCTCCAGATACAACAAGTGATAATAATGGGAATTGTAGTTCTTTCACTAAACGATTCGCGTAAATATGTCCAGCAATATGATGAACACCAACAAGAGGAATATTATGTGCAAATGCAATTGCTTTAGCTGCATTTACACCAATTAAAAGAGCCCCCACTAAACCCGGTCCTTCTGTTACCGCAATCGCATCAATATCTTCAAATGTAATGTTCGCTTCTTTTAATGCCTCTTCTAATACAACTGTAATTTGTTCTACATGATGACGCGATGCAATTTCTGGTACAACTCCGCCAAAACGCTTATGGCTTTCGATTTGTGAAGCGACAACGTTTGCCACTATTTCTGTTCCATTTTTAACAACTGCTACAGCCGTTTCATCACAGCTCGTTTCAATGCCAAGTATAATCGTATTTTTTTCCATTATATATTCACCCACATTACAAGACCATCTTCATAATTGTCTGTATAGTATCGTTTACGAATTCCACCATTTTGGAATCCATACTTTCGGTATAACTGTTTCGCTACTTCATTTGACATCCGTACTTCAAGGGTCATCGTTTTTGCTCCCATTTCTCTTGCTTGTTCCATTACTTCTTTCAGCAAAGCCTCCCCAAGCTTTTGACCACGATATGCCGGCAAAATGGCTATGTTCGTAATATGTGATTCATCAATAATAATCCACAATCCACAGTATCCAATTACCATACCATCTTTTTCTATTACGACATAATGTGCATATTCACTCATCGTCAGTTCACGATAAAATGAATCGGCCGTCCAAGGAGTTGCGAATGACGCTTCTTCAATTACTACAATTTGAGTGATATCATCCGTCGTCATCTTTCTAAATGTAATATCCATTTTGATAACCCCTATTTTTTTTGACTTTCTAGCCATTTTGCTTCTGCTTCTGCTAAACGGAGGTAGCTTGGAACAAATGTATGTACACTTTGTTCCTCTTTTTGTAATCCTAACAATGCTAATTCACTTGGTCTTGGGTTGTTCTTTGTGCAAGAGGCAAACACAGCTTGATCCCCTAGATATTCTACAATTGTCTCTTTATGTTGATCTACGTCATTACCGATAAATAAAACAGGTTGTCCCTTGTCTTTTAACATCTGTAACCAATCCACAATAAGAACAATCCGATCATCTTCTACAGAAGATAACTGCTCTTCTTTATATGTATACAGTCCTGTATAAATTTGCCCGCGACGTCCATCAAACAATGGACAAATAACACCATGAAAATTAGCTCCATTCGCAGCCAATGCTTCTAAGCTAGATACACCGACAATCGGTATTTGCAATGACCAAGCTAACGTTTTTGCAACAGTCACACCAATTCGAACTCCTGTATAAGATCCAGGACCAGCCGCTACAACAATTTTATCTAACTCTTTCGGTTTTACATTACATTCTTTTAAAAGTTGTTCTACCGCTGGCATAAGGCGCACAGAATGATTTTTTGTTAAATTCGTAATGATTTCCCCCATAACAGTATTTCCATCAATAAGAGAAACCCCCATTACATAATTTGAAGTATCAATTGCTAGTACTTTCATCTTGTAATAGCTCCTCACATAATCTAATATAACGTTCACCATTCGGTTCTAATACAATTTTTCTTGTATCATTACCGGTATGGAACAAGCTTATTTTTAATTTCTCATTCGGCAGAAAAGGTTCAATTAAGTGCGCCCATTCTACTACTGTTATACCTTCACCATAAAAATACTCATCAAACCCTAAATCTTCTTCGCTTTCCGCTAAACGATACACGTCCATATGATATAGCGGTAATCTTCCTTTGTACTCTTTAATAATATTGAATGTCGGACTATTTACAACTCGTTTCACACCAAGGCCTTTTGCAAGACCTTTCGTAAATGTTGTCTTACCAGCACCTAAGTCTCCTTCTAAAATAAGTACATCTTGTTCCTTAACAAGTTGTCCTAACCTTTCTGATAAGTTCTGCGTCTCTTCAGAAGAAGTTGTCGTTATTTCATATTTATTCAAAGGTTTCACCTACCTTACTCACAATATTCTCTGCTCTTTATTATACAGACTTTTTCACTTTGTTTCATTTTGAACATATAAAAAAGACCTTAGGAGTTGTCCTAAGGATAAGATTGACTGTCTTTATAAGTTTTCTTAAAAATAAATAAAAAAATACGAAACAAGTTGTTTCGTTCTTTTCTTTGTATAAATGGCGGTCCCGACCGGGGTCGAACCGGCGATCTCCTGCGTGACAGGCAGGCATGTTAACCACTACACCACGGGACCATTGGTTGCGGGGACAGGATTTGAACCTGCGACCTTCGGGTTATGAGC
>NZ_JBWYHD010000029.1:0-16066 GCF_056711665.1 Bacillus sp. Medicinal_06 | reverse complement strand
GATAAGAAAAGATACAAAGACGCATGAGCAACGAGAATTGGTCGTAGCGATTGGGGAAGGCAAAGATGACCCAAAGTATAGGAAGGCCAAAAAGGAAGCGTTAAAACAGTATGCTGAAGCGTTTCAAAGGCGAAATCCCAATCTAGCAGTTTATAAACATGGTTTTACATGATGATGAAGCCAATCCACATTTACATATTAACTATGTACCGAATTTCGAAAGTAGTCGAGGATTAACGAGGCGTGTCGGAATGGATAGAGCCTTGCAACAACAAGGCATAAAAGGAAAAGGAACGGAACTTATTGCAAATTGGAGAACATTAGAAACGGCTTATATCGAGGAATTAGCAAAAGAACATATTCCTGATTTTGAAAGGGCCAATGTAGGGTCTCACAAGTACATGAAAGTCCGTCAATACAAGGAATATGCAGAAACAAAATCATTTGTTGAAAATCAAGTACAAGAAAAAGAAACGCAATTACAAGTTGTTGATCATCATTTGAAAGATGCTGAAGAAAAAGCAAAAGAATTACAGATGGTGAAAAAGCGTTTGGAAAGTGATGTCGTTGATAAGTACAAAGAATTAGAGACAATGAAGCAACAAGTGGAAAGTGGAAGTGAAAAGCTGCAACTGATTGGCCAAGGTTATGTAGAGTTAGAAAAAAGAGTAAAACAAAAGCAACAAGAATTAGATAGTGTTGCGGATCAAGTACCAAATGAACCTGTTAAAATTCCATTTTTGCGTAAAGAAGTAATAACAGAAGTACAGGATAAGATGTTTGGAAAAGCTGAAATCACGAAGAAACAGACAAGAAATTATGTGTTATCACCAGAACAATATCAAGAATTAACAAAACAAGTGAATGCAGCGGTTACTATCAAAAAGGATTATGAGCGTTTGAGAAAAACAGACTTTGTGAAAGAGTATCAAAGTTTAAAAATGACTGCAGAAGGTTGGATGGAAGAGAATAGGATATTGAAACAAGAAAAAGGTCAGTTAAAAAATGAAGTTAGTGTATTACATAAGGAAATAGGGTCTTTAAAAGCTCATATAAAGGATTTACAAATAAATATAAGGGTTTTATACCAACAGACGAAAACGGCTTTAAAAGAGCAATTTCAGGCGCTTAGAGGGCTTGTTAAAAATGAATTGGTTGGTAGGGAAGTTAATAATCATTTTGAACAGGAACATAAGAGGGAAATGAATAAGCAGAGAGGGTTTGATATGGAAAGATAGACGTGATAATGGGTGAAAAAGAGAATTGACTTTTAGTAGATGGAAACCTTTAGTAACGTATTTCATGTTATTATAAAGAAAGATGTAATAAACGAGAAAAACCGCCCATGCTTTGGTCGGCAGGCGGTTTTTCATAATAAGGTTGGAATCAACCAATATATATTCTATATACATTCTAACATATAAAAGTTGATTCCTTCCACTAAGGGAGAGAATTATTTTATGACAAAAGTTGTAGATTTTGGACAAGCTGAAAAGAAAGCTAGATCAAGAGAAAATCAAATTGAAAGCTTTTTAGAACAAGCAAATGTAGGCTTATCTTCTGAACAACAGCAATTGTTGTTGCAAATTTTACATAGTACAACTGGTGAAGATTATTTTATAGGTAAAAAGAAAAAACGAACTGATGGGGTGAAGTTCGTGCAATTAATTATGGATAACATAAATTATTTAAATAAAATTGGTTACTTACAACCTAAAGAAGAAGCATTTTTATTTAAGCTTACTCCTTACATTGAGTTTAAGACAAATGTAATAATAGAAAGAGTAGATAATGAATTAGAGGTTGAAACAAATGCAGCAACTCCTAGTTATTTAGCTGAACAATTTGGAAATACTAGAGAATATATTTCTAGGATTATGAACTCTTTATTAAAGAAAGGTATACTTGGTGTTGCTGAAGCTGGAATGACTACTGATGATGGAAGAATTTGTTCTTCTAGAACATGGTTTGTGAATCCTAATGTTATGTGTTGTTCTCCTAAAGATGGTGTAGATAAGGCAACTCAACATATTTTTAAAAGATCTCTTCGGAATTTTAAAATTAAAGATAGCAGTAAAAAACATAAATTACCAGTTTATTTATTTTAAAAAAGCCTGACTTTTAGTCTTGCTTTTTTTTATTTTATCTTATTTCCCATTTTTTAGGTGTGATTATTTAGTCACACAGGTGTGATCAAATAATCACACCCTACCCCCTTTAAACCCTTGATATTATTGAGTTTTTGTATTTTTCCTTTCTCACTCTATATATATAGCTAAAAGTTCCGCAAGGAACGGGTCGTATTTTTGAGAAAACCACTCAAAAATCTCCACCCTCAAAATAAAAAAATCAGTTCGTTTATCCTCACCTTAAGGCTAACGCCTTTTTTTTTTATTTTGTCCTTGCAAAACTTTTTTCGGCTCGATTTGCCTTTATCGCCAAGCCGACAGACCAAAAGCAAGATAATGGTTATCGACTTGAATAAGCAATTATACGAGCCGAACCGCTAGTTCATCCGTTCAAGATTCTCTCTTATTCTATATTTCATTAACGCTAAGTTCCTGGGGGCTGGCCCCCAAACCCCCAGCCAGCACTCTTGCCCAAAAGCAAGGAAAAGACTTTTGATTATTTCTTTTTAGGGTTATTGATTTTTTCCGAGTATAGAAGTTTTTCAACATAATGGTTTGAAATAGGTAAAGGTTGTGTGTCTGTACTATTTTTAAATTTCCTATAATTTGGTTTTTTAATTGGTGTTGTTGTAGTTTCTGCAAATTCATATGGGTAATTCACTTTAGATTTATCTTCAAGCATATAGATTGCTCCTTTTTTAAAGTGTTTGTTCAAGAAATCGTACATACAATACAATATGTTTATATATTTTTTTGGGGACTGGTTATGTATTAAACAATTCATATGCTTGATGATTTAATTGGATTAGTTGCTTTTATTAGTGATAAAAGTAGTGAAAAGTGGATATGAATAAACATTCATGTGAGGTTAATATAATGTCTTTTATTAGTGGTAAATAAAAAAGACTCATTCGTTCTTATTAAGAATGAATGAGTCCTTTTATAGATCTTTTCATTAAAAATAAAAAAATCTATACAATCTTATGCATGTTTTTGATCACAATGATGTTTGTGTTTTGAGGGGGAGTATACATATTTTAATTTTTTTATCAATTAAGGGATTCTCAAAACTTAATATTATCTATTATTTTGTTGAGCGTTTATTTTCGTTAAAATGTGGGCGGTAAGCTTTTGAAGTATCATTATGATGTTCTTGTTTTGAAGACTTATTATAATATTTGTGTTTTGAACAATCATTATAATATACGTGTTTTGAAGAATTATTATAATATTCGTTTTTTGAACAATCATCGTGATGTTTGTGCTTCCAGCAATCACAATGATATTTATGTTCCGGACAATCATTGTGATGTTTGTACTTCCAGCAATTACAATTCGAACTCATTTTTTTATACCTCCTTTTCAAACAAGATTTGTATTATTTTATGTTTTTATAAGAAAAACGCTTGTTTCCTTAACCTATCTTATATTTTTGTTTTCTTATCTCATTCTTTATATAAAGGTTGAAAGCTTAAAATAGAAATCTCTTTTAAATTTCAAAAAAACTCTCTATGAATGATCATTCATAGAGAGTTAACATAACGTCCTATTATCGTCACAGCATTTTTGACTATTCCAATAAAAAAATAATCGTTTACACTTCAGAAGAAAATTTGTATTATATGATTGTTAAAAAATGGAATTAAGGGAGTGGTTAAAATTAAAAAAAGTATTCTTATTCCGGTAATGAGTATAGGATTTTTAGTTTTTATTCCATTTTATAGTCCTGTACAGAATACAGTTTCCGCTCAAATTAATAATGAAAAATCATCGATAAATGAAAGTGAGTTTTGGCTTTATGATGGGGATGCAATAAGATACTACCCTTATTTTAATACTTTTATTGGGATTGCTGATGTAAGTTCATCTAATGAACAAGAACCAAGTCGTGTAGTATTTGAGTTTTATAATTTAATAGGTGATCTATCATATGTAACAAGTGCTACTATACCTAATCATAAGCATTCAGCTTTTCAACCATTTTTAGCCCCTATAAAATTTCTAGAAGAAGCTACTTATTCTGTAAAGGTCAAAGTTATAAATGCAAAGGTCGATCCAAATAAAGTTAAATTTGCTCATATAGAATAATATGTGTGTGTACATGTACAAAGAAGGAGCCTCTATTTATTAGAAGCTCCTTCTATTTATCTAACATGTTCTGTAACTTACTTTGCGTTTTAGGTTACGATTGCTCTCTCTACTCCTAAAAAACGGGTACAAGTTGTCTTTTTAAACTATGAAAATGGTGATGAATAAAAATCCATGTAAGGTTAACATAACGTATGATTATCGGTAGCAAGGACAAGGGGGAATCCTTGTGTTTACTTTGTTTCTTGTTTCTACACTTGTTCAATTCATATGCATGATTTTATACATTGTTGATATAGCAAGAATTCCGAGGGGCTTTGCTATTTTGTTTTTCTGTTTTTTTTGTATAAAATCTTGTATAAATTACTAAATTGGTAGATGTAAAAGAAAACACTGTGTAGCAACTATAGAACGGATAATAGCAGCTATGAACAAGAAGAACATAACACTAGAACAGGCTATAAACCTTAGTGGTATCAAGTGCTGAAAGGATTGACGTAGCAACCGTTGCTATAGATAGCGTAGCAGATATAGAACAAAAGAAATTATTTTGAATTTGTTTTGTTTAGTAAATAAATTTTAAAATTTAATAGAAAAAAGAGAGAAGAATTTTTTAGGATTCTTCTCTCTTTTTAGTGCATAAACATTTTTAATTAGCAGTTAAATCCAGTTGTTCCAAGTTGTACTTGTTGAGTTTGTAATACTTTCAAAGTCAAATCAAGAACGATTTTCTCACGTAATTTGTCAAATGCTTTTTCGTCATGTTTTTTATCACATGAATCTCCATGATGTTTTTTATCATGATGATCAATATAGCATGGCGAATAGTCAAGCTCATAAAATTCTGCACTAATTAATTCACAGAATGGTTGTTCATTATAGAAAACATTATTTTCAAAGAAGTATTTGTCTAGACGAGGAACATCATTCTTTTTTGGATTAATGAAACGAGCTTTACTTTCTGAAGAAAAAGCTATAACTGCTGGAGAAAGAAATTCATCTTCAGTTATATCAGCAAAACCAGAGAAGTGAACCTTTGCAATTTTATCATAAATTACGCCATTGCAATCTTTACCCGCATATTCAATATTTTTACGAATAAAACCTTCTACAAACAATTTTGCTCTTGTTACTTGTAAATATCCTGTTGCATTAATTGGTTCATACTCAACAGGTACTAGTTTACATTGTGTTAAAAATACATCTTTTAACACTCTTTTAATTTCTACTGCTGGTGGACAAAGTGGAATATCTGCTTCTACTACAATTTGAAGCGTTCTTTCTGCTAATACAACTGGAATTTTAACTCTTGGATTTGTTGCAAGAACAGGCGTTACGTCAGTATCGCTGAGTGGAGTTCGTGTTTCTGATTTAACCTTACAATCATCTTTTTTAATATGATCATTGTAATATTTATTTTCTTGATCACCCAATTTAAAAAACCTCCATTTATTTTATATTTAGATTGTTTCTACATCTACTTTAATATGATATTTAATATATCTATTTGTGTGCAGGCTTGTATAATAGTGATTTTCCTCATTTTTAAATAATAAAAGTTAGATTAGATAGGATTAATAAAATCAATGTTTTTTATATCAGATTTTGCTTAGTATATATTTTAAAAGAGAATAAATAATACAAAAATTTATTGCACCATTTTAAATAAGAAAACATATATTATAGTGTGGAACGAGTATTCGAACGATTGTTTTGCACTTATATTTAAAATCTCCTTAATAAGAAAGGAAACCTATTAATAGGTTTCCTTTTTTTAAATAAAATGGATATTGTTTTAGGTAATTTGAAAGTCAACTAGTATTTAAAGGTTTTACTTTTTGAAAAGATAAATAGACAAATTATTATTAATTGATAGCTGTAAAAGGTAATAAAAACTTTTCTTTAAATTTAAAAAAGAAGGTGTTACCTTTTTAAAGAAGGAAAAAGACTATGTAACAACTAAAAAACAGCTTAGAGCAGAGGGAGGACAAAGTATGGCTCAAACTTATTGGGGATCAGAGGTAGCTAAGAACTTAGGGATTGGCTCAAGTACTTTACGTAAATATTGCCTTGCCCTGGAAGAAGCCGGGTATCCTTTCGAGCGGGGTAATAATAATTCAAGAGTTTTTTTTCATAAAGACGTAGCAACTATAGAACGGCTAATAGCAGCCATGAACAAGAAGAATATAACGCTAGAACGGGCTGTAAATTTAGTGATATCAAGTGTTGAAGAAAATAAGGTAGCAACTGTTGCTACAGATAGCGTAGCAGATACAGAACACATAAAAGTATTAACAGAACGTATAGAACGATTAGAACAACTGAATTTAGAGTTAATTCAAAGATTGGATCAGCAAAGTAAAATTTTACAAGAAACTGATGCTCAAAGGATAATAAGAGAAGAGCAAAGAGATACTCAATTAATGCAAGTATTAAGAGAAATACAAGATAGTAAGCGTCTAGTAGTAGCTTCAGAACAGAAAAAATCATTTTGGAGTCGTTTATTTGGTAAATAAATTAGAATTTAGTGATAGAAAGAAATGAGCTTTTTTAGCTTTAAAATATTTGAGCATTAAGTAAGAAAAAAACTCAAAAATTATAGGGGATTAATTTTACAGGCATGAGTGCGAATGATTAATTGTAAGATTATTTACTTTACTTTTTCATTTTAATATAAGTGCTATTTAAGGGAGAGATAAAGTAATGAAAATCAGTAAATTACAAAAAGGTGATTTAATTGGAATTTATTCCCCCTCATTACCAGCAACTTATACAGTACCTAAAAGATTTAATCGAGCAAAAAAATTTCTGATGAGCAAAGGATTTAATATAATTGAAGGAAATTTGACTGGTAAACATGATAACTACCGATCTGGAAGCATTAAAGAACGGGCAGAAGAACTCAATGAGTTAATACGAAATCCGAATATCAAATGTATCATGTCAACCATTGGTGGAATGAATTCTAATTCAATATTGCCCTATATTGATTATAAAGCATTTATGAAAAGTCCAAAAATTATGATAGGTCATTCTGATGTTACTGCAATATTACTTGGGATATACGCAAAAACTGGAATACATACATTTTATGGACCTGCATTAATCCCTTCATTTGGTGAATTTGAGCCATTTGTTAACTTTACATACGAATATTTTAGTGACATGTTAGAAGAGAAACAAACATTACCTTATAATATTAAAAGGCCACCTTATTGGACGGATGAATTTGTCAATTGGAAAGAAAAAACTAAGAAAAAACAACTTAGAAAAAATGATTGGGTCTGTGTAAATAGAGGAAAAGTAACAGGTAGATTAATTGGGGGGAATTTAAACACATTAAGTGGTATTTGGGGTAGCGAATACATGCCAGAAATAAAGCAAGGAGATATCCTTTTTATCGAAGATACAACAAAAGATGCTGCTACTATTGAAAGAAGTTTTTCATTACTTAAAGTCAATCGAATATTTGATAAAATTTCTGGTTTAATTCTTGGAAAACATAAACAATTCAATGATAATGGTACAAACAAAAAACCATATGAGATTCTATTAGAGGTTTTAAATGATACTAACATACCTTTTATTGCAGAATTTGATTGCTGCCATACTCACCCGATGTTAACTGTCCCAATTGGTATTAAAATAGAGATGGATGCAGAAAATAAAACATTAACAATTCTTGAAAAGTGGATAAATTAAAAAGTGCAATAGACCGTCAGGAGAAATAATTATAACTGTAAAAAGGTTGGAGCATAAATTCATGCATGATCTTAGACTTTTTATTATCAATGATTTGAATGTATACTTTTGTTAGTGTTTTTGGAGAAAATGAGTAAAGTACGATAAACCTAATAAAATAAAGGAAATGAAAAGGAGTCCTATTAATTTAGGACTTTTTTTCGTTTTAGGGTAATAAAGAGAGCAAAGTGAAAGTGATTAGTAGAGGTCGTTGCATGTGTTGGTCAATCAAAACGGACCTAGCGAAGCGAAGGGAGTATTTGACTTGACCAACTAGACGGACACCTGAACCCTCTTGGTATTGAACAAACGGTCGTTTGTTCCTGCCAACCGGCGAGGGGGCCCCTCAAGGATTGAGGGGTTGGGGAGTTCGATTTATGGGGGCTGGGGAAAGAGTTCCCCAGTGGGTTTGGGCAAAGCCCAAGGTTTGTTTTTGCCATGCTGTGCATGGCTCGGCAAAGCCGAAAAGCGTCGCAGACCCCTATCGATTTTGATGCGTCAGCGTCAAAATACGTATAGGGTTACATTAATTGACTCCATTTCGTCGCTTTGCTAGACTTATGGTATCAATTAATCTAGGGGAAGTGGTGGCACTTTATGTTGTTCTCTATTTCATTTAATCAATCTCATCAAAGTTCATTGAGTCATAATAACAGAGAAAACATTCATGGGAATCCTGGCATCGATCCATCCAGGTTAGATGAGAATATCTACTTTGTTCAAAAGGACATCCGTAGTGTATACAAGGATGTCTTTCAAGAAGCGATAGACAAGTACAATGAAAAGCAAAAACGAAGTGATCGTAAAATTAAGGATTATTATGACAAGATAAGAAAAGATACAAAGACGCATGAGCAACGAGAATTGGTCGTAGCGATTGGGGAAGGCAAAGATGACCCAAAGTATAGGAAGGCCAAAAAGGAAGCGTTAAAACAGTATGCTGAAGCGTTTCAAAGGCGAAATCCCAATCTAGCAGTTTATAACATGGTTTTACATGATGATGAAGCCAATCCACATTTACATATTAACTATGTACCGAATTTCGAAAGTAGTCGAGGATTAACGAGGCGTGTCGGAATGGATAGAGCCTTGCAACAACAAGGCGTAAAAGGAAAAGGGACGGAGTTAATTGCAAATTGGAGACAATTAGAAACGGCTTATATTGAATCTTTGGCGAAAGAACAAATTCCAGAATTTGAACGAGCGAATGTAGGTTCACATAAGTACATGAAAGTCCGTCAATACAAGGAATATGCTGAAATGAAATCAACCGTTGAGAATCAAATATATGAAAAAGAAATGCAGTTAGAAGTTTTTGACCATCATATGAAACATGCTGAAGAAAAAGTAAATGAATTACAGATGGTGAAAACACATGTAGCTGATAAATACAAAGAGTTAGAAGCAGTGGAACAACAAGTAAAAAGTGAAAGTGAAAAGTTACAGCTGATTGGTCAGCAATATATAGAGCTAGAAAAAAAGGTAAAACAATACCAAAAAGAATTGGATAGTGTCGGGAATCAAGTACCAAATGAACCTATTAAAATTCCATTTTTGCGTAAAGAAGTAATAACAGAAGTACAGGATAAAATGTTTGGAAAAGCTGAAATTACAAAGAAACAGACAAGAAATTATGTGTTATCACCAGAACAATATCAAAAATTAACAAGACAAGTAAATGCAGCTGTTACTATCAAAAAAGATTATGAGCGTTTGAGAAAAACAGATTTTGTGAAAGAGAATGAAAGTTTAAAAGTGCATGCAGAGGGGTGGATGGAAGAAAATCGAACATTGAAACAAGAAAGAAGTCAGTTACAAAAAGAAGTCGGTGTGTTAAATAGGGAAATTAGCTCATTAAAAGCTCATATAAAGGGTCTGCAGACGAATATAAAGGTTTTATATGAACAGACGAAAAAAGTCTTTAAAGACCAATTTCAGTCGTTTAGAGGACTTATCAAAAGTGAATTGGGTAATAAAAGCGTAGATAATCATTTTGAACGTGAACATAAGAAAGAAATGATGGGTAAACAGAGAGGACATGACTTGGAGTTATAAAATGTATGTGCTTCTTGGGGTTATATGTGTGATAAAATAAAAACGAGCCATGCTCCAACATGGCTCGTTTCAATGGGTATTCAACGAAAATACCTGAAATTTAAATGTCTGGTTATAGATTATCATAATTTGATTCATAATCAAATAGCAAAAAATAGGTATTTTTGTTGATTCCCTCAATAAGAGGAGGGATTGACATAATGAAAGAAGAAAATGAACAAACTTTAGGACAAGCTTTAAAGCAAGCTAATAGTAATGCAAGAAAAAGAGATTTTGAGAAAGATGTAAAACAAAGAGATCAAGCTGAAGAACTTAAAAAGTCACTTTTACAACAGTTAAAAGAACTAACTGGGGAAGATCATTACGTTGGAACTAATAAAGATCCATTTGCTGGTGAACCATTTAATCAAGTGATGCATAGAAATTTAGATTTATTGAATCGTATTGGTTATTTTACTCAAGCTGAAGGTGATTTTTTATTTCGGATTCAAGCGTATTTAGAATTTAAAAGTAATGTAATTATTAACAGGGAAGATAAGTTCAAAAAGAAACGAAAAAATATTGAAGATGATTTTGAACTTCCAAAGGCAGCAACTGTATCTGAAATTGCTGAAATGATAGGAAAATCAAGAGAAAAAACTTCTTTGGTTATGAATTCATTAAAGAAAAAAGAGATTTTACTTAATCCAGAAGGTGCCGGACAAATTATTGAAAATGGTCGTACTGTAAGTCCTAGAACATGGATAGTAAATCCCTACATAATGATTTGTGCACCTCGGAAAAATGAAGTAAAACTTGATAAATTGACAATGAGATTGTTTCAACATTCTTTGAAAAATATTAAAGATCAAAATGGTAAAAAGGTGAAATTGCCAGTTAGATTTTTCTAGATTGTATCAACTTGATACAATCTTTTTTGTATATTTGTAATTTTTTAGGTGTGACGAAAACGTCACAAAAAAGGCTAAAAGTGTGACGTTTTCGTCACACCTAAAAAAACGTGTTAAACTCAGTAATATCAAGGGTTTAACACGTTTTTTTGTGATGCTCTCTATTATCACTATTATTAAAAAGCTAAAAGTTCCGCAAGGAACAGGTAGTATTTTTGAGCAAACAACGCTCAAAAATCTCCACCTTCATAATAAAAAAAGTCGGTTCGTTCATCCTCACCTAAAGGCTAATGCCTTTTCTTTTTTTATTATGTCCTTGCGGAACTTTTTTCGGCTCGTGTGCTTTTCTCGCCAAGCCGACAGACAAAAAGCAAAGCAATGGTTCTCGACTTGGACTAGCAAGTATACGAGCCGAACCGCTTAGATTAATCGATCAAAAATAGTTTTCATACTATATATCGATACGTTTAATACGTGGGGTTTCGCCCCCACACGACGAGCCTGCACTCTAGCCAAAAAGCAAATATTAGATCAAAAGACAAGAATACAACCTTAAAAAAATATAAAAACTCTCTATGAATGTTTATTCATAAAGAGTTAATATAATGCCCTATTATGGGTTTGGGACGAAGCTATTTTGTAGGTTTTGAATAGCTGAAATGATTTGTTGTACTTGAGCATCTTGTGCAGGAGTTAATGGAGATCCATCAGAAGTAAATACTCTAATGCAAATCGGACACACCTCTACATTCAATCCGAGCAATTCAATGTCAATTCTTCCAGTATGAACACTAAGAATAGTATTATCTCCTTCACAGGTTGCACAGTTGGTTTCAAAGGCCATAGTAATCAACTCCTTTCATTAGCAGAGTTAATTATATTTATATGAAAAAGATTGTTCATCTGATATAGATTGCTATATGATTTTCTACTTTACCATAGAAAATGTAAGGAAATATTTTCTTACATGGTAGATTAGCGATAAATGTTCTTTTAGGGGTACCGCCAGCATTTTGAAAAAAACCACGTTAAGCAAAAAATATAATAAGCTGCCTATATGGACAGCTCATTTACATAATTTTCGTTATTGGAAGTTAATTCATTAACATTACTCTTTAAATGCTTTTGGATTTTCGACTCTAAAAGATTGAACTGTTCCACAGTTTAAACAAAAGGTAGTTAATAATTTAGAACGAGATCCTCCTTTAAAAAAAGTAGAAGGTGTATCTTCACAAACATAAGCATGAGCTGCATAACCAACTTTTCCTTCTTTAAGATTAGTTGAGCTACAATTAGTACAGATTGTTTTTTGTTTCATAATATAACCTCAACCTTCCTTTTTATTCCATCTTATCATGTGACAGAAAAGAATAGTACGTTGTATATTATATACATTCTCGGTTGACATAACGCACCATTATCGGTAGCAAGGACATGGGGGAATCCGCTTTAAAGCAAGGATTTCAACTTATCCTTGCTTTATTTTTCTATACACGATTTTATACATTGCAGAGATAGTAGGATTTTTCAGGCTTACGAGTGGCCTGTATTAGTACAAAAATTTGTATAAAATCTTGTATAAAAAAGGTAGTTCTCTTAAATTCTCGAATAATCATTGAGGAGCGAGTGAACGAGTGCCCACAAGAAAATTTGTGATATTCTAAAGAGTGAGGTGATAGCTTGAAAGAATATGAATATATCTTGTTAAACAAAGAAATGAGTGAACGATTAAATATCGGGGTAAGTACTTTAAGAAAGTGGGCTGCCGCGCTAGAAAAGAACGGATATTACTGGGAGAAAAATGATGATGGTACTCGCTATTATACTCACTATGATCAAGATACACTTATACTGTTTAAAAGTTTAGTACAAGAGCAAAAATTCAACTTAGAACAAGCTGCAAAAGTTATTATATCTAAGCGTGAAGGAAACCGCTCTTCATCAAGAACGGGGGACGCTCTCCAAGAAATACAACAAGAATCTAAAAGTGAAACCCACTCTTCTAGCCGTTCTCTAACTCCTGTGACAAATGAATCTATACAAAGTTTAATAGATTATATAAAAGAGCAAGATAAACTTAATAGACATCTATTAGAAAAAATTGAAGAGATGGAGAAAGAACGAAAAAGTGATAGAGAAATTCTAGAACGTATGGAACAGCAACTTACTCGACAAGAAAATCGAGCAAATGAAAGAGATAAAATGTTAATGGAAAATATACGAAGTATTCAACAGCTTGCAACGACGAAACAAAAAAGTTCTTTGTGGAATCGTTTGTTTAATAAGTAAATAGAAAGGCTTACTCCTTATATAACTAGGAGTAAGCCTTTTTGGGCTACCGATAATAGGACGTTATGTTAACCGAGCATGTATACGATATACATAATGTAATATAGTATTACTTTTGATGAAATGGAATTAAAAGGAAGGTGGTTTGCGTGATCGGTGGAATCATTTATTCAATAATGGTAATTGGACTCGTTGTACTATTTTTCGTTTCTTTCATTTCATTTTTGACAGCACTCCTTCAAAATGTGGATTTGAAAAAAGATTAACTGTTATAAAAGAGATGCGATGTTTTATCTGTTCAATCAAAATATATTTAAAAACAACATGAATAGAAATGAGTAATTAATTAATCAATAATAAATTTGAAGAGACTGATATATAATGAATTAGAGAAGAAAAAATTGAAGGAAAGAAATGTTGCACCTTAAATAAGAATAAGTTATTATCTAAGTAAGTAATCAATCAATAACAACTTTGAAGGAGCTGACATATAATGAATCAGAGAAAGGAAAATCGAAAAGAAGAAATCCTTGAAGCTGGGTTAGAGGTGTTTGCAGAAAAAGGCTATTATAATACTACTACAGCATTAATTGCAGAAAAAGTTGGTATTTCTCAACCTTATATATTTAGATTTTTTAGAACAAAAGAAGAGTTATTTGTTGCAGCTTTGGAAAGAGCATTCGAAAGAATACTTCAAACATTTAAAAATGTAGAATCAAATCCCGAAGAAATCGTTATTGAAATGGTTGAGGCATATGAAAAACTGTCTATATCATACCCTAATGAAATCGCCTTGCAGGTGATAGGACTTTCAGTTACAGAAGATACAATAAGAAACTGTACAAAAACCGGTTTGTCTCGTATTAGAAGCTACATTTTGGGGAGGTTCCAATTAGCAAATGTTCCAAATGCAGAGAGAGAAGTAACAACTTTCTTAGCTAGAGGAATACTTTGTAACATTTCTTATTACTTAGATTTACCTGAGCTCATTCATAATTAAATAAAATAAGATAACCGATTCTTTTCGGTTTTTTATTCCAATCTTTGTTATTGATCGATAAATAACAAAATAATAAAATTAAGGGGGATTTATAATATGAAAAAAGCGATTGTTTTAGGGGCAACAGGTGGATCTGGTCAAGCGATTGTATCAGAACTATTATCTAGGGAAATAGAAGTTATTGCATTCGGACGTTCAGAAAATAAATTAAAAAAATTAATGAAAGAGCATGGTTCTACATCATTGTTAACTTATAAGTTAGGTAATATCTTTGATTATAGAACTATCGTAGAAGCCGCAAAAGATGTAGATGTTATATTTCAATGTGCGAATGTTCAATATCATGAAATGGCAGATAAGCTCCTTTTACTTGGAGAAAACGTAATGAAGGCAGCAGATATTTTAAATAAGAAAATAGTTATTGTTGATGGAATATATGTTTACGGTCACCAAATAGCTAAAGGGGATGAAAATCATCCCAAACAACCTCATACAAAAAAAGGGAAAATTAGAGTTGGATTTGAAAATTTAATATTTGATAAGAAATGGAAAAATGCAAAAGCATTAATTGTGAGATTACCGGACTATTATGGTATAACTTCGCAGAATTCATACTTACATCCTACATTGACTGGACTTGCAGGAAATAAAATTTCTATTTTTATTGGTAATCTAAAAACACCAAGAGAATATGTCTATTTACCAGATGCCGCCAAAATGATTGTAGAAATAGCAAACAAAGATGATTCTTATGGAGAAAATTGGAACATTCCTGGTGCTGGATTGATTTCAGGGAAGGAAATAATAAAACTTGCACGTGAAATTACTGGGAATAAAAAAATAGTTATTCCATTAAATAAAAATGCAATTCGTATAAGTGGATTGTTTGACCCAGTTATGAAGGAAGTAGTAGAAATTATGTATCTTACAGAAGAAGGATTTACTCTAAGCGGAGAAAAATATGAAAATAGAATAGGTAAAATTATAGCTACACCTTATAAAGATGGGCTAAAAGAAACACTAAACTTCTTAAAGGGAAAAACTAAAAGAATAGAGGGTTAAAATCTAGACCAAAATTATGAGTAGAGAATAATAATTTATTTAAAATTGATTATTAGTTATTGATTAATCACTAACAATAAAAATTATTGGAAAAGAGATGTGGGAAAAGTACCCTTTATAAGCAATATTTATATATCTAATAGGATAGCTAATGGATGCTTGTTTAGTTACATTTTCGTCTCAATAATAACAGATTAAAATACTCAATTAAAGGACATGATTGTTGAGTATAGAAAGTAGAAGATAATCAAACTTTATTTTAAAGCTACGCGAAACAATTCCTATAGGGCATCTGCCTTATATAATATTGAACAAATTCAACAAGAAACTAATATGCTCCTTAAAGAATTAATACAGGTACTCAAAGAGGAAATAACTGATAAACTTTAACTTCCAATAACGAAAATTATGTAAAAAAGCTAGCGTGGATCTAGCTTTTTTTTATATTAATAGATGTTCTAATCTCTTTATTTTTCATGTTTTGAATGTATACTTTTGTTATGTATTTTGAGGATATCAGAGTAATTGGGATGAATTCAATGTTTAAGGGGATTTGAATGTAAACTAATATCTAAAAGTTTACATTCAAATATATTTTATTTATTACTGTTTTTTATCCTGTTTAATTTTCTTAATATTGCAAATTACAAAAATACAATTTACAATTATTGTATAATTAAAAAAATTTGAAGGAGTGTTGATATGAAGATTAAAGGGGTATTAATGTCTTTACTAGTTTTTGTTATATTTTTAGGATTTTTTCCAATAGAGAAAGCAAGTGCATCCGTATTATCTGATTCAGTACACGAAGT
>NZ_JBWYHD010000028.1:0-16576 GCF_056711665.1 Bacillus sp. Medicinal_06 | reverse complement strand
TAGTAGCCGACGGCTACTAAAATAATATCTTTCCTGAATTGTTTTCCTTTAAAATATCCCATTTATGATTCTCCTCACTCTGTTTTGCAAAAGTTTAGCTTAGTTTTAAAAACTTTGCAACAGAACCCTTTTCCTAAAGGTGGGGGCTTCTAAGGTAATCGTACCTAATGGTACGAAATTTACTTAGCTATCGAGCCTGTTCCTTGCTCTATATATGCTTATGTTAACAATCGTAACCCTTCACGCTTGATATTGATAGAAGTATTCCAATCCCTGTTTGCCATAAAACCACACTCACAGTAGAATGTGCGCTCCGAAAGAGATAGAGACTCCTTTACTTGACCACAACAAGAACAAGTTTGGGATGATAAAAACCACTTATCTATTTTGATAAACTTTTTTCCCTGCTCTTCTAACTTGTATTGGAGAAATGTCGTGAACATGCCCCATGCATTGTCAGCAACACTTTTACTGAAATTGAAGGCTTGTGACATTCCCTTAATGTTAAGATCTTTGATAACCACGCAATCATATAGTTTCGCCAATTTGTACGATTCTTTATGTAGAAAGTCCTTTCGTTGGTTCGCAATTCTTTCATATAGCTTCGCTACTTTCAGGCGCTGTTTATGCCAACGATTAGAGCTTTTCTTTCTGCGTGATAGAATACGCTGTTCCTTCACTAATTTTTCCAAGGCTTGATGATAGAAACGAGGATAATTGGCTATCTTTCCATCTTCACTATCAACAAATAAGCGATTCATAGAAAAATCCAAACCAACAACAGCTTGTACTTCTTTTAGTATAGGCTCATGTTGGTATTCAGCGAGAATAGAAACATAATATTTTCCAGTTTTAGTTCGAGAAACCGTACAAGACTTGATGATATGATGTGACGGAATCTCCCGATGTTGTTTCATTTTTACAAGTTTCAATTTTGGTAATTTGATATAGCCCTTCAAAAGCATAATGTTTCCGTTGACCACATTGGTTGTGTAAGATTGTCTCGTCTTACGGCTTTTGAACTTTGGAAATTCAGCACGACCTGAAAAAAAGTTTTTGTACG
Organism: Bacillus sp. Medicinal_06; assembly: GCF_056711665.1. Lineage (NCBI taxonomy): Bacteria > Bacillati > Bacillota > Bacilli > Caryophanales > Bacillaceae > Bacillus > Bacillus sp. Medicinal_06. The sequence goes on along the minus strand of NZ_JBWYHD010000028.1, from coordinate 15,513 downwards.
CTTTCTGCAAATTAAGCCCCGCATTTGCCAATGCAAGGCTATCTACTTCTTTGAGCCATACAAACTCCTTTTTGTATTTAGCAGGAGTAGGGAACTTTTGCTTCTTTGTTATCCTTGAATTGCTTATACGTTTCCTTTCGTTCGGCCAACATTTGATTGTAGACGAAACGAACGCAACCGAAAGTTTTCATAAGAAGTTGCTCTTGATCTGGTGTTGGATATAGACGGAACTTATATGCTTTGTTTGCCATATCAAAATCCCTCACCTCATGCTTTGATTTTTTATGTATTTTTTCATCTTTTCAATGGGCATACCATCCGTTGTAAGCAAGCAAACGTTTTTTGCCTCAAAATACTCTTTCTAAAGTTCTTCTTTTATTGATGGAAAATGTTTTTTATAAATCAAGAACTTGCGCTTTTATGAACATTGATAAACTTTAACATTTCAGTATTTAGATGTATTTTGAACAAAATATGCACATGTTCAGTATCATGATTCCATTCGACTAAGATAATATTGTAATTTTCATCCAATCGAACAAATATATCTTTCATATAGTCAGGCATGGGAGCATTAATCACTTTTCTTATTTTACGACCAGGACAAAGTGATAATATAATAGCATGAAAAGAGACAACTTTAGGATATCTCTAACCAAAATTCATCTTCCACTTTCACTGGCGCTGTCGCACCTTCACGTTTAAAAGTGGAAGACTACTTTCGGACAGAAGTTGAGGCTTTTTCAAACTTCTTATAATAGCAGCACATCTTTAATATATAATCAATACTACAGAATCTAATCAAAAAATACATGATTTTACAAAAAAAATTTAGATTAGAAAATGCATTTTGATGTAGCAGCTTCAAGATAATTGCAATGAATATTGAGGTTCGGTTCAACTATCAGTGATGGTTCTGGTGCAAAAATAAATTTTAAAAAAAGTAGGATCTGAATTTCCTACGAAATTACAGATTATGATGCGATACCAAACAATTTATCAATGAAATCTTTTTGATTTTGAGTAGACTGTACCCCTTGATGAAGTTGCTTCTTTTTCATCATATGCATCGCTTCTATGCCACTCAGTATGTAAGTAGCTGTACGAAATGATTTAAGTCCTAACATCGAACGCACTCGCTTTTTAATAAATCGATGATCTTGTTCCACGATGTTATTGAGGTATTTCACTCGCCTTATTTGGATGCCTACAGGCATCTTTTTTCATTCTTCAACTCTTCAATTGCTAAAGGATAGGCGGGATTCCTATCGATGATTATCACACGAGGCTGTGAAACATGACAAGACTACAAATTTTTCTTGAGAAAACGCTTTGCAGTCTTATGATTTCTTGTTTTGCTGAGGTAGAAATCAATGGTGTTTCCTTCTAAATCAACTGCACGATATAAATACATCCACTTTCCTTTGAACTTATATACGTATCGTCTACTCACCAAGAATCGTTCGTTTTCTTAAGATGGCGACGAACTCTTTCATCTAGCTCAGAACCATATTAGTGAACCCAACGCATAATCGTTGTATGAGTAATGGATAAGCCTCGTTCCTCCATCATTTCGACTAAATCGCGAAAACTAAGATTGCACCGTTGGTACCATCTTACTGTTAATAGAATCAGTATACCTAAGTTTTAGAGATTACCTACATGTATATTAAAGTTTTTGGACCAGAACCGAAATTTCGATAACTATTTTTATATTTTATCAAATTAAAAAAATAGTTTGCTATCTAAAAAAAGTGGGGATATAATATCTAAATGAAAATGATAATCATTACATAAAATAATTATGATTTTAAAGTTATTGTAAAAAACAAATGAAATATAAAGGATGAAATGAAATATGTTACACAAGTCCACTGTATATGCGGATAAAAATCGCTGGATGCACGCTAAGTTCATATGTCTTATGAGCTTAACAATTTTATGCCTAATCGTGTCTATAGTTGTAGCAATTGCATTCGGTGCAAAGGATATTCATTTGCAAACTGTATGGGCAGCGATTTTTGATTACAATCCGAAATTAACGCAGCATCAAATTATTTATGAATTAAGACTTCCGCGAGTAATTGGTGCAGCAGTTATAGGTGCTGCTTTTGCAGTGGCGGGAGCTGTTATGCAGGGAGTAACAAGAAATCCTTTAGCTGATGCAGGCGTGCTCGGAATAAATGCTGGGGCAATGTTTGTCGTGGCGCTTAGCTTTGCCTTTTTCCCGCATATGCCGTATTCCTATTTAATGATTGTTTCTTTCATAGGGGCAGTTTTAAGTACAATACTAATTTTTATTATTGGATCGGCAACATCAGGCGGATTAACACCGATGCGATTAACGATTGCCGGAGCTATTATGGCAGCGTTTTTACACTCGCTTAGCTCAGGTATAGCAATTTATTATGATTTAAGCCAAGATTTAGCGTTTTGGTACGCTGGTGGTATTGCAGGGGTGAAGTGGGACCACTTGCAGTTTTTAGTGCCTATTATTTTCGTAACAATTATTTTTGCAATAGCATTAGGACGGTCTATCTCACTTATATCGATGGGGGATGATGTTGCTACAAATTTAGGAGTGAAGACGATTCGAACGAGAATATTGGGAATGGTTACAGTAGTTATTCTTGCAGGTGTTTCGGTTTCGGCTGTTGGTTCAATTGGATTTGTAGGACTTGTCATTCCACATATAGCTAGAAAATTAGTAGGTGTGAATTATTATAGGTTTATTATTCCTATGTCAGCATTATTAGGAGCTATATTATTAGTTTTAGCTGATTTAGGAGCAAGAACAGTAAATCCTCCAAAAGAACTTGCGGTCGGAATTATGGTAGCGCTTATTGGTGTTCCGTTTTTCCTCTATATAGCAAGTAAAGCTGGGAGGGAGTTATAAGTGAAAGATATCTTTAACACCGATAAGAAGAGAGCTACTATGATAACTACAATTTTCGGATGTATAAGTATCGCGGTTATTTTAATTAGTTTAAATACAGGTACGCTTCGAATTGCGCCACTGAAAGTGATTCAAACGCTTTTGGGTTATGGTGATTTTGAAAGTGTAACAGTATTATACGATTATCGTATGCCAAGAATTATTATCACAATGTTAGCGGGTATTGGACTTGGCGTTTCTGGTGCAATATTACAAGGGTTATCTCGTAATTCACTCGCAGATCCTGGTATTCTCGGATTGCACTCAGGGGCGTCTTTTGGGCTCATTAGTTTTGTTACACTCTTTCATTCTATTAATGAAAAGGCATCGATTTTAATACCGCTTTTTACGTTTGGCGGGGGAGTGCTTGCTGCGCTGCTTATTATTTTACTTGCAAATGACCGTACGAAGGGGTTGTTACCGATTCGATTAATTCTCGTTGGTATTGCAGTTTCAGCTGGTTTTAGTGCGATTTCATTATTTTTCTCTCTAAAACTAAATGACGAGACTTATACGTTTGCTTCCAGATGGTTAGTAGGTAACGTATGGGGAAGAGATTGGATTCACGTGATAGCTTTATTACCTTGGATTGTTATACTTGCCCCATATGCGTGGCTAAAATCAAAAACGTTAAATGCTTTATCACTAGGTGATAGTGTAGCAGCAGGACTTGGCGTATCTGTACAAAAAGAGCGCTTTTTACTTTTAGCTACAGCGGTTGGATTATCTTGCGCCAGTGTATCGATGGCAGGAGGAATTGGCTTTATCGGTCTAATATCTCCACATATTGCAAGAAAATTAGTAGGCTCAACGTACGAGCATTCTTTACCGTTAACCGGTATTATTGGGATGATTATTTTAGTACTAGCCGATACAACTGGTCGCTCTTTATTTGAGCCAAACTCAATCCCAGCTGGAGTCGTAGTAGCGGCTTTAGGAGCACCTTATTTTCTTTATTTACTTATAAAAACAAAATAAATACTTCAAAGAGGAGAATGTATGAAAAAGCAATTTACTATTTTATTTAGTATCATGTGTATTTTAATAATATCAGCTTGCGGTCAAACAAAATCAAATGAAGGGACAGCTGAAAAAATGACGAAAAGTAATGAGCCCCAAATTGCTTCTATGTCTATCCATTTAACGAATAATTTACTAGCACTAGGAATTATACCAGTAGGTTCTGTTGTTGGTGGAGATTTAAAAGATTTCTTACCACACGCAAAAGATCAACTGAGAGATACGAAGAAGCTCGGTGTTGTAACAGACCCGAACATGGAAGCATTACTTCAATTAAAACCATCTGAAATTTATGTTGATGAAAAATATGCTGGGGAAGATTTAGCGAAGTATGAAAAAATTGCAAAGACACATTCTTTCAACTTAGATGAAGGTACGTGGAAAGATCATTTAAAGCAAGTAGGTAAACTTGTAAATCACGAGAAAGAAGCAGAAAAATATATTCAAAACTATGAAGAACAGACAAAACGAGTAAAAGGCTTAATAGATAAAGAGTTAGGAAATAACGAAAAAGTAATGGCCATTCGCGTTACTGCAAAAGAATTACGTGTATTTAGTATGAAAAGACCGATGGGGCCAATTTTATTCCAAGATTTAGGATTACAACCTGCAAACGGTGTAGAGAAAATTGATGGAAACCGTCCGTTCGAAGTGATTTCACAAGAAGCGTTACCTGATTTTGATGCGGATGCAATTTTTGTTGTCGTAAATAGAGATGACAAAGCAAAAGCAGCATTTAAACAACTTCAAGAAACAGCAATTTGGAAAGATTTAAAAGCTGTTAAAGATAAGCACGTATATATTATTCACGATCAACCATGGCTTGATTATTCAGCATTAGGAAACAAAATGGCGATGGATGAAGCTGAGAAAATGTTTATGAATTAATATAGTTTTGTTGATAGGAAAGGCCCTCTAAATTTAGAGGATCTTTTTTGTAGTAGGATCAGGAAAGCACAACGATAAAACTTATGGTTCTACTTGTTTAACGTCTCTTCAACCAAACGATGTATGTATACGGGATTTAGGATACTTTGATTAAAAAGACCTACATGGGGTTCCACCCCACATCCATTAACTTAAGGTATATTTTTATACAAAATGCGGTCTTTCCATATAGTTTTTTATTATCTTTTATAGATTTTATAAAAGTAGGCAATTGATACTAATAACCTTGATAAACGATCATAGAAAAGAGCGTGTTTTGAAAAAAAGATTGATCAAAACACGCTCTTAATATTTTCAGTTGGTTCATTTTTTTATAAAAAAGTTTGCTCATTTCCTATCTATATTGCTCCACAATAGGGCCCTTTACTTTAATAAGTCTAAAAGTCATTGCGGTAAATTCAAGTGCTTACATGGAATATTTAGCTAATTGTTCACCCCAAGATGATAATTCAGTCTCAATAAATCCTACCTTTTTATATGCGAATTTTGCTGTAAGATTTTCAGGATGGTTCTGTTGCAAAGTTGAAAAATAACCAAAAATAATGAGTATACTATACATGTTCTTGTATATTTTATAATGTTTATTCAAAACAATTGTATTTTCATTCTATATTTTTGGGGGCGTATAAAACTTTGCAACAGAACCTTTATCCCCTTTTCACTAATAATCTATATAAATAGCCTGTAAGTAAAATTCAAAAAACCATCATGTGAACTCCTCCCACCTACACTTTGCCTAAAGGTGGGGGCTTCTAAGGTAATCGTACCTAATGGTACGAAATTTACTTAGCTATCGAGCCTGTTCCTTGCTCTATATATGCTTATGATAACAATCGTAACCCTTCATGCTTGATATTGATAGAAGTATTCCAGTCCCTGTCTGCCATAAAACCACACTCACAGTAGAATGTGCGCTCCGAAAGAGATAGAGACTCCTTTACTTGACCACAACAAGAACAAGTTTGGGATGATAAAAACCACTTATCTATTTTGATAAACTTTTTTCCCTGCTCTTCTAACTTGTATTGGAGAAATGTCGTGAACATGCCCCATGCATTGTCAGCAACACTTTTACTGAAATTGAGGGCTTGTAACATTCCCTTCATGTTGAGGTCTTCGATAACCACGCAATCATATAGTTTCGCCAATTTGTGCGATTCTTTATGTAGAAAGTCCTTTCGTTGGTTCGCAATTCTTTCATATAGCTTTGCTACTTTCAGACGCTGCTTATGCCAACGATTAGAGCTTTTCTTTCTACGTGATAGAATACGCTGTTCCTTCGCTAATTTTTCCAAGGCTTGATAATAGAAACGAGGGTAATTGGTTATCTTGCCCTCTTCACTATCAACAAATAAGCCATTCATAGAAAAATCCAAACCAGCAACAGCTTGTACTTCTTTTAGTATAGGCTCATGTTCGTATTCGGTGAGAATAGAAACATAATATTTTCCTGTTTTAGTTCGAGAAACCGTACAAGACTTGATGATATGATGTGACGGAATCTCTCGATGCAGTTTCATTTTTACAAGTTTCAATTTCGGTAATTTGATATAGCCCTCCAAAAGCATAATGTTTCCGTTGACCACATTAGTTGTGTAAGATTGTCTCGCTTTACGGCTTTTAAACTTTGGAAATTCAGCACGACCTGAAAAGAAGTTTTTGTATGCTTTCTGCAAATTGAGCCCCACGTTTGCCAATGCAAGGCTATCTACTTCTTTGAGCCATACAAATTCCTTTTTGTATTTAGCAGGAGTAGGGAACTTTTGCTTCTTTAATGCTTCTTTGTTATCCTTGAATTGCTTATACGTTTCCTTTCGTTCAACCAACATTTGATTGTAGACGAAACGAACGCAACCGAAAGTTTTCACAAGAAGTTGCTCTTGGTCTTGTGTTGGATATAGACGGAACTTATATGCTTTGTTTACCATATCAAAATTCCTCACCTCATGCTTTGATTTTCTATGTATTTTTTATCATTTCAATGGGCGCGCCATCTGTTGTAAGTAAGTAAACGTTTTTTGACCCAAAATACTCTTTCTAAAGTTCTTCTTTTACTGATGGAAAATACTTTTTTATAAGTCGAGAACTTGCGCTTTTATTAACGTTTATAAACTTTAATATTCCGTTGTCGTTATATATTTTGAGGAAAATATGCACATGGTCAGTATCATGATTCCATTCGACTAAGGTAATATTGTAATTCTCACCCAATCGAACAAACGCATCTTTCATATAGTTAGATATGGGAGCATTAATCACTTTTCTGCGATATTTTACGACCAGAACAAGGTGATAATATAATAGCATGAAAAAGAGACAACTTTAGGCTATGCCTAACCGAAATTCATCTTCCACTTTCACTGGCGCTGTCGCACCTTCACGTTTAAAAGTGGAAGACTACTTTCGGATAGAAGTTAAGGCGTTATAATAGCAGCACATCTTTAATTTATAATCAATACTACAGAATCTAATCAAAAAAATACAAGATTTCACAAAAAAATTTAAGTATTAATAAGGTCCTGTTGCAAAGACTGCATTTATTTGAAAGAGGTATATAGATTCCTAATGGAATTTATTCGGTTCTGGTGCAAAAACTTCAGGATAATTACAATAAATCTATAAAACTTGCACATATTGATACTATTACTCTAGAAAGGGTGCGTGATCGGTATGGAAAAGAAAAATTTGTTCAAATGGAAGCACTATCAGCCTGATATTATCTTATTAACGGTAAGATGGTACCTACGGTACAATCTCAGTTTTCGTGATTTAGTGGAAATGATGGAGGAGGTGGGTTTATCCATTTCTCATACAACGATTATGCGTTGGGTTCATCAGTATGGTTCTGAATTGGATAAACGGATCCGTCGTTACCTCAAATAAATGACTCTTGGAGAGTCGATGAAACATATATCAAAGTAAAAGGCCAATGGATGTACCTGTATCGTGATATTGATTCGAAAGGAAGCACAATCGATTTTTGCCTAAGCAAAACAAGAGATCAGAAGGCTGAAAAGCGCTTTTTCAAGAAAGCGTTGCGGTCTTTTCATGTTTCAAAACCTCGTGTTATAACAGTCGATAAGAATCCAGCTTATCCTATAGCAATTGAACAGTTGAAAAAAGAAAAAAGCATACCTGATGGTATGCAACTTAGAAAACAAAAGCACTTGAATAACATAGTAGAACAAGATCATCGTTTTATAAAGAAGCGTATCCGTTCTATGCTAGGGCTCAAATCTTTTGAAACAGCTACATCCATTCTTTTTGGAGTAGAAGCCATGCATATGATTACAAAAGAACAGATTGATTTACGGAATCAGTCCGTCCAAACTCAGAAAGAATCCATCCATCAATTGTTTGGACTTGCAGCATAAAATACGATTCTGTTAGGAATCTATGTGCTTTATTATCTTTTATTTTTGTGCCAGAACCTAAAACAATGCTGGTCTACACATATTCGTCATATCTAATATGTGTAGACCTTTTAATTTTAAGCATTTATAAATTTAGGTCTTGATAACGTACAATTTTCTTTTTCGATATGGTGAATCCTATAACGTATTACATGAATTATTAATAGTTTCATAAAACTGGTCTACAACATTCTTCATCTCTTTATATCTTCGGAAACTTTGCAACAGAACCGTTTTATTAATAACGATGGAAGAATTCGTTTAATTGTTAGTACGGCTGTTTATCATGGAATTTTCAGAGATTGGGAAGGGTTAATTCCTGTTGGTTTACAAAATTACCCTAAAGGACCACCTCTTCGTGAAGGAACTTTTCTATTTAAATATAGAGGTAGTCCTACTGTATATTTGCGTGATTGGGAAAATGGTCGTACACAAGTAAAGCGACGGATTGTAAGTACTAATGCCTTTAATCGTTGGCATTTTGATTGGAAAAAAATAAAAAAATGCCTCGTGCTACTTTTTATCTCCCAGATGGTACAGATATAAGGTGACTAAGTAAAAGACCAGAAAGGGAGATAAGTGTAATTATAAACATAGTTATCTTTAGTTTGATTTAATAATAACTTTGATTTTAACAAAAAGATGGTACTTAAACTCTACACATTGTATGGGGGTTTCTTTCATAAAGAAAAAGCACCTTTAGGTGCCTTTTCTCTGATTGTTCTCGCGTATTGAGATGACTATTCAAACCTTGTACTAGGGGACATGGTTCAAACAGATATATTACACCTAAAGTTTAACATTGATAGAATATACAGTAAGTTGATAATATTTATGCGGAATATTTCCAAAGTTTAGTATAGATATTTTTCACTATTACTATATTAAAAATAGAATTAATGCACAATTGCATAATAAAATAGCATGCGATTAGCAGTATAATTTAAATGTGTACAATAAAGCTGAAGAGGCAGAGACCATCTACGGAAATAGGTGGTCTTTTGCTATTGGATAATAAATGTATTATTTTGCTGGTGTTCATCTAAGGTATTGTTTTACACTTGGTCCCTGCACGTTGTGTGGGGATTTTTTATAAAGAAAAGACACTCTTTCGAGTGCCTATCTTTAGTTGGCTATTCATTTTTCTATAGGGTTTCGACATAACATATGAAATATTTGTTCATATCCTTTCCAAATAATTTAATAGTACCTGATGTTCTTGTTACAAGTCCAAGTATTGTCCGTATTGTGGTTGTTTTCCCTGCTCCATTGATACCAATAAACCCTGTAATGGCATCCTCCTCTAAGGAAAAGCTAACATCAGAAAGAGAAAAATCTCCATAAGATTTATTTAGCCCTGTTACTTCTAAAATGCTACTCACTGTCCATCCTCCTCATATAGAATATTCATCATTTCATTTAACTCTTCTTTAGTAATTTTCAATGTCTTTGCGGTTTGAATTAACTCTTGCATGATTTGCTCAACAAGATGGCGTTTAGAGTCTCGAATCAGCTCAAGATTGCCGATAGAGACAAAAGTACCAATGCCCACTTGACTTGTAATAAACCTTTCTTCTTCTAATTCATCGTAAACGCGACGAATAGTAAGAACACTTACCTTTAAGTCATGGGCAAAATTTCGAATAGATGGGAGAGGATCACCTTCATTGGTTCTGTTGCAAAGTTTGAAAAAGCATAAACAGGTTGGTAGATGAGGAACAATGTTTAGGAAGTAGCTAGTAATTGTTGAAGTTCATTGTACGTTGAAAAGGCGGAGTCTCTTTGTGAACTGCACCCCAATTGTTGGACACTAACTAACAATTGGAGGTGGAGATGGTACACTAAACTGGACACTAAGTTAAGAGAGAAAGGTGATTCAGTTTATGAGTAGAAAAGTCTATGATCGTCAATTTAAAATGGCTGCAGTTCAGCTGGTACTGGAAGAAAATATGTTTGTAAAAGAGGTTGCTAAAGAGTTATCGATTCATTCTAATACTCTATATCGTTGGATAAATGAATATGAAGAATATGGGGAAAGTGCGTTTCCAGGTCGTGGAAGCGCACTTTATCATTCTCAGTATGAAATGAAAAAGCTCAAGCGTGAGAATGAAGAACTGAGAAAAGAACTTGATTTACTAAAAAAGTTCCAGGTCTTCTTGAAGAAAAAGAATGTGTAAGGTTTCAATATTTAAAAGAAAATAAACACAAATATAACATCAAGAAGGCTTGTAAAACGTTAAACATCTCGCGGTCAGGTTACTATGAATATTTACAGAGAAAACCTTCTAAAAGAGCTTTAGAGAACGAAGTGTTAAGTGAGGAAATACAACAAATATTTGAGGAGCATAAGGGACGGTATGGATCTTTAAGAATTACAAAAGTCCTTGAAAAGAAAGGCATCAAGGTAAACCGAAAACGAGTAGGAAAACTGATGCGTCAAATGAAACTGTATGCGAAAGGCAGTCGCTATCGTTATAAACATTATAATAAGAAATCACCTTCCATAGAAAGACCAAACCTCTTAAATCAAGTTTTTCAGACAGATCAACGAAATAAAATATGGGTTGGTGATATTACCTATATTCCTACCCAAAAAGGCACTTTATACCTTGCGGTATTTGTGGATATGTACTCCAGAAAAGTGATTGGTTGGTCCATGAGTACACGTATGAAAGATTCTCTCGTGATAGACGCTTTTTTACAAGGATATAAGAAAGAATATCCGAAAATAGGATTAATTATTCATACAGACCAAGGGTCTCAGTATACAAGCAGTAATTTTCAAGCCACACTCAAAAAGTATGGTGCTGTTTCGAGTGTCAGTAGAAAAGGAAACCCTTATGACAATGCATTGATGGAATCCTTTTACAAAACCATAAAAAGAGAGCTTATTCAAGGTGCCAAATTTAAAACACCTGAACAAGCTCGGACAGAAATATTTAAATATATAGAGTTGTTACAATACAAAAAGAATGCATTCTTCTTTGGATTATCTTTCTCCTATCGAATTTGAGAAAGCCTATTCATAATATTCACCTAACTTAGTGTCCAGTAAATGTTGACAAGTCCACTGCCTAATAAAATAATATGTCTAACTTTTTGGGGTCACTTCATTTGAAGACTTCGCCTTTGTTTATATAGAGCATGAATAGTCTCGATACCTTTTATCGTACGTGAAGCATGACGAAGATTTTGAAATCCTGCGGATTTGGCAAAACGTCTCTTTACATGCCTATGATCCTGTTCAATGAGATTATTCAAATGTTTGATTGTACAATGGATTGTAGTTTGATAAAATCCTTGTTTTCTTAATTTGTTAAATGCGCAAAGTAATGCCGGCGCTTTGTCTGTAGTGAGAACCGTAGGTTCTCCAAAATGTTTTACTAATCTTTTCATGAAGGCATAGGCAGCCTGATGGTCCCGTTTTTTACGAAGTTGAATATCCAATGTGTGTCCATCTTTATCAATTGCACGATAGAGATAACGCCACTCTCCCTTAACTTTGATATAAGTCTTATCCAAATACCAAGATAGTCGTGCAGATTTATTTTTCACTGTCCAAATTTGATAGATGAGATTGCCATATTCATGAACCCATCGCATGATTGTTGTAGGGTGAACTGAAATACCACGTTCTTTCAGGATTTCAGAGACATCGCGATAACTTAAAGAAAAACGGCAGTAGTAGCCGACGGCTATTAAAATAATATCTTTCTTGAATTGTTTTCCTTTAAAATATCTCATGCCTAATTCCCCTAGATCCTGTTTTCTAGAGTGTAACTTCATGTAGGAAACTTTGCAACAGAACCCCACTCAAGGTGTTTTCTTAATCTCGCATTGCCCCTGCTTCTCGGGAAGTTATTGTCCCTTGTCCTTCACTTACATCTTTTTGAATTTCTTGTTTTACTTTGTTTGCATCAGTTCTAACAAAATCTGGTTTTATAATAGAACCCAAATTCTCTTTAGCTTTGTTATGATGTAGCATACAAGTCCTCCTCAATTTATTGTTTAACAATCTTATTATTTACAAAAATACACTCGGTATATCCCGGTTAGTTGAGCGAATTTCACGTAAAGTAAAAGGGATTTTAATATACCTAAAAAAACAAGTGTTTTTCTACGAAAAAGTGATACTTTCACCCTGTGCCTAAAGGCAGACTGAAGTCCTGCATAGGCTTTCCCGTTTCACTAAATCTGTAATGGTTATGATATAATAAAATTCAAGTATAATAAGGGGGATTAATTACATGATTTTTCAAAGCATGATTACAGCTATTATAGAAAAATTACAAGAGACGGTGAATCCCTATTGGATAATTGTGTTTGGATCAACGGCGGAGAACAGAGAACGAGAAGATAGTGATATTGATATAGCCTATTTAAGTGACATAACTTTAGGGAATTATGAGCGTTTTTTATTAGCACAGGAGTTAGCCAACATCGTTCATAAAGATGTGGACTTAGTTGATTTATCCGAGGCTTCTACAGTTTTTCAAGCTCAGATTATACATACAGGAAAGACAATATTTTGTTCTGATGAAGAACGAAAGGTCATTTTTGAAATGAAAACTTTAAAAATGTATTCAAAATTGAATGAGGAACGCCAGATAGTATTTGATGATATAAAGAAAAGAGGTTCTATATATGAAGAATGAAGTTATTTTAAATAAAATTTCTACAATAGAGCGTTGTATAAAAAGAATCCAAGATGTGTATGGAAATGACCCTCAGAATTTAGAGGATTATACAAAGCAAGATTCCATAATATTGAACATACAAAGAGCTTGTGAAGCAAGTATTGATTTAGCAATGCATATTGTTGCAGGAAAAAAGTTAGGATTACCACAATCTAGTCGAGAGGCTTTTGATTTATTGGTTACAGCAGGATTACTTAGCAAAGAGCTAGCAAATAAGTTAAAGGCGATGGTTGGATTTCGAAATATTGCTGTTCATGATTATCAAAGTGTAAATTTAGATATTGTTCGTCAAATTATCGAAAAACATTTAAAAGATTTTAAACTATTTACGAAAGAAGTTATGGGAATATTGGAATTATAGAGGTACACGTTTTAGAATCATCATTATATAGGTGAGGAGAAATTGGTATGCTTTTTTCTAATTTTAGGGGGAAGAACATAACTGTGTAGTTTTTTACCTACTTGTTTTAGATATGGCTATACCGTAGAAAGATACTCCCTTTGGAGTATCTTTTTTTGGTTGTTACGTTTTGGTTATCTGTAGTACGGAATCTCTCAACAATTCTTTAAAATTCTGTTGTTACAGCAACAACAGTTAAAGTTGTACGGGGGTTTCTGGAAATTAATCAATCAGAATTAGCAGACCGAATAAGCGTTAATACAAGTTTAGTATCTACAATCGAAAATAGGAGCAAAAGAATCACATCCAGTTTCATCAAGAGGTTCAAGCGAGCTGTTAGTATTGCGGATTCCGGATTCTGTTTTGGATATCGTATGTCTACAGAACAAATTAAGGGAATAAGAGGCGCTACTTCTCCTTTTTAGACGTTAAGGGAGACACCTAAATTAGTATTTTTCTCTGATGTATCAAAACACAAGAATACTATTCATTTTGAGGTATCAACAAAGTTTAAATCAAAATAAGTACTAGCGCTTAAAAATGATAGTATAAATATAAACATTGAGAAGGGGGGAAAGAAATGAGTTTTGACTGGATACAATTTATGTTTTGGCCTTTTATGATTGCAGCTATCGTATTTTCATTGATTGGAATATATGTAAAAAAGCCATACTTCCTAATCATTTCGGCAGTATTAATGGTGCCTTCATCATTATACCTTGCTGTTCTACCCCCATTTTTTATATGGGCTTTAATCTTCCCATTACTTTACGCATGTGCAGCAACAGCATTAAAAAAACAAAAAACTTGGTTGCCAATTCTATTTTCAATACCCACTTATTTATAAATTAGTTGGCTTGGATACATAGTACTAAATCTGGAACCAATTAATACTGAGATGATAATTGAAGAAAAACAAGTAGAACCCTTAGAGTAACTTCCGCTAACGAGGATTTTTCTAGATTTCTAAATACATTGAATTCCAATAATGTTGCGTTATGTGAACAAGACTTGAATAGGATATACATCATACTTTTTCCTGATTAGAATAAAATGGTAGTAAAAAGATATTGGAGGGGTTTTATGAAGCTAGTAGGGCAACAAATTTATCTTCGACTTTACAAAACTTCTGACGCCAGTGAGTTAGCTAAATTACATACTAGAAATCGCGAATTTTTTCAACGAGTTTGCCCATTACTCCCAGAAGCCTTTTATACAGAAGAACATCAAAAAATACGCATTGAACAGGCATTAAAAAAGACAGATGAAGGGCAATTATATGCTTTTGGAATCTTTTTAAAAGCAACTGATAAACTTATCGGAGACATTTCATTAACTCAAATTGCTAGGGGAGACCTCCAAAGCTGTTATACGGGATTTACTTTAGATAAGGAGTATAATGCAAAGGGCTATACAACAGAAGCTCTTCAACTTGTTGTAGACTTTGCTTTTAGAGAATTAAAACTACATAGAATTGAAGCAGGAGCTATGCCTGACAATATAGCATCTATTTGTATATTAGAAAAAGTAGGGTTTAAAAAAGAAGGGATAGCTAAAGAAAATGTAAAGATTAATGGCAAATGGACAGATCATCAAATATTAGCTATCATCAACAACTTGGATGTATAAGCTCATTTCACTTCCGATAACGGGAATTTAAGTAACCTACTAATAATGGCCTGTTGAGATATCTTTTTTTGTTGTATACATATTAGAAGCATAAGTTAACCAAAACGGCCATCTTATGCTTCTTTTGGTTCTGTTGCGAAGTTTTGTTAAGGTTAAGTGGTGCCAACAAAAAGTTGTATATTTTATGCGATTGTTAGTAGCTCCTATAATTCATTGTATGTCGAAAAACCGAAGTCTGATCCAAGACTTCGGTTTCGTTTATATAAAGCATGAATGGTTTCGATGCCTTTCAAGGTACGGGAAGCGTGGCGAAGATTTTGAAATCCTGCGGATTTGGAA
Source organism: Bacillus sp. Medicinal_06 (assembly GCF_056711665.1). Classification (NCBI taxonomy): domain Bacteria; kingdom Bacillati; phylum Bacillota; class Bacilli; order Caryophanales; family Bacillaceae; genus Bacillus; species Bacillus sp. Medicinal_06. The sequence goes on along the minus strand of NZ_JBWYHD010000028.1, from coordinate 132 downwards.
AAACATCGCTTCACATGCCTATGGTCCTGTTCAATGAGATTGTTCAAATGCTTGATTGTACAATGAGTTGTATTTATATAAAAGCCTTGTTCTCTTAATTTGTTAAATGCGCAAAGTAATGCTGGTGCTTTG
>NZ_JBWYHD010000027.1:0-17039 GCF_056711665.1 Bacillus sp. Medicinal_06 | reverse complement strand
GTAGGATACCTACAGTATACTAAAAAAAGTAGGCTTACGCCTACCGACATTCATCTCCCACCTAAAATTGGTGTTTTCACACCTTCACATTTTTGAGGAAGGAGTCTTCTGTCGGAAAACGATAAAAAAATAGGCTTGAGGAGATTGCCCACAACCTATTTACAAAGTGGAACTGTACAATTATTGAAATGAACGGTGAAGAGGATCAAATACGTATCCTTTTTGATGCACCGCCACAAATTCACTTAGCTAATAAACAGAAGATAATATAAACTTTCTTGTATCTCTAAACTCCTTGCTATTGATAATTAAGACATTATATTAATCTTATTCTTCAATCAGGTACCATTGTTTAGAATCAAAGATAGCAGGTGATCAAACTGTTTATACAGTCAGAGGAAGGTGAAATTACAGAATACAAATAAAATTAGGTAAACATGTCTAAATATGGTAGAATATGGTTTCATTATCCAAATCAATGTTTAGCACACTGAGAAAATAATCAACAAATCTAGCTTTAAAGGGGGAATTAATTTGGAAAGAAGAGGTCATAGAATTATTCATCATTTTCGAAGTTTATTAGTTATAAGTCTATGTTTCTTTCTCGTATTTTTGGGTGGTAATAACTCGAAGGCTGAAACAGTTTCTTCTATAGCATTAAATACTAAAGATGTAGAAGCTTTCACAAATAAAGTAATTACAGAAAAAATGAAAGTAGAAAATGCACCTGGTGTAGCTATTGTCATTGTCAAAGATAATCAGATTCTATTTCAAAAAGGATACGGTTTTTCCAACAAAGAAAAGAATATTCCAATCGATCCTAAAAAAACAGTTTTTCGATTAGCGTCAGTATCAAAGGTTTTTACTGCTAGTGCTGTAATGCAGTTAGTTGAACAAGGAAAAATTGATTTAAATAAAGATATAGTAAATTATATGGGGGGATTAAAGTACCAAAATAATATGGGTGAACCAGTGACAATGAAATATTTACTCACCCATACAACAGGTTTTGATGACGTGGATCCTAGACCGAGGGATATTCATGATCAAATAAATGACTATACACAACTTAAAGATTATGTAGAAGAAAATATGCCCACAGTAGTGAGAAAACCAGGAGATACGTATACATATGATAATTTTGCTTCTATGCTGCAAGGATATATTGTTCAAAATTTGACAGACACACCTTTTTATAAATATATGGCAAAAAATATTTTTTACCCTTTAGAAATGCATAATAGTAGTTTTGTTATGACTAATTTTATTAAAGATAAGCTTGCAACAGGATACGATAAAAAAGGCGATGTCATCCCATTTTATCAAACAAGACCGACGGACATGCCACAAGGGAGTATGTTTTCTACAGGAAGTGACGTAGCCAATTTTATGATTGCTCAATTGAATGGTGGTAAATTCAAAAATAAACAAATACTAAAAACTGAAACTGTGCAAGATATGCAACAAACAAAATTTGCGTTGCACCCAAAATATCCAAATATGACATATGGATTTGAATTCTTTTTACCGCAAAGCCATAATGGTCAATATGTTTTTGGGAAAGGTGGAAATATACCGGGATTCTCTTCTTTAATGTGGTTAATTCCTGAACAGAAAATAGGTGTTTTTATTGTCACAAATAAAGATAGTTCATCACTTCCTTATGAATTATTTGATGAATTTATGAATCACTATTTTCCAGATAAAACGAAGCCAGAGTATTTAAAACCTAGCGAGGAAGAGTTAAAAAAATTTGAAGGTGTGTACCGTGATTTGCGGGTGAAAAACCTTATTACACATGTAAAAATAAGTGAAGGAAAGTTATTTGTAGGTGATAAAAGATATGGTAAACAGGAATTAAAACAAATAGATCCTTTACTATTCGAAGATGAAAAGGGTAATTACATGGCGTTTAAACTTCACGAAGATGGTACTGTAAAAGAAATGATACATTGGAACTCTGGTAGTTCAGCGGTGAAATTAAGTGAACCTAAGAGATTTCAAGATGTAGAGGTAAATCATCCATATGCTAAATTTATAGATCCTTTACATCAATATGATATATTAAAAGCAAATAAGGAGGGGAATTTTGTTCCTGAAGCCCCTCTTACACGTGGAGAGTTTTCATATTGGTTATCTCAAATTGCATACTTTGCACCACCTTCAAAAAAAGACCCTGTATTTTCTGATGTAAAGGGTCATCAGTATGCATCCCATATTCAAAAGTTATATGAACTGGGTATTTTATACGAAAAAGAGGGAGAACAGTTTTATCCAGATCGTGCTATTACTAGACAAGAAGCAGCATGGATTGCTTGGCATTATTTAGAAACGCTAGAGGCCCCACCTGCAGAGGCTACTTTAAAAGGAGAAACTGATGATTGGGCGATAGAGTCTGTGAAAAACATTGTAGGTCATCACTTAGTCGGACCAGAGGTTATATATAATGAAGATGGATCAGCAGATTATTTATCAAAACAAATAATGAAACGGCAAGAGGCAGCGGCTTTGTTATTTTATGTTATGTTAGGCAGTTAATTTGCCACAAGAATGGAATATATATCTGAACAGAAAAAGAGGGATAGCATAAAGATGCTGTCCTTCTTTATTGAAATATATTTTTTTACTTCTTGGCACAGATGCTCCCTAAATGCCTTAATGAGTATTATTATGCATAACCAGATTTGGATTAAATATTCAGAATGAATAATTATATCTTTCTATAATTCTAGGTTAATTGCAATTTATAGAGAATATAATGCTTTGTAAAGTATAAGTTCGAATTAAAAAAGCCCCTAAAAGAACGTAAATTCGCGTATAATAAGAACAAAAGTTCTTATTATTAGGAGTGATTACTTTGTACGATTATTCTCTTTTGCCTAATCGGATTATATTATGTGTTGACTTACGTAGCTTTTACGCATCAGTCAGTTGTATCAAGAGAGAATTAGACTCGCGATATACAAAACTTGCCGTAGTGGACGATGTGAATTGAAGTGGGTCGCTAGTACGATAGTACTAGCGGCAACACTACCGGTTAAAGCACTAGGTGTCAAAAAAATGGCTAGATTATACGAGATACCAAAACGACAAGATATACTTATCGTAAACCCCATCATGCATACATATATTAAATGTTCGAATTACATAACAGGTTTAGCAATACAATACGTGGCACCTGAAGACTTCCATCAGTATTTCATAGACGAATTCTTCATGGATATGACGGATTCTTTACACTTATTTACGAATAGCCCGTATGAATTTGCGCTGAAGTTTAAACGTGAGATCTACGACCGCACTCGTATCGAATGCACAATCGGCATCGGTCCAAATTTATTAATGAGTAAGGTTGCAATGGATATTGAAGCAAAGAGGAATCAAGACGGCATTACGCAGTGGACATACGACGATATACCCGAGAAGTTATGGAGTATAAGGCCGCTCAGTAAATTTTGGGGTATATTGCGTAAAACGGAAGTCAAGTTAAACCGGAAAGGGATTTATACAATCGGTAATCTGGCGAATTATCCGCTTAAGTATTTGAAACAAAATTTCGGTGTAATCGGAGCAGAATTACACTTACATAGTAATGGTATAGACTTTAGCCGTATATCCGAAAAACATATTCCGGCAGAAACTTCTATCGCTAAGAGTCAGATATTATTACGCGATTATTCAATAGATGAAATTCCGATTATCTTAGTAGAACATACGGAAGAGGTTTGCTATCGATTACAGAAGGAGAAGAACAGATTTCGTTGTTCGATAACGTAATGCAACGTGAAAAGGAAATTAAATTAACGCGAGTCATGGACGAAATCAGAACACGTTTCGGTAAAAACAGTATATTACGGGGCGTTTCCTATACGAAAAGTGCAACCACAAGATATAGAAACACATTATTAGGGGGACATAAATCATGAATAACGCAAATAATGCAAATATGCCGAAGGGAAGAGGGATGGTAAAATGGAAAATGTTTTCCAGTATGCCAGAACAATTTGTTGGTATCTGTGATTTGAACTATAAGTTTGTTGGAACGGCACCCCAATATGCTTGGATTAAAATCATTGCAAACAGCTAAAAAAGTGCTTGCTGGAATAGAAGTTATACATATGATCAAAAAAGGACAAACTCTCCAAGGTGAGAAGTCTGTCCAAAAACAGATATATCTTATCCATGATCTCTTTGGTTTAACAACATAAAATTCAATTCCGCTAGGAATCTTTCGTTCTTTTTTCATATCCCACTATTTTTGCACCAGAACCAACAATAGTGAATTAAAATAATGATTTAATACTTGCTAGGACAGTAAGTACACCTATAACAATGACAAATACATTGCTCATTTTCCCTCTGTATTTAGCTAGTACTGGTACTTTACGGATCGCATACATTGGTAATAGACATAAGATAGCAGCAACTAACGGACCACTAAGGGCATCAATGATTCCAAGAATACTTGGATTTGCATAAGCAACATACCAGCATGTTAATACGACAAAGGCAAGGATCATTGTCTTAACTGTTTTTTCTTCTATATCTTTGCCACGTGTTTTACCGAACTTGATAATCATATCACGCATTACCTCATATGCTCCTATATAATGGCCAAGGAAAGACTTTGTTATAGCCACAAAAGCAATAATAGGAGCTGCAATAGTGATTAGAGGCGAATTAAGCTCATTAGCAAGATATGACAGGATTGATAAGTTCTGTTCTTTCGCCATTTTAAGATCATTTGGAGTCAAACTTAGTGCGCTGCTCCATACAAAGAACATAACAACAACGAATGTCATGATATAACAAACTTTTTGTATTTGAGCACACTTGGCATCAGTAGCTTCTATTCCATAGGTAGCTCTCTGTTTCATAACAAATGACGAAATAAGAGGAGAATGATTAAACGAGAATACTATGATTGGTAGTATCATCCATATCGTTCCAAAATATCCTGTTCCTGTTGAAGCAGTAGAAACACTTGAAAAACTAAGCATTGACGTATTCCACTGTGGAATCAAAGATATTGCGATAAAAAGTAGAGAAGCTATGAAAGGATATACTAGCATGCTCATTATCTTTACAGTGATATCTTGACCAAAATTTAGTATAGCTATAAGACCGAGTACTAATACAAGCGATAAAATGGCCCTTGGAGGCTCCTTCATGTGCAATTGATTCACGATAAAACTACTTGCAGTATTTGTAAGTGCAACCGAATACATCAGCACAATAGTATAAATTGAGCCGAAATATACTATGTTAAAAATTATACTTGCCTTATTTCCGAAATACTCTCTAATTGTACCTGTAATCCCCTCATCAGCAGAATTGGAAGCGTATATCATTTTAGCAAGCGCCCTATGTGAGTAATACATAACAGGATATGCAAGTATGGTAATTAACAGTAATGATAATAAACCACCTGAACCTGCATTAATAGGTAAAAAGAGTACTCCTGCTCCAATTGCTGTTCCAAAAAGGCTCAATGCCCAGGTAGTATCCTGTTTATGCCACTTTTTAGGATCTGGATATTTCTCATTTTTTACTGCAGTATTTTCAGTTTGAAATTCTATTTTTTTTGCAGTATTCCCATTCATATAATAATTCCTCCTTTAATCGTGTTATGAGCCAAGGATAATCCACGTTCCTCCATCATTTCTACTACATCACGAAAACTTAAGTTGTACCGCAGGTACCAACGTACTGTTAACAAAATAAGATCTGGCTGATAACGCTTCCACATTCAGATTGAATAAATTTTCCTTCCGATCGTAACCCTTTATTAGAGTAATCGTATCAGTATGTCCAATTTTAGAAGATTACTCGCAAAATCTTTAGAATTTTCGCACCAGAACTAGGTTTGATATTTTCTCCGGAGGTAATAGATTATCTCTCGACGCCCTCATTATAACTTGTATATTTATGAGTTCAATATTTTTTTATTTTCAGAAAGATTGAATAAACGGAATTTTGAATAGGTAATAAATTACACTTGGCATGTAGCAATTGTGTCTTTTGTTTGAAGCTGTATTAGTTAGTAAAAAAGCAAACATAACACAGAGTTCCTTTGATTAACATTGATTATATTGGGAACTCATTATAAGGGGCACTATATCATTCTGGGGTAATTGTACACTAAGGACTACAAACCCTTATCATTACAGTATTTTATAAAGATGAATACACGTTCAGAAAGATAAAAATCTAAGTTTAATTGAACATTGATTTGTTTATATACTTTATGAACATGATTATAGCTAGAAAACGTTGATATTATTGAGTTTTATCCTCTGTTCATACACATGATTTTCTGAACAAATATCTCTTAGCGTACAGCAAAAGGGGGGAATTGTGAAGAAAATGTGTCTAAACGTACAGCATTCCCAGAATGATATGGTGAGGCCTATAAAGATACTTATATTTTCCTTTGTTGAATCATCTTATTTTAGACGTGAAAGCTGTTGTAATAAATGATTAATGTAAATGGAAAGGAATAAATTAAGGGAATATAAAATCCCCTTTTTAAATATTTATTATTAACTTTGAATTTATATATATTTTTCAGAAAAAAAGAACTTTTTATTAGGATGCTGACACATCACCATCAAGCTAAGAAAAGCAAATACCACAAAACAAAAATTTACATCTCTAGGAGAAAATATACATTTCTCCTGTTTCTTTGTAGGTATCATTCCAACGAGCAAGAAAATGGGTAAATACAAAGCGGGTGCACCCCATGGTTTTAGCAATTAATATTTCTTGTTCCTTATTCTGATAGATACGAAACTTAAATGCCTGATTTACTAACATGGGTTGCACCTCACTTTGTAATAGAATAACTACGGTATACAAGAAAAACATAGGCTTACGTCTACCGCCATTCATCTCCCACCTAAAATTGGTGTTTTACGCCTTCCCATTTTTGAAGAAGGAGTCTTCTGTCGGAAAATGATAAAAAAACTGAGATATTATCACTTGAGAGCATTGATGGTAACTTTCGCAGCTTGAGCGATAAGTTCATTATTATAGGTAGCATTTTTTGTATCGCGACTGGATAGAATTGCAATGATGATTGGCTCTCTATTCGGTGGCCAAACGATAGCAATGTCGTTTCGCGTTCCATAGCTTCCGGCCCCAGTCTTATCACCCACCACCCAGTCTTTTGGTACGCCAGCACGGATTAGTTGGTCTCCAGTAGTGTTTCCACGCATCCAATCTGTGAGGATTTTACGCTTCTCAGTTGGAAGTATATTGCCAACCGTGAAAGCCTTAAGATTAGTAGCAAGCGCTTTTGCTGTACTTGTATCACGGATGTCTCCTGGACTAGCTTCGTTCAAATCTGGTTCAAAGCGATCAGCCTTGGTAACCCTATCACCAATCTGTCTGAGCTTTTTTTCAAACCCTTTTGGACCGTCTAATTCTTTAAATAAAAGGTTCCCCGCTGTATTATCGCTGTAGCGAATCGCAGCATCTGCAATCTCCCAAAGAGTCATTCCGGTATCCACGTGTTTCTCCGTAATTGGTGAATACGTAACTAAATCATCTTTTGTATAAGTGATCACCTTATCAAGTTTGTCTATTGAGTTTTGCTGGAGCAAGGCTCCTGCAGCCAGAGCCTTGAAAGTTGATGTGTAGGCAAACCGTTCATCAGGTCGATAAGCGACTGTTCGATTTGTACCGGTATCAATAGCATAGACACCAATCCGAGCATCAAACTTTTTTTCAAGTTGAACGAACTCTCGACGAGTCGCATAATTTGTATGTTTTGTTTGCTCTATTTTTTCTTTTGCTTGTGCCTTCAAAGGTTCACCTGTAAATTGTTTTACACTTGCAAGACTTAAACTTAATATTCCAACACACATTCCTATTTTTATTACCATTGTACTTTTCAAAATAATCATTCCTTTCATCTTTTGTAATACAGAAAATGGATATCAAATTGGATACAATGTACCTAATTTGAGTACCAGTTTTTAAAAGTACACTTAATAGACAATTCGAGTAATGATTTTGTTCCATAATTTACATAAAATAATTAACTTTAAAATAAAATAGAGCATGCTCTATTACTTATTTCATTTGTGATGGTGTAATACAATCTAGCCATAGATGTGACTTTGGTATAAAATCGTACCGTTTATAAAAAAGAGGTACTGTTTTGAAAATAGTTTAATATTGTTCAATTAAATTCATAATTTCTTCATGGCGCTTTATATGAAGTATAACTTATCCAAAGTGAAAAACTAATTTTGTAATAAAATCTAATATAAATATATATCTTATATATTAAAAATATAAAGATAAAACTTATATAGGACTGATAAATATGGTTTTATCCTTACTGTAGCAAGGACTTTGAAAATAATATAGCGTAAAAAATCAGAAATAGTAGTATTTAACAACGGAAAAGTAAGCATAATATTGATATAAAAACTACAAATAATCATAAACAAAATCATATATTTCTACATAAAAAATGAAACAAATTAATGCATTGTTAAACATATTTATTCAATTGTTTAATTCTGTATTAATCCACAGAATTTCCACAATTTTATTTTATTTATTCACAAATCATTCACATTAGGTGCTAAGTCATTAACATAATCCAGATTTACCATATAACTCACACAAATGTTGATGATTTTTGATAGGTAAGTTACTAGAATGCCTTTATATCAGTACTCATAGTACTATGTTATTCACATTCGACTATATTCATCTACTTATACACAAAATTTAACTTTTTTCTTGCGATTATTTGTAGGTATTTGAATGCATTAAGGTTGCTCATAACGTGTTTATATGAAAGTATGTGTGGAAATTTATTTAGTTGTAGCACAGTTCTTGTATAGGAGTGCATAAAAAAAGACTCTATTATTAATAGAATCGAGGAAAGTCGGTTGTTATAAGGAATTAGTGCAAGGCCTTCAAATAACAGAATCAACACGAATAGCCCTCTACTTTTAATTTTTTCAAAAATAGAGAGCGGAGTATGGTTAATTGGTTTCGATTACTTCAAGTACTTGTTCAGCTGTTGTTACTTGAATACCAGCGCGTATTAACTTTTCAAAGGCACGCATAAATGTAATCAAATTGAAGTCATCTGGTACTTCAATAACACGAAGCGTTTCTTTAGGTAATCTATCTATCTTTTCAATGAACAATTCGCGAACATCACTAGGAATAAAGCGCTCTTTATGTCCCCTTGCTTTTAAAAGTTCACGTATTTCAATTTCTAAAGCCATATAAGCATTTAGATTTGCACCTTGTTCATAGGCGTACTTTCTAAACAACGTTTCTTCTTGATACTTTAGGTAGTTGCGGTGATATGATTCCTCTGTAACAGGTACAGCAAATTTGTATTTTAGTAACTCATAGGTTTTACGGAACAACTTTTTGATGTTTCGCAGAGAGTACATAGAGAAATGCAATCCGAAATCAAATACAGCTTGTTCTTTTTTCTCTTTTGGTACATGTTGTGTAATAAGAGGATAGATACCTTCCTTAGCCGCTGTATCAAGAATTTGATATTGTGATGTTTGGTTTAGTAGTTTCTTCAGTGTATATACTAACTTACTTGGATATTCCTCATTACGATCTATCATGTCACGTAGGCTATGAATTACACTACGAATTTGTCGATGGCATGTATATTTAAGTACATGAATAAACTTATTCATGTCTTTTGTAAATTCACCAATATTCATATCATGAAGCACAGATTCGATAAAACGAGCTTTACGAGCATAAATAACCTTTGGCGTGAATGGATCGCGATATTGTACTTCGCCTGTTTCTTTTGTACATAAGAAATCCGTATGTAAGGAGAGATATAAAGTCGTATATCTTTTTTTATTATTAACCCCTTTTTGTAATTTGCAAATTTTGAATAGAGGAGTTCCTGTACACGGTAGTGCAGTTGTTAATTCTGTCATAACCGCACGGATTTGATGCGGGTATTTCTTATGTAAAAAGCGGTACATCCCACCAAAATGAGTTTTATTTCCTCTTTCATCCTGTTTGTCCAAGGAACGCTTTAGTGTAGTTTCTCTGTGCTGTTGCATCGCAATGTCCAAGAATAGTTTCTTAGCTGCAACTGACAGCTCAAAGAAAGCCTTTGTAAATACCACCGGGCTAATATAAACATAAGGGTTTGCCTTTTCAGTTTCTTCATTCATAAAATGAGTTAGCTTAATGGTATAGCGGCCATCTAATTCCTTTTCAATCGTGACAATGTTATGTAGACTTAGTTTTTTTAATGCAATATAGAATTGAGAATGCTGTATGTAAGCAAATTCTTCTTTATACTGCTTGTAATCTTCCCACATCATATGTACTGTTACATTTGGAATGACTCCATTTGTGTAACATTTCTTGTGTAGGTATAAGAAGACTTCTAAATCTGCGTTTGTAATACCATATAATTTATGTTTCCTTCCCATTGTTTCAGAAACAGCAGACAGGATACGACGTGAAAAAGATGGTTTCGCTTGTTCTACAAAGCCATCTACATCGGCAACACGTTCCTCATATGTCATTTGATCCAGTAGATCTTCAAGGTATGTATCTTTATAGCTGTAGTATTTCTCTTCAAAAGCTTCAACAAGTTTTTGCCAAGACTTCAGTGTTACTAATACTGCATTTGTAGATTGTCCATTTAGAGCACGTTGGTTATGAATAATAAATGATTTCCCCATCTTTTTCACCTCCTACCTGTAAACTCAGAAATATATGCCAGGAAACTATAAAATATACCAATTTTGATTATAGCAAATCGAAAATTGCCAAAAGGTGTTCCTTTAAGGGGAATTTTGAGAAGATGAAACACGATATAAGACCAGTTGTGACAAGGGATACAGGATTTTCTTCATTTTTTTTTGTGTCAAAGATATGGCAAAAACCGTTTCATGTTTTGGATGTGTCAAATTATTAGTGAAACAGCAGGAATATGTTAATATACAAGGGATAAATGAATATGTTTCATGTTTTTAGGTCAAGGATATGGCAAAAATGTTTCATGTTCATATATAAGTCATTTATTATAGAAACATCCATTAAATATAGTGGTATGAAGGGTTGTAAGAGAATTGAAAAGGATATTAGGTCAAGGATATGGCAAAAACCGTTTCATGTTTTAAAATTTACAAGGTCAAGGATATGGCAAAAATGTTTCATGTTTTATATGTAGTAGAAAAAAGAAAGAAACACTTAGAATCCCTTGGTACATAAGGGTTTATGAGTGTTTCTTATATTTGATAAGGTCAAGGATATGGCAAAAACGTTTCAGGATGATCTAGGATCCGTTTTGTACATAGAGGGGAAAACGATTGATATATATGGGTTTATGGGATGTTGAAAAAATTTTTGAAAATATATAATCGGAATAAGAAAAATTAACTAATGTTTCATCTTTTGAATTTTAGGTCAAGGATATGACAAAAATGTTTCAATTGTGTGTTTCAAATAGATATGAATGAATCTAGCTTATTATATACGTGTTATTCATGTAAAAGCTTCTATAAGTGTTTGATAGAGAAGTGATAAGGACAAAAGAGTGTTTCATATTTATAAAAAGGTTAACAATATGTCCAAAAGTGTTTCGGTTATTAATTCGTTAGATTAATTGATGGTATATTGGTTGGTAATGTATAATAAATGTTATTTCACTTGTACAAACAAGACAAAAGTGTTTCATTATTTTTTTGAAAATCACAGAATCGAAAAATAAGAATGATTTATATATAATTCGCTAAATATTGAGTTGTTTGAAAGGAATGTAGGAAAGAAAGGAGTGACAGCGTGGAGAAATTAGCACAATTGTTTACTGATGCTTTGTTAATATCTGAACCTTTATATGGAAATAACAAAGAAATTTGGGGGAAATGGACTTCTTTTAGTGCAGACGTAGAGAAAGATAGTAGTAAGGTTGTAACATCACAATATGTTTCACCATCTTTTTCAGCATTAGTATCGTGGCTTAGTAAAAAGAATGAAAGTGGAATAACCTCACTACAAATTGCTATTAAGTTGAACCAGTATAAGGATGAAATTCATTCAGAAATTGAACATCTTTTAACAGAAGAGTTTAAAAATGATAAAAGACCACAATTAAGTGATGAAACAGTAATTCAGGTAGAAACAATCGAAGATGGAACAGATGATAAAGATTATTTTGAGGTCAATAATTCCGCGGTGTACTTTAAATTACGTGATGGGATCTCCAAAAATCATTTTGAAGAGGATTCAAATATGGGTGTGAAATCTTATCCGATTGAAACAAAGGAGAGTAATGCGATAGCTCAGCTTTCTTCGCATCGGGATGAGGATTTGAAGCTTATAAAAGATGATGAAGCGTCCCGGTGGAATACTTTAGTTAATGATGTAATGAGTAATATGGATGATCTCACAGCGGATGTATTGGATTCAATTACTATACAATGGTTAGCTCAAGCAAAGTCACCAGACGAATTCATCGAATTTTCATATGAGCAAGTATTAGAAATGTGTAATGTACCGAAAAAGAAAGTAAATAAGGGAGAATATTATAGACCTGAAGATAAAATTAAGGTTGCTAAGAGGATTGCTGCTTTAGCGAGTATTTTTATATATTTAAATGATGATAATGAAGTTGTAGTTTTAAATGATGAAAATGAAAATGATGAAGAATATAAAGTAAAAAGAGAAGTAATTAAAAGGTTATTTGTTCTAGACTCAGTTGTATTATGGAGACATAATACAACAAATGAATATATGGGTATTGAATCCTGCCGAATTAAACCTGGAAGCTTTTTATCAAGTTATTTATATGGTTCAAATAATACTACAGCCTTATTATCTAAAAAGGCACTTGAATATAATAGTTATCGACATAAATATCATAAACGCTTAATTCGCTATTTAACATGGCAATGGAGAATTAGGCAAATATATTCTACTTTAAAGCGCCCATACTCAATTGGAGGCGACAAAGGATTATTAGCTGTTATGGCAATTCCACTTACATGGAAACCAAGTCGTATTAGAGAACACTTAGAGAATGTTCTCACTGACTTAGAGAGAGAGAATGTGATTTCTAAGTGGGAGTATTCAAGTGAATTAGATGAAGAACGTTTAAATAAGAAAACTTGGTTCAAAGATTATTGGATTGATTTAAATATTACTATTCTTCCGCCAGAAGAATTAATTAAGTCTATGTACAATTTACCAAAGAAAAAAACATTAGAAATAGAAAGTAATAATGAAACAACAATAGAATATAGTGAAAAGACTAAAGATATTATTGATATGCCGCAAATAACAGTTAGTAAAGAACCTGACATTTTTGATGAAGAAATTGTTCGAGAAAAAATACTAGAGCGACACAATGTTGATAATATAAGTATACGAGAGCTTGCAAAGGAAATTAAAATATCGGCACCTACGTTATCTAGATTTTGCAATAGACAAACCAAGCGTTTATCAGCTAATGCAGTTGAAAAAATGTCAAAATGGTATGAGAGACAAATGATATTAGAAAAGATGTAATAGTAAAATATATATGTATAGAAACGTAAGAAGGGCCTATTTTATAGTAGATATGAAATAGGCCCTTTAATTATAAATGTGCCACCTTTATTCAAGTGGGGGGCTTATTATATTAGTGTGGTTATATCGTTAGATAGAGAAGAAATTTCTTTTAAAACTCCAGAAAAGGTTACGTTAAAGTAAATAGAGAAAATTATCGGATGGCGTGGAAAGACCTCCGAAATCACCTGCTGTATAAAGTGACGCTGAATGAGCTTATCGATAAAATCAATGAAAGTATATAAAACTAAACAAAAATTTCATTTTAAACAAAAGAGCAGCTAGCAAAAGCTAACTGCTCACTCCAAGGCATCTCCAAAAGGGGGACGGAGAAAGAAATTTAAATGAGTTTCGACTGGTTAGCCTATCTACAGTATTGACGGAATATTGAGTTTTATTCAGATGAAAACTTATATTATGTCATTTAAATTAGAATATTTGCTATCACCCATATCGCCCAGAAAAGAACTAAAGACTCGAGTGAAATCCGTAATATTTTTTTCTCCGGCTTTTGAAGTTCTTTTATTAAATCGAAAGTACAGCTAATTGCCATAAGGGTGAAAAGAATGAGTTGTATCGTGTTTGACATTTTAAACACTCCTAATATTTGAATAACTTTATTATATAAAGATTTATAAATAATAAGATGGTTATTAATATGAATTAAGTGAAAATTAAGCGGAATTTAAACAAAATAATCCTTTGTGCGACACGTTTCCTCATAAGTGTGCAAACACGAAATAGGAGGGTTATCAATTTGATAACAACAACTGTTTGACTGAAAGTAGAAATGAAAGCCGTCAGGTTGAGCTGAAACTATTTATCTAATACTCCTACATGCAAGGCGTGATAGTAGTCACAAATTGTATGAAGCTAGGTGAAGTCGGCTGAACAAAACCTAAGTGAGAAATCATATGGTAATGGATAGGCCGGGATGCTACAAACTATCTATGGTGAGAATGTCCAAACGGACTGACGAACTTGCGAATGTACGGGTCTAAAGGATTAATACATTAGAAATGTGTATGTCGTTAATGACGACGTTATCTACCGAAAAGTAAGATTAAATAATATGAAATTCGGAACTTCTAACGATGAGGATGTAAAGATAACAGGCTTACAGCAAGCACCTAAGGGTATATGTATAGCTAGGTCAATCGGAACGTGGTAAACAAGAAACTGTCACCAACGGCTACTAGCGGACAGATGCATATAAGGTTCTAACGAACCGAAATTGCTTCATTCTTGTGAAGGTGGGGACACAGTACCGACGAAACATGTAACGAATGTGGAGGGATAGTCCCTAGTCTTGTTCTTTGAACACTAAATTAACTAGATGTAACTCACAGGATCGAGTAAGATGATGGGACTTTTCGTAAGAAAGGGGAATTAACACATCGGTGAGTACAACATGACGACATGCAGAATATTACGATATACAAAAAGTGTTTGGTGATTTATATCAACGTAGCAAAAACAATGCTACTAAAGGTAGAAATTTATACAAACACATCATATCAAAAGAAAATATTCTATTGGCATACAGAAACATAAAGGCTAATACTGGCTCTAAAACTGAAGGGACAGATGGTATCACAATCGACCATTATAAAATGAAAAATGTAGATCTTTTCGTTGATAACATAAGAAATGCTCTTGTAGACTATAAGCCAAACACGGTACGTAGGGTAGAAATACCTAAACCCAATGGAAAAAAACGTCCATTAGGAATACCTACAATGAGGGATAGATTGATTCAACAAATGTTCAAGCAGATTCTAGAGCCAATATGCGAAGCAAAATTCTACAAGCATTCATATGGATTTAGACCCAATAGGTCAACGCATCATGCGATGGCTAGGTGTCAATTCTTGATGAACCGCGGGGGATATAGTCACGTAGTTGACATTGATATACAAGGTTTCTTTGATAATGTAAACCATTCCAAACTACTAAAACAACTATATAACATAGGTATAACTGATAGAAGAGTACTGACAATCATTTCTAAAATGTTAAAAGCACCAATCAAAGGAATAGGCATTCCTACAAAAGGAACTCCGCAAGGAGGGGTTCTAAGCCCATTACTAAGTAATGTTGTATTGAATGACTTAGATTGGTGGATAGCTAGTCAGTGGGACAATATCAAAACAAGGAAAACATATACACTACCAAACAAAAATTATCATCTATCAAAAACAAAATTAAAGAGAATGTATATAGTTAGGTATGCGGATGATTTTAAAATATTTACAAACAATCACAGAACTGCAACTAAAATATTTCATGCAGTGGAGGGTTATCTCGAGAATCAATTAAACCTTAACATATCTAATGAAAAATCAACTATAACGAATCTAAAAAGAAAATCTTCGGATTTTCTGGGATTCTCTATTAAATTCGTTAAAAAGCGCAAAAGATATGTGGCAAACACACATGTAAGCGAGAAAAAGAAAAAGGACATCCTGGAGAAAGCAAAAACAAGGATTAAAGCGATTCAAAAGAATCCATCAGGGAAAACAGTACAGGACTATAACTCTTACGTGCTTGGCATTAAAAACTATTACAAAATTGCAACACATGTAACTATAGACTTTGCTGAAATAGCCTTTCGTCTCTCGAAAACCTTGTTTAATCGTCTAAAATCAATAGGGAAATATAAGATTCCTCCCAATGCAAACGCATTATACAAAAGAACTCACAGGAATAATTATAGAACCTTTGAAATAGCAGGTAATCATGTGTATCCACTAGCGGACATACAAACACGATTCCCACAAAGTTTCAGTCAAGACATGTGTAACTACACTATAAAAGGAAGACAAAAACTCATCAAAAGCCTAAAAGGTAACATTGCCAATGAAATGCAGAAGATGTTGCTATCGTCCAATAAAGGGCAGAGCGTAGAGTATACAGATAACAGAATGTCGAGATATTCTATGCAAAATGGAAAATGTGCTGTTACAGGAATCTTTCTGTTAGCTGATGAAGCACACTGTCATCACAAAATACCGAAAGGTATGGGAGGAACTGACGAGTTTAATAATCTAATTATTGTACACGAATTTGTCCACAGACTGATTCACGCTACAAATGAAGAGACGATTAGAACATATATGAGAATACTTCAACTGAATGATAAACAATTGAAGAAAATAAACAAACTCCGTAAAGCTTGTAATCTAGTTACTTTAGTATAGAAGAATAAGATGGGACGCTGTATGCGATGAAAGTCGCACGTACAGTGTTAAGCGGGGGAAAAGATGGAGATAACTTCAAAGTCTTACCTATCGAAACTAATGGCAAATAAAAAAGAACACACATAAGAATGTGCGCTTAGAAAAAAGGGTTCTGTTGCAAAGTTTCCGAAGACATAAAGAGATGGAGAATATTGTGGACCAGTTTTATGAAACTATTAATAATTCATGTAATGCGTTATACGTCGAAAAAACGAAGTTTGGTTGAAG
>NZ_JBWYHD010000026.1:0-30236 GCF_056711665.1 Bacillus sp. Medicinal_06 | reverse complement strand
CATCGACTAAACATTTTACAATGTAATACTCCCCGTGGTCTTCCACAGACCACGCAATCGGTTTGCCATCCTTTTTCTTATTCTTACACTGTAATTGGGTTGTGATTACTTCTTCAATCATTTCTTGCCCATACGGGAACGTAACAGCTGGAAACTGAAGTGTTTTCCCAGAACTTGTCGTCATCCACAATTCTTTTGTCTCAGGCACATACTGAAATACAAAATTGCCATGTTTGGCATCTTTCCGACCAGATAGGATCAGTTGTTTATTTCGATCACGAGAAAATAACGTTTTCCATTTGTCATGGTTCCGTACAAACTCGCGAATGGTAAATTGCGAGCGAAACAGTTTTTTACTTCCAAATACTGCGCTTGGAATATGCGTTTGATCGGATGAAAGTTTTTGCGTTAAACGGGATTGTCTGTGAGTGAGATGACCAATTTTCGCCTGAATTCTTTTGATTTGTACATCTAAGTATTGGTGTTCAAACAGATATTCATTTAGCCAAATTAAGGTGTCTTTTTTACGGGATAAGGAGATGAGGTTGTTGTGCTTTGCGAAGCGGGTGTTTTTCGGAAACGTCAGCGTCCCTTTCACACAACTTTGTTTGATTTTGCGAAGATTTGTTAGTTTTGTCCGTTCTTGTTTCAACTTTTTCTTGAGCTTCTTAAGCTTCTCTTGCGTTTGCTTCTCATATTGTTTTTGTAACGCCATTAAACCTGTAAACAACGCCTTTGCTTCTTGCGCCGCACTGTTTGCATAATAATCATTCAATTGATATTTCCGCTTGAGAACGAGATGAAGACTATCTGTATGCATCTTACGGTTCCAACGTTTTTCTCGAACCATCGTTTGAAATGCAAATCGTTTCGCTTGATTAAATGTTTCGATTGTCTCTGCCAATGCACCTACCATTTCATGCGGTACATCTATCTTGTAGATTCGTTTTGAAAAATACGCTTTCTTCACCTGTTCTCACCTCTTTTTATTTGATAAGATCATTATACAACAAAACGAACATACGCTCTACAAAAAAGAGACCTTTTCTTTAAAAAGAAAAAACCGAGAAGACCCCCACTTTCACTTCGTTTAGAAGAGGGGGTCTTCTCGGTTAAAATGATAAAAAAGAGCATAATTACTATGCTCTCGGGTGAAACTGTTTGTATACATCTTTTAATCTAGTTTTTGAAACGTGTGTATAAATTTGTGTTGTGGAAATATCAGCATGTCCAAGCATTTCTTGCACAGCACGCAAATCCGCTCCATTTTCTAATAAATGAGTTGCAAACGAATGGCGTAACGTGTGCGGCGTAAGCTCTTTTTCTATATTTGCTTCTTTTGCTAGTCGTTTTAAAATCTTCCAAAAACCTTGACGGGACAATCTGTTACCATGATGGTTTAAAAAGAGTGCATCGACGTTTTTTTTCCCCATTAGTTCCCTTCTGCCCTTTTCGATATAACGTTGAATTGCTTCTGTCGCTAAACTGCCTAGTGGGATAATTCTTTCTTTATTCCCTTTTCCGATGCAACGAACAAACCCCATGGTTAGATGAACATCCTCTAAATTTAGTGCAATTAATTCAGAAACACGAAGTCCTGTTGCATACAATAGCTCTAGCATAGCCTTATCGCGAATACCAAATGCACTTGTCGCTTTTGGCGTTTGAAGTAATGCCTCTACTTCATCTACTGACAATACTTTCGGCAATTTCCGCTCGCCTTGAGGCGTTTCAATATGTACAGATGGATCATGTTCTACTACTCTTTCACGAAGTAGAAATTGATGAAACGAACGAACAGAGGCAATGTGGCGTGCCAAAGTTTTTGAAGATTTTCCGTTCTCTTTTAAATACTGCAAAAAATTCACAATGTGTATCCTTGTCACTTCATGAAATGTTTTTATTTGCTCAACATTTTGTAAATACTTCACATAACTTTTTAAATCTCGCTCATAGGATACAACTGTATTTTTTGCTAAGCCTTTTTCCACAATCATATAATGAATAAAATCTTTTAATTGATCTTCCAATCTACACTACTCCCCATTTTCATAGAAAAAAATTATTCTATTTACAAAAGCATCTTTTTCTGGTTCCTCATTCCCTGATACTTTTTCTACTGTCTCTTCTTTTGGTTTTTCATAACGATGATAACTTTCATATTCTTCATTTATCCATAGTATAGCGAAATAAAACAAAATCGTACAACCTGTAAATAATAAAAATACTTTCATTCCATCAAAAGTTAATTTTAAAGCTCGGCGCATTGTAAATTCCTCCAAGATATATGTTATTACAACATATGCCAAGCTTTCTGCAATTTATACCTAAACTCAAATAAAAAAACCCTTCCTAGCTAAATAGGAAAAGGTTATTTTTCATCCGTTTCATTTTCTTGACAATTTTTACAAAGCCCATGGAAAGTTAAACGATGGTCTTTTACCTTAAAGCTCCAGTCTCGTTCTACTTTTTTCTCCACTTCACCAAGTAAATCCTCTTGGATTTCTTGTACAGCACCGCATTGTGTACAAATTAAATGATGATGGAAACGTTGTGCACCTTCTTGACGTAAGTCATAGCGTGAAACACCGTCTCCGAAGTTAATTTTATCAACAACTTTTAACTCAGATAATAACTCTAAAGTTCGATAGACGGTTGCTAGTCCGATCTCTGGCGACTTTTCTTTTACAAGGAGGTAAACATCTTCTGCGCTTAAATGATCTTCTTCATTTTCTAGCAGCACACGAACCGTCGCTTCACGTTGTGGTGTTAACTTATAGCTCGCTGCATGCAATTGCTTCTTAATTCGTTCAATTCTCTCTTCCATTCGGTACTACTCCCTCCTCGCCACTCTTACACCATTATATCAGAAGAAGGGCTTCTGTCAAAAGAAAAAAACAATCAAAATAAGTTGATAATTATTCTCATATAGTATTTATTTTTTATTGATAACTTCGACGACTTCTTTCATTAATACAGGTGATGCATATGCTTCAATGCTAGAAGCAATTGCTAATACAACGCCAATAGCAAGAAAGAAACAAGTGTAGCGAATTAATAACGGTAATAGTGGCTCGGTAATTTTCCGAATAAATTGATGCCTAATCATACGTAAAGAAAAACTCGCAGCAATTGTTGTCATGACAAGAAATGCTGGAATAATAATTAAATTTTGTGGCAACACAGATACAAATGCCAACAACAATCCATTCCACCCGTGCTGACTGACTAAAAAACCTACTGTAAATCCAACAACCACTCCTTTTAAAAATAATAAAATAAAAATAAGTGGCAATCCAATAATTGAAACTCCTAACAACCAAATAAATCCAATGTATTTTAATTGTGAAAAGAAACTTTCTCGAAACATGTCGCTGGCAATTGCGAATTCTCCTTTGGAAACTTGTCCAAAAAATCGCCTCAAATAAAAAGATAAATCTTGTTTTTGACTCACCTCTAGACTATTTACAAGAATGGCTCCAAACACTACACCCATCAATAACAAAACACAATTAAATATATAAAGCGAAGAATTCTCTTGTATATGAGAAATTACACGATTTTGCCAAGTTTTTCGTAACATTTTTTCTTCCCTCCGTTCACACTCTTATTAAAATGTATGAAAGAAAGAAAAAAGTATGATTAATTAAGATTGAAATTCCGCCCCACTTTGCTAAACTTAAAAGTAGAGAATAGGAGGGATTTTGCTTGAAACCATTATTATTAGATTTTCCAACATTATTTCAAACTGAGCGCTTGCAAGTACGCAAACCATTTCCAGGTGATGGAACAGAGGTATATGAAGCAGTTCAAGCTTCTTTAGAAGACTTACAGCCATGGATATCAATTACATCCGCGACAGAAGAAAATGCTGAAGAAACCGTTCGAGAAGCTCACGGGCAATTTTTACTTCGTGAAACATTGGCTTTTCATTTATATGATAAAATATCTGGTACATTTATCGGTGCTCTTACCCTTCATCCAGAAGACTGGGATATTCCAAAGTTTTCAATTCGTTTCTGGTTACATAGCGCTTATACAAAACAAGGCTATATGACAGAAGCAGTGAAAGGTGCTGTCCAGTTTGCTTTTGATAAACTTGGCGCAAGACGACTTGAAATTCGTTGCGATGCTACAAATGTAAATGCATGTGCTTTAGCAGAACGACTGGAATTTATTTTAGAAGGTACACTAGAAAACGATTTTCTTGCTCCAGATGGCAGCTTACGTGACACACGTGTATATGCCAAAATCAACTAAAACACTCGCCTAAGGCGAGTGTTTATTTTTGTAATTGCAAGTATTGTACAGCGAACATTGTCTTTGCATCATGGATACGCTGATTTTTCATAAGTTCAATGGCTTCTTCTAAGGAAACCTCCATCAATTCCACAAATTCATCTTCATCTAAAGCTGCTTTATTTTCTTTTTTCTTTAATCCTGTTGCTTTGTATACATATAATATCTCATCAGCAAAACCTGGTGATGTATAAAAAGATGTGATGAATTCCATTTTGTCACATACATATCCTGTTTCTTCTTCTAGTTCACGAATCGCTGTTACCTCTGGTTTTTCTCCAGGCTCTAATTTTCCAGCAGGAATTTCAACAATCTCTTTTTCAAGCGCCTTACGGTACTGCTCAACAAGTACGATTTTCTCTTCATTTGTAACTGCGATAATAGCAACAGCCCCAGGATGATTTACAATTTCACGTTTACTCACTTCTCCATTTGGCAATACTACATCATCAACACGAACTTTAATAACTTTCCCATCAAAAATTGGTTCAGTTGCAACTGTTCTCTCTGCAAGATTACTCACAATATTTCATCTCCCTATTCTATTTCCTAATTGTTCTTCATACATTTTACCACACTGAAAGGAGCGTGATAAAAATGAAAGTATATATTTTACCAAATCGCGTCACATTAGTCGGAAAAGCTTGGCAAATCCGGCATAAGCTAAAACAATATGGAAAAGAATACACAACCGTCAAAGAATGGATTACAGCAAACAAGAAGTAAACGTTTGTCAACCTTCTACTGCTTTCGTACAATTAAAGTAAGGAGGCTGACCTATGAAAAAACGTCAATTAGGAAACTCAGATTTGTATATTACTGAAATGGGACTTGGCTGTATGTCTCTTGGCACAGAAGAAAACCAAGCCATTCGCATCATTCATGAAGCGATTGATTTAGGAATTAACTTTTTGGATACAGCAGATTTATACAATTATGGATTAAATGAAGAATTTGTTGGAAAAGCTCTTAAGGGGAAACGCGATCAAATTGTTCTAACAACGAAAGTAGGAAACCGCTGGACCGAAGAAAAAAATGGATGGTCTTGGGACCCTTCTAAAGCTTATATAAAGACAGAGGTAAAAGAAAGTTTACGCCGCCTGCAAACAGATTATATTGATTTATATCAACTTCACGGCGGGACAATAGAAGATCCTATCGATGAAACAATCGAAGCGTTTGAAGAATTAAAAGAAGAAGGTATCATTCGACAGTACGGAATTTCTTCTATTCGTCCGAATGTGATTCGGGAATATGCAAAACGTTCTAACATTGTTAGCGTATTAATGGAGTACAGTCTATTAAATCGTAGACCCGAAGAATGGTTTTCATTCTTACAAGACAATCAAATTAGCGTAATTGCTCGCGGACCACTCGCGAAAGGATTATTAACTGACAGTAATGAAAGAAAAGTAGAAAAAGTGAAAGAAAAAGATTATCTTTCTTATTCTTATAACGAATTAACAAAAACTTTAGCTGCTGTAAAAGAGATTACAAACATTTATTCATTAACTGAAACAGCTATTCAATATTGTTTACATGACCCCGTTGTTGCCGCTGTTATTCCAGGTGCTAGTTCTATTCAGCAATTACGAGAGAATGTACAAGCTACAATTCCATCTTCATTAACAACCGAAGAATATAAACAAATTCAAGCAATTGTTAAATATGATACATACACATTACACCGCTAAAAAACGCTACCATTTTCGGTAGCGTTTTTTTATAACGTATCGTATTTATCTGGGTTTGTTCCAACGTGCAAATTACGATCCAATGTGTCAATTTGCTTAATCTCTTCTTCTGTTAATGAAAAATCAAAGATCGTAAAGTTTTCTTGAATGCGAGATGGTGTAACAGATTTAGGAATTGTTACAATACCACTTTGAATATCCCAGCGTAAAATAATTTGAGCAGGCGTTTTTTCATACTTTTTAGCAATCTCTTGAATAATTGGATGCTGAAATACTTCGCCACCTCTCATCAACGGGCTCCATGCTTCCATTTGAATTTGTTCCTTTTCACAAAAATCACGTAATCCAAACTGCGCAAGCATCGGATGAAGTTCTACTTGGTTCACCATCGGTTTTACATTACAATTTGGCAGGAGCTGTTCTAAATGGTGCTGATGAAAATTCGAAACGCCAATTGCACGCACTTTTCCTTCCTCATATAGTTTCTCAAGAGCGCGATATGTATCTATATATTTCCCTCTTATTGGCCAATGAATTAAATATAAATCCACGTAATCCATTTGTAATTTCTTTAAACTTTTCTCAAATGCTTGAAGTGTCGTTTCATATCCTTGATCGTCATTCCATACTTTTGTCGTAATAAATAATTCTTCACGCGCAATTCCTGATTCACGAATCGCTTCTCCGACACCGCTTTCATTTTCATATACAGTCGCTGTATCAATAGAGCGATACCCAACTTCTAAAGCCGTTTTTACCGCTTGTTTTACTTCTTCTCCTTCTTTTGCTTTATATACACCTAAACCAAGCATCGGCATTTTCACGCCATTATGAAGTGTAGTTGTTGAAATATACATGATTACTACTCCTCCTTCTCTTCTCCTGCAAATTTTCTAGCAGGTGTCATCATATTTTTATAACCACCATTTTATTTGAACAAGATTTACGAAAAAAGTCAAAATATATACAGTTAACATAATATTTTTATTTCAATAAACTTACTTACTTGTGCTATTCTCTAACCATTCTTTTGCTTTCTCATCAATATTACGAACAAAATCCGTCTTTCCTTCTGTATATTGCTCTCCATTATATGTAAACTTTTCTGCCAAGTCTTTCTTTAATGACGCGTAAGATTCTGCCTCTTCACAATGTGCCATCATATAATCACGAAATGCTAAATGACGTGTAATTTCCGAATTTCCTGTTTCAAACACATGTAAATGATACGAACGTTTTTCTTCGGTTCCATGAATAAAAAAACGCCGGCCTGCAATCCCATTTTCCCCTTTTACAATATAACCAAGTTCTTCAAAACGCTCGTTCCAATTGTCTACTCTCTCAATATCTTCTACTTCCATAATCATATCAACAATTGGTTTTGCTGCGAGTCCTGGCACTGATGTGCTACCAATATGATGTACTTTCACAGGCTCTGGCATCGCTTCCTTTAAACGTTTTTCTTCTATTTGAAATTTCTCAATCCAGTGATTTTCATATGGCACTACTACTATTTTTCTCATCCCATTTCCCCTTTTCCCCTCAAATCGTTAAAAAAATCATCAGGGTAATTCCACTGATGATTTTTTCATTATTTAAAGTCTTTCCAAGTGAGGTTACTTTCACTTAATAGTTCTTCAAACGATTTATTCTTTTCGCGTTCTTTTTGTTCCTTACGCTTTCTCTCTTGCTCTTCTATTTCTTTTTGCTCCGCTCTTACTTGTAATTCTTTCTTCTTACTTTTCAATTGATCCATTAAAGACGCATTTAATTGATCACCAATTGTAATTGATTCCTTATCTGTCTGATTCATTTGCGTTTGTCTTTGCATTTTTTTCTTTTTCTTCATGACTTGCTCACCTTTTACTTTTTTCTCCATTATAGAGGAAATGACTCTCTCTCGACAATAAAAACGGATAATTCACTTTTGATTTTTCTATTATGTATATTTTGTGAAGATGTAAATAAAAAGATAAAATTTTATTAATCTTTATAATAAATAGAATTTTTTGTAGCAATAACTCTCTTAATCTATTAAAATTATGTCGTATGATGTCAGATTATAAAAAGGGAGAGAAAACATATGTGGAAAAAAGTCATTCCGGTTACCCTAGCATTAAGTACAATTACTTTTTCAAGTGTATTTGCTGCACCTCCATCTCAGGCACCCACAGAACAAAATCGCTACATAAACGTACAGATGCTCGGTATTAACGATTTTCACGGTCAACTAGACACTGTAAAAAAGATTAACAATAAAGAAGCAGGAGGGGCTGAGTACTTAGCTGCTTATTTACGAGATCGTGAGAAACAAAATCCGAACACACTAATGGTTCATGCTGGTGATATCGCCGGAGCAAGTCCTCCAGTTTCAGCACTCCTGCAAGACGAACCAACAATTGAATTTTTAAATGATTTAGGATTTGATGTTGGAACTATTGGAAACCATGAATTTGACGAAGGTATTAACGAAATGAATCGCCTTATTTACGGTGGATATCACGAAAAAACAGGAAATTTTAAAGGAGCAAATTTCCCTTATGTGGCTGCCAATTTCTACAACAAATCAACTGGCCGTTTATTTCTACCACCATTTACTGTAAAAATGGTAGAAGGAGTTCCTGTTGGTTTTATCGGGGTTGTAACAACAGATACACCTAATGTTGTTATGCCTACTATGCTTAAAAATGTACAAATTACAGATGAAGTAGAAGCAATTAATAAATCTGCACAACAACTGAAAAGACTAGGTGTCAAATCAATCGTTGTTCTTGCACACGTCGGCGGTACAACCGATGATACTGGTGTAACAAATGGGGATCTCGTTCGCCTAGCAAATGATACTGATCCAGAAGTCGATGTCATTTTCGGTGGTCATAGTCACACTTATGTAAATGGAACTATTAATAACAAACTTGTTGTACAAGCAAATTCTTATGGAATGGCTTTTGCCGATGTCGATGTAAAGATTGATCGTAAAACGCAAGATATTGTAGAGAAAAAAGCGGAAGTTGTAACAACCTATCACGAAAATATAAAGCCTGATCAACAAGTAAAGAAGAAAATCGATCAGTATCAAGAAAAAATTGCCCCTCTTGTCAATGAAGTTGTTGGAAAATCGACTGCGCCGCTAGATCGTAAACAAAATGCTGCTGGAGAATCCACTCTTGGAAATTTAATTGCGGACGCTCAGCGTGCAACGATGCAATCACAAATTGCTCTCATGAATCCTGGTGGCATTCGTAATGATTTAGATACTGGCGATATTACATGGGGAGAGTTATACGGGATTCAGCCATTTGGAAATCAGTTGATAAAGGTTAATTTAACTGGCCAAGACATTCGAGATATTTTAAATCAGCAATGGCAAAAAGATAAAACGAGAATGCTTCAAATCTCAGGTATTCAGTATACTTGGGATGCCACTAAACCAGATGGTGACAAGGTTACAAATATTCATTTAACAAGCGGTGAAGAACTGATTGCCACTAAAACTTATAGCGTTGTTGCAAATGCCTTTCTCGCTTCAGGGGGAGACGGATTTATATCCTTTAAAAATGGGAAAGATGCTGAAACAGGACCAAATGATTTTGAAGCGTTAGTAGATTATGTAAAACAAGTGAAAGAACCGATTCAACCTATTATCGATGGGCGAATTCAAAGAGTGAACTAAACTTTATCATTCACAAAAAGAGAGAGGGTACACGCCTTCTCTCTTTTACTTATCTTGATATATTTCATCTACCTCTTCATATTTCCGTAAAAATTCCATCAATGCCACTTCTACAATTTTAGATTTATGCATCCCTTCGGAAACAGAGACAGCGCCTAATTTCTCTAAAATATCTGTACGTATAGAAAAAGTACGTTTTTTCTTTTCATTACTGCTTCTAATCGATTCTGTAATAATCGGTTCTTCTCGTTTTCGAAGCAATTCGTAAATTTTTTGTAGTTGTTCATATATTAAGACTTGATAATCTGTTTTTACATATTGAAGTGCAGTAGCTTCTTGGAGATATAAATGACGCGGTTCTTCTCCCTCTCCAATGAATATTCGTTTCTTCAGTTCGCCATCGTATTCATATCCAAGCACCCTTAACTTTTTTGACAATGCATATGGGCTCATGTCGAGGCGTTTCGCAATAATAGCAAGTGGTTCCCGTTTGTTTAAGCGATCTATAATTTCTCCAACTGTCACTTTCTTCCCCCTTCTCTCTGAGCGCTCATAGTTGAAACATAGCCTACATGTTATGATACAATAATTTCTTAACAGTATATGCAAAATTGTACATCCGTGCGATACATACCATTAGATAAAAGGAGGTTTTTTATATGCTTTTTCGTAGCTACACCCCACCGTTTTCCGACGAATTAAAGAATCCAATTTCAAATAGCATCGCTACGATAGAAAGCGTTACAATCAATAATCGTAAACAATCTCTACTTATTCGTGGTCAAGACATAAATCAACCTATTTTATTATGCTGTCACGGCGGTCCTGGTATGGCACAAATTGGATTCATTCGGCATTTTCAAAAAGAATTAGAAAAGCACTTTATTGTTGTCAATTGGGATCAAAGAGGAGCGGGAAAATCCTTTTCTTGGCGGGATATAAAAGCACCATTTACAATTGAACAATTCGTTTCAGATACATTTGAAGTAATACAATATCTTCTTTCTCGCTTCAAAAAGCAGCGGCTATTTCTCGCGGGACATTCTTGGGGAAGTATTATCGGTTTGCAAATTGCCAATCAATATCCAGACTATATCGAAGCTTATATTGGTATAGGTCAGATTGTACATATGAAACAAAATGAAGAATTGCTCTATCAACATTTAATTCACTCTGCCAAAAAACATGGACACGAGCGTGCATTGACCTCTCTAACAAAGCTTGGAAAGCCTCCTTTTCTAGATATGCGGCGTCTTATCATACAAAGAAAATGGCTTGGTACATTTGGAGGAGTAGTTCAAAATGGGACTTCCTTTTCTTTCATTCGAAAAGGGTTGTTTTCTTCAGAATATACATGGTTAGATTGGATAAGATTTCTCGCAGGAAATATGAAATCTGGGACATTATGGGAGGAAATGCTCACAGTAGATTTCTTTTCTACAATCTCAAAACTTTCTGTACCTGTCTATTTCTGTTCTGGTCGTTTCGACTACCAAACACCTTATGCACTCGTTCAACAATATTGTGATACAATTCAAGCACCCATCAAAAAAATGATCTGGTTCCCAAACTCTGCTCATTCACCAAATTTAGAAGAACCTGAACTGTTTGCAAAATCTATATGCTCTATCAAACAAGAATTATCTTTTCAATATAAATAACAATCGTTATACCTTTTACATTTCATAGAAAACATTTTATAATTACATGTCGTAACTTTACTTGGTTCGTCTATATATCTACCTAGGATAAGTTGCAAAACAGAAAAAAATCAGGGAGATTACATTTATTATGAACGCTGTACTCGTCGCAGTAGCAGTGATGCTGCTGCTTAGTTTATTACGTGTCCAAGTCATTGTCGCTATTATCGTCGGCGCCTTAACAGGTGGACTAATTGGCGGACTTGGGATTTCAGAAACAATCCATACTTTTACCACAGGGCTTGGAAGCAGTGCTCCAATCGCTTTAAGTTATGCCATGCTCGGAGGATTCGCTATTTCGCTTTCCAAAACGGGACTTCCCGACGCGATGATTCATACTGCACTGAATGTAATTGGCAACGAAAAAGACACAAAAAAGCAAACATATTCCAAAGTACTTATTTTATTTATCATTTTAGCAATGGCTTGTTTTTCACAAAATGTTATACCGGTGCACATTGCTTTTATCCCTATTTTAATTCCAGCGCTTTTAAAAGTTTTAAATGAATTAGAAGTGGATCGTCGGCTTGTTACATGTCTCATCACATTCGGCTTAATTACTCCTTATATGTGGATCCCAGCCGGATTTGGAAAAATTTACCACGACGTCTTACAAACAAATGCACAGCAAAGTGGGCTTACATTTGATGTAACCCTTATTCCAAAAGCGATGACAATTCCAGCAATAGGTATGATTATCGGGCTATGTGTCGCTGTTTTCATTACGTATCGTAAACCACGCACCTACTCTACCGAACCGATTCATTCTTCAACTGATGAAATAGCTCCTTACACAAAAAGAAGCATTACGTTCGGATTGTTATCTATTATCGCAACATTATGCATGCAATTAACAACAGAATCAATGATTTTTGGTGCATTAGCAGGGATTATTGTATTATCCATTAGTGGGAGTCTCCCGCTCAAAGAAGCTGATGATATTTTAACAAGCGGTATGCGTATGATGTCATTTATCGGTTTCGTTATGATTTCTGCTGCTGGATTCGGAGCAGTTCTTCGGAAGACAGGGCATGTTGAATCACTCGTTCAAACAAGTGCTGATTTAATTGGGAACAGTAAGCCACTCGCTGCATTTCTTATGCTTGTTATCGGTCTACTCGTTACAATGGGAATCGGTTCTTCCTTTTCCACCATTCCGATTTTAACAACAATCTTCGTTCCGCTATGTATACAGCTTGGCTTTAGCCCAATGGCAACCATTGCTATTATCGGTACAGCTGGTGCATTAGGTGACGCTGGTTCTCCAGCATCTGATAGTACGCTAGGACCTACTTCAGGTTTAAATGCAGATGGCAAGCATCATCATATATGGGATACATGTGTTCCAACCTTTCTTCACTACAATATTCCGCTACTTATATTTGGATTTATTGCTGCCATAACATTATAAAAAAGGTGCGTTTTACTTGGACGCACCTTTTACTTTGTCGATTCTCGTTCAATTAATAGAAACTCTTCTTGCTGTACTTCTTCAAAGTTTACTTGTTTCTTTTTTATTTTTCCTACCAACTTTTGTACAGCTACCACCCCTTTCTTTTCAAAGGGACTTCCAATCGTTGTTAAAGATGGCGTAACCCATTCACCTTGTAAACTTCCTTTAAAACCAACGACTTGCAAATGCTCCGGTATATGAATACCAAGATAACTTGCTGCACGAACGACTGCAATTGCAACAGCATCACTAGAAGTGACAACACCGTCAACATACGGATATTTTCGTAATAATTCAATAATTTGTTTTTCTTCAGGCCCTTCTATTTTTTCTTCTCGATAAGCAAGCCTTTCTTCCCAAACTCCATCTAAAAATCCAGATACATGTTCTTCCATTTTCTCATCTTCTGTCTCTTCCCCAATATAAGCAAGAAAATGACAACCTTTTTCTTTTAGCAAAACAACTGCCTTTTTAGCACTGTCATAATACGTAGAAAGCACTCCCGCTTCATCAAGTACAACAAATGGAATAGAAAGATTATCTAGACGCTTATATATGTCGTTTGTCATAATTACACCAGCAATATTATTTTGCATCAGTATATCTATATAACCACTCTTATTTTCTATATTACAAATAACGATTTGATATCCCTCTTTATATGCAGCCTCTTCTACCGAACGAAGCAATGTTATATAGGATGGATCTTCTAAATTTGATACTAATACGGCAATCATTGTCGAAGATTTTTTAAATAACGCCTTTGCTACGGCATTCGGTTTATACTGCAACTCTTCAATTGCCTGTTTTACTTGTTTTACTGTATCCTCATGGACATACCCTTTTTCATTAATCACTCGTGAAACGGTTGCGACTGAAACACCGGCCAATTTTGCAACATCACGTATGGTTGCCACATCGTCACCCCTTAATATGGTAATAGCTTACAATTTAAACCTAAAACAAAGTAGATCATTCGTCAAGGTTATTGTTTTATATTTCTGAAAATTGTTACAGGAAATATTTATTACCTTTTTCTTCTTCAACATATATAAAAGTTGATTTTATATATTCATTTTTTCTAGTTGGATTTCATGTAAAATTGCGATATTGTCATATCCAATAAGCGGAATTTCTCGCTTTATCTTCCTCGCTTCCTTTACTGCATCTACGTATAAATTGGTTATCATAAAACCACGTTTCTGATAGAAACGAAGCGCATTCGTATTATCATTTGTTGTAATCAGCCATATTTTTTTACAACATTGTTTTTTTGCAATATCAACTACACGTTCTACAAGTTTCGTTCCAATTCCCTTCTTCTCCTTAAAGCTATCTAATGAAACAATCTCACAATTATTTTCTTTTATTTCATATGTAATAATCCCTGCTATTCTGTTATCTTCGGTTGCAACAAAACCCGGTAATTGATCTAACAGATGTGCTCTTCCGCGTGAAACCATAAGCGTGCTGCCCCAATTTTCACGCATAAACAGCTCAATTGTTTCTTTCATTTCCACTGTAATTTTTTGTATTTGAATCATGTCCCACTATCTCCCTTTTCACATCATTATGATACAATATAAGTGTATCATATGTAGAGATATTTGGAGGATGAGGTAAGGTATGAAACGTCTTTTCACAACATTGCTAACCATAATAGGAGCATTAATTGGCATCGGTATTTTCTTTACTAATAAAGTAATGTACTTAAAGAAAAAAACAGAAGAAGAAATTTTAGAGCGTGAAACAAAAAAGCATTTTCGTTTAGAAGATTTTAACGCCATTCCAAAAGAAGAGGTTCGTATTCCGTCTCAATTTAAATATGACATTCACGGCTATTACATTTCTGCAGGCAATTCTAATAAGTTTATGATTTTTTGCCACGGTGTAACGGTAAATAAAATAAACTCTGTCAAATATGCAAATTTATTTTTAAACAGAGGATATAACGTATTTATTTATGATCACCGTCGCCATGGTAAAACAGGTGGTAAAACGACAAGTTATGGCTATTACGAAAAGTATGATTTAAAGACGGTAGTTGATTGGCTAAAGAACCGTTTTGGAACAAATATTACACTTGGCATTCACGGGGAATCAATGGGAGCTGCAACACTCCTTCAATATGCAGGAATGGTAGAAGACGGCGCTGATTTTTATATTGCGGACTGCCCATTCTCTGACTTTTATGGTCAGCTACAACATCGCTTAAAAGTCGAATTCCATTTACCGAAATGGCCGCTACTACCATTAGCAAATGCCTTTTTAAAGGTAAGGGACGGTTATACAATACGCGAAGTTTCTCCAATCGATTGTGTAAAAAACATAAATAATCCAGTCCTATTTATTCATAGCAAAGACGATGATTATATTTTATGTGATATGACAAAAGCTCTTTATGAAGCGAAAGAAAACAATAAACAGCTCTTTATTGCAGAACATGGTGCACACGCTTGCTCTTATAATGAAAACAAGCAAGAGTATGAAGCTGCCGTGGATCAATTCTTAAAAACATATGTGAAAGAAACAAAAAACAGGCTTGCATAAGCCTGTTTTTTCACGTTATTGCGCTAGCACGTCTGTAACTTGTTCCATATTTTCAGAAATCCATTTTACCGCTTCATCAAGCGTTTGAAATTCTGTCGTTTGAAATGTAACTTCGTCTTGAAGAAGCCACACATCTTTTGGTTCTTGTCCTACACCAGCAATTGACCAATGCAGTAAACTATATGGATGATTATCATTTAAAAAAGATGCCCACGTGCGCTCATTTGCAATATTTTGCAGTGTACGTAATTGTTTATTCATGTTTCGTCACCTTACTATATGTCAACTATAAACGTTATTATAACACTCTCTTCTTCTACATACAAAGTACTGTTTTTATTGTCAAGCGCTTCCTGTAATTATATGATGAACATAAGCGTTTTGGAAGGAGGGATACTGTTGGCTAAAGTACAAATTAAAGTGAATGATAATGGTTCGTTTCGCATTACAGGGGATGTGGAACTAATCGACTCACAAGGGAATGCTTTCCCGGCAAAACCTGCATTTTCTTTATGTCGCTGTGGGTTATCAAAAAACATGCCTTATTGCGATGCTTCGCATAAGGGAAAATTCGAATCTATCGTTCGAGCACCAAAAGAATAATAATAATATGAGAAGCACGCACAAATGATTTGTGCATGCTTCTTATAAATGTCCTATATAAAAACCTATCAGTGCAGAAAAAATGCCTAGCATATAACTCATTACGACATATAATAGCGCCTTTTGTCCCTCACGCTTATGTATCAATTGAATAATTTCAAGCTTACATGTTGAAAAGGTCGTAAATGCCCCCATAAACCCTGTTCCACATAATAATAACCACGTACGATTTATATAAACTCCGTACAATAGACCCAATAAGAATGAGCCTACTACATTTACAAATAATGTTCCATATGGAAATAAACTTCCATACTTTTCTTTCATTGCACTACTAATAGAAAATCTAGCAATAGCTCCGAAAAAACCACCAATTCCTACAAGCAAAACATTCATCGTGCTCCTTCTTTCTTCATACTTTTTTCATATAATGCATTTCCAAGGTAAAATCCAAATAAAGATAAGAGCAATCCTCCAACTATACTCGTACTTACATAATAAAACGCCATAAAGAATGCTTCATGTTGCATTAGTTCCAATGTCTCTATACTGAATGTTGAGAAAGTAGTAAAAGAGCCGATCATTCCTGTTCCAACGCTATTCATTATCATTTGTGAAACATGTTTCATACGAAATACATACATCGTTAAAAACGCTAAGAAAAAACTACCACTCATATTCGCCAGCCATGTTGCTAGCGGAAAAGAGTCAACTGAAGGAGTACCAATCCATTGCTCTAATCCATACCGTGCTAAAGTCCCAACAATACCACCGATTCCTACTGCAATATATTTCATATCTCCACCTCATTTATGGTATGTACTGAAATCTTTCCCATACTATATATTCATTTTAATTCTCCAACCTATAAGCTGCGACTATGAAAACCAAAACAGACCTCTACTCATTTTCGGCATGGGACGAAAAAAGCATCGACCGCCTCTATCCATAATCGGACGCTCTCTCCTGCAAAAAAGAAAAGTGTCGATTAGTTTTTCTTTTTATATAGTATAACAAACTTTATTTCACCCTTCATTTTCATACAATTCTTCACATTCGAATATTTTTTACTATCCTTTTTTCTTTTTTGTGCTATAATGTGAGCAAACAACATCCTTCGGGGTCGGGTGAAATTCCCAACCGGCGGTGATGAAGTGCACACTTCTAAGTCCGTGACCCGTTTCTAAGCTTTGAAACGGTGGATCTAGTGAGATTCTAGGGCCGACAGTATAGTCTGGATGGGAGAAGGATATGTTTTCTAGTGCTTATATAGCGAATACACTTTTATTTTGGCGTACACATTTTTACTGATTCGTTTTGAATCAGTGTATATGTTTTCTTTCATATACCTATTTTTCTATGCTGAAATAAAAAGATACGACTAGCGTATAAAAAATTGATAGTTTGCTAGGTTTTTTCTCGTGCAAAAATATCAATCATCGTTAGGTTTCTTTCCTATACTTTCGTATTCGAACTATATTTCTAGAAATCACGTCTCCCAACCCCCAAGGATACTATTATCCTTGGGGGTTTTTTGATTTTTCTTAGGAGAGGTGAAAAGAATGACTGATCAAGAATATATGAGGATTGCCTTACAGTTAGCACAAAGTACTACAGGGCAAACAAGTCCAAATCCAATGGTCGGTGCTGTTGTTGTAAAGGATGGAAACATCGTAGGAATAGGAGCGCATCTACGCGCAGGTGAGGAGCATGCTGAAGTCCATGCGCTTCGTATGGCTGGCGAAAAAGCAAAAGGATCCACTGTATACGTAACACTAGAACCATGTAGCCATTTCGGAAAAACTCCACCATGCTGTGATCTACTCATTGAAAAAGAAGTGAAGCATGTAGTAATCGCTACACTCGATTGCAATCCGCTCGTTTCAGGTAACGGTGCAAAACGTTTACAAAAAGCTGGTATTAGCGTAACTACCGGTGTTCTTGAAGAAGAAGCAATCCGATTAAACCGATACTTTTTCCACTATATGAAAACAAAACTACCGTTTGTAACAATAAAAACAGCGATGAGTTTAGATGGAAAAATAGCTACTACTACTGGAGAAAGCAAATGGATTACAGGTGAAGTTGCTCGCCAAGATGTGCATCAATATCGTCGTACGCACGATGCCATCCTTGTAGGAGTGAATACTGTTATAACTGATAATCCCTCTTTAACAACACGTCTTCCAAACGGGGGTAAACATCCGATTCGAATTATTTTAGATACACATTTACGAACGCCGTTGTCCTCTCATGTTATTACTGACGGGATAGCACCAACATGGATTATTGTTGGAAAAAATGTAAATGAAGAAAAAATAGCAATATATGAATCTCAAGGGATATCCATATTTCAAATGAAGACGAGCCAAATTGAAATACGCGAGTTTCTCCTCCTTCTCGGTGAGAAACAAATTCTTTCTCTCTTTGTTGAAGGAGGACAATCAGTGCACGCGAGCTTTTTAGAAACAAAGTGTTTTAATGAAATTGTAACTTATATAAGCCCTAAATTAATCGGTGGAAAAGATGCCCCAACTATGTTTGGTGGCACCGGCTTTAGCAAACTACAAGATGCACTTTCCTTACAAATTCAAGAGATGAAACAAATTGGCGATGATATAAAAATCGTCGCTACAGTGCGAAATGAGGTGCCTGCATGTTTACAGGAATTGTAGAAGAGCTTGGAACTGTTTCGAATATAAGGCAAAGCGGAGAAGCAATGAAGCTGACAATCACAGCAAATACAATTTTATCAGACGTAAAACTAGGAGACAGTATTGCTGTAAATGGCATCTGCTTAACCGTCACTTCTTTTACAGCGTCTTCGTTTACTGTTGATGCCATGCCTGAAACGATGCGAGCAACATCACTACGTATGCTTGGGACCCGTTCTAAAGTAAATCTAGAACGGGCAATGGCTGCAAATGGGCGCTTTGGTGGACATTTCGTCACAGGACATATTGATGGAATTGGAACCATTGTAAGTAAAAAACAGCACTATAATGCAATATATTACAAAATTGAAATTCCAAATAATTTGCTCCGTTATTGTTTACACAAAGGATCAGTAGCTATTGATGGAACAAGCTTAACGATATTTGATATAGATGAATCTTCCATTACCATTTCACTTATTCCGCACACTGTAAGCGAATCTATTATCGGTGAAAAAGTAGCTGGAGACATCGTAAACATTGAATGTGACATGGTTGGAAAATATATTGAGCGCTTTATTTCAAATCCCAAGAAACAGAGCAGTTCAGTTACAGAAAGCTTTTTACAAGAAAACGGATTTCTATAAGGGGGAAGCACAATGTTTCATCGTATTGAAGAAGCACTAGAAGATTTAAAACAAGGAAAAGTCATTATCGTATGTGATGATGAAAGCCGTGAAAACGAAGGAGATTTCATCGCTTTAGCAGAGAACATTACACCTGAAACAATTAATTTTATGATTACACATGGCCGTGGTCTTGTTTGTGTACCGATTACAGAGCAATATGCAGACCGCTTACAGCTAGAACCTATGGTTTCTCATAATACAGATTCCCATCATACGGCGTTCACAGTAAGTATCGACCACATTTCTACAACAACAGGTATTAGCGCTTACGAGCGTGCGACAACTGTACGCGAGTTATTAAATCCAGCATCAAAAGGCACAGATTTTAACCGCCCAGGTCATATCTTTCCTTTAATCGCGAAAGAAGGCGGCGTTCTACGCCGCGCTGGCCATACGGAAGCAGCGGTTGATTTAGCAAAATTATGTGGCGCGGAACCAGCAGGGGTCATTTGTGAAATTATAAAAGAAGACGGCACGATGGCACGTGTTCCTGATTTAGTACAAGTGGCAGAACAATTTGATATAAAAATGATTACGATTGAAGATTTAATCGCTTATCGTCGCCATCACGAAACGCTCGTAACAAGGGAAGTTGAAATTACATTACCGACAGATTTTGGTACATTTCATGCAATCGGTTATTCCAATTCGCTTGATCAAAAAGAACATATCGCTCTCGTAAAAGGAGACATTTCTACTGGCGATCCTGTTCTCGTTCGTGTGCATTCTGAATGCTTAACTGGCGATGTTTTCGGTTCATGCCGCTGTGACTGTGGTCCACAGCTTCATGCTGCCCTCGCTCAAATTGAGCGGGAAGGAAAAGGTATTCTTCTTTATATGAGGCAGGAAGGCCGCGGCATTGGACTGCTTAATAAACTTCGTGCATACAAGTTACAAGAAGAAGGATTCGATACTGTGGAAGCAAATGAAAAGTTAGGCTTTCCAGCAGATCTTCGCGATTATGGCATTGGTGCCCAAATCTTAAAAGATTTAGGATTACAGCAATTGCGCTTATTAACGAATAATCCGAGAAAAATTGCAGGCTTGCAAGGTTATGATTTAGAAGTTGTCGAACGCGTACCGTTGCAAATGCCAACAAAAGAAGAAAATAAAGCATATTTACAAACAAAATTAGAAAAATTAGGTCACTTACTAAGTTTATAATATATAAAGGGAGAGATAAAATATGGTATTCGAAGGTCATTTAGTTGGTACAGGATTAAAAGTTGGAGTTGTTGTTGGACGTTTTAATGAATTTATTACAAGCAAACTATTAGGTGGTGCACTAGACGGTTTAAAGCGCCATGGTGTAGAAGAAAACGATATTGATGTCGCATGGGTTCCAGGTGCATTTGAAATTCCATTAATCGCAAAAAAAATGGCAAGTAGCGGCAAATACGATGCTGTCA
The DNA here is from genome assembly GCF_056711665.1 of Bacillus sp. Medicinal_06. Classification (NCBI taxonomy): domain Bacteria; kingdom Bacillati; phylum Bacillota; class Bacilli; order Caryophanales; family Bacillaceae; genus Bacillus; species Bacillus sp. Medicinal_06. The sequence continues at coordinate 9,512 of NZ_JBWYHD010000026.1, read as the reverse complement.
TTACACTTGGAACAGTCATTCGCGGTGCTACAACTCATTATGATTACGTTTGTAATGAAGTTGCAAAGGGTGTTGCTTCTTTATCACTACAAACAGACATCCCAGTTATTTTCGGCGTATTAACGACTGAAACAATTGAACAAGCCATTGAACGTGCAGGTACAAAAGCTGGTAACAAAGGCTATGAATCAGCAGTGGCTGCGATTGAAATGGCTCATTTATCAAAACAATGGGCATAAAAAAGAGGCTTCGGCCTCTTTTTTTATTTCCTCACTTTTTTTCTTACATCTTTTATCAATTCCTCCATCGTTTTTCCTTCTGTTTTAATACGAAGATTTTGAGCGGTTCTCCACACATTTTCCCGTTTCTTTTCTTCCTCTACAATATGAAGCTCTTTCCGCACTTCCTTTAAGTCTTTTCCCTCTGTCTCAATCCCAAAATGTTCAGCTTTTGTTCGAAAATGTTGTTCAATTCTTTGTTGCATTTCTTTCTGTTCTGGATTCTCAGCTGCCTTAACTGGATCAGCACTAATTGCCTTTACTAAAATTAAAAAAGTCATAATAGCTAGTATATATTTGTGCATGTTAGATCCTCCACCCAAGATAAATTACACTTTTACTATGTACAATTACTGGGTGGAAAATTCGTCCACACAATTTATTTTTTTACTAAAAGCTACTACTTTAAAGGCTTGAAGGTATTTCATTACATTTTGTTTACAAAAAAAGAAAGCACCAAAAGGAGCTTTCTTTTCAATCTTTACAGCGCACATTCTTCTATTTCAAATCCTAAATCTTCAATCATACCCCAGTCAGCTGTTGGCTCTTGTCCTTCTGTTGTTAAATAGTCACCAACGAAGATCGAATTTGCTGCAAATAAGCCAATTGGCTGTACAGAGCGTAAATTAATTTCGCGACCACCAGAAATACGGATTTCTTTTGATGGATTCACAAAGCGCATCATCGCTAGTACTTTTAAACACTCCACTGGTGTTAATTCTTTCTGCCCTTCAAGCGGTGTCCCTTTTACAGCTACAAGAAAGTTACATGGAATAGAATCAGCATCTATACGTTTTAATTCAAGCGCAATTTCAACTTGCTGCTCTTTCGTTTCTCCCATACCGAAAATCGCACCAGAACAAGGAGAAATTCCCGCTTGTTTTGCTTTTTCTACTGTATCTACGCGATCGTCATACGTATGTGTTGAACAAATGCTATCGTAATTATTTGCATGTGTGTTTAAATTATGGTTATAACGATGAACACCTGCTTCTGCTAAGCGTCCTGCTTGATCTTCATTTAAAAACCCTAAGCAACAGCAAATTTTTAAATCCGTTGTTTCTCGAATTTCTTTTACTGCACCAATAACATGATTTACTTCTTTATCCGTTGGACGACGGCCAGATGCAACAATGCAGTATGTACCCGCTTTACGGCGAATTGCTTCGTGAGCTCCCTCTACAATCTTTTCTTGTGTTAACCATGCATACTTATCGATTGGTGCTTCTGAAACGATAGACTGTGAGCAATACCCACAATCTTCTGGACATAATCCAGATTTCGTATTAATAATCATATTTAATTTCACTTTTTTACCAAAGTAATGATGACGAATGATATAAGCTGCGTTCATAATTTCCAATACTTCTGTATCGTCAGCTTCTAAAATTGCTACAGCTTCTTCTTTCGTTATACTTCTGCCCCCTACTACTTCAGATGCAATTTTCTTCCAATCTGTTTTTGTTTGTATTTGTTTCATTTCTTCTCTTCCCCTCTTTTTCAATATACGCAAATAAAGCATGGTATGTTGTTACAATTTTTCCTTCTTCCGTGAAATCTCTTTCGTATATGCGAAGCATGGTTCGAAAGATAGAAGGACTTTGACAGTAAGATTCTACATTGCTATTTGTCGCTCCCACTTTTCGAATTGATTGTAGGAATCCACGAACTGTAGCAAATTTCTCTATGTAACATGTTTCAGAAACATGAACATCCCCTGTTATACTTTCACATACATCTTGCAACTGTTCTCTCGTTAAAAAACGTTGTCCAACAGATGAACTACTTTGTATATTTTTTTCTTCTTTAGCACTCTGAAATGCTGTATGAAGTTCTTGAAACGTTTGCTCCCCAAATGTTGAAAATAACAATAAACCACCTTCAAACAAATAACGGTATAAGTTTTTCAGCGTTGTTTGCAAATCGTTTAGCCATTGAAATGTTGCGCTTGAGATAATGACATCAAATGACTCACTTAATGTAAGGTGTTCGATATCTTCACATCTAAATGTCACAGATTCTACGTGATTTCTCGTTTTCGCAACAGCAATCATACTTTCAGCAAAATCAATTGCTATAATTTCTGCATTTGGAAAAGAAACGGCTAATTGCTCAGTCAAATAACCTGTGCCACATCCGAGCTCTAAAATACGGATGGACGACATGTTGTGATAATGTTTTTTCATTATAAAAAGCAACTGTTGCGCCATCTTTTTTTGTACACTTGCATATTGATCATAGGATACAGCTGCCCCATTAAATCGTTTTTGTAATAACGTTTTGTTGATCATTTTGTATCCCCTCTACAAACTGAATCATTTCATGTGCGCAATATTCAACATTAGTTACACAAAGCGCATGCCCAGCCCCACTTATTACTTTAAGCGTCCCCTTCGTATTTTCTTGTATATAGCGAGCAGCAGATAGTGGACATATGGCATCCTGTTCTCCATGAAGAAGTAACATCGGCGTCTTTACCTGCTTTAACTGACTTCTCATATCCATCTCTATTAAATAATCAAGCCCAAGCTGTAAAGATTCTATAGAATCACCTTGAAAATGCGCTACAATACCTTCAAATTGTTCCCTATCTTTTATCTCTTGTTTTGTAAACATACTTTTATAGAAGCGCTTCAATGTATCTTCCTTTCGTTTCAACAAACTTCTTTTCATCCGCTCTACAAAAGGAAGTTTCCATCCATTCTCATACTCTTCATCCACTGTGAATTTTGCTGTACCACCTAGTAAAATCATTCCTCTTGTCTGCACTCTGTTACATACTTGCAGAGCAGCTAATGCACCAAGTGACCACCCAATCAAAATTACATCCTGCCCTTGTGCTGCTTCTTCTACAAGCCCTGCAAAATCAGTAAGTTCTTTTACACCACGCCATTCAACATAACGAACAGAATATTCTTGAAAATATGGAAGTAATGAATCCCATACTCGTTTTTCCATTCCCCATCCGGGAATAAAAATAAGCTCGGGCTGTTTCATCTCAAGACCCCCTCTTCTTTCCCAATGCGAATAATCTGCCTAGTAGCCCATTGCAAGTCAGTATTTGTATGTTCAGACGTAACTGCAAATCGAATTCGTGAACTATTATGCGGAACCGTTGGTGGTCTGATAGCAATGGCAGCAATTCCTGCTTCCTGCAACTTTTCGCTAAAACGCATCACCACTTCATTTGATTTTGTAATAACTGGAACAATATGCGTTGAACTATCGCCAATATGAAAACCCGCTTCCTCTAAAGTATTACGGAAATACGTTCCATTTTCTAAAAGTCGCTGTCGTCTTCCCGCATCTTCCTTCACAATTTCAATTGCACGTTTCATTGCACCAAGCGTCCCTGGTGGTAATGCTGTTGTGAAAATGAAGCTTCTCATCGTATTTTTCATATAATCCATGCAAATTGCATCACCTGCTAAATAAGCTCCATAACATCCTAACGCTTTACTAAACGTTCCCATATGAATGTCAATTTTCTGAGAAATTCCTTGTTCGATGTGAGCTAAACCTGCACCATGCCTGCCATATATTCCGCCTGCATGCGCTTCATCAATCATCAATAACGCTCCATATTTTTCTTTCAGCATAATCAACTCTTTTAAATGAGCAACATCTCCATCCATGCTGAAAACCGTATCTGTAACGATCAACTTTCTCTTTGCAATAGGCGCCGTTCGCAGTAATGTTTCCAAATGTTCCAAATCATTATGTCGATATCTTTTATGATCCGCACCACTAAGCATAATTCCATCGACTATGCTGGCATGATTTAACTTATCGCTAAAAACAATGTCATGACGCCCTACTAAAGAAGAGATTGCACCTACATTTGCCGAATATCCACTGTTTACAATGATTGCTTTTTCAGTTTCTTTCCAATCACAAACACTCTGTTCGATCTCTTCATATAGTGAGTAATTTCCTACCACAAGCCGTGACGCCGTAGCTCCTGCTCCATATTGTTTTGTCGCTTCAATAGACGCTTCTTTTAACCGTTTATCTCCTGCCAAACCGAGATAGTTATTCGAAGCTAAATTCAACATACGTTTTCCATTCCTAATCAACCACGGCTCTTCAGCTTGCCCAGTTACTACTACATGTCGGTATTGTGCTTTCTCCTTCAGACGATTTAAACTAGAGTGAAAGTGTAGAGTCCACGTTTGATCCATGTTTAACAAACTCCTCTAAATTGGAAATCATAATATTCTCTTCTGCTGCTCTTAATAGTTCCTCACGTGTAAATCCTTCTTGAAGTTCCGGTAGTAAACCTAAAACAGGCACACCACTTAACTCCTCAATCATTTCTTTATTTTCTTGTACACGCTCTTTCTCACATTCTTTACAGCCCGATAAAATAACACCAGCAACTGTTAAGCCATGTTCTCTCGCATAAGAGATCGTTAAAACGGTATGATTAACAGTACCTAGCGCCGGACGCGCGACAATAATAAGTGGTAATTTCAATTTCTTTGCAAAATCAACCACTAATGCGTCTTCTGTATATGGAACAGCAAGACCACCGGCACCTTCTACCAACAAACTATCAAACTCTACCATTAACTCACTATAATGAGCTGTAATTTGTGCTAGCTTCACAGTTCTTCCTGCTCGCTGCATTGCCAATCTTGGCGCAAGAGGTTCTTCAATAGAATAAGGACAAATTTTATTCGTCTCTGTCGTTACTCCTGATGCAACTTTCAATCTAGCTGCATCACCTTCTGGATTCGAATCGACATGACCACTTTGCAATGGTTTATACACACCTATATTATATCCACGATTTCTAAGCACTCCTGCTAACGCACCTGTAACAACTGTTTTTCCAACTTCTGTATCGGTTGCAGTTATAAAAAAGCCGCTCATTATTCTACCTCCGTAACATCTGCAATTGCTTGATATAAAATGCGTAGCATTTCGTCAATCTCATCTATCCGAGATGCTAACGGTGGCATAAATACAATCGTGTTACCAAGTGGACGTATAATCATTCCTAGCTCTCTTGACCTTTTACAAACTTCCACGCCTACTCGCTCTGTCCAATCAAATGGCTCTTTCGTTTCTTTATTTTTCACAAGTTCAATGCCTACCATCAATCCGCACTGACGAATATCACCAACATGCTTGTATTCATAAAGTGCTTCCAATTGTTTTCCTACATATTCGGCTTTATGTGCAACATCTTTTACTAGATTTGTTTTTTCATACAGTTCTAAATTAGCAATCGCTACTGCGCAACCTAATGGATTGCCAGTATAACTATGACCATGGAAAAATGTTTTCTGTTCTTCATAGTCACCTAAAAAAGCATCATAAATTTCATCTGTTGTCACAGTAATAGCTACTGGTAAATACCCACCTGTTAAGCCTTTTCCAGCTGTTAAAATATCCGGTGTAACATTTTCATGTTCACAAGCAAACATTTTTCCAGTACGCCCAAATCCCGTTGCCACCTCATCTGTAATAAATAAAATATTGTAAGTTGTACATAAATTACGAAGGCCTTTTAAATACCCTTTCGGCATTGTAATCATACCGCCTGCACCTTGCATTAACGGTTCTACAATAATCGCTGCAATTTCATCGTGTTTTTCTTTTAATAACTCTTCCATTTCGTCCAAATGTTTTTGAACAATTTTTTCTTTGTCATCCCCATAAGGAGAACGATATGTATATGGATATGGCATTTTTATCGCGTCAAATAAGAGCGAACTATACACTTGGTGAAACAAGTCAATTGCTCCTACTGAAACAGCCCCAATTGTATCTCCATGATATGCTTCTTTTAATGTAATAAACTTTTGCTTTTTAGGTTTCCCTTTATGCTGCCAATATTGAAAAGCCATCTTGATTGCAATTTCAACAGCTGTAGAACCAGAATCTGAATAAAATACTTTTTTCAAGCCTTCTGGAACAACTTCAATGACCTTTTCTGCAAGTAAAATCGATGGTACATTGGCAAGCCCTAACATAGTAGAATGTGCAACCTTATTTAACTGTTTACGAATTGCATCATCCAATTCTGGCACTTGATGTCCATGAACATTAAGCCAAATTGATGAAACACCATCCCAATAACCATTTCCATTTACGTCATATAATTTACGACCTTCTCCTCGTTCAATGATAACGGGATCTTCAGCTAAATAATCTTTCATTTGTGTAAATGGATGCCATACATACGCTTTGTTTTTTTCGGCTAATTCTTCATATGTATAAGCTTTCTTTTCACTTGTATTACGACTAACAGTCACAATTGTCACCCCTAATGTTAACTTTTATATAAATATAGTTAACATTAAAAATAAATTGATGTCAATTTTTTTAAGTAATTACGTTCTTAAAAAAGAACGACTTATCATAAGATAAGTCGTTTTATTTGCCATGTTGAATCTTTCCGATTTCCAAAATAATCTCTTCATCTTTTTTTCCTTCAGTATCAATTCCAAGTTGTTTTGCGTGTTCTATTAACAATTCATGCCGCTTCTCAAATCTAGCCTTATCTAAATCTTTGCGAATCTCTTTTTCTGTTTTCCCTTCAAGAGAAACCCCTAATTTAGCAGCTGTGTTCTCTCTATGCTTTTCCTCTTTGACTTTCTCCAATTCCTTTGTTTCTGCCTTTTGTACACTCTTTTGTTTCGTTTGATCTGGCGATGCTGCAAATGCTGTATAAATTCCAGCACTACCACCTAAAATAAGTAAGGTTGTAAAAAGAAATAATTTTTTCTTCATTCACTCCCCTCCTTTCTATTTTCATTATAACGCACAAATTAGAAATTAAAAAAATATTCTCCCATTATTTTCTTCAGAAAAAATAATACACATACATATTGACATAAGAACTAAATATGTGATAAAAATTTAACTAACATCATATGAATCGGCGATGATAGGATTTAGTAGTATTTCGTTTCCTGATTTCAGAGAGCTGGTGGTCGGTGCAAACCAGTACAGAGCGAATTATGAATTACCCCCTGGAGCTTCTTTTACGAAACGTTTGGAGTAGTGAAAGACGGTTATGGACCGTTATTTCTACAGAGTGGTGAAATGAAACTGTTTCACAATTTAGGGTGGTACCGCGATTTTTTCGCCCCTGCATGTATTGCAGGGGCGTTTTTTATTTTCTGTTGGTGCATATGATACGACCCTTTATTTTGTGCTACATTCATTTCACAAGCTAGGGTGGTACCGCGATTTTTTCGTCCCTGCATATTTATATGCAGGGACGTTTTTTTATGATGCTAAACAATTACCGGTAATTTGTCACAAAATTCTAAATTTTAGAAGGAAATACACAATATTGGCGAATTTTATATAAAAAAGAACTATTTTAGATTATTAGGAGGGGCAAACAATGGTTTCAAAAATCGAATCTATTCTTTTAACATTTTTCATCTTTTTCTGCATTGGCTTTAGCGTTATTCAATTAGAAACATCACCACATATCCCAATTTTATTCGGCATTATTGTATTGTTAGCTTTTGGCTTTATTAAAAAAATCTCTTGGTCTGATATGGAAAAAGGAATGATAAGTAGTATTTCAGCTGGTATTCCATCCATTTTTATTTTCTTACTTGTCGGTGTATTAATTAGTGTTTGGATTGCCGCTGGGACAATTCCAACATTAATGGTATACGGTTTCGAGCTTGTATCACCTAAAATTTTCATTCCGACAGTATTTGTTGTTTGTGCGATTGTTGGAACAAGTATCGGTAGTGCCTTTACAACAGCAGCAACAGTAGGGCTTGCCTTTATGGGAATGGGCACTGCTCTTGGATACGATCCAGCGCTAATTGCTGGAGCCATTATTTCCGGAGCTTTCTTCGGTGATAAAATGTCGCCTTTATCTGATACAACAAACTTAGCGCCTGCTGTAACAGGGGTGGATTTATTTGAACATATTCGTAACATGCTTTGGACGACGATTCCCGCTTTCATTATTGCCTTTATTGCGTTTTTCATTTTAGGAAGCGGATCTACAGGAGATGTTGATTTCACTACTTTTACAAGTACATTAGAAAAGAATGCAACAATCTCGATTGTCACTCTGATTCCGATTTTATTACTGTTCTTATTTGCTTTTAAAAAGGTACCAGCTGTCCCAACTTTACTTGCTGGCATTGTAGCTGGCATTATCATCCTCTTTATTTTCAAGCCAAGTACTTCACTTGCTGATTTAATGAAAATTATGCAAGATGGTTATGTATCTAAGACAGGTATAAAAGATATTGATAGCTTATTATCACGTGGTGGCCTACAAAGTATGATGATGTCTATTGCACTTATTTTCCTTGCTCTTTGTATGGGTGGGTTACTACAAGGAATGGGCATTATTGCACAGCTTATGAACATCATTTCTAACTTTGTTAAAACAAGTACACGTTTAATTGTTTCTACTGCGTCAACAGCAATTGGCGTTAATTTCTTGCTTGGTGAGCAGTACTTATCAATCGTATTAACAGGACAAGCATTCGCCAACAAATACGATGAAGTTGGTTTAAAACGTCGTAATTTATCACGTGTACTAGAAGATGCTGGTACAGTTATTAATCCGCTTGTACCATGGGGCGTAAGTGGCGTCTTCTTAGCAAACGTACTAAGCGTTCCAACAATCGATTACGTTCCATACGCAATCTTCTGCTTAGCGTGTCCAATCGTTACAATTATCGTTGGATTTACAGGATTTGGACTTTCATGGAAGAAAGAAAAAACTGTTACAGTTTCTTAAATTAGATATAAATAAAGAGGATTACCGGTACCGGTAATCCTCTTTTACTTTGCCTCGATTGATGGAAGTTTCACTTTATCGATTTGCTTTTTTTCTTCTAAAGAGCATAAACACACCTGCTCCGATAAACGCAAGTCCCGCGCCAATTGTAGAGAAGACATCTGCTCCCGTTTTTGGAAGATCGCGTTCTACTTTGTTTGTTTCTTTATCTTCACTTACTTTTGTATCTCCACTTCTTTCTGAACCAGTTTGATTATCACCAGTAGAAGTTGTTGGCGCTGTTGGATTACCTCCGTTGTTGTCTCCATCTGGTTTTGTTGGGTTATCTCCGTTGTTACCCCCATCTGGTTTTGTTGGGTTATCTCCGTTATTATCCCCATCTGGTTTTGTTGGGTTATCTCCGTTGTTATCCCCATCTGGTTTTGTTGGGTTATCTCCGTTGTTATCCCCATCTGGTTTTGTTGGGTTATCTCCGTTGTTATCCCCATCTGGTTTTG
>NZ_JBWYHD010000025.1:0-32409 GCF_056711665.1 Bacillus sp. Medicinal_06 | reverse complement strand
AATAAAGACAACTCTTGTTTTTGATGCATATTCATAAAAAGCACGTCACCCTTTCTCATTAATATAAGAGAATGGTAACGTGCTTTTAACTTCAAGAATAGTCCAAATCCTTAAGTTGATGGATGTGTGGCGGGACCCCAAGAAGTACAAGAACCTATGTTATTGAAATAACGGGGCAGGTTTCTAAAAGAAGACCATTTAAAAATAGGGGCGAATGTTATGAATAAAGAAAAGCTACCACTTGTTATTGCCATTGCTGGAGTCTCTGGTGGAGGGAAATCAACAATTGCAAAACATTTAAACGAAAGATTACATAATTCTAAAACACTATTTTTTGATGACTATGATTTTGATGGTCCTAATGACATTATTGATTGGGTTGATAAGGGAGCTAATTATGACGAATGGAACTTAGCTCCCTTAATTAGAGATTTAAAAGGATTACTCTCTGAACCTTTAGATTACATTTTGCTTGATTTTCCGTTTGCTTATAAACACTCTAAAACAAGTAAATTGATTGATTTAACTGTGTTTATTGATACTCCATTAGATATTGCAATGGCACGTCGAGTAATAAGAGATTTTAGAAATAGTTCTAATGAAAGTATTTTGATTGAAATGGAAAACTACATTTCACAAGGTAGGCGGGGCTATCTTGAAATGCTAAAGACCATTAAACCGAATTCGGACATCATTGTGGATGGCACACTATCAGTATCTAAAGTTGGAGATAAAATATACGAGGTAATTTCAAGTCGATAGGACCAATTACATAGGGTGCAACGTTAATGTTCTAACGGGCTTTTTATGAATAAGCAATAATAGTTTATTCATTTCCCTAAGTGCATTAAAATGGAAAAAATCCCTGCTTTTTGATTGAAATCAGGGATTTTTGCTATGTTTAATGACTATAGTTTATTTTAGAAACACTACACTACATTTAATTTTTAATGTAAGATACTTCACTATATACTATAGCATATTGTTTTTCTCATACGCATTTAAGGCATTTACACCGTGACTCAAGGCTGCTCCGGCTTTTACTGCAGATGCAACGATAATTGCCTCCAAAACCTCTTCCATAGTTCCCCCATATTTCTTATACTTGTTTACATGAACATCAATACAATAGGGACAACCAGTCGTATGAGCCACCGCAATCGCAATAAGTTCCTTTGTTTTCGTTGGTATTAATCCAGATACAAACGCTTCCTTCTCAAATGTTAAAAAAGCTTTTGAGGATGCTGGTGCCATTTTTATAAGCTCATTAATTCGTTTTAAATAAGAATTTCGATAAAGAATATCGTCTCCTTTGTAAAGACCGTTTAGATTTTCCATGGGGATCTTCCTTCCTTAATGAATATTGTCCCCATTATCATATAATCTGAAAGAGGAGGATTTCTGTAACTATATCACAGAAAACGGCTAAATTTTTGTTGTAGAGCCTTTCGTTGGATGTTTACGATTTTTCCGCGATGTAAAGTAAGAAGTCCCTCCTTCTCGAACTTCTTTAGTGTTCGGCTAACAACTTCCCGTGCTGTACCTAACTCAATAGACAACTTCTCGTGGGTTATGATTATCTCGTCGGAATACAGAGAGGTATGTTTAATGAGATAATCTGCAATCCGATCGTCTATCCCTTTAAAAGCAATTTCTTCTACAAGCTGAGTCACAGTTGACATTTTACGAATAAATAATCCGTATATAAATCTGCTTAACGAATCGTATGTATGTATCCAGTTCCGAAAAGTTTCGGCCGGTATGATTAAGGCTTCAACATCACTTTCGACTGCGGCAAAAGCCTCATAATCTAAATCACCCAATATGCTAGCTATCATCATTAAACAAACGCCGCCGCTCTGAACCCGATAGAGGGTTATCTCCCTGCCATTTTCTCCAACCCTATAAATGCGTACACAGCCATCCAAAATAAAAATAGCATGGTGTAAGCGATGCCCCCTTGCAAAAGCTACAGGAGTGGTTGGAACTTGCACTATAGAAATATCAGTTCTATTCCATTCCTTAGCTTCAATAGAGGACAGGCAAGGGAAACATTTTATAACTTGATTTAGTTTACTGATCATTTGTTCCTCCTAATCTTTATTAAATCCATGTTTAAACGACTTTATGGTAAATTAAACAACTTTTTTGTTGCTTAACGGATTATTGAACTACTCACCACTTAACGTCCTTACGGACTGTTTGAAGTGGGAGGTTCCTAAGTACAGAGTTCTATCGAACTCTAATGGATTAGGCTATCCCCGTAGTTCCTACGGTTAAGAGACGAATTGCTTCGTTTCTCAGGTTGATCGCTGCATTCCTATCTCTATCGTGATGTGTGCCACAAGAAGGGCAATTCCACTCACGAATTATTAGATTTTTAACGTTTTTATTCTTGTATCCACAATTGGAACATAACTGACTAGAAGCAAATGTTTTAGATACCACAACAACTTGTTTGCCATACCATTTTGCTTTATATTCCAACATCGTTCGAAATTGTGACCAAGATACTTCACTAATTGCTTTTGCAAGCTTTCCATTTTTGAGCAGGTTACTGACTTGTAAGTTTTCTATACCGATGACATCGTGGTTTTTGATGATTTCAGTAGAGAGTTTATGTAAGTAATCAGCTCTTGCATTGGCAATATGTTCATGGATTCTTGCAACTTTCACACGCTGCTTGTTCCAGTTCGAAGAACCTTTCGTTCTTCTGGAAAGGATATGCTGTGCTTTTGCTAACTTTTCTTCTAATATACGGAAGAATTTAGGGTTCTTATATGTTGTTCCATCAGAAAGAATAGCAAAATCTTTTAACCCAACGTCCATTCCACAAGTGGATTCCGTTTTAAGCATTTCTTGTATCTCTGTTTCGACAAGGATAGATACAAAGTATGTACCACTTGGGTTACGTCGAATCGTTGCATGTAGAATACGACCTTCTACTTCACGACTTTTGGCAAAGCGAATAAGGCCAAGTTTCGGTAATTTCATTTTGTTACCTACAATCGCAATATTGCCGTTCGTTTGCTTTGTTGTGTAGGATTGAACCTTATTGTTTTTAGATTTGAATCGTGGAATATCATTTTGTTTCTTAAAAAAACGCGAAAAAGCATCTGCGAGGTTTTTTAATGTGGATTGAAGAGCAATACTATCTACTTCTTTTAACCAAAGTGTATCCTGTTGCTTTTTTAATTGAGTAAGCTCGGCAGAGCAAGAAGGATAGGTTAATCCTTTTCCTGTCTCTTTATAGGTGTCATTCCAGAGAGCAAGAAAATGGTTAAATACAAAGCGACTACACCCAATGGTTTTAGCAATTAATATTTCTTGTACCTTATTTGGATAGATACGAAATTTATATGCCTTATTTACTAACATGGGTTGCACCTCACTTTTTTCGTAGGATACCTACAGTATACTAAAAAAAGTAGGCTTACGCCTACCGACATTCATCTCCCACCTAAAATTGGTGTTTTCACACCTTCACATTTTTGAGGAAGGAGTCTTCTGTCGGAAAATGATAAAATAATACCAGAAAGGGTGGATTTCTTTTTTTCTAAATGCTTCTATATTGTAATTTTTCTGGTACAAATTCGAAATATGGTATCACAATCATATGTATCTAGAGAACTTAGAAATCTATATGGATGGTGAGATATATGAGTCAATATGGTTCTGGTGCAAAAATCATTTGATAGAGGCATAGAAACCTGCATAGACTGTTCAATGGTAGATTATGATGCAATTCCAAATCATTTATGTATGAATCTAACTTCATTTTGGGCAGACTTCACCTGTAAGTGAAGTTGTCCTTTTTTCATCATATGCATGGTTTCAACGCCACTCAATATAGAAGTAGCTGTTTCATATGACTTGAATCCTAACATAGAACGTACACGTTTCTTAATGAAACGGTGATCTTGTTCCACTATATTATTGAGATATTTAACTTGCCTTAGTTGTATGCCTTTAGGCATACGTTTCTCTTCTTTTAGTTCTTGAATTGCTACAGGATAGGCAGGGTTCTTATCTACTGTTATTACGCGAGGTTTACAAATATGAGAAGCAGCCAAGGCTTTCTTGAAAAAGCGCTTGGCTGCTTGTTTATCTCTTGATTCACTTAGATAAAAATCAATGGTATTTCCGTCTGAATCGACTGCGCGATATAAATACATCCATTGCCCTTTTACTTTCACATACGTTTCATCGACTCTCCAGGAATCATTTGTTGTCTTAAGATGACGTCGTACTCTTTCATCTAATTCAGGTCCATATTGATGCACCCAGCGCATAATAGTGGTGTGAGCAATAGACAAACCTCGTTCCTCCATCATTTCCACCAAATCACGAAAACTTAGATTGTACCGTAGGTACCATCTTACCGTTAATAAGATAATATCAGGTTGATAGTGCTTCCATTTGAACAAATTTTCCTTTTTCATACCGATCACACACCTTTTTTAGAGTAATAGTATCAGTATGTCCAAGATTTAGAGATTATTTGCAATTTCCCTGAAGTTTTTGCACCAAAACCCACCTGTTCAACCCAAGATTTAGAGACTATTGAATGGGAACTCAATGACTTAATGGAATATTTTGGAGATAAAAATGGCGAAGGGGAATTTATTGACTTTCTTGAAGACCTCGAAGAAAGGAAATCTGACAGTTTGCTAGAATCAGTTAGAGAGTTCAAAGTCAATAAAAAAGAAGAAGCTGTTGATTAACAAAATTTATTTATGGCTTATTCAGCAATCGGGCCATATTCTTGAATAACAAAAGCAAGCATTACATCGATTTTTTTCATATAATTCCATGTCGATATTTAAATACAGGGAGGAAATATGTGTAATGATTGATAAAAAATTACAAAAGGATGTCATTGTTGTTGGTGGAGGACCAGCAGGTATGATGTTGGGCTTATTACTGGCTAAGGTTGGTGTTCAAGTAATCGTCTTGGAGAGCCACGATAATTTTGATCGTGAATACCGTGGAGAAGTGCTTCAGCCTCGTTTTATTCAATTGCTTAATCAATTGAAATTACGCGAGTATATCGAACAATTGCCTCATTCTAAGCTAAAGAAAGGTGCATTTTATCATTATGATAAAAAGAAAGGTGACTTTGATTTTACTTCCATGATTGCAGAAGCACCTTATGCTCTCTGGATTCCTCAGCCTATTTTACTTCAAGCACTGTACAAAAAAGCAAAGGAATATCCAACGTTTGATATGATGTTTCATGCCCCGGTAAAAAAACTGCTCGAGAAGGATGGAACAGTAACAGGAGTGGTTGTTGATGGGGAAAATAAAGAGTTGCTTGAGATTCAGGCGAAAATAGTAGTCGGAGCTGATGGACGGTTTTCCACGATTCGTCGTTTAGGTGGTTTTGAATTAGAATATCAACATTATCCTGGTGATCTAATCTGGTTCAGTGTAAAACGGCCTTCTCATTGGGGAGAAGAATTACGATTTAAAATCACAGAGGGACACAGCTATATAACACTGCCGAAATACCCTAATTTACTTCAAGTAGGCATTGCTTTACCACGGGGTGAATGGAAAGAAACACAGCGTCAAGGGATAGAAAATTTTCGTCAGGAAATTATGCATGCTAACAAAGGATTTCATGAATTTGCTGAATCTTTGGTTGACTTTAAACCATTCGTACCACTTCAAGCTAAAAATCATATGGTTAAAACGTGGGCAAAGAATGGCTGCTTGCTGATCGGTGATGCTGCTCATTGTTCATCTCCTGTAGGAGCAATAGGAGTTTCTTTAGCAGTAACGACAGCAGCTGTGGCGGCTGATGTTATTTGGGATGCGCTACAAAAATGTGATGTCTCAGCTAAAGTTCTCTGTAGAGTCCAAGAAATTCGAAGTGAGGAGATTGAGGAAATTCACCAAATTCAAGAGCGAATGGGAAATTTGTTTTTTACTTCGTCAAAATTTGTGAAAGGGATCCGACCATACATCGTATCTGCTGCTTTCAAGACTCTCCTTTTTTCGATGATCCAGAAGAAGCTATTTGTCATGAAAAATCCTATAAGCATTAACCCTGCATTTATTTTCAATGAAGAATAATTTTGTTCTTGCTGTCTCAAGATTGTCTTGATGATGAAAATAAAAATTGGCTACGAAAAGCAATACAATCACAAGAGCCAGAACATAAATGGCTGCAATTATTAACATAATCTTGTTCAACAAACGGGCGCTTTTCTGGAGTAAGGTAATTAAAAATAGACTGAACGGTAAAAACCGATCAGTCTATTTTTTCTTATCAATAGGGTACACCCTATTGATAAGAATTTGTCCCCTTGATAATTAAGGGTTCACAGACTATCAATAACACTTATCAAAAATAAAGAGGACAAAGGTGAAAAAATGATATATGGATATGCTCGTGTCAGTACACAAGATCAAAATTTAGATACACAAATAGAACAACTTCTAAAATATGGAGTTGATAAGATTGTTAAAGAAAAAATCAGTGGTGTAAGTCAAGAAAAAATAGAATTAGATGATTTACTTTCGCAATTAATAAAAGGAGATACACTCGTTGTAACAAGAATGGATCGACTAGGACGGAATACAATTCAATTGCTACAATTTGTTGAATATCTTCGTAAAAAAGGTGTCCACTTCGCAGTTTTAAATTTAGGAATTGATACAAGAACCCCAACAGGAAAATTCTTTTTAACAGTTATGTCAGCCTTTAGTGAGTTAGATCGAGAAATGATTAAGGAAAAACAAATTGCTGGAATTAAACTTGCAAAACAAAAAGGAGTGTATCAGGGTAGAATAAAAAAATATACAGAACAACATGCAGGGATGAACCATGCAATTGAATTACGCCAACAAACAAAGAAAACAATTAAAGAAATTTGCGCCATCACAGGTGTAAGTCAAGCTGCTTTATATCGGAAATTAAGAGAATTGAAAAAAGATGAAAAGACGACTCTTTAATATAGAAAAGAATCGTCTTTTTATATAAAAATATTACTTAGCATACAATTTTCTTTTTTCGGTCGTGTGACCCCTAACTAAACCTTATTTGGTTTAATTAGAAGAAAAATGTATAGAAAAATTTGTTTTTTTATTTATATTACCAATATTCAAACTCTTTATATTGTTTTTTGTCTATCTCTATAAATTAAAATTTTAGTCAGTAATAATTAACATATGTACTATGATACAGTTATTGAATTATGATTTAGTTTCTGTTCGAATGAAACGCCACACTAAAAATGCTGCTGTTAAATAAGCGATATTCATAGTTATGAATGTATTACTTGCACTATTATACCAGCCTCCTGATAAATGAATGATAACGCCCATAACTGCTACACCAACCAAAGCACCAATTTGTCGATTCGCATTTAATGTAGCTCCGGCCATATTTGCATGAGATGGCCCTGCTGCTTGCATAACCGTTGCAGTCATTGCAGGAACGGTTACACCTACTCCTAAATTGATTATTGAGAAAATTACTGCTAATAACCAATATGGCATAGATGGCGAAATGAAGATCACCAATAACAATGAGCCAATTCCTGCTGTAAATAAAGCCACGAGCATAGGTAGTCTTGAACCTAAACGGGTAGCTACTTTAGCAAATAAAAGGTTACCTACCACGAAAACCGCCATCATAGGTAATAACTGTAATCCTGCTATAAAAGGACTTGAACCACGAGCTTCTTGTAAGAATAGACTCAGCATAAAGACGCCACCAAAAAGAGAGAAGTTAAGCAAAAACCCTACCATATTTGCCGCAGAGAAAGGAGGATTCTTAAATAACTGGCTTGGAATTATTTGATTTTCTGTCTTACGTTCTCTTACAACAAAAAGAATTGCAGTTAAAAGTGCTATAATGACTGAACTAACAATTGGAAGAGAGAACCAACCCATTGAAGGACCTTCAATTAGGGTAAAACACAAACCAGCTAATGTAATAATGCCTAAAACATGACTAATAAGGTTTAGTTCACTCTGTACGGGAGGTGACTGAGAAATAATCTTGTAAGTAAAAAATAGGGCAATAATACCAATTGGAAGATTAATAATAAAGATACTCTGCCATCCAGCCAAATTTACTAGAACCCCACCAACAAAAGGACCTATGCCGGCAGATGTAGAGACTATGGCTGCCCAGATACCAAACATTTTGGCTCTTTGTTTCTCATCTGTATAAGAAAGTGCAAGTAGACTAAGAGAACTTGGCATAAATAATGCTGCTCCAGCACCTTGAAGAAGGCGAGCTGCTATAAGAATATTTGCGGTCTGTGCTGTAGCACATAATAGTGATGCAAATATAAAGAAACCTAAACCAAGTATATAAATATTTTTTGCACCATAGCGATTGGCTAGTGAACCTCCCGCAAGTAAAAAAGAAGCAAATGTTAGGATATAGCCATCTACAACCCACGTAATTCCAGTAAGATTAATTTCAAGAGAGCTTTGAATATCTGCAATTGCCACATTTACTACCGTTGTATCAAGGGTTGCCATTACGAATCCCATTGCCAGGATAACAAGTTTCCAAATGCTAGCGGATGGTTGCACTTCAACCTTAGATGCTTCCATGTTTATATTGTCAGCACGTTGTAATTTCATTTCTAATCAAACCCTCCATTCAGTTATAAAAATTTTATTACACAAGGTCAATTAAAGTGTAAGGAGAATAGAAATGGATTATGTATGTACATAACCCATTCTATTAAGAGATTTACACGATAAGGCAGTGATACATTTTGGAATTTTTAATTTAATATAACAATCCTAATGCTTAAAACATAAATTCAATAGGATTGTTATTCTTGCTTCGTTTGGATTGCATTAGAATTCACAATCCTTTAAAAGAAATTATGGTATACCTGTAGAAATAAGTGATAATTCGGTGTTATGAAAACTTTAGTTTATCAACGTCTTCTCATGTATCCACTCGTCTACTTTTTCTACATCATAAAATTCTTCGATCTGCTCCATTAATGTTGTTAATGTTTCTTCACTCATAGCTTGAGCCCACTTATCCTCTACTTTTTTCATAACCCTTGCTAAAACACAGTCTTCTTGAGGATGAGTTTCTTTTGAATCAAAAACAGACAGAGCCATGCCTTTTCCCTGAAAAAAAGCGCCTCTTCCTTCGACTGCTTGGAAAATATCATACAAAGTAATCTCTTTTGGAGATCTTGCTAATGAAAATCCTCCTTTCGTTCCTGTTATTGATTCTACTAACCCGGCCTGTACCAGTAATCTCATTAACTTCTTCAAATAAGATGGGGATACATCTAAACGTTCACTTATTGCTTCGGAAGTTAGAGTATTACGGTCAGGTACTCTTGTTAACAAAAGTAAAGTATAAACAGCTTGTTCCATTCCAGATTTTATGCGCATAAATTAACCATCCTTACAACAGAATCATTTATGGATAATTATTATCCATAAATGATTCTAATCCTAAAAAGGTATACAGTCAATTTATAAATGGGAATTTTAAGAATTTTTTTCCAAAAAATCAATCAATTAAACTTCAAAAAAAGGGTAATAAAGAAAGGGAATAGCTATTCTTATAACATCCTAGTGAGAATAATACTAAAAAATTCAAGTTATAAATGTTTTTTTTAAAGTTCTTTTATGTAGAATTCATGAGGAAATGCAAGTTTCAATAAGCTTTTTATTCTATCACATATGTATATATATCAAGGGTATATCCTACAAGCCTGTAAATTTCAAAAAAAATATTCGAAATTTATTGATGTATTATATTTTATTACCATATAACCCCATTAGGAGCTCAGTGGAAAAAACACCTGAGCCCCCTTATATCTCTCTTGCAATTGAAACATTGCGGAATAATGGCATTCATATTCCAGAGGAATATATTCAACACATCTCTCCATTAGGCTGGGAACATATTGCACTTACTGGTGATTATATTTGGAATTTAAATCAAAAAGTGAATTTTGAAAACTTACGTCCATTACGAAAAAATAGAATAAAGAAGAAATAAAAAACACAGGGAAAATCATTTTCCCTGTGTTTTTTATTTCTTAACAACATGTAAAAATATTCCTTAACGTACAATTTTCTTTTTTCGGTTGTGTAACCCCTATATCGTAGATTAAAAGAGGTTCTGTTGCAAAGATTTCTAAACTGAGATAACCTGTAGAAAAAGTGTGAGCAGGAGAATGATATATGGGGTATTTTAAAGGAAAACAGTTTAAAAAGGATATTATTTTGGTAGCCGTCGGCTACTATTGTCGTTTTTCTTTAAGTTATCGTGATGTATCTGAAATCTTGAAAGAGCGTGGTGTTTCGGTTCACCCAACAACCATCGTGCGCTGGGTTCATGAATATAGAAATCTTATCTATCAAATTTGGAAGAAGAAAAATAAAAACGTTCCATTATCTTGGAAACTAGATGAAACCTATATAAAAGTCAAAGGAAAATGGTGTTATTTATATCGTGCAATTGATAAAGATGGGCACACATTGGATATTCAACTTCGTAAAAAACGGGATCATCAGGCTGCCTATGCCTTTATGAAAAGATTAGTCAAAACGTTTAGAGAACCAGCGGTTCTCACTACAGACAAAGCACCAGCATTACTTTGCGCATTTAACAAATTAAGAGAACAAGGTTTTTATATACATACAACTCATTGTACAAGCAAGCATTTGAACAATCTCATTGAACAGGACCATAGGCATGTGAAGCGATGTTTTTCCAAATCCGCAGGATTTCAAAATCTTCGCCACACTTCCCGTACCTTGAAAGGCATCGAAACCATTCATGCTTTATATAAACGAAACCGAAGTCTTGGCTCAGATTTCGGTTTTTCGACATACAATGAATTACAGGAGCTACTAACAATCGCATAAAATATACAACTTTTTGTTGTCACCACTTAACCTTAACAAAACTTCGCAACAGAACCTCAAATTTTACACATATTCCATCTACCCATTCATCCTCCAAGAAAATATATAAATAAAAAAGATAAGACCAAGAACTCGGTCTTATCATTGACATAAGGAGAAACAAATAGGGTGATAACCATCACTTTTTTATCATATTACATTAACTGTTAATTTTGAATATTATAACTAAAAATAGTGGCAATATCCCTATTGAGAAATTTATTACTAATTTGTTTGTACAGTATCAAAAGGTACACCCTTTGGTTCGCTTTTTATTATTACGTGTTCAAAGATGTAGGGAGCATTTGATATGCCTATAAAAGTGTACCTTTATAAAGAGTTTTGAGTTGTAGGTTAGTAACTAGAAACGAAATCAATTTTTTATTGATTTATAATTTTAATTTTATTAAGGAATAAAAAGGCCCTATACTTCAATGAAGTATAGGGGGAGAGAGTACAATCAATCAGTTATTAGTTTCGAATAGATACTTAAATCGATGAATTTTCCATTTGATTTTTCACTTTTTCTTAAGGTTCCTTCTAATGTGAATTTTAATTTTTTTAACACGCTTATAGAATTTAGATTTGCAGGTTCAACCTTTGCTTCAATGCGGTTTAGCTTTAAATCAGTAAATGCATAGTCTAATAAAGCTGAGATTGCTTCAGGTGCATATCCTTTGCCCCAAAATGCTTTTGAAATATCATAACCAATCTCAGCTTTGGAGTTTTCAAAATCTAAGAAATTATAACCACATGAACCAATAATTTGATTAGATTTTGCTTCGATAATAGTAAATCGGAGTGCTTTATTACTTTGAGCCAGATCGTTTAGAAATTTAATCATGTCTTTTGCTTGATTCTCAGTAGTGAAATTAATAATATTCATAAATTTCGTAACATCTGGATCAGACCATATTTTAAATAAATTTAATGAATCGGATTCTTCTGTTTTTCTTAAATGTAATCTTTGTGTGTATAATTCTGTAATCAATACTTTTACCTCCATTATATTGGTGATGGGTAGATTAAAAATATTGATATCTGCGCATAATTCAGCCCTTTCTACTCTTAGTTATTTTTTATTATACATGAGAGAAATAGAGAGCGGGAATTATGTGATTTTTTATATCAACTTTGTTTCTTAATTGTTTCTTCCATGTAATAGCACAAGTGATTTTATTAAAATGAAAGGAGAAAAACTCTTGAATAGAAAGGATATTTAGTAAAAATTTATTCAAAGAGAAAATCTTTACCTTTACTTCAAATATCAGTACGTGATTGATATTAGTAATAATAGAATAGTTATTTAAACTTTAGGGGAGGAACAATAATATGGCAAAAGTTCTAATGTTTAATTTTCCAGGAGAAGGACATATTAATCCGACAATTGCACTTGTCGAAGAACTAATAAAAAGAGGTGAGGAAGTTATTTACTATTGCGTAGAAGAGTATAGAAGTAAAATAGAGAATACAGGAGCTTTGTTTCGACCATATGAAAATTTCATATCACAAATAGACATGGTAAAAAGAATGAGTGGGCAAATAGATTCTCAAGAACTATTGTTACACATAGTAAAATCCATGGATAAAATAATAGAGATAATTTTAGAGGAAGTAAAAGAAGAAGAATACGATTATGTTATATATGATAATAATTTTGCTGTTGGATGGATCATAGCAGAAGTATTACAATTACCTAAAATTTCTTCATGTACAACATTTTCCATTACTAAAAAGATAGCCTCTACTCTTATGAAAAATCATGGAGAAGAAAATAAAAAATCTCCTTTATATCAGGAAGTCATGTATATTTTGAAAAAATGGGAAGATATTTATGGCATTACCCTTAATGAAAAACAAAATGTGATGACATGCCCGGGGGATATTACAATTGTATATACATCAAAATTGTATCAACCAAATGTAGAGGAATTTGATGATTCTTATATATTTGTCGGGACTTCTATTGCACAGCGTAAAGATGTAAATTCTTTTTCCTTAGAACAGGAAAAGGGAAACAAGTTAATTTTTATTTCTATGGGAACAGTATTTAACCAGCAACCCGACTTTTATCACACATGTTTTGAAGCATTTCGAGATAGCCCGGTTACTGTCATATTAGCTGTAGGGGAACAAAATGATATTAGTCAATTAGAAAATATTCCTTCTAATTTTAATCTATATAATTACGTTCCTCAATTAGACATTCTACAACATACTGATCTATTTATTACACATGGGGGAATGAATAGTTCCAGTGAAAGCTTATATTTTGGTGTTCCTATGCTAGTTATTCCAGTAATGGGAGATCAGCCTATAGTTGCTCAAAGAATAGAAGAATTAGAAGCCGGAGTCCAGTTAAATCGTAATTTGCTTACTCCAGAAATATTACGTAATACAGCAATACATGTGTTATCAAATCATATTTATACAAAAAATAGCCATAGAATTGGGAAATCTTTAAAAAATGCTGGAGGATATAACAAGGCAGTCAATGAAATTGAAACCTTTAAATTTAAAATGGGTATTAAGTAAGGCAAAACTACTGTGACTTTAAAAGTGAACTATGAAAATGAGTTACATGGAGGGAACTAAAATGAAGAATTTAGAACAAAAATATCAAGAAACTAACTATCTACAATCTTATGAGAAAAGTCTAAAATTATGGCCAACTAGTTTTTCATCTTACTTTGTAGAAACATCTCAAGGGAAGACTCATATTATTGAAAGTGGTAATAAATTAGCACAACCTCTCGTATTACTTCATGGAGCAAAAATGAGTTCGACAATGTGGTATTCAAATATTTTACACTGGAGTAAACAATTTAGAGTAATGTGCATTGATATTTTAGGAGATAAAAATAAAAGTGTTCCAAAAAAAGGCTTTACAGATCGCTTAAGTTACGCACTATGGTTAAAAGAAGTATTACATACATTAGAAATTAATAGCACGAACATTGTAGGATTGTCATATGGTGCTTTGCATACTGTTAACTTCTTGACATTTTTTCCAGAGAAGGTAAAAAATGCTGTAATAATGAGTCCTGCAGCAACGTATATTCCTTTTTATCCTTTGTTTTTTTCCTATGCTTCAGGAATGATGAATAGTAGGGAAGGGGTCGAGAAATTTTTAGAGTGGATTTTTGATAATCGATACACTATTCATCCTTTTATTCAAGAACAATTGGTAGCAGGAATGATGTGGAATAATTCAGTGAAAAATGAAACTCCAACAGAACAGGGATTTCCTTATATTTTTACGAATCAAGAGTTAGCCGAAATTCAAACGCCTATGCTGTTAATGTTAGGAGAGAATGAAGTAATGTATAACCCAATAGAAGCTTTCAAATGTGCTGAAAATTCATCACCCAATCTAACTGTAGAATTGGTGAGGGATGTAGGCCATTTAATGTCCATGGAGAATCCTCTATATATAAATAATCGTGTATTGAAATTTTTTAACGAATAGGCATTTCTAGTATCACATTGCAGATGCTACATTAGCTGTTCCACTCATAGGGGTCACCATACATTGAAGTGACCCCAAAAAGTTAGACATCTTATTTTATTAGGCAGCCCCTTTGGTATGTGTTCGGTATTGCACCGGACTCATACCTTTTAATTTTGCCTTAATTCGTTTGTGATTATAATATTCTACATACTTAGCCAACTCTTTTTTAAAATGTTCTACACTTTCAAATTCTTGTAGATAAAGAAGTTCAGATTTCATGATGCCAAAGAAATTCTCAATCACTGCGTTGTCGTAACAATTCCCTTTCCGTGACATGCTTTGTGTAATGCCATGTTTTGTAAGGGAACAACGGTATTTCTCCATTTGATAATGCCAACCTTGATCAGAATGGATAAGGGGCCTATCGGCCTCTGTTAAACGTTCCAAAGCTTGATTTAACATGTTGGAAACCAGGGAATAGGTTGGTTTGGAAGAGATGGTATACGTTATAATTTCTCCATTAAATAAATCTAACATGGGTGACATATATAACTTTTCTCCAAGTATTTTAAACTCTGTGATATCCGTAACCCATTTTTCATTTGGTTTTTCCGCTTGAAAATTACGCTCTAAAATATTAGAAGCAACCTTGCCAACATTTCCTTTATAAGAGCGATATTTTTTCACGCGAACGAGACAGGATAATCTCAACTCTTTCATGATACGTTGTACCTTTTTATGATTGATCTGATACCCACGGTTCATAAGCTCATCACGAATACGTCGGTAACCATAACGTCCTTTATGTTCATTATAAATAGTTTGAATGAGTGTTTTTAGTTCGGCATCTTTGTCAGGGACATTCCATTTTTTTACCCAGTAGTAATATGTACTACGTGGAATGCAGGCAAATTTTAATACTGTCTGTATAGGAAATTCAGCCCTTAATTCAAAAATTATTTTTACTTTGTCTTGTTTTGTAATTGTTCCTTGTTTTGAACTAAGGCATTCAACTTTTTTAAATATGCATTCTCCATTCGTAAGCGTTCTACTTCTACTTGTAATTCTTCGATTGATCCTTTAATAGGTGTAGTAGATTTTTTTGTTTTCTTCACCATGTTTAAACGTCCCTCTTTCTTTGATATAAGGGCGTCTGTTCCTTGTGATGCGAATTGTTTTCTCCATTTACGAATTAAACCAGATGAAGGAATATTAAAAATTGCCGCTGCTTCATCCGATGACGTCCCTTGGTCATTCATATAGTTCAGTACGTCTAGTTTAAACTGTGCAGAGTAACTTGCATAGGATTTTATAAACGATACAATTCTTCAGCAAATAAAGATAACTCTTGTTTTGGATGTGTATTCATAAAAAGCACGTTATTCCTTCTCATTCATATAAGAGAAGGAATAACGTGCTTTTACCTTTAAAAATAGAGCCTAAATGCTTGAGTTGATGGATGTGGGGCAGTACCTCTATTCAACAATCGCGCCCGATTCTTGAACAGTTAAAATTTAAATAAATACAGACATTTTAACCGTTTTGAAGGTATGACCAAAGAAAGATTCACTAAATTCTTCAACATGAGTAAATCCCTGTTTCCGATAAAATAATTCCGCTTGATGATTACCTTTTTCGAGATAGACTACTAATTCATCGCCACTTTGTAATTCATTTATTATTTTTTTTAAAAGAGTGCTGCCTAATCCTTTTGACTGAAATTTAGGATGGACATATATGGAAGAAAGATCATTCTCTTTTTCACTTCGATATAAGTTAGCAAATGCAATAATTTCATTTTCTATTTCTCCTACAAAAAAAACTGTTGTTTCAAGTTTGTGAAGAAGCTGATCTATTGAATAAGCCGTTTTTATATACTTTTCTTGAACTGGAACAGGGATAAGATTTTTATAAGCCTTTTTCCATGATATTTGAGCAACTTGTTGAATTGCAGAAAAGTCAGCTTTCGTAGCCTTCCTTATACTAATACTCATAAATTATCACCTCGCACATAGCCCAGCAACTTCCTTAACTAACACTACTTCTATCTTCTTAAGAAAACCCCTTCTTCCACTATCTGGATCGTTTGTTGAACAAGGAACAATGTATACTTTATACATGCCAGATTAACATAACGTCTCAAAAAGCGGAAGTTAATTACTCACCGACATAAAACAGAATTTGTGCAATACCCGTAAAAAATTCTGGTTCTTGTATAGGAGAATCCTCTTCTATCTCTAAGTATGTTTTAAACCATTCTGATGTCTTCATTCTCCACCTTGCCACTTCCTTACCTCGATAATAAAATTTTGCCCAATCCATTGGTGCTTTCTTTACTGTGAGTTCACAAGAATCAGATTTAATAAGAAGCTCAGGGGATATAACTTGCCAACTTTCATATGTTATAGAATATGTTTTTGAGGTTTTATGGTCTATCAGTGAATATTGTGTTTTACCCCACCTTGGAATTTTCTTCACTTGGTAATGCAGCTGTCCATCATTTGTAAAAACATCAAATTGTACAAAATAATCTCCACTTAAGAAGAAAGAACGTTCAGGTTTAACTAGAAAAACAAAAAGAACTTGTAGAAATCACTACAAGTTCTTTTTGTTTTAATGAAAGCAAGGGTAATAAAACATATTTCAATAGACACAATCGGGAACTACTTAATGACTGTTGTGACAAGTTCATTATATAACAAATATTAACATTTGAAGATTTTAATTTTGAAATTTTTGTGAATTAAGAAAACAGAACAATTTATTGTGTTGAATTACTAGAAAATTCCATTTATACATTTCGCACAAATCACTTTAAATCAACGTCGATATCATAATAAATTAGTGAAAATATAGATATAGTTTGATAGAGAAGAATGTAGCATTCTTACAGATATACATATATTTATATTCGGAATAATTAACTATAATAAAAGGAATTTGTTGTTATGACTAAATATAATTCTTAAATATATGCAAATGGAGTTTTCTTATATTTTTTTACTTATATGATGAAGAAATTAGTTATGGGAAAATTAAACAAACGTTTGTTAAAATATTTTGGCTAGGAATCAACGCTTGGGATATGAGGATGAGTTACGGGGTTCAATTGTCCGCTTTGTTTAATTCCACGTTTATTATATAAATTTTATACAATAAAGAAAAAAGAACTCTTTTGACATGAGGGAATAGAGTTCTGGTGCAAAAACTTCAGGACAATTACAATAAATCTACAAACCCTGGACATACTGATACTACTAATTTAAAGAAGGTGCATGATTGGTATGGAAAAGGAAAATGTATTTAAATGGAAGCATTATCGGCCTGATATTATTTTGTTAACTATCTACCCTCTCACTGTTCACTGATTTGTCGAAATTTTTCGCAAATGAGATATTATTGATTTAGAAATTTATGCTAAGATATAAATGAATAAAGGGATTTGATAATTTTTCCTTTTATTTAATTTTTTTCAAATACAAAGGAGGGGACTAAAATGAAATTTGAAAAACCTGCAACGAAACAATCTCAAATTGCAGCCTGCGCCATTACTCCATTTAAAGCAAGAGTAGTAACTGCTTGCTGGAACCAATACCTATTAGCAGTTTAATGAAAATTAAAAAAGAGAATCTCCATGTTAATGGAAATTCTCTTTTTTATCAGACATTTGGAGGGATTACATGTATCCATATATTAATGATTACTGCAGGATCATCCAAAGTTATGATGGTGGGTCTGCAATACTGCTGCGTGACAATCAATTTATTAAACACGATTTTAATCGTACAGGGTATGAAATCATCGAATTATGTAATGGGGAAAAAACAGTTGATGAAATAATTGAGAACTTCAGATCTAAGTATTTGTTAGATGAAGAAGACACAAAGACAATAACCCAGTTTTTGAATGAATATAAACAGTATGGAGTCATTCAAATAGGTTCTGAAAAAAGAGAGCGACGTCCAAGGGTATATGGGAACCAGAATATTGTCACACCGATCTCCGTGTCCATGGAGCTAACGAATCAATGTCAACTCAATTGCATTCATTGTTTCAATTCCTCGGGAAGCGCAAAAAGCGAAGAAATGGGGATCAGAAAATTTATAGAACTGGCCAATGACTTTGTCAATTTGGGTGTAACTGGTTTCTTTATTACTGGTGGCGAACCTTTTTTAAAAAGGGATGTTAATGAACTAGTTGATTTTCTTGGAAAAAATGCGGTTACCGCAACATTCGCCTCTAATGCAGTTTCAATAAGTGAGAGGACGATGGACTTGTTAGAGAAATATCCGAATTTAGGAATACAAGTCAGTTTGGATGGATTAGAGGAAAATCATGATTTTATCAGAAATGTAAAAGGTGCGTTCCAAAAATCTGTGAACAATATTAAAAAAATGACACAAAGAGGCATTTCCGTTGCAGTTTCCTATACAATGAATGACTATAATACAAACGATTTACCTGCCTTAATAGAATTATGCAAAAATATTGGCTGTGAAGGCATAAACATCGGTTTAACCTCAAATTCCGGAAGGGCCAAGGAAAATCATGTTCCGACAGAGGTGGCAAATAATTTTGCCGAAATCCTTCAGTCATCCAATAAACAGTATAGTACGGAAGACTTTTTTGTTGGCTTGGACATTTGTGAGAAAAAAGTTAGCACCGTGATGGACCAAATTGAACATCCAAATAAATGCGGCGCCGGATATAATGCACTGCATGTCATGCCAAATGGAAATATTACTCCGTGTCCAGCCATTCCTGATATCGTGCTAGGAAATGTCTTGGAAAAGGAATTATTGGAGGTCTTGCATTTTGATAATATTAAGTATTCAATGTTGTTGCCTACTCCTGTGAAAAAATTATGCGGTTCCTGTGAATTATATGATCAATGCGGAAATTGTATCGCATCCATGCTCGACCAGCCCGAAGAGGTATGCCATGTGCAACGATATCTGCAAAAAGCTTGAGCGGAATTCCATGTTCAATGAGGCTTGCAATGCACCTGATCGCTTCCTGCTTTTTAGCCATTCACGGAATACAATTATGATTGATTCCAGCTTTATCAACCGTGACTTTTCTGATGAAGGGCAGTTCTCTTTGCAGATTTCCAATCAGAATAGGATTGAGAATTTTATTTATTCCTCGGATGTCTTGCTTGAATATTTATCCAAGGAATATCAATTGCCACAAAACATAATTCAACGATTGCATGAACAAATGAATTCAAACAGAGACTTGATTAAAAATGGAATCTTGCAGGATATACAGCAATGGATTCACTCAATTGATCAAATGTTTCATTGTGAAACAAAAATAGCGATTGAAACTGTCAGCAACAAAAAATCGTTATTTGATTCTGACTCCTTAGCTGGCTTGCAGGAGGAAGCATATTATATTATTTCCTATAATATTGATCAATTTGGCATCAATCTAATCAGTGATTTCCAAGTTATTGAAAGAATCAACAAAGATAGTATTCATGGCGTATTGGCGGCAATAAAGAATGAAATTAATTGGTTTCATTCTGCAAAGAAATCATTACCAAATGATCTAGATCCTTGTGAAGTGGTCTTTAACAGTTACTCATCAGGACTATTTTTCCACGAATTTTTAGGCCATTTTTTAGAGACTGATCATTTTTTCCGGTCCCCATTAAATAGGGGAAATGTACGGAAATTCAGCAAAGAACTTACAATACTTGAAAATTATAATACGTCGGAAACCTTTGATGATAATGGCGACCCCATCACAAAGAACATTTCATTGATTAGGAACGGTGAAATCCTTCATTTGCTTAGCAGCCGCTCGGATCAGCAACATTCTCATAATACCGGCAATGGGCGCAGAGAGAATCCCAAAATGCCGGTGATTACCAGGATGCGGTCCATGTTTATTCAACCCGGAAGGACTTCGGAAGAGAATCACATTAAAACTATTAACAAAGGAATCTATATACATAAAATCGGAATGGGTGAAGTCAACATTTTTACCGGTGATTTTTCTGTCGAAGTATCTCAAGCTAGTTTAATAGAATCAGGCAAGTTCACAGCGCCACTTGAACCGTTTTATTTGTATCTAGATGTCAGGCATTTTTTTGATAAAGAGATTGTCTTTTGCAGTAATAGTAATGAATATCATAGCCTCTGCGGTAAGAAAGGGGCGACCGTCAAAGTCAAATATATCTCTCCGTCTATCATTATTAAGGGGCTGGGCAATGCAATTCATTAATAAAGTGTTCACCATTTCATATCATAAGTTTTATAAAAGAGAATTTTGGGAAAGCCTTATGGAACATTCACCATTCGATAGGACGAATCCTTGTTGGCATATATGCGAGGAATTTGTTTCAACTTTCCATTCGATGATGTTAGGAAGAAACTTACAAGTGGATGACTATCAGGTTTCCTTTTCATTTAGCGAGGATGGACAATTGGACATGATCCAACTTTATTGTTTCCTTGTGGAAGAAGATGTTGAGATTAACAATGCAATTATTAAAAACGATAAACATGCCATCAAAAAGATTGAAGCTTTTCTAAATAGCTTGATGGAACGCAAAATAACCAAACAAACCTGCCAGCGAAACCATTATCGCTATTTATTGATTGAGCAAAGAGAATTAACAATCCTGCTAAATCTGTTTTATCAATATATCTGTGACAGTAAAATCGGGGTTACAAGGAAAAATGAAAATGATACGATTGAGTTTTTTGTTTATGATCATTTATCGGGTACTGAGAAGAAAGAGGAATTATTTTCAGCACAATTAATAGAGAGTTATCAACCCATGAGAAGCATAACAAGAATTGAAAGAGTTACTACGAATAGGATCATCAGAGAAGATGACCGCGATAAAATTCTAATACTGAAGGAAATCGTCAATTACTCAACCATTTTGAATTTCTATAACGGCCACCTCAATATAGTCGGGAAAGCTGTTCCCTATCAAGATGGTAACAGTAATCTAAAAACGCTGTTCTCGTTTCAATTCAATGATTTCATAGAAAATTATAAAATATTGGATGGTCATCAAGGATTCTTGTTGGAATTCTAATTCCAATGTTAGAATTAAATTATTATTTTTCGGGAAGTGAAGATATGATTCAATTAGATTCAATTTCAAAATCGTATGGGGATAAGAAGGTATTGAATGGAATTACCTTCGAATTCAGGCCGGGGAACATTTATGGATTAATTGGACGTAATGGAGCAGGCAAAACAACATTACTAAAAATCTTGATGAGGATCATTAGGAATCATGAGGGAAATGTTTTATTTCATGGCGATAATATTAACACTGTGGATACTCTTGATCTCCCCTTCGTCTTTATTGGTGATACGCCTGTTTTATACCAGGATCTAACTGCCCGTGAACAAATGCTTTTCATTTGTAAACTAAATAAACTATCAAAGGAGGATGCAATCGAAAAAATACAATACCTAGCAAAACAGCTAAAACTGGAAGAATATATGGATTATTATCCACGAAGTGTTTCAAGAGGAACCTTGCAGCGCATCAATATTGCCATTGGAATGCTGCGAGAGTCGAATGTCTTTTTCTTCGATGAACCATTCATCACCCTAGATCCAGTACAAGTTGATACTGTTGAACAGATGTTCCTGAATCACAAATCAGCAACCAGGATTCAAATCATTTCGAGCCATGATTTAGACAGTTTGGAAACCATTTGTGATAAATACTTGATTTTGAAGGATGGCCAATTATTGGAGTTTGAACCGGTAACCTTAGATCGAAAACAAATCACTAAATTGATAGGCGATAGCTATGATGTTTGATTCAGTCTATTATTTAAGCCTTAATAAAATAAGACAGTACATTCGGCTGATAAAAAAGAACAAATTTAATGCGTTCGTTTTTTTATTGTTGTTCGTATTTTTTCTCCCATTGTCCGTGGAGTTATTTCAAGCGCATGAAAATCTCGTTATGAAGTGGTTTCCAACTGCTTTGTTTGCTTACAGTTTGGCAAAGGTCTTCCAAAATAATCCTATTATGAATATCCCGTTCCAGATCTTTGAAATGAAGATTCTTTCTTTAAATCGCCTAAAACTGCACATTTTTCTTAAAACGGTTGCTTCTTCTCTCTTTATTGTAACAGTCTTGCTGATCTTGAAGGCAGATTTCACGCCTATTCTGTTTGTATCGCTTATCGCCAACAGCTTAGCCAACTATATTGGATTTATTAAATATCAGATTTCCTCAATTAAACTGTATTCCATCTTGTCCGTTTCTATACTGATCATTTTGCTCTCGGTGCAAGTTTCAAACAGTTGGCCATCAATCTTTCTCTTTCTGGCTATGGTGATCCATTTGATTCTCATCAAATCATTTAAATACGATTATTTATACTCTTATTACCGAGTCATGGGAACAATGTTTCAAGGATTAATCAATCAGGACTTTTTACAAATCGCATCAGCTCAAAACGAATTGCTAAAAAATAATAAGGTTTCCAAGCATAGGATTATGGAAAATTTTTATGATTCTATGTTTTTCACAGCAAAAGAAGTGACAAGGGCTCTGTTTAATCTTAAAGGTCTCCTAAATATTTGCATCTTCACTTTTATTATAGGGTTTATTTCTTATTTTTATATTGAGTCACAAATAGTGCACCTTGGTCTATTTATTACCGATTTAATTTTAATTGAGACCTTTCTTTCAAAACTAAATAAAACAGAATTTACGACCATCACAACGGGGTTTTATCTGCCGATTCATCTAGTCACAATCATTAAACAAAAATGGATGATACAGGCAATTATCGTTTTGCTTTCACTAATTACCGGATTTTTCATTTTTGGGAATATGAATCCGTTGGCCATGCTAATTGTGGTTCCTTTAATTCCATTACGAAATATCATTTTTAATTTTACAAACTCTAAGCCGGTAAAAATAGC
Source organism: Bacillus sp. Medicinal_06 (assembly GCF_056711665.1). Lineage (NCBI taxonomy): Bacteria > Bacillati > Bacillota > Bacilli > Caryophanales > Bacillaceae > Bacillus > Bacillus sp. Medicinal_06. The sequence goes on along the minus strand of NZ_JBWYHD010000025.1, from coordinate 9,125 downwards.
AATGTATGTTTTGGGAGCAGCAATATTTGGCTCCTTGTATTTTTTCTAGAATAATTTCGTGCTGGGGAACTTCCGTTTGGTACACCTCCCAATTATAAATTCTATTGGAAGGTGAAGTTTTTTATAAGTGGGCTCACTACCTCCATCAACTTAAAAAGTTAAAATCACCCTAAAAAGAAAAAAGAGTCCGAAATTAATGAGGCCACTGAAAAACTTACGTTTTTCGGTTTACAAACCGGATGTAAAACAAGAAAGGCGACTTTTCATTCCATTTTGAATGAAAAGTCGCCTTTCTCTTTATTCTTTTTTACTTTGTTTCCTTCATCAAGGTTAGGATTCGTTTTAAATTGACAGCGAATATAGCCATTGCACCTTGCATTTGCATACCAATCAGACCCGAGGAAGATGCCACATCATACCCGTGTCTATGCTTAAGTTCACTATTTTTCGCCTCAATTTTATAACGCTCTTTCCCCTTTTCTTTAAAATATGCACTTTCTTGAAATGCTTGTTGTTTCTTATGTTCAGTGGATTTAATTGTCACAGAATACGTTTTACTTTTAGCGCCTTCTTTGTAACAACCACTTTTGAATGGACATACCTTACATTTTTCAATATCAAAATAATAGGTATGACTTTGACTATTGTTTGTTCCTTTTTTACCCGTACGTGCTCTAAGAATAGCCATATGCCCAGCTTTACAGACATACATACCCGCATCTTTATTAAACTCAAATTCATCTTCTTTTTTACGCGGTCCTTGTGTCACGATTGGGTTTAATTTCGATACTAATTGTAATTGATTTTGGTTGGCATATTGAATATTATTTTTCTCCGAATAAGCAGTATCTCCAATAACTGTATCAATTTCCATCCCTGTTTCACGACTTTTTTCAATCAATGTTTGAAGGTATTTTCCATCGCTTTTTTCACCCGTTGTAATCACCGCAGCTGTAATGATACGTTCTTCATTCATCGCAATATGTGTTTTATAACCAAAGAAAGAAGAGTCCGCTGTTTTATGTCCAATTCGTGCATCAGGATCTTGCGAAAATTGAAGGTGTTCTTGGTGATCTTCTACGATTTCTTTTAAATAATTAAGTTTTTCGGTTCTGTTGCAAAGATTTCTAAACTGAGATAACCTGTAGAAAAAGTGTGAGCAGGAGAATGATATATGGGGTATTTTAAAGGAAAACAGTTTAAAAAGGATATTATATTGGTAGCCGTCGGCTACTATTGTCGTTTTTCTTTAAGTTATCGTGATGTATCTGAAATCTTGAAAGAGCGTGGTGTTTCGGTTCATCCAACAACCATCATGCGCTGGGTTCATGAATATGGAAACCTTATCTATCAAATTTGGAAGAAGAAAAATAAAAACGTTTCATTATCTTGGAAACTAGATGAAACCTATATAAAAGTCAAAGGAAAATGGCGTTATTTATATCGTGCAATTGATAAAGACGGGCACACATTGGATATTCAACTTCGTAAAAAACGGGATCATCAGGCTGCCTATGCCTTTATGAAAAGATTGGTCAAAACGTTTGGAGAACCAGTAGTTCTCACTACAGACAAAGCACCAGCATTACTTTGCACATTTAACAAATTAAGAGAACAAGGTTTTTATATACATACAACTCATTGTACAATCAAGCATTTGAATAATCTCATTGAACAGGACCATTGGCATGTGAAGCGACGTTTTTCTAAATCCGGAGGATTTCAAAATCTTCGCCACGCTTCCCGTACCTTGAAAGGCATCGAAACCATTCATGCTTTATATAAACGAAACCGAAGTCTTGGCTCAGACTTCGGTTTTTCGACATACAATGAATTACAGGAGCTGCTAACAATCGTATAAAATGTACAACTTTTGTTGGCACCACTTAACCTTAACAAAACTTCGCAACAGAACCCTTTTTTCATTATCATTTTGAATTGATTCACCTTTATCATTACTTATTTTATTATTTGTAAATGTTGCTTGACATGGTTAAATGCTATAATAATAAATTGTGGATAAAGGATATGCCTTATATGTTTATAGAGGTGATGAATTATATGTTTATAGAGGTGATGAATTATGCTTAATAAGCCGAGTGATTATATTGAAGCTGGTTTGAAGCTGGAGTTGGAAGAAGATTTAAAATACTTATTCAATTCAACAGCTGATATAAAGATGGTACCAAAGGATACAATTGTTTTAAGGCAGGGGCAAAGAGTTTCTTCACTGTATTATATTCATAAAGGAATTATGAGAGGCTATTATATAGATGCTGCAGGGAATGATGTGACAAAATGTTTTGCAGCTGAAACGGAATTTGCCTGTGCAGAGGGTTTATTAAGAGTTGAAGAAGCTAGCTTTAATGTAGAAAGCCTGCAAGACAGCATTTGCGTAGTTATTCCGTATAATTCCATAGACCAAGGTATGAAGAAAACTAATCAAATGAAGGTTATATTCACTAATTATATTCAGAAGATTCTTGTTGGTATGCTAAATCGAGAACAGGCGTTACTTATGAAAGATGCACTGGAAAGATACATGGAGTTTAAAAGAGAGTATTCTTCTTTAGAAAGTAGAATAAATCAATCATATATTGCTTCTTATATTGGAATTAGAGCAAGCTCACTTAGTAGAATTAAGAGAAGTATGAAAATAGAATAAACGTTTTTAGGAAACATCAAATAAAAGTATTTGGTGTTTTTTTATTGCAATTTACATATGTCAATTACAACAGGCTATTATCGCATTATGATAACTGGTGTAATCACTGATTTAGGAGGATTTATTTATGAAGAAAATTTCCTTGGTAACAGGTGCAAATGGTCATTTGGGTAACAACTTGGTAAGGGAATTATTAAAAAGAGGAGAAACTGTTAGAGCAAGTGTACGAGATTTAAATGACAAAGAACCATTTATAGACCTTGATTGTGAGATCGTCTACGCCGATTTGAGGGATAAAGCCTCACTTCATAAAGCACTTGATGGAGTGAATACCTTATATCAAGTAGCTGCTGTATTTAAACATTGGGCACAAGATCCTGAAAAAGAGATAATTATTCCTAATGTTGAGGCAACTCAAAATATAATGGAGGCTGCTAAAGAAGCAAATGTAAGAAAAATAGTATATGTAAGCTCCGTAGCAGCATTGTCATTGGACAAGACAAACTTAAAGGGTAAAATTGATGAAACTACATGGCTTGAAAACAGTCATGGAAATGCATACTTTGATTCAAAAGCACGAGCTGAAAGAACAGCTTGGGAGCTGGCAGAAAAATATGATTTGAATATGGTTAGCGTTCTTCCTGGTGCAATGATTGGTGGAGAGTTTTTAAAGAAAACTCCAACCATACTGGCCTTCGATAGTATTCTTTTAGGAAAGATGAAAGTTAACTATATAAGTGAAATGACGCCAATAGATGTAACTGATGTTGTGAAAGGTATGATTGCTGCAGCGGAAAAAGGTGTAAGGGGTACAAGATATATCTTGGCTAATGAAGAGCCTGTAACTTCAGATGATATCATTAAAATTGCAAAAAAATTTATTCCTAATCTTGAGATACCACAAAAATATACTAAAGAACAGTTGTTAAATTTAGCTGATAAACTTGAATTTGAAGCAAAGGAAAAGAATACTCAGCCATCACTACTTAGAAGTCAAGTAGAATTATATTATGGTGGAATAAATAGACACTATGACCTTACCACATCAAGACAGGATTTGAATTTTAATCCTAAGTTGGGTGAAGTGGCATTAGAAGAGTATTTTAAACGGTTTTTTGCTAGCCTAAGAAAAAAATCCTTATAGGGGTAGCATCCATGCCCATCAACTTAAGAAATGCATTGTTCCCCAAAACGAAAAAAATGAGCTAAATTCTTATAAATAACTGCAAAATAATAAAATTTTTGTTTTGGGGACACTTCAAAGTACTAGATTGATGACAACGTGGCGGGGCTCCTAAAATAAGATTATAATTAACATTGCTTTTAACAATGTGACAATGATTATTGTCAGACTTCCATTTCGGTTGCGATCTATTTTGTTATTTAAGGCGTTAAAAGAAAACTTCAGAACAAATAGGTAATTTATGTTGAAATATAAAGAAAAATGATAAATATTATTAATTGTAAAAAGGACAAGATTGTAAAATAAGAATTTAATTCGGAAGGATTGAGTTTACTTATATATTCTTAGGAGTGATGGAATGGATAATCCTTATAAAATAGCTTTAATTGGTGGCACTGGTAAGGTAGGACGTTATATAGCTTCAGAATTGTTAAAAAATGGCTACCAAGTTCGTATGCTTGTTCGGAATCCTAAAAATTTAAAATATAACGATGATAAAGTTGAGATTGTAACAGGTACTGCGGAGAATGTAGATGCAATAAGACAACTACTCGAAGGTTGTCTTATTGTTATAAATTGCTTTGGTCAACCTATGAGAGATACACCTATATATAGCAAAGTTACCAGAGATATACTTGAAGTAATGAAAGAAAAGGATATTAAGAGATATATTGGAGTTACAGGAGCTTCTCTTAATATTATAGGAGATAAAAAAAGTCTTTTAAATAAGATTGGAGCAAAAATGTTTGAAGTGCTCTTTTCCAAAATGATGAAAGATAAAAGAGAAGAGCTGAATATTCTTTTGAAAAATAAAGACCTTGATTGGACGCTAATAAGACTACCTTTTGTAAAAGAGGGTGTTGAAGTTAGAGCAGTCAAAGAAAGTCTTACCGATATGCCTGGGACAATGATTTCAAATAAAGAAATAGCAAATTTTATAATTAGCCAGATTGATAATAAAGAGTATATTCATAAAACACCTTTTATTGCGATTTAATAGGACTCACCATACATACCCATCAACTTAAGAAATTAATTGTTCCCCAAAACGCAAAAAATGAGTTAAATTCCCTTAACTAGCAATATAGAGATAAGGTTAAGTTTTAGGATACCTCAAAAGATTAGGTTGATAAGCATATGGGTTCTGTTGCGAAGTTTTGAGAACTCATAAAAATGTAGAATTAAAATACAATTATTTAGAATAAACATTGGATACTATTCAAAAGAATGTATGATATATTCACTATTTTGCGATGTTTTTAAAGTTTGCAACAGAACTGTCATTTGCATGACATTTGTCATGTTTTGTTTATGACACATATGTCTACAAGACTTCAATCCTTTCCTCTATAATTTGAAATAACCAAAAGGGAAGGAAGGGGTACAGCTAAGATACATGTAATTTTAGGTCATAGTCTGTATTTTATTTCCAAATGAAGTTTATTGAACTTATAACTAGGTATCAATTCATTTATTTGCAATGAAAAATCTGCCTTTGTCTACTATTAATCATCCATTGATTAGTTACTGAAAACATTTCGTTTCGATTGTATGATTAGGGTATATGATAATAAGTTAACAAATAAAAGATTTGACATAGGAGGATTTTTATAAAAAATAATAAACGAAAAATCCGATTCAAAATCCATTTGGAAATAACGGTAAGGCTATAACCTAAAATTACACATATCTCGGTTATACCCTAAGGAACATAAAAGATGACGATACAAAAACAGAAAAATTTAAGGAAACAAGTAGCACCTTACGAAAAGGCTAATACATGGCATAGTGTAAGACAACTCGTTAACACTTTAATGCCTTTTTTCATGTTATGGTTTTTTGCTTACCAAAGTCTATCAATTTCATATGTACTTACGTTAGCTTTGTCGGTAGTTGCGGCGGGATTTCTCATACGGGTGTTTATTATTTTTCATGACTGCTGTCACTACTCTTTCTTTAAGAATCGAACTGCTAATGAAGTAATTGGAAGCATAACAGGTATTTTAACATTATTTCCATATAAACAATGGCAACATAGTCATTCTATTCATCATGCAACGAGCAGTAATTTGGATAAGCGAGGAGTAGGAGATATATGGGTGTTGACAGTAGGGGAATATGGGGCAGCATCGTTTTGGACCCGGGTAGCATATCGGTTGTATCGCAATCCATTTGTCATGTTTGGATTAGGATCGATTTATGTGTTTCTCATTTCAAATCGTTTTAACCGAAAAGGTGCTAGATGGAAGGAGCGTATCAACACCTATGTCATAAACCTAGCAATTGTTGCTTTGGTAGCTGGACTTTGTTTGGCTCTAGGATGGCAGTCTTTCCTTTTAGTACAAGGTCCAATTTTTTTAATTTCAGGATCTATGGGAATATGGCTATTTTATGTACAGCATACATTTGAGGATTCATATTTTGAAGAAGATGAGGAATGGGAATACGTAAAAGCGGCGGTGGAAGGAAGCTCTTTCTATAAGCTTCCGAAGCTCTTACAATGGCTCACAGGAAATATCGGTTTTCATCATGTTCATCATTTAAGTCCAAGAGTCCCGAATTATAAGCTTGAGACTGTGCACAATAATACGCAGCAGTTACAAAATGTACCGACGATAACTTTAACTACTAGTTTACAGTCTTTAAAATTCCGTTTATGGGATGAACAGAACAAAAAATTTGTAGGGTTTAAAGGCAGCAAAGTTCCATCAAGATCAAAGAGTGTCTTAGTTCAGCCCAAACCTAAGTTATAGAAATGTTAAAGTCTATGGAACACACTATCCAGATAAGAGGCCATAACCGGGTCTCTTGTTTTGTTCTGTAAGAAAGCATAAATTTCTAACTGGGGGACTGTTCGACGTAACGAGAAATTTTAGGAATAAAGTGTAAGTATAACTTCTCGAGGTATTGTTTAGCTCCCACGGTCTGCTCCAGTCACCTTTGATACAAAAGGCAAAAAGCGCCTTTTGTATCAAAGACCACAACGAAAGCTTCCATGAATAGATATCGCTCGAACCGCACATTTTATTGTGCGCGGGTTGTTCTTCTACAGGAGCAAGGATGGAAGGTGTTCGCTTTTCTTATTAGAGAAGTGAGTGGTAGGGGTATATATGGATAGAAAGTGGTAAAATAAATTAGGAAGTTAGACTTACGTAACATCTTTAAAATCAAAAAAGAGGTTTCATTCATGATTAAAAAATATTTGACATTCCAAAAGAATAATGGAATTTCTCCTTATTTTTGGACGATTCTTTGTATACTACCTTTTTACTTTATTTTTCAATTATCCTCTATGGTTAAAATTATTGTAGGGATTTTCCTTACAATTTTATTTTTTATTTTTTACCGTATTGCCTTTGTCTCAAAGGGCTGGCCTGTTTATTTGTGGACACTCATCCTAATCGGAATCTCAATTACATCAACAAGTCTTTTCAGCTATGTATATTTTGCTTTTTTTCTAGCATACTTTATAGGCAATATCACAGATCGTATCACATTTCTCACATTATATTTTATTCATTTAATCAGTACGTCCGTCTCTATCAATTACAGCATTATAATGCATGATGAGCTTTTTTTAGAGCAACTGCCTTTTGTAATTATCATTTGGATTAGCGTTATCCTCCTTCCATTCAACATTTACAATAAAAAGGAAAGAGGACAACTAGAAGAAAAGCTGGAGGATGCCAACAAGAGAATCGCTGAGCTTGTCAAATTGGAGGAAAGGCAGCGGATTTCCCGAGATCTGCATGATATACTAGGACAAAAGCTTTCTCTAATTGGCCTAAAGAGTGATTTAGCAAGAAAGTTAATTTATACAGATCCTTATCAAGTACACAGTGAATTAAAGGACGTTCAGCAAACAGCCAGAACTGCATTAAGTGAGGTGAGAAAGTTGGTGTCTTCCATGCGTGGGATTAGATTAAATGAGGAGATTTCTCGTGTAAAGCAAATTATCGAAGCAGCACAAATCCATTTTGTATTTGACCAGAAAGTCCAATTAACTAATGTTTCCCTACTAACTGAGAACATTCTCAGTATGTGCTTGAAGGAGGCAGTAACTAATGTAGTAAAGCATAGTAAGGCCACTTCCTGTTACATTTCGATTGAACAATCGTGGAAGGAAATTGTGATTACTATACAAGATGACGGAACTTTTAAGAATGAGGAAGAGTCTACAGCTAAAAGTCACGGATTAATAGGAATGAAGGAACGTTTGGAATTCATAAATGGCGATTTAGAAATGAGAACAGATGACGGAACAACTTTAATCATAAGAGTACCAAATGATGTCAAGCAGACAGATAAGGAGAAACTTAAATGATTACAATTATGATTGCAGAAGACCAGAAGATGCTGTTGGGAGCCTTTGGTTCACTATTAAATTTAGAGGAGGATATGACGGTAGTAGGACAGGCTTCTAATGGAGAGGAAGCGGTAGCTTTAGTGCGGAAATTGCAGCCTGATGTTTGTATTATGGATATTGAAATGCCTGGAAAGAGTGGGCTCGATGCTGCTGAAGAGATTAAGGGTTTAGGTTGTAAAGTTATTATCTTAACAACCTTTGCTCGTTCCGGTTATTTTCAACGCGCTTTAAAGGCTGGTGTAAGTGGTTATTTATTGAAGGATAGCCCTAGTGAAGATCTGGTAAGCTCTATACGTGGGGTAATGACAGGAAAAAGAATATATGCACCTGAACTCATGGAAAGTGTTTACGGCGAGGAGAATCCCCTTACTGACCGGGAAAAAGAAGTATTAGGGCTCGTAGCTCATGGGAAAAACACAAAAGAAATTGCTGCTGAACTTAGTATAAAAACAGGAACAGTTCGGAATTATATTTCTCAAATAATGGATAAATTAGAAGTTAAAAATCGTATAGAAGCGATTGTCCAGTCAAAAGAAAAAGGCTGGTTTAAGTAGTGTGAAACAGAGATATTATGGGTGGTTCTGTTGCAAAGTTTCCGAAGACATAAAGAGATGGAGAATATTGTGGACCAGTTTTATGAAACTATTAATAATTCATGTAATGCGTTATACGTCGAAAAAACGAAGTTTGGTTGTGAACTGCACCCCAATTGTTGGACACTAACTAACAATTGGAGGTTGGACTTGTCAACATTTACTGGACACTAAGTTAGGTGAATATTATGGGTTCTGTTGCAAAGTTTGAAAAAAGCATAAACAGGTTGGTAAATGAGGAACAATGTTTAGGAAGTAGCTAGTAATTGTTGAAGTTCATTGTACGTTGAAAAGGCGGAGTCTCTTTGAAGACTTCGC
>NZ_JBWYHD010000024.1:0-33988 GCF_056711665.1 Bacillus sp. Medicinal_06 | reverse complement strand
AATTAACCCAAACATTGGAGGATATTGCGATGAACCAAGACCCTATTTTACAAAAGGCAATGAATAAATGGGAACGTATGAGTCAAGATTCTTCTTTCCGACAAGCGTATGAAGCAAGGGAGAAAGCGTTGATGGATGAAGCGGCGAAGTTTGCCCATGCTCGTAATGAAGGAAAAAAAGAAGGCATCCAAGAAGGCGTTCAGCAAGGGAAAATACAAATGATTAAAGGTATGCATGAACTTGGTGTACCAATCGAAACAATTGCAAAAGCAAGTAAATTAAGTATAGAAGAAGTTGAACATATTTTGAGAGAAAATTCATAATAAAAAACTAAGAAAGCAAAAGAGCCACAATCCCCAATGGCTGGGATTGTGGCTCTTTCAAGATGCAAGAAGAAGACATAAGAGAAAAGATCAGTGACAAGATATTTATACATAGAAGAGACTTGTCACTGTTACGTTCTCTTTAAGAGTATAGCATAAAAGGGTTCTGGTGCAAAAACTTCAGGATAATTATAATAAATCTATAAAACTTGGTTCTGGTGCAAAAATCATTTGATAGAGGCATAGAAACCTGCATAGACTGTTCAATGGTAGATTATGATGCAATTCCAAATCATTTATGTATGAATCTAACGGTTCTGGTGCGAAAACTTCAAGCTAATTGCAAGTAATCTCTAAATCTTGGACATACTGATACTAGTACTCTAAAAAAGGTGCGTGATCAGTATGGAAAAGTGAAATTTATTCAAGTGGAAGCATTATCACCATGATATTATTTTGCAAACAGTAAGATGGTACCTACGGTACAACTTGAGCTTTCGTGATTTGGTGGAAATGATGGAGGAACGGGGCTTATCCGTTGCTCATACAACGATTATGCCGTGGGTTCATCAGTATGGTCCTGAATTAGACAAAAGAATCCGTCGTCATCTCAAGCAAACCAATGACTCTTGGAGAGTCGATGAAACATATATCAAAGTAAAAAGTCAATGGATTTACCTGTATCGTGCTGTCGATTCGAAAGGAAATACCATCGATTTTTACTTAAGCAAAACAAGAAACCACAAGGCTGCAAAGCGATTCTTCAAGAAAGCTTTGCAGTCTTTTCATATTTCTAAACCTCGCGTGATAACAGTAGATAAGAATCCTGCTTACCCTGTAGCAATTCAAGCGTTGAAAAAAGAGAAACATATGCCTGAAGGCATAAAAATTAGGCAAGTTAGATATCTCAATAATATAGTGGAACAAGATCATCGTTTTATTAAGAAACGTGTGCGTTCTATGTTGGGATTCAAGTCATTTAAAACAGCAATCTCTATATTGAGTGGTGTGGAAGCCATGCATATGATAAAAAAGGGACAGATTGATTTAGAAAATCAATCTGTCCAAAATCAAAAAGAGTTCATTCACCAAATGTTTGGACTTATAGCATAAGATACGATTCCGTTAGGAATCTACTATTCTCGATGTCATTCTTCATATATTTTGCACCAGAACCCATTTTTTTAATATAGAGATGAATAGGGTTAATCCCTTTTTATATCATAAATAAATACATACATTTCAAGATTTTACTAATTTTGATTCTGAAAAAATAATTATTTATAAAAAACAAAATTATATATTGATTTTGTTTTTTATTTTGAGTAAAATTCAAAAGAATTAATTAGGACAGTGATAGTTTAGTAGTTTAATTGAAATCCTTTTTTTAGGAAGGGGATGTAGAGTCTAGTAGACTTGGAGTGTAGGGAATATCTGTAAATTCATATGCAAAGGGAGAGTAAAGTAAGTGACAGCATTGAAGAAATTATCAGCTTTTGTGAAAGGTAGCATTGTTTTATTATGTGTAGCATGTATGTATTTTGCTATACCAACTGCACATGCAAGTGCGGAGACAGTTAAGATTTATCTTGATCCAGGTCATGGTGGAACGGATACAGGAGCGATTGGAAATGGTTTACGAGAAAAAGACTTAACATTAGATATTGCAACACGTATTCGTAACATTTTAAATGCAGAATATACAGGGCATGAAATTAGAATGAGTCGTACGAGTGATGTATACCCTACGTTAACGCAGCGAACAACTGATGCAAATAATTTGGGAGCAGACTTTTTCTTATCTGTACATATTAATAGTGGTGGTGGCACTGGTTATGAAGATTATAGTTATCCAAATGCAGGAGCACCAACTACGACTTACCAAAATATAATTCATCAAGAAATTATGAAAACAACTGCCCTTTATGATAGAGGAGTTAAAACGAATAATTTCCATGTGTTAAGAGAAACGAATATGCCAGCAGTATTAACTGAAAATGGGTTTATTGATCGAGCAGAAGATGCTCAAAAATTAGGTAATGCAACATTTAGAGAACAACTTGCAAGAGGACATGTAAATGGTTTAGTAAAGGCATTTGGGTTACAGAAGAAAACATTCTTAATTCGTGTGAAAGCAGAAGAATTATATTATTATAATCAACCTGATTGGAATGCAAAGGCTGGTACTGTGAAACAAGGTGATGTATTCACTGTTGTGGAAACGTTAACTGTAAATGGTTCAAAAATGTATAAGCTGAAATCAGGAAACTATATAACTGCTAATCCTTTATATGTTGAGGTTTTACAGTAAAGATTTAATTGAAAAGAGACAATGATGAGTTAATTCATCATTGTCTCTTTTATTTTTCCTCTTACGAATGTAAACTAATATTCAAAAGTTTACTTTCATTATTACAGGATGTTCATTAACATTTCAAAAATAATTAAAATATATGTACGACTAAAGTATAAATAAAACCATTAAGCTTTGCTAAAACTACGTAATAGAGATTTTTCAAATTTACATACACTCTAGATAATTAAGATGAAGCATCCAAAACGGGTGTTTTTTTCTTTGTTATATAAAATTTATATAATAAACGTGAAATTGAACAAAGTGGACAATTGAAAATATAATACCTCGTAGCCAAAATGTTTTAAACAAACGTTTGTTTAATTTTCCCACAATTGATTTCTTCATCATATAAGTAAAAAAGGGATAAGAACACTTTTTTAGTGCATTATCTCTTTTTTAATATGCACTTCATATCCCAAATTCACCACATATTTCAATGGGACTTACAGATTGCTCTTCTAAAAAATTATAACTTATATTTTGTAAAAAGGGTTGTGTTGCAAAGATTTCTAAACTGAGATAACCTGTAGAAAAAGTGTGAGCAGGAGAATGATATATGGGGTATTTTAAAGGAAAACAGTTTAAAAAGGATATTATTTTGGTAGCCGTCGGCTACTATTGTCGTTTTTCTTTAAGTTATTGCGATGTGTCTGAAATCCTGAAAGAACGTGGTATTTCAGTTCACCCAACAACCATCATGCGATGGGTTCATGAATATGGCAATCTCATCTATCAAAATTGGAAAGTGAAAAATAAATCTGCACGCTTATCTTGGCATTTGGATGAGACTTATATCAAAGTTAAGGGAGAATGGCGTTATCTCTATCGTGCAATTAATAAAGATGGACACACATTGGATATTCAACTTCGTAAAAAGCGGAATCATCAGGCTGCCTATGCCTTCATGAAAAGATTAGTAAAACATTTTGGAGAACCTACGGTTCTCACTACAGACAAAGCGCCAGCATTACTTTGCGCATTTAACAAATTAAGAAAACAAGGATTTTATCAAACTACCATCCATTGTACAATCAAGCATTTAAACAATCTTATTGAACAGGATCATAGGCATGTAAAAAGACGTTTTGCCAAATCTGCAGGATTTCAAAATCTTCGCCATGCTTCACGTACCTTGAAAGGCATTGAAACCGTTCATGCTCTATATAAACGAAAACGAAGTTTGCAACAACCAAACTTCGTTTTTTCGACGTACAATGAATTACAACAATTACTAACGATTGCATAAAATCCATCTGCAATCATACCAACTTTTTATCTGTTAAGAAACTTTGCAACAGAACCCTAGATTACTACATCGCTAATAAATTAAATGAACGTGAACAGCATACCCTAAACGACATAATTTCCGACAGTAAATAATTTTAACTTGCTAATAGAAAATCAGCCCTACATATGTAGGGCTTTTTATATACTTACTCACAAGTAGAAAAGTATATTTTTCTACTCTTGCGTAGTTTACCAGAACCTCCACCAAGGCTTTTTCTCCTCTTTTGCAGCAGCAACCTCATCCCGAAACTCCTGCATCATTCTCTTCGCTTCCTGCATCTCACGCAAAGTTTTCATTAGATTCTCATCCCGTGCTTCTAATCGTTTTTCCACTCGTTCATTGTGCGCTTCTATGCTTGCTTTGATTTCCTCGTTACTTTGCTTCGCTTGCTCACTCAATCGCTTTTCCATTGCTAACATACTCTGATTCATTTCTTTCGCCATAACACTATATTGTTGCTGCAATTGCTGTTTAATGTGGAATGGGACTAAGTCCGTTTCCTCAGGCTCTTCTTTAATCAGATCCGGATTAACTTTTTCTATTTGCTGCGCAATCATCTTCGCAGCCTTTTCTAACGTCATACCGTCATGCTTACTAAGCTCAATTAATTTCTCAATAACCATAATGTCACTGTCTGTGTATTGGCGTCTACCACGATTATCTTTCTTTACTGTAAATCCTTCTCGTTGTAACACTTCCATATACTTTCTTAACGTACTATCACTTATTCCTAGCCTTTTGTATACTTCACTAGAGGAATAAACAATCCCATCCGTCATAGCGTCACAACACCTCCTAGTGACAGTATTCCATGATGATTGATAAATTCCTGCAAAGAAAAAACCCTGTATAAACAGGGTTTTTTCTTAATTATTTAAATTGCCAATTTACCACATAGTTCCACGGACTATCTTGGCTATATGGCATTACACCAATACGTAAATAATAAGTTTTACTAGGGTTAATGCTTACTGTCTTTGGTGTTTCAGACATTGTCCATGAACCTAAAAGTCTACCAGACGCACTATCTTCATAAATAGAAATTTTAGTAGCTGAATGTCCCCATAAATCCACAGAAAGTGATTTTTGACTTAGGCTCGCAGCTTTTACTGGAATTAAATGATAAGCACTAATAGAATAAAGTGTTCCGTTAGTTTGTCCGTTACCTACATTAACTGATGCCATGGAATTGGATGAAATCTTTTTATCAACTACCTGAGATTGTTCAGCTGCAAGTGCTCCTCCAGCTCCAGATAAAGCAATTCCAGTTGCTAAAGCTCCAATTGCTAGTTTTTTAAACATAAAAAATCCCCCTTTTTATATTTTTATAACTTGCATCTTTATCATAATATCAACTTCCATTTATGTAAATATATAACATTTTTAGAAATATAAATCCAATTATTGCAAATTTTTAGTTAAGATATGATGTTTGATAATAAAGATATATGGTTATTGTCACATCTTGAATACTGCAATAAAAAAGCCCTACAACTGTAGGACTAAATTGCTTTAGCTATCTCAACAAGTAAACGCATAAACAACGGAATCATCTGCACCACTATATAGCCAATTCCTGCGCGACTTATTAATGAAAACCCTCGTTCCTGGCTACCAACCATAATAAACAATCCTCCGCATAACGCCACAACGGATGCAATAGGATATGACACTGCTTTAATTAAAAAGATAACTGGCTCAAATGCATTTACAATACGGTTATACAGTTGACCATCTATATAATTCTTTATCTTCCCATCATTTCATTGAACATCTTTGAATACTTCATTAACATCTGTTCCAGGTTCAGCAGCAAACCCATGAGTAATATCTATAAAATTGCTGAATATAATAGCACTACCGATTACTAATGATACTCGCACCGCGACAGGTGCGTATTTTTTTGCTTTCTTTTTGAACAAGCTCCACTTTTTCTTCGCTCCATAATTACCGTCCATGAAATCCTTGATGCTCATTGTCTCAGTTTCCATATGGACCATCTCCCTATTTTTAATGGAAATCAGTAACCGTAAATATGTTGCAATCCAATCCCTCGCACAGCTTCTGTAAGGTTTTCCTGCGGTATTCAGTTGTTGTGTACCATGTAAATTTAGGTGGTTTATCAAATACATTACAATCGATTAGCTTTCGGTACTTCTGCATTTTCACTCGGTTTGCGCTCATCTTCTGCTCGTGGTCAATCTCTACAATGTGATATCGACCCTCATCGTTAAATAAAGCATCTGCGATTATAGAAACAACACCTTTTACATTCATTTTTACTTCTTGCTTCCATGTATCAGGGCAACCGTATGCAATGTAGATATCATTTCTCATGATATAGTGCCTAAATTGATTAGAACGCTTTAAAACCTTCTTACTCCCAATGCGCTCACGTCGGTTCTGTTGCAAAGTTTCCGAAGACATAAAGAGATGGAGAATATTGTGGACCAGTTTTATGAAACTATTAATAATTCATGTAATGCGTTATACGTCGAAAAAACGAAGTTTGGTTGAAGACTTCGTTTTTGTTTGTATATGGCATGAACAGTTTCTATACCTTTAATAGTACGTGAGGCATGGCGAAGACTTTGAAACCCTAAAGAACGGGAGAATCGACGTTTCACATGTCGATGATCTTGCTCAATGATATTATTGAGGTGCTTGATTGTACGATGAAAGGTATTTTTGTAAAGACCTATCTCCTTTAATTTTTTGAATGCGGAAGCTAAAGAAGGGGCCTTATCTGTCGTCAGAATCGTTGGTTCTCCAAAAGTTCGAACAAGTCTTTTCATAAAAGCATATGCTGCTTGTGTGTCCCGTTTTTGACGAAGTTGAATATCAAGTGTTTGTCCCTCTTTATCAATTGCTCGATATAAATAACACCATTGCCCTTTCACCTTGATATAGGTTTCATCCAAACGCCAAGATAACAATGTGTTTTTGTTTTTCTTCTTCCAAATCTGATAAATGAGATTTCCATATTCATGAACCCATCGCATGATGGTTGTGGGATGGACCGATACACCACGTTCTTTCAAAATTTCAGATATATCTCGATAACTTAAAGAAAAACGACAGTAGTAGCCGACGGCTACTAAAATAATATCTTTCCTGAATTGTTTTCCTTTAAAATATCCCATTTATGATTCTCCTCACTCTGTTTTGCAAAAGTTTAGCTTAGTTTTAAAAACTTTGCAACAGAACCATTGAAGTTATGTTACAATGATAGGCGGATAGATGTGGTAAATTATGTGTAAATAGGTTATGATTACCTTTTGTGTGTATTAATCCGTATATGAGAAATAAGTGAATTTATGGTTAAAAAAACAAGCAATTGCACAACAGATAAAAATCAATGGTTTGTTCTTCGAAATCTACCGCACGATAGAGATACATTCATTGCGATTTTACCTTGATATACGTTTCATTGACTCTCCAGGAGTCATTTGTTTGCTTGAGATGACTACGTATTCATTTTCCGAATTCAGGATCATACAAGTAAGAGTTCAAATAAAAAGGAGAATTGAAATGAAAAAAACTATGTTAGCTCTGACATCTTTGTTCACTGCTTCAGCATTCGCTGTGTCTACAGCTTCAGCCGCATCGGATGTATACAATAACTTTGCAGAATTGTCGACGCATTACCAAATAGGTATAGATTATACCATTGAAACCCAAGATATACCAAGTGCTGATGCAATCATTTTAGCAATCCACGGTGGAAGGATTGAATCTGGAACGGACCAAATTGCAAAAAAAATTGCCCTAAGTGATTACAGTTACTACATATTTAATGCTAAAAAATATGAAGATTTAAATAACGATGAGCGAAATGATTTGCATCTAACTTCTACCCATTATGACGACCCAATAGCTCTGGGAATGACAGCACAAAAAAACAAAGTTATTTCTATCCATGGTGCGAAAGGAACAGAAAAACTAGTTTACATGGGTGGACTTGATGAGGAATTAAAGAAGAATATTTTGAGTAAATTGTCCGACGCAGGTTTCGGCATTGGGACTACACCTGACAATCTCAGAGGGACCGACCCGGAGAATATCGTAAATAAGGGTAAAAACCTAAAAGGCGTGCAACTGGAGCTTACCACTGCTTTGCGCGACGAGCTTACAAATGATAATTCCAAGATGAAAAAATTCAGTAATGCCATTCGGTCAGCGATAGCTGAGTCAAAGTGATGGTAATTTCGGTACAATTTAAGTTTTTGTGACTTCGTAGAAATGATGGGAAGGCAGAGACGATCTATCCCTCATACAACCATTATAAGTTGGATACATCAGTATAGTTCTGAATTGGACAAGCGGATACGTCGTCAATTAAAGGAAGTTAATGATTCTTGGTGAGTCGATGAAACGTATATCAAGGTAAAATCGCAATGAATGTATCTCTATCGTGCGATAGATTCCAAAGGTAATATAGTTGATTTGGTTCTGGTGCAAAAATTAACGCCTCCAAAGCATCATAATGGGGTTCAACTGGGATACATGTTTTTGGGGCATAGTCTCGTGTGCCCATCAAGCTAGGGTGTTTTTTCCTAAATCCCCGAAATAGGGGAATTAGCTTAATTCATTAAAAATTTATACATTATATCAAAAAGTACACCTTTTGGTTCACTTTTCATTACTATGTATTCAAATATCTAGTGAGTCCTTGGTATGTCTATAAAAGTATACCTTTTTAAACGAATTTTTGAGGTGAATTCTCATAAATAACTGTATAAAAATAAATTACTTGTTTGGTGGATTTCATTTCATTGGGTTGATGATTATGGGGTAATTAAGAATCTTAGCTTAATATTGATGTGGCGGTACCTCTATTATTGTTAGAATTATAAAAATAAATGTTTATATACATACTTTAAAATATAATGGTCTTATATTACTGGATATGAAAAGTAAAGGTTGAATTTATTAGGTGTTTTTAAAATTTTGTACTCATAATAACATTAGCAGTAGAAAATATTTCTCAATAATAAAATGAAGAGAAATATATGAATGCATGGAATAGATTGGTTTATAATGGGGATTGATTAACATAATTAATTATTAATTTAATTATATTAAATGGAAAGGAAAGATTGTAATGGCGAATGTACTCGTAATAAATTTTCCTGGAGAAGGTCATATTAATCCGACGTTAGCTATTGTTAGTGAGTTAATTCAGCGTGGAGAAACAGTTGTTGCATATTGTATTGAGGATTATAGAAAGAAGATTGAAGCAACAGGTGCGGAGTTTCGAGCATTTGAGAATTTTTTTTCTCAGATTAATATTATGGAACGAGTAAATGAAGGAGGTAGTCCTGTTCCGATGTTATCACATATGATGGAAGCATCGGAACGTATTGTCAATCAAATTATAGAAGAGACGAGAGGAGAACAGTACGCTTACATGATTTATGATAATCATTTTCCTGTAGGCCGTATCATAGCGAATATTTTTAAATTACCTAACATTTCTTCTTGTACAACTTTTGCTTATAATCAGTACATTGTCTTTAATGATGAACAAGAAGCGAGACAAATAGATGAAAATGATCCACTATACCAATCGTGCTTAGCTGGACTGGAACAATGGAAAGAGCGATATGGAATGGAATGTAATAGTCTATATGATATTATGAATCATCCTGGAGATATTACGATTGTATATACTTCTAAAGAGTATCAACCGTATTCGGATGTATTTGATGAATCGTATAAATTTGTAGGTCCATCAATTGCTACTCGTAAAGAAGTGGACAGTTTTCCTACCGAAGATTTAAAAAATGAAAAAGTGATTTTCATTTCTATGGGAACAGTTTTTAATGAACAACCTGAGCTATATGAAAAATGTTTTGAAGCTTTTAAAGATGTAGAAGCGACAGTCGTATTAGTTGTTGGTAAGAAGATAAATATAAGTCAATTTGAAAATATCCCCAATAACTTTAAGTTGTATAATTATGTCCCGCAATTAGAAGTATTACAGCACGCTGATGTATTCGTGACACATGGTGGTATGAATAGCTCAAGTGAAGCATTATATTACGGTGTTCCGTTAGTCGTAGTTCCGGTGACAGGGGATCAACCTTTAGTTGCAAAACGAGTAGCCGAAGTAGGGGCTGGAATAAGATTGAATCGTAAAGAAGTAACGCCAGAGTTATTACGTGAAACTGTAAAGAAAGTAATGGACGATGTAACATTTAAGGAAAAGAGCCGTAAAATTGGAGAGTCTCTTCGAGAGGCTGGGGGGTACAAAAAAGCTATTGAAGAAATTGAGCAATTTATGTCTAATTACCACCTTTCAAAATAATATAAATTTCAATCTAAGATGACAACTAGAAATCTACTCTAACTAAAATATATAGAAATGGAGGTTCTGTTGCAAAGTTTTTAAAACTAAGCTAAACTTTTGCAAAACAGAGTGAGGAGAATCATACATGAGATATTTTAAAGGAAAGCAATTTAAACAAGATATTATTTTGGTAGCCGTTGGCTACTATTGTCGCTTTTCTTTAAGCTATCGTGATGTCTCTGAAATTTTGAATGAACGTGGTGTTTCAGTTCATCCTACAACCATCATGCGCTGGGTTCATGAATATGGAAACCTTATCTATCAAATTTGGAAGAAGAAAAATAAAAGCGTAGAACTATCTTGGAAATTGGATGAGACCTATATAAAAGTCAAAGGAGAATGGCGTTACCTGTACCGTGCAATTGATAAAGAAGGATACACATTGGATATTCAACTTCGTAAAAAACGGGATCATCAGGCTGCATATACCTTTATAAAAAGGTTAGTGAAAACGTTTGGAGAACCAACGGTTCTAACAACAGATAAAGCACCAGCATTACTTTGTGCATTCAAAAAATTAAAGGAACAAGGCATTTATAAACGTACAACTCATTGTACAGTCAAACATTTGAACAATCTCATCGAACAAGACCATAGACATGTAAAAAGGCGTTTTGCCAAATCTGTAGGATTTCAAAGTATTCGTCATGCTTCACGTACCTTGAAAGGCATTGAAACCGTTCATGCTCTATATAAACAAAGGCGAAGTCTTCAAAGAGACTCCGCCTTTTCAACGTACAATGAACTTCAACAATTATTAGCTACTTCTTAAACATTGCTCCTCATTTACCAACCTGTTTATGTTTTTTTCAAACTTTGCAACAGAACCCCCAAAGGCGCACCAGAATAGGAATGTATAAAAAGATGCATAGATCCATAGAACAAGAGAAGACAGATCCCTTGTGAGAGTAGGGATCTGTCTTCTCCTTGCTATCGATAATGTTGCGTTATGTTAACTCTCTATGAATAGAATATGCATAGTTCTTTGTTCAAATAAGAGAGAGTTTAGTTGAACAAAGAACTATAATTTTTTACTCAAAGTGATATAATTAAAATGATGAAAAATATGAATATTTAGTTAAAAAGTCCTGGGTGTTAGTGCCTAGGGCTTTTTATGTTTGCAAGGATATATGAACAGGAGGAGTCATAAATGAATTGGACTGCCATCAGAGATTTTCTCGACATTCCAAGAAACCTTACTGGTAAAGACGTTAAAATAGCTATTGTAGATGGAGGTTTTTATTGTCATCAAGATATTATCTCTAATAAGAATAGAACTACTTTCCTAGTAAAAACCTATACAACTAATCCCATGCCAATTAAATTGACGGATGAAACACAACTGAATAGTGGTCTTCACGGATTATGGACAGCTTCCGCTGCCGGTGGTTCTGGCCTGTTATCAAATGGAAAGTATCCTGGGGTCGCTCCTGAAGTAGATATGTATCTAATTGATGCAGGGGAACTTGAAACAACGGAAGATGTTGAAAAAAATATTGGTAACGCTTTAGTTTGGCTTAAGGAAAATGCAAGGAAATATGGTATAAGAGGAGTGGTGTTAACAGTAATTGGTCAAAGAGATACTGGGCTACTCCCTTGGCAAGCTGACCCCCTTCGTATTTTATGCGAAGAATTAGTCCACGAAGGAATATTGGTTGTAGTGGCTTCAGGAAATAATAATGAACTTACTAGTAGTTCTGTCATATCACCTTCCGTTTTATCTGTGGGAGGTGTTGTTATACCTGAAAATGGTAAGAAGGAAGATGCTGAATCCTTTCTAGGTAGTAAAGGTTTAACATTTGATGAAAAATGGAATCCCGATATTTTAGCTCCAGCGATGAATGTTGTTTTGCCATTCCCCTTTGAGTCGGAAAAAGAATGTTTGAATCATTATACTGTAATGAACGACAATCTTCCTCCAAATTATGCTCGTCAATGGGGTACTTCATATGCCGCACCAATAGTGTTAGGATTAGCAGCGTGCATTTGGCAAAAACATCCTGATTGGTCAACTGAACAAGTCAAAAGAGCATTAGTTTCTAGTTCTGAATTTAATAAGAAATGGGAATCATTAAAAGCTGGAATCATATCCCCAGAAGCTTTAACATTTGATTTTCATCAAAGTGATGACACCGATATTGAAAATTCTATGTATTTACGTTGGAAACACTGGAAAGAACGCCCTTTACCAGAGAAGTTAGAGAAAATTAGCTTGGAAAATTACGAGGTCATCGATATTCTTTTATCCTTTTTACCTGAGAAGATACCTAAAGAAGCAATTAGTAGTGTGCAAAAGTTGTTATTTCATCCTTCATATAAGGTTAGAACAGCTGCTATCATTGTTCTTTCAACACAACCATCATTCATAAGAAACTCAGATATATTACTTTGTTTAACAGATAGCTCTCCTAATGTAAGAATGGGAGGAATCTATATACTTAATTTATGTCCAAACTTTTGGGAAGAATTATCGCAAACTATTGGTATTCTAATAAACGATGAAAATGCTGATATTCGTTATAATGCTTGTCAGTTAGCCGCAAAAATAGGAAACAAACAATTCATTAAGCCTTTAATTGATGGATTAGAAGAAGATGCTCTTTATAAAAGAATTGGTATTTTTGGAAAAAGGCATTTAGCATTAGAGAAGATAACAGGTTATGAAATTAGACGTGAACCTGAATGGCAAGAGGGTGAGGATCCTTATTCTAACCGAAGTATTGATGCTTTACTAAAGATAGCAACGAAATGGAGATCCTTCTGCAACTAACGCTAATGTTTTAAATAAACCAAATATCTTTACTTCCGCTTTCGAGAATTATGTAAATGAGCTGTCCATATGGACGGCTTATTTTATTTTTGGCTTAGCGTGGGGGTTTTCCAAAATGCTGGCGATACCCCATGCCAATCAACTTAAGAAACTTCACTACCCCCAAAAGTAAAAAACGTTATTCTTTCTAAAAAGCTAACTAGAAAGGATGACGTTTTTTATGAATCTTTCGATGTTGAGAAATACATTCTTCCCCAAAACGAGAAAATGTACATCTCCAGATGAAATGTACATTTCTTTGTTTTGAGGATTCTTCAAAATATTATCTTGATAGCAATGTAGCAATACCCCTAAGAGACCTAAAAAACCTCTAATCGATAAATTCATGTTACTATTCTTAATATTACTATTGAGCCGCCTCCGGTAGTTCATCAAAGATTAGTCTTTTAAAAATGTTAATAATGCTTCATTAAATTCTTTTGCATGAGTTGCGTTTAATCCATGAGGACCACCTTTTATAAGAGCGAGTTTACTACCAGGAATGGAATCATATGTGCGTTCTCCACTTAACTCAAAAGGTACAGTTGCATCAGAGTCACCGTGAATAATAAGAGTAGGTATATTGAACTTTTCCAAGTCTTTTCTAAAATCGGTCATACTAAAGGCGGTAATACAATCGAGTGTTCCTTTAGGGGATGCACTAGCCGCAATATCCCAATTATATAAACGGAATGGCTCACTAACTAAATCTGTTCGATTACCAGCTGCGAAAAATCCCTTAGTAAATTCGTCAAGAAATGCAAGGCGGTCATTTATCACGCCACTTTTGAATTCTTCAATTGCTGCATCATCTAATGCCCCTTCAGGATGATCCTCTGATTTGTATAAATATGGAAGAACTGCTCCAGCAAAAACAGCCTTTTCAATACGATCTGTTCCATATGTACTAATGTACCGAGCTACCTCGCCTCCACCCATAGAAAAACCAACAAGTGTGACATTTTGAAGATCTAAATGTTCTATTAGTTGATGTAAATCAGAAGTAAAGGTATCATATTCATATCCTTCCCACGGCTGAGATGACTTTCCAAAGCCTCGACGATCATATGTTATAACTCTGTATCCAGCCTCAACAAGAGCGGGAACTTGGTATTCCCAAGATCGACCACTTAACGGCCAACCATGAATTAGTACAACTGGTTTTCCAATACCATGATCCTCATAATATATCTCAATTGGTGCTTGATTTTCGGTTCCTACAGTAATTTTTGTCATTCTTCTACCTCCAAAAAATATTCTAATATATATCCTTTTCTTCAATAATCCGGATGAATCTCGTAACCTATTTATGCACGTTTATGTTGTGAATTCTAAGCATGAAACTCTATTGTTCCGATGAATTCATTTTCTGTTTTTGTAGCAATTCCCCATCTAATACCTTTTTCATCATGAAATAATTGCTGAACATTCTTCATATTCAATTCTAATAGCAAAAATAGGTAACTATCAATATTGTTCTATCTATAGAATGTATAGGTAAAACCAATGAATTTTATGGTAAAAATAACTATAGTTACCATCTATATAAATTATAGATAATTTAGAATTGATTAATGAATTGGTTTTCAAATACTATAAATTTGTATAGCGCTTCATGTTCTGTGAATGGTGCTATAACTAATATTAACGGTCAGTTTAGTTATAAACTAATCGTAACAAACGAAGAAGTTTATGATGATATTCCACTGTTTAAACTTTCTTCGATTACTTAATTTTTAGGAGGAATACATAATGGCTGATCTCTATTCTCGTATTAACAAAGATGATGCTGTCGTTCTTTTAGTAGATCATCAAACTGGTCTTATGTCCGGACTAGTACGTGACCATGGTGTTGATGAATTCAAGAACAATGTTTTAGCTCTTGCTCACACTGCTAAGTTTTTTGATTTACCAGTTATTTTAACAACAAGCTTTGAACATGGACCTAACGGACCTTTAATGCAAGAATTGGTTGACCTCTTTCCTCACGCACCAAAAATAGCTCGACCAGGACAAATTAACGCATGGGATAATGATGATTTTGTAAAAGCAATCGAAGAAACTGGAAAAAAACAAATTATCATCGCGGGCGTAGTTACGGACGTTTGCGTTGCTTTCCCAGCACTTTCCGCTACAAAAGCTGGATATGAAGTATTTGCTGTTACTGATGCTTCAGGAACTTTCAGTAAACAAGTTGCAGATGCTGCCAATACGCGTATGGCACATAGTGGCGTACAACTCATGAACTGGTTTAGCGTAGCTTGCGAATTACAACGCGATTGGCGCAACGATGTCGAAGGGTTTGGCAATTTGCTTGCTAGTAATCTTCCAGGCTATCAAAATATAATTGGAAGCTATATGGGAGCTCAGCGAGATCTTAGTAAACAAAATGCATAAATGTATTCCAAAGAAATAGCTTTAAATCACTTTTTAAAAAGTGGATAGTATAAATTTAGCGCTGATTAAATCAGCGCTCTCTTTTAAATTAAAAAGTAAAGCAAAACTTTTATTTTTACGATTACAGTTTTGATTAATAGGAAATAAATTACTTTCTAAAAATTGTAACAATTAAAAAAGGAGCGTTTTATTATGAGTAATTTAGAATTGTTAAATCCCGAGAACAGTGCCTTAATTTTGATTGATTTTCAGCCTCAAATGACTTTTGGAGTTGCAAGTATTGACAGACAAACATTGATTAATAACGTTATGCTGCTTGCTAAATCAGCAAAAACTTTTAACGTACCTACTATTCTTACTACAGTTGAAACACGCAGCTTTTCTGGTTATTTTTGGCCACAAATTCTTGACATATTCCCAAACCATGAAATTATAGAACGTAGTTCAATGAACTCTTGGGAAGATCCAAAATTTGTTGAGGCAGTTAAAGCAACAGGTAGAAAGAAATTAATATTTGCAGCACTTTGGACTGAGGTTTGCCTTGCATTCCCTGTACTTGAAGCAATTAAAGCTGGCTATGAGGTTTATGCAGTTGATGATGCTTCAGGTGGTACTAGTTTGACAGCACATAACGCTGCTATGCGTCGTGTAGAACAAGCTGGTGCAATTCCAGTGACAGCAATCCAAGTTTTACTTGAATACCAACGTGACTGGGCACGCAAAGACACTTATGATGCTGTTATGGAAATTGTAAAAGAACACACTGGCGCTTATGGTCAAGGCGTAGAATACGCATATACTATGGTGCATGGCGCGCTTCCAAGCAGAAAATTATGAACCAAGAAAGAGTGACTGTCGGAGAAACTCATACAGGGAACACAATGGATGTTAGCGGTCCAGTAACAACGATTGTTACATGGGAAATTCAAGAAGGTAGAGAAAAACAGTTTGAAACATGGAGACATGAAATCGAAGCTGCCGCTACTAAATTCCCAGGGCATTTAGGCATAAATTTAATAGTCCCCAATAACGGATCCAGAGAGTATACTGTTATTTTTCGCTTTGATACGTATGAGCATCTACGTTCTTGGCAAGAATCAGATATTCGTCGAGATTTGTTAAAAAAGGCAGAACAATTTCAAGCAACTAATCCAACTTACAAAACTGAAAACAGTTTGGCTTATTGGTTTGTTACTCCGAAAACGCCAGTTCCACCGCCAAAATGGAAAATGTCTATTGTTACTGTTCTTGGTGTATGGCCTCTTAGTATGTTGGTGCCTAAAGTAATAGGACCTATTATAAAAAATATGAATCCTATTATATCAGCTTTTTTTGTTTCTATATGTATAGTTTCCTTGCTATCATGGGTAGTCATGCCGATTCTCGGTAAAATATTTCATCCATGGTTACAGAATAATAGGAAGTAAATGAGGTGTAAACATGAATTTGCCGGATATGATCTTATATAACGGAAAAATCACTACCCTTGACCCATCTCAACCTGAGGTATCAGCTATCGCCATAACTGATGGTTTAGTCACGGCAGTAGGTGGAGATGAGCTTCTTGATAGTGCCACAGAAAAAACCCAAAAAATAGATCTTAAAAGAAAGAGAGCTATTCCGGGTTTGAATGACTCTCATATACACGTTATTCGTGGTGGTCTACATTATAATATGGAATTGCGTTGGGAAGGTGTACCATCACTTGCTATTGCTCTGGAAATGCTTAGAGAGCAGGCAAGACGTACACCTGCTCCCCAGTGGGTAAGAGTAGTTGGAGGTTGGTCTGAATTTCAATTTAAAGAGAGACGAATGCCAACTTTGGAAGAGATTAATGCCGTTTCTGAAGACACTCCTGTCTTTGTGCTACATCTTTACGATAGAGCACTTGTAAATCGTGCTGGGCTGCGTGCACTGGGATACACAAAAGATACCCCAGACCCTCCGGGCTGTTTAATTGAGCGGGATAAACGAGGTAATCCAACAGGTCTTTTAATTGCCAATCCTAACGCTTCTATTCTTTATTCAAGTTTGGGGAGAGCTCCAGTACTTAATTTTGAGGATCAGATTAACTCAACTCGTCATTTTATGCGCGAATTAAATAGATTAGGTATCACAAGTGCCATTGATGCAGGTGGCGGATTCCAAAATTATCCTGATGATTACAAAGTTGTTGAACGTTTAGCTGAGAAAGATCAATTAACTTTGCGTATTGCATATAATCTATTTACGCAAAATCCAAATCATGAATATGAAGACTTTGCTTCATGGGCAAAGATTGTTTCTCCAGGTCAAGGAAATGATAAGTATAAAATGAATGGTGCCGGAGAAATGTTAGTATTCTCGGCAGCCGATTTTGAAAAATTTCAGATGCCGCAGCCCGAACTAGCTACGGTGATGGAAGCTGACTTAAAGAAAGTAATTTCTCTATTGGTGGAAAACCGTTGGCCATTCCGCTTACATGCAACTTATGACGAGTCAATAACACGTTTCTTAAATGTGTTTGAGGAAGTCAACAAAGAAATTCCTTTTAATGGTCTACGCTGGTGGTTTGACCATGCAGAAACAATCTCGGATCGTAGTATGGAACGTGTTAAGGCTTTAAATGGTGGTATTGCCATCCAAGACCGCATGGCTTTCCAAGGTGAATACTTTGTTGATTTATACGGAAAAGAAGCTGCAAAGCGTACTCCTCCGATTTATCGTATGCTAGACCTTGGTATACCTGTTGGCGCTGGTAGTGATGCAACCAGGGTTTCTAGCTATAACCCTTGGGTTGCTCTTTACTGGATGGTTGCCGGAAAAACCATTGGTGGTCTTTCGATATACGATGAAAAAAATAAACTTGACAGAAAAGTAGCCCTGGAACTATATTCCAAAGGAAGTGCGTGGTTCTCTGGTGATGAAGGCAAAAAGGGAACCCTTGCAGTAGGTCAGTTTGCTGATATTGCTGTATTGTCTGCTGACTACTTTACTGTGCCAGAAGAAGAAATCAAAGACCTTGAATCATTACTCACTATTATGGGTGGGCAGGTTGTTTATGGAAATGATGAATTTAAAAATTTATCACCTGAATTGCCGCCAGCATCACCTGATTGGGCACCGACTGGCGTTTATGGTTATGGGGGCGCTAACCTAGCCCATAATATACTTTCTCACGATGCCAATGGTCACAAGTTACATAGTTGCAGTAACCCTCTCCATCAACACACTCATACCGTAATAGGAAAAGATGGAACTAAATGGGGTATTGGTTGTACTTGCTTTGCTTTCTAAGTCAGAACCACCGGTATAATGCCGGTGGTTTTCTTTCTACAATAAGGGTATGGCGCCGAAGACGGGCCCGAATAGTAATGGTATTAAGATCATAATGGTAATATGGGCTCTGGTGCAAATAATATGTAGATTCGCAATAGCAGTATATCCCTAACGGAATCTATTACTATGCGGTAAGACCGAAGAGTTGATTGATTATGTTGACTTGTTTTTTGACAGACTTCTCTCTTTGCAAAGTCTGTCCTTTTTCCCTTAAATAAAAGTCAATGGCATTCCCTTTTGAATCGAACTACACCACACATATAAATCCACTGCTCTTTGACTTTAATATAGGTCTCATCCCAAGACTTAAAGATTACTTTCAATTTTTACACTAGAATCATTATTGTTTCTATTATACTGATACTTTTTCAGGATCATTTAACTTCTGCATAAAGATGCGTGCTGCAAAACTTAAAAATTTATCATCAAAGTGAATAAGATTAATATCTTGACTTGGTGTTGGATCAGTAATACGAACTATGCTTAAGGTATCATTATTAACAAAGTCAACCAGTGAAAGAGGTATTATGGCAACCCCATATCCATTGTATACAAGGCTCAATAGAGAAATAGAAGATTTTGTTTCTATATTTGCTTCAGATAAAGATAACCCTAAAATTTCACAATATATCTTAATCGATTCACGACAACTACATGAAACCATTACTCTACTCAGCCCTGCTAATTCTCGAAAAGAAACAAATGATTTTTCATTCAAAGGATGATTTTTTGGAATTACAAGGACGAAATCTTCGCTATACAAAAGGGTGCTTGTTAATGTGTCTGGAATTTGAGCACTACGTGTGATCCCTATATCAATATTTTTGTCAACGATTTGATTTACAGCAACCTCTGATTCTTTAATTTTCACTACAATGTTGGGATAATGTTGTTGAAACTTCATAATATAAGGCGTTAAATAAGTGAGATCTTCTAATAAACCTCCTATAGTAATCACACCTCTTTTCACACCCTTTAATTCAAAAATTTCATTATAAACCTCATCAAATTGTTGCATGATAAATTTTCCTTTATCAAATAGCAATTTACCTGCTTCTGTAATTTTGATACCTCTTCCAACTCGATGAAATAAAGGTGTATCAAGTTCACCTTCTAACACACGTATTTGTTGACTTAAAGTCGGCTGTGAAATACCTAGAAATTCCGCAGCTTTAGTAAAACTACCATTATTACAAACTTGAATAAAATACTCTAAATGACGTAATTCCATTCTTGATACCCACCCTCCGCTTTATGAAAGATTCACATTTAAAAGAACAATTTGTATGCGTTATCATAACAACTATCTTTCCTGTTTATACTAATTGTAATTCCATTATTTCTTCATTTCGGATTCCAATAAATGTAATACCATGTATTGATTTTTTCCTCCTATTTATTTAATTTATATTTAATTAGGATATTACTAATTCGAGATATATTTCTAAAAATTATAGTTCTTGTGCATAATATCCTAATTTCTTCAACTGTTTGATTATCAATTTTTTCTCAATATAGTCCAAACCACCAAATATTTGCCGAATCGCCTCTTTATGCTGAGGGAAAATAGTATCCATCAATTCAATACCTTCTGAAGTAATTGACGCATACGTGACACGGCGGTCTATAAGACATGGTTTTCGTATTAAGAACCTCTTCTTTTCTAACTTATCCACTACATACGTGATACTACTACTTGCAAGTAATATTTTGTCTCCAATTTTTTGTATAGGCTGATCGCCTTTACTGTACAGTAGCTCAAGCACTGCAAATTCAGTTGGATTAAGTCCATAACTTTTTATATCATCTTCAATTCGCTTAGTGATTGACTGTACTGTCCTTGATAATATAACAAATAACTTTAAAGATAAGTTCTCATCGTTAATCACGCTCATAATTACCAATCCTTTACAAGTTATCTTGAATTCGAGATTTATTATATTATCGTCAAAATATTATGTCAATAATTCATTTTAGTTTTATCAAACCACTTATAATTTATTTCTCAACATAAGACATATGGAATCGTAAGAAAATAATTGTTAAAATATAAGCATCTCAATTGCGTTATTTTTTTAAGAGGGCTTGTTTTCTAATGCAAGCTCTCTTTTGTCATAGTCTAAATGGAATTCGGACACATTTTACATGGTGAGTTTTGTCCTCTTTTAGCGATAGAGACAAAAAATCAAACTTCAAAATAACCGCTATTAATCTATAAAACACGGACATACCAATGAATAAGCATTCAAACGAATACGGACTGTTTAAATTTGATTATAGAACTATTTCTCTGTGGCAAAATAAAGCAGTGCTATGATCGGAAAAGCGATTCCCATCCATAATGCTGCACTCCATCCACCTGACGAGTATACCCACCCTCCGACAGAAGATCCAACAGCACCACCCAAGAAGAAAATAGCCATGAATAATCCATTTAAGCGACTACGAACTTCTGGTTGCAACGAGAAAATCAAACGTTGACTTAGCACAAGGTTTGCGGATACTCCCATGTCCAACAGAATAGCTGCAATTACTAAAACTGCTATTCCAAAGGGCGTGCTACTTTGAATAAAAAGTGGTAGTAATAAAGATATAATAACAACAGCCAGAGCTATCCCAGTGGCGGATCGTGTCCAGCCAAGATCGGCTAGACGACCACCTATTGGAGCGGCTATTGCACCTGTAATTCCTACAAGTGCATATAATGCTATGGCAGCCTGAGAAAAATGAAAAGCAGGACTAGACAATAATAATGGAACAGTGGTCCAGAATAAGCTGAAAGTCGCAAATACACAAGCATGATAAATTGCGCGACGGCGTAAAATTGGAGTAGTTCGTAGTAGTTGCCACATTGAACTAAGTAAGGCGATATAATTTGTTTTTGCCGTTGGTTTCCTAGTAGGGAGTACTTTCGATAATACAAACGGTTCTGTTGCAAAGTTTGAAAAAAACATAAACAGGTTGGTAAATGAGGAGCAATGTTTAAGAAGTAGCTAATAATTGTTGAAGTTCATTGTACGTTGAAAAGGCGGAGTCTCTTTGAAGACTTCGCCTTTGTTTATATAGGGCATGAATAGTCTCGATACCTTTTATCGTACGTGAAGCATGACGAAGATTTTGAAATCCTGCGGATTTGGCAAAACGTCTCTTTACATGCCTATGATCCTGCTCTATGAGATTATTAAAATGTTTGATTGTACGATGGATTGTAGTCTGATAAAATCCTTGTTTTCTTAATTTGTTAAATGCGCAAAGTAATGCCGGCGCTTTGTCTGTAGTGAGAACCGTAGGTTCTCCAAAATGTTTTACTAATCTTTTCATGAAGGCATAGGCAGCCTGATGATCCCGTTTTTTACGAAGATGAATATCCAATGTGTGTCCATCTTTATTAATTGCACGATAGAGATAACGCCATTCTCCCTTAACTTTGATATAAGTCTCATCCAAATGCCAAGATAAGCGCGCAGATTTATTTTTCACTTTCCAAATTTGATAGATGAGATTGCCATATTCATGAACCCATCGCATGATAGTTGTTGGGTGAACTGAAATACCACGTTCTTTCAGGATTTCAGAAACATCGCGATAACTTAAAGAAAAACGACAGTAGTAGCCGACAGCTACTAAAATAATATCTTTCTTGAACTGTTTCCCTTTAAAATATCGCATTTGTGATTCTCCTGGCTTCTTTTTTCTAGAGTGTATCCTCATTTAGAAAACTTTGCAACAGAACCCTGAGAAACTCTAAAAGATAAGATGAAAGATTCATGTAATGCTAATAATTTTACTTATATCGAGGTGTAGATAGATGAAAATAAAAATACTTACAAGTTTAATAATCATAGCTGCAATATCCTTAGTAATCTTTTTTGGTTTTAGAAAAGCTATTCCCTTCAATACACAAAAAGTAAATAAGCAGGAAGTAAAGATACATGAAGAGAATAATACATACACGGTGGTTTATACATCTTTTACTAATCCAACAAGTAAGTTAATAACATATGACCAATCAGGTAAGGCTATAGAAGAATTTCCTGTTAAAGATATTGGTTTAGAAAACCTAATATTTCAAAACAATATATTATATTTCTCGTCCAGATATAGTGGTAACTACTATACCTTTGATAACAAGAGTGTTCAAAAGCATAGCATTCCTTCTAGTTGGGGAATTACTAATTCATTTGCTAACCCAAACGGAATACATTTTATAACGAATGGTGGTCAATTTGTTAAAGACAATAAACCTTATTACAAAAGTGGTTTAGTCAATGTTGAAGGAGAGAACCAAAAAGAATTTAAGTATGAGAAAGGCTTTTTTACCACTGGTATAAGTTACAAAGATTTTTATTATGTACTAACCTTCGATCCATCAATTGAGCAGGAACAAGTATTAAAAATAGATTCAAATGGAGAAGCGGTTAAAGCATTTAACTTAGGAAATAAACCACAAGTCGGTCATAAGAGTATGGCTGTATCTGGTGATAAGATATATTTAGTTTCTGATAAAGGAAAAATGTTTACCATTTTTGAGGATTCCATAAAAGAATTAGAACTTCCTACAAAATCAAAAGTATTTCAAGTACTTGAAGATAATGGTAAAGTCTTTATATTGTATTATAGTGGAGAAGTTGTCGTTATATCTGGAGAAGAAATTACCAATCATTTTAAATTAGAACAAAAAAATAAAAATCCAATTATAAATATGAAAGCTTTAATTAACAAAAATTCCTTACATATTTTATCTTTATACGATGGGGAAAATAAGAGTGAAGGGATAATTCAAAAGTACAATATCAATAATGGTAAATTAGAACAGAGTGTTACTTTACCAAAAGAAAAAGATTTAAAAATATCTACCTTTGAATTAACTAGATAGAAGGAGCGAAGCGGTAATGGATATTCAAGTTTTGCTTATTATTCAAGTAACACTCTTTGGTTTGATTCTTTTATTATTAATTGGAGGTTTACAGTATTTTCTACATCAAGTACATTTCCCTAAAATTTTTTTGGGTTTATATCTGATTGGTTCGATATATTGCTTAATCACTAGAAATATTTCTCTCTTTATTATTATTACAGTATGTTTTGCCTTTGCATATATAGGCGGTATTATTGGAAGGTATTTTAAAGCTGTTAATAAGCGTATTGATGAAGAATTTGATAAAATTTCTAAGCAAAAATAACAACGTTGTACTGAGCCATAGAAATCATGGTTCTGTTGCAAAGTTTAAAAAAAGCATAAACAGGTTGGTAAATGAGGAACAATTTTTAGGAAGTAGCTAGTAATTGTCGAAGTTCATTGTACGTTGAAAAGGCGGAGTCTCTTTGAAGACTTCGCCTTTGTTTATATAGGGCATGAACGGTCTCAATACCTTTTATTGTACGTGAAGCATGGCGAAGATTTTGAAATCCTGCGGATTTGGCAAACCGTCTCTTTACATGCCTATAATCCTGTTCAATAAGATTGTTTAAATGTTTGATTGTACAATGGATTGTAGTTTGATACAATCCTTGTCTTCTTAATTTGTTAAATGCGCAAAGTAATGCTGGCGCTTTGTCTGTAGTGAGAACCGTTGGTTCTCCAAACGTTTTGACCAATTTTTTCATAAAGGCATAGGCAGCCTGATAATCCCGTTTTTTAAGAAGTTGAATATCCAATGTGTGCCCGTCTTTATCAATTGCACGATATAAATAACGCCACTCTCCCTTAACTTTGATATAAGTCTCATCCAAATGCCAAGATAGTCGTGCAGATTTATTTTTTACTGTCCAAATTTGATAGATGAGATTGCCATATTCATGAACCCATCTCATGATTGTTGTAGGGTGAACTGAAATACCACGTTCTTTCAGGATTTCAGAGACATCGCGATAACTTAAAGAAAAACGGCAGTAGTAGCCGACGGCTATTAAAATAATATCTTTCTTGAATTGTTTTCCTTTAAAATATCTCATGCCTGATTCTCCTAGATCTTGTTTTCTAGAGTGTAGCTTCATGTAGAAAACTTTGCAACAGAACCGTTCTACATCTTTAGAATCAACTTTTCTCTTATCCTAAAGACTTGTATCCTCTTCTAATCTCTTGTATAATCCAGGACTATTGATCCGTAATGAATCTAAATGTTTAAGTGCTTTTGTAAAAACAGCTTTAGCAAACCCTATGCCAATATTGTATATTTTTTAGAATCTAACTTTATTATTTACCACAACAAGGTTTCTGTTTTTTTATAGTTGTACGTTTTACCATCGCCTCTTTCCACTCATGTTTACATCCTTCACAGAACCACCATACAACCATTTTTGAATTAGGAGCATATCCGTAAGGGTTTCTTTTATTTTTTGTAGGATGCCATTGCTTTGCTAAATGTGGATAGTGATTACCAAAGCTTTCCTCTGGTAACACGCGTGTCTTTGAGCAGTACGGACAACCCTCACCATGATGAGTACGTCTATTAATTCCCATTTCCCAGATATGCCGTTCATCCTTCTTGCACTGCCATGTTACTTTTTTCCCTGATTTAGGTGCCAACTGCCATGGGTCTACTCCCTCATTCAATTTTGAATGTATCTCTGAGAGCAATTTTGGATGTAGAGCTGCAAAGCTCTCTTCTGGCAACACGCGTTTTTTGGCACAATAAGGACAGCCTTCTCCTCTTATACGATACCAAACGAGCATATCCCAGATATGGTTCTGGTTCCTTTTACAGCGCCACCATACTTTTTCCATAGGTTTAAAGAATGGATCATCAGGATTAATTCCCTTATTTTGTTCATAACACCATTCGTCCATAAGTTTAGGATATTGAGAAGCAAATCCATTTTCAAAGTATGTTCTTGCACCTGCACAATATATACAAGTTGTTTTTCTATTCACTCGATACGCAATACTCGTTTTCCATACGTGCTCGGTATTGTTTCGACACATCCAATACACAGATTCTTTGGAGTTTGGTAAAACATCATTTGGTGTTAAATCTCCATTTAATGTCGGATGCCATTCTGCCGCAATTTCTGGATATTTACTCTGTAATGAAGATAATTGATTTAAGATTTTGTTTCGGCAAACTGGACAGCCTTTGTCTTTTCTTCCTGTTCTTTTAGCTATTTCTTCTTTCCATTCATATCCGCATGAACAAATCCACCAAGCTTGAACATCTGATCCATATGTAATACTGTATGGAGGGGCTCCATTATTTAATGTTGGATGCCATTGCGCTGCTATATCAGGGTGTGTTGTAAAAATGGAGTTGCAAATTGGACAATCTCTCCCGCCGTTTTTTCGTTGTTTCACAGGTGCTTCCCACTCATGTCCTTGCTCACATTGCCACCATACAACTTTGTGAGAATTAGCAGAAATATGTTCCGGCCCTACCACACTATTTTTTGTATGGTGCCATTCTGCCGCAATTTCTGGAAATAACACTTTTAAACTTTTTTCTTTTTTATTAGTACGGTACTGACTCAAGATTTCTAATCGATCATTATACGAAGAAATAGATTGCATGACTTTTCGAATTATGTCCTTCTTCTTTTCATAAATTAATGGATATTGTTTTTGGAGATGTAAATCCAAAGAAATAAAAATTTCGAGAATCACTCCATCTAACGATGAATAATAACGACCCTGCGAATAATAATGAGTCAATAATAATGCTTCATGTAACTGTATAATTGGTAATCCATCAGAACGTACTCGTATTAGTTTGACTCCCTCTTCTTTCAGAACGTAATTTTTCTGTTCATCATTTTCCTGTTGTCTTTTTCTATCATGAAAAGGTCTTCCATCATACTCCACAGCAAATTGAACAGACGGAATATAGATGTCTATTTCTTGCTTTTTATCTTTAAAGGCTTCATGATAAAATTTATTTTCAGTGTCTTCCATCGCCTGTTTCAAGTAAAAATGAATTGCCTGTTCTGGAAAAGATGTCTTTTGCCCTTTCCAACATCTTAGGCATCCTCGATTTAACCGATCTACTACTCTTGTTTGCCATGTGTGGCTTTCATCAAATCGGCATTGCCACCATACGCGTTCCGATGAACCAAACACTACCTCATATGGCGTTAGCTCTCCATTTAATGTTGGATGCCATTCTGCCGCAACATCAGGATAAACAGTTGCTAAGCAGTTATCATCACATACTTTTTTATTACTACAATACGGACACCATGTATTAGAATTTTTAACATCATTAGGTGTTGCTTCAAACCTGTGTCCTTTTCGGCACTCCCACTCTAGAGGCGTCATAATATTTACGTAATTTTCTGATAAACACTTACCATCATTTAGTTGAGCAAGTTTACACATATCTTTAATCGACAGCCGATTATGTGTTGTGCTTTTGGGTAATTTTTGCGAAAGAATCACTTCTTCTTCTTTCAGATCTTTGAGTATCTGTTCCACATATTCAGGAGTTAATTTTCTGACCTTAGCACAGAATGGACACCAGCTATCATACGATTTTAAATCGTTCAAACGTTTTTGAAAGATATGACCTTCCCTACACTTAAAAAATAACTTTTGCTTATTATTAATGTATCTTTTAGATAAACAGACCCCCTCCTTGGCTTGGGCGAATTTTTGAATTTCTCCTATATCCTTCCTTATAGGCACTTTCTCCACCCCCTTCCTGATTGGATGATAACACCTAAATTTTTAAAGAAAATATACCTTGTTGCAATGGTATATTTTGGTCTATTTCTCCCTCGATTTTCTTATGTTTTATTTTCATGCCTCTTCACAAGTCGGTAAAATGTAGCTTTCGTTAGATTCGCTTGTTTCATTGCCTCAACAGCGGTTATCGTACCTGTTTTCCAAGTGTTATAAGCAGTGATAAATTCATCTGTAATTTCTGCCCTAGGTCTTCCGAGATGTTTTCCTTGTTTTTTAGCCAAATGGATTCCCTCTTGTTGTCGAACTTTTATCTTTGTTCGTTCCTCTTCAGCAAGCCAAGAAAGAATTTGAAGTACCAAATCAGTAATGAGATTTCCCAAGTTATCTTGATACTTGGTTGTATCTAATAACGGCATATCAAGTACAACAATATGTGCCTTTATATTTTTTGTAATATCCCTCCATTCATTTAAAATAGCTTCCTTGTTTCTTCCGAAACGATCCAGGGAATGTATGTATAAAATGTCCCCTTCCCGTAACATCATTTTTACAAGTTGATATTTTTGACGATTAAAATCTTTACCAGATTGTTTATCAATGAAAATATCTCTTTCATCAATACCAACTTGTTTCATCGCTTCTAGCTGTCTACCTCCGTTTTGATCTTTACTACTTACACGAATGTATCCGAATTTTCTGTTATTCAAGGTGTTAAATTCTCCTTCTCTTGATGTTTTATAATACATATTATAACAAAATAGTTTCAAAAGGTATCTATTTTTTAGAGACGTTTCAAAAATATATTTTTTGAGGTTTTGGAACTAATATTTCATGTAAATTAGATAGTGCCAAAAGGTGTACCTTTTGATACCGGAAACAAATTAGTAATAAATTTCTCAATATGGATATTACCAATATTTGTAGTTATAATATTAAAAATTAACATTTAATGTAATATAATGAAAAAGTGATGGTTATCACCCTATTTGTTTCTCCTTATGCCATAGATAAGATGGTTCTGTTGCAAAGTTTGAAAAAAGCATAAACAGGTTGGTAAATAAGGACCGATGTTTAGGAAGTAGCTAGTAATTGTTGAGATTCATTGTACGTTGAAAAGGCGGAGTCTCATTTAAGACTTCGCCTTTGTTTATATAGGGCATGAATGGTCTCGATACCTTTTATCGTACGTGAAGCATGACGAAGATTTTGAAATCCTGCGGAATTGGAAAAACGTCTCTTTATATGTTCAATAAGATTATTTAAATGTTTGATTGTACAATGGATTGTAGTTTGATAAAATCCTTGTTTTCTTAATTTGTTAAATGCGCAAAGTAATGCCGGCGCTTTGTCTGTAGTGAGAACCGTTGGTTCCCCCAAATGTTTTACTAATCTTTTCATGAAGGCATAGGCAGACTGATGATCCCGTTTTTTACGAAGTTGAATATCCAATGTGTGCCTATCTTTATCAATTGCACGATAGAGATAACGCCATTCTCCTTTTACTTTGATATAAGTCTCATCCAAATGCCAAGATAAGCGTGCAAATTTATTTTTCACTTTCCAAATTTAATAGATGAGATTGTCATATTCATGAACCCATCGCATGATGGTTGTTGGGTGAACTAAAATACCACGTTTACTAAAATAATATCTTTCTTGAATTGTTTTCCTTTAAAATATCTCATGTCTGATTCTCCTAGATTCTGTTTTCTAGAGTGTAGCTTCATGTAGAAAACTTTGTAACAGAACCTTTTTATTTCTCATTAACATTTATTAAATGTTTTATAAAAGGAAGTATTACACCCAAAACTGCATCCTTATTTTCAAATTGCAAAGTATGTCCTACATTCTCCAATTTTACATGCTTTGCATTAGGTAATAGTTTTAAAGCCTTCTTAACATCTTGATCCCTCACAACCCCTTTGAGTTCAGGGTTTCCTTGTAGAAGTAAAACCGGACAGTGTATTTTAGGGAGTAAAATATCCGTATTATATCCAGCATATGTTTCGTCAAATTGGTCAATCATTGCTATTAAGACTCCAGGATCTGTTAGCATAACACTTTCCACCATGAAATCTAAAAGTGGATTATCTCCTTTTTTAGGCATCATATGCTTACTCATTTCTGGGCCATTCTGAATCATCATTTTCCATTTCATCAATTTTTCGGAACCCTCTTTTAAAACTTCTATCTCCATTGGGGATTCTCCGATGACTAGTCCTTTCACTAATTCTGGATAATGAGCAGCTAATTGAATCCCTAGTATTCCTCCAAGTGAATGACCAAATATGATTACTGGTTCTGCAATATGTTCTTTAATAAAATTGACAATATCAGATAAATAATCTTCCAAACGATATCTATTTGGAACTCTTCCTGATTTTCCATGTCCTCTTAAATCTAATGCATAAACATGTCCTTCTTTTTCTAATTCAGGAATAATAGACTCAAACGCTTGCCATCTTGATATTCCACCATGAATTAATAATATTGGCGAACCTTTTGAATTACTCTTTACATAATGTAACTGTACATCTTCTGTCTGAAAAATACCTTCTAACATTTTCGTCACCTATTTCATATAAATTTTATGATATAAATCAATATTAAAAACTCTATACTTGGAGAACTGATGGTTCTCGTAACGGACAAGGCTCCAGCATTACTTTGTGCATTGAACAAGTTAAAGGAACAAGGCTTTTATACACGTACTATTCATTATACAAGCAATTATTTGAACAATCGTATTGAACAGGATCATAGACATATAAAGCGACGCTTTGCTAAATTTGCAGGATTTCAAAATCTTCGTCATGCTTCACGTACGATAAAAGGTATCGAGACCATTCATGCTCTATATAAACAAAGGCGAAGTCTTCAAAGAGACTCCGCCTTTTCAACGTACAATGAATTACAGCGATTACTTACTATTACATAAAATTTGATTGTACTGAATTTGACTTTTTATCTGCTAAAGAACTTTGCAGCAGAAAGATATATTTTTAACTATAAAAACTATGACAAAATTTATCCTTTTTTATTACTTGCTAAATTCAGCAAGTAAAATATTTTTAAAAGGATCAGGACTATCAGCTTTAAGGCTGTTCAAATTGACGGCCAATGTATGCTTGCCTCCAAGTTTGCCTCCAGCAAAAGTACTAAACCCTGGAATGCCACCTGAGTGTCCCCATATTGAGACACCGTTGGGAAGCTTATTTTCATAGATTCCAAGACCATATCTGCCGATTTCAGCAATTCCTGTAGGAACTGTAGTAAGCATTTGTTTTAGTTGCTGTTCCTTCAGTAATTTGCCACCGAGCAAGGAAGAGAAGAATTTGTTTAAGTCGTCAGCAGTAGAAATCATATCTCCAGCCGAGCTACCTATACTTGGGTTATAATAAGTAACGTCTTTTAGCTCACTTGCTCCGTCTGGTTGTAAATATCCACGGGCATGCTTGGTGCCTGGAATAACGCTTGAATTGCCAGGTAGGAATGTATTCGACAATTCAAGCGGTTCAATAATTCGATTTTCAATCTCTTCCGCATAGCTGTTTCCGGTTACTTTTTCAATAAGGATACCCAGTAATACGTATCCTGTGTTTGAGTAGGACCAGCCCTTTCCTGGGGCAAAGTCTGGGGGCATCGAAAGTCCAATCTTCACTAGTTCTTCAGCGGTAAACGATTTTTTTGTATTCGTAAAAAGATCAGCTTCTTTTGACCTTGCGTATTCAGCGATACCACTTGTATGATTCAATATCTGCCGGATAGTAATCTGTTTAGCATCATATCCGTTTCCTTGAATGACGCCAGGCAACCATTTTTCGATGGAGTCGTCTAGATTCAGGCGGTTCTCTCCAGCTAATTGAAGTACAACCGTTGCGGTGAACGTCTTCGTCACGCTGGCAATGCGAAAGTGAAAATCTGTTTTCATTGGTTTTTTGGTGCTCAGATCCGCTATCCCAGCGGCATAACCCCACGTTTTTCCACCCTCAGAAGTTTTAGCAAGTATCCCCGGGTATCCAAGTTGCAATGTATCCCGCATTGCTTGCCTGACGGAATTACGATCTCGTTGCGTGCTTGTTTGTGACGAACTAGATACATTTTGAGTGGGCTCTGCTTTTACAATTGAGGTTGGCGATGTGTATAACAGGGAACTTCCAGCTATTAAAAGGGCAAGACTTGCAAATGTAATTTGACTACGTGTTTTCATCAGATATTCCTCTCCTCTATTCATATTGTATAGGTGGTTACTTACTGTTTCATACTGACCACACAGCTATCATCTCTACCAATGACAAAAGAGCAACATTGAATTTGTAATCATCTTCATAATGATTATTTTTACAAACGTCATTCTGTCCTAACAAACGGTAAATCCCTCTTTTTTCACAAGTATATTAACCACAGAAATTACTTCTTTTCCTTGAAACATTCTTGTTAAATGGTTTGTTTTTCATATATAAGTCATATCGCTATCAAGCTAACAGAACCCCAAAAAGTAAGATTTTTGAGACTTTTTTACGTTACTCAAGTAGTAGGTCTTTAAGAGTCAATAAACTACTCTGTTGAATTTTACAAGCTTGACATAGATAAGTTTCGATATTTCCATATCTTTCAATAATTTCATTATAAACCTCTTCTAAGTATTCACGACGTACTTCTAACATTGGTTTTATACGATCAGATGAGACTTGAAAAAGACTTATCCATCTAATAAATTTTTCTACTTTTTTCATACGTGGTGCAATTAAATCATTAGAAAACAGGTAATCATCCAAAACCTTTTGATATGGTACTCCAACAAGTAATTGAATTATGGCAGAT
This sequence comes from Bacillus sp. Medicinal_06, assembly GCF_056711665.1. Lineage (NCBI taxonomy): Bacteria > Bacillati > Bacillota > Bacilli > Caryophanales > Bacillaceae > Bacillus > Bacillus sp. Medicinal_06. The sequence continues at coordinate 1,707 of NZ_JBWYHD010000024.1, read as the reverse complement.
ATAAAACCTGTACGATCCTTCCCACTAGTGCAGTGAATAAGTGCTGGCAGATTATTTTGTTTTGAAAGTGAAGTTATGATTTCACAAATTTGAGTATGACTTATAAATGCCATATTACAATACATCTCTTTCATTATTTTTTCGAAATTTATGGTATTAGACTTACTTACTAAAAACTTAAAAAATTCGAGGTGTGTAAATTCTTGACTCTTATCTTGAATGGATATATTCACCAACTGTATTCCATGTTCAGACTTAATTCTGCTTGGTTTTGATTTTTGTTCAGTTCGAGTTCTTAAATCATAGATTGTTTTTATGTTTAGCAAATTAAACGTCTCTAAATCTTTCTGTGATAGGCGAGACAACTCATCTGAACGAAACAAAACCCCTTTTTTCATTATATTTCCATCTAATGTTTTAAATCCCCCTATATCTCGAAAATTATATAGTCCATCAAATTGAGTTAATAATTCTTTTTCTAAAATTTTCATCATTATCTCCCCGTTATATTTAGAATATTTATTTTTATTTTTTATTGAAATCCATGCTTAATCTATTTTTTGTCAGTCATCTTTCTGAAAAATTCCTCCTAACTTAAAATATTGACTTAAATTACAGTTCATTATTATCAATCCTTTCTTACAATGTAAAACGCATAGTTTATATGACTATTAAAGTTCGTATAGTCATATAAACTATGAATAAAAAGACTGTACCTTTTACAGTCTAATGTTTACTTCTATTTATATAGCCGTTATGATAAGTATATATATTATATGACTAAAAATCCATAAAAAGTCACAAAATTTTTAAAAAGGAGTAGTTTTATGCCTAAATTTACAGATCAGGAAAAAGAACAGATTCGTCAATCTCTTTTAATAAAAGGAAAAGAACTATTTATTCAATATGGTCTAGCCAAGACTAGCATTGATGATATTATACTTGCATGTGGAATTGGAAAAGGTACTTTTTATAAATTTTTTTCATCGAAAGAAGAATTGTATTTAGAAATTTTAAAAAATGAAGAAGAAGTTCGAGAAACAGTACTCAATGAGTTATTTCGTGAAAATCTGCCTCCAAAAGAATTATTATCCTCTTTTTTTCATAGATCATTTGAATTAGTCGAAAAAAATCCATTTCTTCAACGAGTTTTTCAAAATGATGAGCATGAGCGCCTTTCCCGAAAACTTCCTGAGAAAATGTTTGAATTTTCCGAAACTCATAAAAAAAGAGGCATTCATGCCGTCAAAATTTTAATGGATCGTGGAGTATTACCTAAGAATGATCCACAAATTATTGTAGGAATTATACAAGCTGTTATGATGATACGATTACACCAACAAGAAATTGGATATGAAGTATTTCCTAAAGTAATGGAACAAATTATAGAGTTTGTATCAGAAGGATTCACTAAAGAAATATAAAAGTTAATGAAAATCCTATATATAATTAGTTGATTTATTTAAAAAATAAAAAGAGCTGAATCTCTCTTATAGTAGGAGATTCAGCTCTTTTTATGTCGAAATTTGCTTAGCGTATATTTTCGTTAAAATGTGGGCGGGACCCCATCGCTATCAAGCGGTTCTGTTGCAAAGTTTTTAAAACTAAGCTAAACTTTTGCAAAACAGAGTGAGGAGAATCATAAATGGGATATTTTAAAGGAAAACAATTCAGGAAAGATATTATTTTAGTAGCCGTCGGCTACTA
>NZ_JBWYHD010000023.1:0-38399 GCF_056711665.1 Bacillus sp. Medicinal_06 | reverse complement strand
CACGATATAAATAACACCATTTTCCTTTGACTTTTATATAGGTTTCATCTAGTTTCCAAGATAATGGAACGTTTTTATTTTTCTTCTTCCAAATTTGATAGATAAGATTTCCATATTCATGAACCCAGCGCATAATGGTTGTAGGATGAACGGAGACACCACGTTCTCTTAGGATTTCAGATACATCACGATAGCTTAAAGAAAAACGACAATAGTAGCCCACGGCTACCAAAATAATATCCTTTTTAAACTGTTTTCCTTTACAATACCGCATATATCATTCTCCTGCTCACACTTTTTCTACAGGTTATCTCAGTTTAGAAATCTTTGCAACAGAACCCATATAAGGATTTTCGAACACTTTTGATAGACTAAAATCTTTAAAATTATATATATCTTTGCAACAGAACCGAATTTATCCATCAATTGTTTGAACTTGTAGTATAAGATACAATTCTGTTAGGAGTATATGCATTTTATTCTTTTTTTTGCACCAAAACCGAATAAAGAAGCTACAATAAATTAAACCTACAATTATAATAGTAGCATTTGCATGTGTAGAGGACTATCTTATAAAATATAGTTAAGAACAGAAAGACAGGGAGAGGAAACCCATGTCCACAAAATTAGTAAATTTACGGATTGATTTCGCTTTTAAACAGTTATTTGGAACGAAGGGAAATGAAGAGATTTTAACTGGATTTCTAAACGCCATCCTAGAGGAATCTTTAGATGCACCTATTGTATCTCTACAACTAGAAGATCCACATCTTCATAAATCTTATGAAGATGATAAGTTATCCATATTAGACTTATTAGCAACACTAGATAATGGAACACAAGTTAATATCGAAATTCAATTACGGAACACACATGATATGGTAAAACGATCTTTATATTACTGGAGTAAACTCTATACATCCCAAATGCAAGAAGGTATGCCGTATCGTTCACTTCGGAAAACAATTACCATTAATTTATTAGATTTTATATTATTCTCCCAAGATGATTCATTTCACACCATAGGACAATTATGGAATCCTAAAAAGCAACAGATACTAAGTGATGATATTGAAATTCATTTTGTAGAAATTCCAAAGTTGGTCAAACAATGGCGTGAAGAAAAAGTAAATCCATGGGAAAATGCATTGGTTCGCTGGATGTTATTACTACCAGCACATGAAGATGAACATTTAACTCAAACATTGGAGGAGATTGCAATGAATCAAGATCCAATCTTACAAAAGGCAATGAGTAAGTGGGAAAATATGAGCCATGACTCTTCTTTCAGAACAGCTTATGAAGCTCGTGAAAAGTTACTTCTAGATGAGCAAGCCAAGTTGGCACACGCTCGTGAAGAAGGAAAAATCCAATTAATCCGTGGTATGCATAAGAATGGTATGCCATTAGAAGACATTGCAAAATTCACAGGTCTAACTACGGAAGAAATACGAAAATTATTATTATAATACATGTAATTAAAAAGCTTTGCGTGATTTTTCGCAAAGCTTTTTAATTACATCCTCTTTCTGTTATTACTTTTTTATAAGCTGTATTTGAAAAATATCTGATTCCGTTATACCTAACATCTTCATTTCTTCTTTAAATGTTCGAGATGGTTCAACTTTAATGGTCTTTGTACTATGATTTCTTAATGTATACACTCTGATAAAATACGATACCTGATGTTTCTTTTCCTCCATAATACATTCCTCCATCATATACAGTAAAAAGGGTTCTGGTGCAAAAACTTCAAAATAATTGCAAGTAATCTCTAAATCTTGGACATACTGATACTAGTACTCTAAAAAAGGACGTGATCAGTATGGAAAAGCAAAATCTATTTAAATGGAAACATTATCAACCTGATATTATTTTATCAACCGTGAGATGGTACCTACGGTATAATTTAAGTTTTCGTGATGTAGTCGAAATGATGGAAGAACGCGGATTATCCCTTGCTCATACAACCATCATGCGGTGGGTTCATCAATATGGTCCCGAATTAGATGAGCGAGTACGGCGTCACCTTAAATCAACTAATGATTCTTGGCGAGTCGATGAGACGTATGTGAAAGTCAAAGGGCAATGGATGTACCTATATCGTGCCGTTGATTCAAAAGGAAATACAATTGATTTTCATTTAAGCAAAACAAGAGATCATAAGGCTGCAAAGCGCTTTTTCAAGAAAGCTTTGCGGTCTTTTCATGTTTCAAATCCCCGTGTTATCACAGTAGACAAGAACCCAGCATATCCTTTAGCAGTTGCTGAGTTGAAGAAAGAGAAAAAGATGCCCGTAGGCATCCAAATTAGACAGATAAAATATCTGAATAACATTGTGGAACAAGATCATCGTTTTATTAAAAAGAGAGTTCGTTCAATGTTAGGATTGAAATCTTTCCGTACAGCCAAATCTATTCTTTTCGGAATGGAAGCGATGCATATCATTAAAAAAGGACAACTTGCTTTACGAGACAAGTCTGTCCAAAATCAAGTGAAGTTCATTCATCAACTCTTTGGGATAGCTGCATAAGAACAGATTCCATTAGGAATCTATATACCTCTTTCAAATGGATATAACCTTTGCACCAGAACCTTTTGTAACCTTTACTGGCATTGCAGTAATAACTTTATTAATTCAGTTCATTTATTATTATTCAAATTGGAAAAAATCTTTTAAGTAACTTTTCTAATAGTTTTATAAATAAAAAGTTTCTTCAGAAGATCTGGAGGGACTTTTTGAGATTTTTAAATACATGGACTACTGATAAGTGTTGTTATGCTAATTGTTTTTAAAATTTCTTTCTTAGTTAAATTAGATTCTTTGCATGAGAATGAAACAATATGGGATATTAAAAACATTAAAGAAAATATAAACGTATTACTTTACATTCTTATGATAAGATTGCATAGTAATTTACTATAAAGTATTCATATTGATAGGATATTCTTATCAGAAGGAGAGTGGGGATTGTGAGAGAAACTTGTGTTCCGACTGGCGTAGAACTAAAAAACACTGGTTTTGGATATACGTTATCCTTAATAGGTGGTAAATATAAAATGATTATTTTGTATTGGTTGTCTGAAAATAAGGTTATGAGGTTCAATGAGCTGAAGCGATGTATTGGGACTATTTCCTTTAAAACACTAAGTGTTATGTTAAAAGAACTTGAGGAAGATGGTCTTATTATACGTAAAGAATTTCCCCAAATACCTCCAAAAGTTGAATATTCATTATCTAAACGTGGTTGTTCACTTATTCCATTGTTAGATATGATGTGCGAGTGGGGAGAGAAAAATAGTTTTCAAGCTCTAGAAGATGTAAAAAAATAGGCATAGTGTAAAAGGAAGTACCTTCTTCTTTAGAAGGTACTTCTTATTTTAATTTTTATAAAAGTTACCTATTACATATTATCAATGAAATTTAGATAATCTTGGGTACTTTTTTCTATTTCACTTACAGATGGCTCAAATTCTGCTCCATAAAACGCAAAGAACGAACGATAGTCTGCCTTACAATAGATGGCTGTCATCTCAAACGGACACAACACTTGTTCAAGGGTATAATAGTATCTTCCAGCTTCACTATAATCCACATTTTTGATCCCGGCAGATACACCTAAAGCAATTTTACGATTCTTTAATCTATCTCCTTTTGAACCATAAGCCCATTCATAAAGGAAAACATCATCCAGCCACTTTTTTAAGAGAGGAGGACAGTTGAACCAATATACAGGAAATTGGAAAACAAGGTTCCCATGAGTTTCAACCAATTTTTGTTCTTTTTCCACATCTATGTTCTCATCAGGATAAACCTTATGCAATTCGTGCACAGTATATTTTTCTGGATATTTTTTTAATTCTTCTACCCATCGCTTATTAACAACAGATGTTTCTAAACTTGGGTGTGTTACGATAACAAGAGTTTTCAATGTTTCTTCCTCCTTAGGCTGATTTCATTTTTATTGTAAAGTTCAAGCTAAAAATATGTAAGTACGCACTTTTAGTACAGGTACTTACATAAAGGTAAGTACCTGTAATTTGCAGTCTTTTTTTATCGTGCCAAATGACCCATAAACTGATGCAAGGGAAAGAAGGGTTCTGTTGCAAAGATTTCTAAACTGAGATAACCTGTAGAAAAAGTGTGAGCAGGAGAATGATATATGCGGTATTGTAAAGGAAAATAGTTTAAAAAGGATATTATTTTGGTAGCCGTCGGCTACTATTGTCGTTTTTCTTTAAGCTATCGTGATGTATCTGAAATCTTGAAAGAGCGTGGTGTTTCAGTTGCTAATTCAACTCTAATTCCCTTTGAAAATAGCAATCATTATCCATTCTTAGAAGAACAAGAGAGATTCATAAATACGATTCATGAGTTTTATAAAACATTATAACTTTCGCTAAGGGGATTATGTAAAAAAGCTAGCGTAGATCTAGTTTTTTCTCATTTGTTCATCTATATTCTAACATCCTTATTTAGGAGTCACCATACATCACCATCAAGCTAATATAAGCAAATACCCGAAAACGAAAAAAGTGAGGTGTATTCACAAAAATAAATTTTACACATCGTTGACTATTGATAATGAGACGTTATGTTAATCTCACATGTATAGGATATACATTGGTTTTAACGTATCTAATAAAGGCCTTTTGTTAAGGAAAACTTGTTATAATATTCTCAAGTGGAAAGTGCAATTTATGGGAGGATAGACCACAATGCCTGAACCAAATATAAAAATAAAAAAGATATGGGAAGATACCAATTTTTTTGAATTGAATTTTGACTTTACTGGATTTTATGGCACTGCGAGCATTAACCTATATACCACCAATGAAGAACTCGAAGATTTAAAAGAGGGAATAATCAAGTTTTCCACTTTTAAACTACATGAGTTTCAATGGGTTTCAGGTGAGGATATAGACAATGTAACTCATTTCTTATCCATGAGATTCTTCTTACATGATAAAAGAGGCATTGTAGGTATAGAGGTAGTAATTGACAATAAGCAATCAAAGCCTTATTGGATGCGTTCAAATCTGTTTATTCTTACGGAACTTAATCAAATTGATGATTTTATAAAAAAAATAGAACAATTAATTAGTGAGGAAATTACTGAGTTGGAAGGCATAATTCCAGTCTGACAGGGATAATTTTTGTAGGTAAATTACATATATTAACTTCCGCTAACGTGCGTTATGTAAAAAGGGGGGAATAAACAACATGGGGATATATGAGTATTTAGATCAAATACAAACTGAGTTATTGGATCATTCATGGCAGGAGATTGAAGTGAAATACTATGATCTGTGTTCTAAACTGGCAGAAGAAGAACAAGCAAAACGAATTCGAAACATAGATTTAGACCCATTCCAAAATAAACTGAACGATACCCTCTACACCTCAATACATACAGCTGATAAACATTCAGCAGCAGCTATTTATTTTGAATATGATATGGATAATGATTGGCAAAGTGTATTTTTTATCTGTAATGATTACACGGCGTTGTTGGAGGAAGGTGACGATTGGGCAAGTGATTGGATTAATGAGGTTGAAGTGCCTAATTTAAATGGATTTGCAAGGATTTATGCTGAAAGTGGATATCATGATTTAGCTCCATCACATGAATTTTATAAATTTATGCACTCAGGACAAATGCTAAGTTATCGATACTTTACTACGTTACATCAAAGTAAGCATACAGGCTTTGATGCTTTATTTCCTTTTACACCAAAACAAGAATTTGTTAAGGTTATGCCTAATTGGTGGGTTAACTGAAATAATTAATGTAGGCTCAAAATAAATTTCAACGGTTATTAATATAAATTAGCACATTTAAACAAAAAGTAATTCGTTTTGATTAATCTTTTTTTCAAAACGGAATTACTTTTTTTGTTTAATGAGGTAGCACGCCATCGCTTTCAAGTTTAGAAATACATTCTTCCCCAAAACGAAAAAAATGAACTAAATTCCTACGAACAACTAGGGGTCCCGCCCCACATCCATCAACCTAAAAATTTATAGTGCCCATAGAATGAAATTTTGTGTTCACTTGTAACAAAAAAGCACATTCTTTCTTTTTAGGGTGTTTACTTTTCTTAAATTGCTGGTTTATAAAGAATTTTTGATTAAATGCTATTTAAAATTTACAGTTACAAAAGAATCTGCGATTGAGGAGCTTAAAGATTTATTGATCTAAATCTAAATTTCTTTAGTTATATCATACTTTAATAATTGTCGATGGTCATAAAATTTCTCAAAAATAAGACCCATTAAATAGAAAAAGAATAAACCAAAACAAATGTGAATGAGTGTAAATTTAACTCCAAATGAGGCAAATTCATATACAATAACCGGTAATTTTGCGGTTGTCCAAACTCCTAAAAAAAATACAATGTATCGTATGCTCGCTCCTTTTTTTAATAAAAGTGACGCAATGGGAAAAGCTACGTAGAGGGGTCCGGCTGCAATTCCTCCTAATAATAGGGAGAATAAGATGCCATAGATTCCAGATTTTTCCCCCATATATTTAATTAATGTTTCTTTCTTTACCCACTGGTCAAGCAACCCTACGAATATTAAGACAGGAGGAAGTAGAAACAGCATATCTAAAATACTTTTTCCTGTTAATTGAAATGCATTCCATCCTAACGATTGATTTATAAAAGTCAATATAATGAGTCCCAATAGTAAAATGAAAAAGAAACGATACCTTTTTAATTCATTCATACCATCACCACCCAAATAATATACGAGAATATGAGAGACATTAACAATGCAGATGCATTACGAGCATAAGCAAAACCTCGTCCAAATATCTTTTGTTCCATCGGTAAAGTTGTGATTCCTACGGACATTAATGTAGACATTAATACCGCAACTTGAGGGAGGCCCGCACCATTTTGGACTAATGTATTTCCAAGAGGAAACACAACAAAGCTTGGAATGAGTGCAACAGAGCCAATTATTGCAGAATAAACAATACCCATGAATCCAGATTTTTCCCCAATGATGGAAGAAATGAAGGAAGGCGTTAATATAGATAGTGATAGTCCAACAAAAAGCATAATTGATAGCATGGAAGGTATCAGATTACGAAACATTTTCCATGACTTTAATAGAGCATCTTTTGTTTTATTTCGATCTTTTATAAAAGAAATACTGGTAAGAATAATAGCTATAGTGTAAAGGATAGTACTATTAATCATGATTATACCCCTTCCATTTTTTGTATTTATTTAAGAAAAATGATAAGTTTTTAATTTTTTCTTCAATATCTATTTGAAACTCTTCTAATTGTTCTTTTCCCACTGTAGTAATTTTGTACATCTTTCTCGGCTTATCTTGATCAGATGTGTCCAAATAAGATTCAACAGCACCTTCTTTTTCTAATTTTTTGAGTGTACGATATATGATGGCACTATCAATTGGATTGATGGGAAGTTCTTCCTCACATTTCTGCAGAAGTTTTCCTCCATAACTATCTCCCTCTGTTAAAAACAGTAAAAGAAATGCACCTGTATGTCTCCCTGTATGTTTCATAAAATATCTAACCTCCTAGATTAAATGTAAAAAAAATTTTGTCATCATAACATTAACAATATTACTGTTAGTAACATTATACTGTCGTTAACAGTAATGTGTTACTAACAGTATAAATTCAATATAATGTCATGTCAATTCTAAAATATGCAACATGTCTTTTATCTTTTTCGTTCTGGGGGAATTGTATTTTCTTAGCTTGATAGTGATGTGGCGGTACCCCATGCCCATCAACTTAAGAGGTTTTAATACCCCAAAAACGGAAATTTTGTGTATTTTTCTCTTTTTTATTGTTTTGAGGTAACTAGCTCTTTTAGCTTGATAGGCATGCAGCTGAACCCCTAAAATGGTTTTTATTGTATATTTTTGAACATTCGTGCTAAAATATAACCATGAGTATAAAAAATAAAACAAACAACCAAAAAGAAATGTCATTTATTGAAAAAGCCCGTAGAGCTCAGATTGTGGAATGTGCGATTGATACACTTGCTGAAGTGGGTTATGCGCAAGCCTCTTTAGGACAAATCGCTAAACGCGCAAAAATAAGTAAGGGGGTTATTTCTTATCACTTTACAAACAAAGAGAAACTTCTGGAGCAAGTTATAACTGATTATTATATAGCATGCCAGTCCTTTATTTGTTCGCAAATTGAAGCTCAAACGACTCCAAAAGGAATGCTCCAAACGTATATTAAATCTAATCTGAAATTTACAGATGAACATCGTAAGCATGTATTCGCTGTTATAGAAATTGTTTCAAATGAAAGAACAGATGAAGGGAAACTTCGGTTTGCAGCAGACTATGATGAAACTATTTTTCTTCCCATTGAAAATATTCTACGTTTAGGGATGCAAGAAGGAGTGTTTCGAGATTTTTCTAAAACGTCTTTAAGGGTGATGACGTTAACAATCAGGCATGCCATAGATGGATTTAGCCTAGAGCTAATGAGAAATCCCGATCTTAACGTTAAAGATTACACTAACGAACTTATCACAATCTTTGATCGGGCAACTCAAAAGTAACATATTACCCTAATGAGGGAGGAAGTATATGATATTTTATGAGGTTATTTGTTTTTGTTGTAAAAATGTATTTCGAGTATATGAAGGAACTGAAAAATATAAGCAATTTAAGAAAAATAAGAAAGGGAAATATTGCTGTGACGAATGTGGTCATAAAATAAGACTTGAAGCAATAAAACATTTTTTTAGATAGTGTTACTATCTACTACTCACTTTTGCTAGTAGGGGTCACCATACATCGCTATCAAGCTAAAATAAATTTGTATCCATATAAACAAAAAAAGCTATTCTTTTTGTAGAAATATACAGAAAGGATGGCATTTTTGTATGAATCTATCGATTCAGGATGAGTTTCATTTATTCGCTGAAGAACTACAGCGATATCTATCCCCACATATTCTTCAACAACTTGCACAAGAGGCAGGTTTTGTAAAACGTAAAAGCAAGTATGGTGCACAAGATTTGACTGCTTTTCCCTTTTAATCCAAAATAAACTAAATGATTCTTCTCAAATCTCAAACCAATACATTTCTTATTTTCAACGTATACGTATTTTAGATGCTACTATTTTTCAAGTACCCAACCATTTAGCTTCTATTTATCCTGGTTCAGGAGGATGTGCACAGACAGCTGGTATTAAGATTCAACTAGAGTATGATTTACATAGTGGGAAATTCCTCAATTTTCAAATGGAACCAGGTAAAAATAATGATAAAACCTTTGGTACAGAATGTTTGGATATCTTACGACCAGGAGATTTATGTATTCGAGATTTAGGATACTTTTCTCTAAAAGATTTAGACCAGATGGATCAGCGAGGGGTATTCTATGTTTCGCGGTTGAAATTAAATAATAGAGTATATGTTAAAAATGAATCTCCAGAATTCTTTCGGGATGGGTCAGTAAAAAAGCAATCTTTATATGCTTTACTTGACCTTGAACATATCATGCATCAGATAAAACCAGGAGATACTTATGAAATTCGAAATGCCTATGTTGGACAACAAAAATTACCCTCACGAGTTGTAATATACAGACTCACATCAGCTCAAGTTCATAAACGTAGGAAACAGCAAACTTATGTTGAAAAGAAAAAAGGGGTTACATACTCTGAAAAAAGTAAACGTTTAACAGAAATCAATGTTTATATTACCAACATCCCATGGGAAATTGTTCCGATGGAACATGTTCACGAGATTTACTCTCTACGTTGGCAAAAAGAGATTGTATTTAAAACATGGAAATCTCTTTTTGGTATCAATCATTGTCACAATATTAAGCGAGAGCGTCTAGAATGTCATCTTTATGGACAGTTAATCGCTATTTTTCTATGTTCTTCCACTATGTTCAAAATGCGACAGCTGTTACTACAGAAAAAACAAAAAGAATTAAGTGAATATAAAGCAATTTATATGATTCAAGATTATCTGCAACTAGTGTATGAATCTATACAAAAAGACACCCAAGAAGTATCAAAAATTTTCCTTCATCTGTTTGACCTCTTACAGAAAAGCGGACGGAAATCGCATCGATATGAGAAAAAGACAGTCTTTGATATTTTAGGTGTCGTTTATCAGTGTACTGTATCCAATCTAAAGCAGAAAACTGCATAATATTTAAAAATACACCTTATCAAGGTTTATTTGGTATGCGTATTTTTAAGAACAAATAAACAAATTATCAAGCATGTAGGCAACAAGAACGGAAGTTCATGAAAGACCCACCCTTAGCTTGATGGGCATGTGGCGGTACCCAAAATAAGGCTTACGAGTGTCTCTTATGACTTGTCTCAAAATCCTTATCGCTGTTAAGTTATTCATTTTTAATGATATAAACAACTTACCGTTGTAAATCCGCATTTTCGAGACGCTACCCATATATGTAAAATTGCATGAAAACACTTAATAATATAATGATATTATCTAATAGATCAGCGCTAGTATTTCATGTATTATGTCGAAACCCTATAAAAAAATGAATAGTCAACTAAAGATAGGCACTCGAAAGAGTGTCTTTTCTTTATAAAAAATCCCCACACAACGTGCAGGGAACAAGTGTAAAACAATATCTTAGATAAACACCATCAAAATAATACATTTATTATCCAATAGCAAAAGACCACCTATTTCCGTAGATGGTCTCTGCCTCTTCAGCTTTATTGTACACATTTAAATTATACTGCTAATCGCGTACTATATTGTTATGCAATTGTGCATAAATTCTATTTTTAATATAGTAATAGTGAAAAATATCTATACTAAACTTTGGGAATATTCCGCATAAAGATTATCAATTTACTGTATATTCTGTCAATGTTAAGATTTAAGTGTAATGTATATCTGTTTGAACCATGTCCCCTAATACAAGGTTTGAATAGTCATCTCAATACGCGAGAACAAACAGAGAAAAGGCACCTAAAGGTGCTTTTTCTTTATGAAAAAAACTCACACAATGTGTAGAGTTTAAGTACCATCTTTATATTAAAATCAAAATTATTATTAAACTAAAGATAACTATTTTTATAATTATACTTATCTCCCTTTTTGGTCTTTTACCTAGTCACCTTATATCTGTACCATCTGGAAGATAAAAAGTAGTACGAGGCATTTCTTTTATTTTATTCCAATCAAAATGCCAACGATTAAAAGCATTAGCACTTACAATCCGTCGCTTTACTTGTGTACGACCATTTTCCCAATCACGCAAATATACAGTAGGATTATCTTTATATTTGAATAGAAAAGTTCCTTCGCAAAGAGGTGGTCCTGTAGGATAATTTTGTAGGCCCACTGGAATTAACCCTTTCCAATCTCTAAAAATGCCATGATAAACAGCCGTACTAACAATTAAACGAATTCTTCCATGATCTACGAGATAAACCTCGGGCCTTATAGGATCTTTTACTCGCGATCCATTAGATACTGGTGGCCGAAAAAAAATTTCTTGTGGATTCTCAAATTCAGTAGACTGTTGTCCAGTTGAATATTGAACAGGTACATAATTATAATAACTATCATAATAATACATTAACATTACCCCCTTTAAGTTAATACAAAATATGACATGTAACCATCGACGGACTTAAAGGACAAAATAAAAAGGGCTGCCTAAAAATAAGCACCCTTTTTATTTATTAAAAAATTCCCACACAATGTGCAAGGACTAAAGAAGGCTGTTCAGTTGGATGAGTCAAGCCCTTTTTAGACAGCCTCTTGTTACATTAATCAAGAATTTTCGTTTAGGCTTAGAATTTTTTTGGTAATTTCATTTCTTTCAGTACTTGTAAAAGTCATTAGTTTTGGAGCTGAAGGGAGGTTGAAATTTACATGAGAATGAGATAATTCAAAAAGAAAAGTACCAATTAATTGTTTATTTTGGTTTTCAATGACAATCCAAAAGACACGCTTTTCATGATCAGGCGTTCCCCATTTTGCTTTTTCAATAGAATTTCTAAAATTTAAGCACCCAGCAATAATAAAGTCATCTTCTTTTGTTTTTTCAGCAGACTGAAAACCTGCTTTCTCAAGCTCTTTCCATGCTGGAGGAAGTAGTTTATCTAAGTACATACCATATGTGGCATCTTCGTACTCAGGAAACAATTTTTGGAATTTCTCAATGGTATCTGCAAGAACTTCTTCCCAATGGTCCTTTAAATAACCAGATACTTTTTGTCCTAACTCTTCAATTGACATTTCGGGTTGAATGTTTAATTTTGACACTGAGATCCCTCCGCCATTTTTTATTACTTACTCCTTAATCTTATAACATTAAAGTCAATTATAAGGTTTTTAATTGCATATACTTATTTTAGAGGGTATTAAATGATAAACTTTATAATGAGTTTAATGTTGGTGGGGATGAAAAAGAATGAAGAATAATATAAGACCTATTGATATTGCAAAAAGGTTAAATGTGAGTACTCGCACTTTAAGAAGTTACGAAACAAGGGGGATTATCCCAGCCACAGAAAGGTTGGGTACAGGATATGGAATCTATACGGAGGAACATTTAGCATAATGTATAGTAGCCATGTCACCGGGGGTTGGAATGGAGATAACAACAGCTGTACTAAAAAAACTGCAACAAAAAAAGCTGAATTCTGCACTCTGGATAATCAACGAGATACAAGCAGCCAACTATCAAGAAAACGAGTTAGCTACTAGAATAATAAAAGACCTAAACGATATCGTTGATTCCCAATCGGTAGCAAATAACTTAATGACAATTGGAGAGGTAGCAAACAAAGCAAAAATCTTTACTTCTACTATACGATATTGGGAAAAGGAGGAGTATGTTAATTCAAAGAGAGGTGAAAATAATTATCGCTACTTTAATTCATATCAACTTATTAAAATTTTATTAATGAAGCTTACGCAAAACGCTGTGTATTCAAACGAAATTGTTCAATTAAAAAAATCTATTAGAAATTTGGAGGAATACAATATTGAAGGGGCAAAAAGCATTGTCGAGGAGTGCCAACAGCATTTAAATAAACGGAATCAAGAACAGTTACATGGGTTATATTTTTTGCATCGATTATGTGAAAAGTTAGGATTAAAATAACTAAGAATTAATATGGGATTTTTCACACGTCCGCCGAAAAAGGGGAATAAAGAGTACTGCCCATACCCATCGATTTAAGAATTTTATAAAGCCTCAAAACAAAAAAATTGGTTCTGGTGCAAAAACTCTAAAGCTCTTGCAAGTAATTGAAGTTAGATTTATACATAAATTGTTTGGAATTGCAGCATAAACTGTCATTGAACAGTCCATGCAGGTTCTATGTCTCTATCAAATGGTTTTTGCAACAGAACCAATAAAAAAGATTTTGATGTTGTTATTGAGAAGTTGTTTAAAAAACGTCAGTCATGTTATTTAACAATCGGGCCATTTAATTGAATAAAGAAGAAGTTTTTTAAAAGTTGATTTAAGGGGTGTTTAGTTGAAATTTATTCGAATTAAAGATATAGCAAAATTTTTTAGCGATTTTACAATACATCCTTTGCAATAAGATTGCATAATGATCTATTGTAAAGGATGCCTATTTCATTACTTACCTAAGGGAGAGTGTAACTTATGCGCAAAAGCTGTGTTCCGACTGGAGTTGAACTAAAAGACACTGGATTTGGATATACGTTGTCCTTAATAGCCGGTAAATATAAAATGATCATTATATATTGGCTATCTGAAAATAACGTTATGCGGCATAATGAGCTGAAGCGAAGTATCGGTACCATTTCATTTAAAACGCTAAGCATCATGTTAAAAGAGCTAGAGGCAGAGGGCCTTATCATACGTAAGGAATTTCCCCAAATACCTCCAAAAGTTGAATATTCATTATCTGACCGTGGTCTTTCTCTCGTTCCTTTGTTAAATATGATGTGTGAGTGGGGAGAGAAGAATCGTTTTCCATCTCTTAAGGATGTACACAAGTAGGTATAGCTATTTTGTTTAAATCAAAAGAAGTATCTCCCCAATAAAAAACTTCTTTTTTGTAGCTTTAATAAAGCTTCCTATTACAGGTTGTCAATAAAATTCAAATATTCCTGAGTGCTTTTTTCCAATTCGCTTGTACCCAGCTCACTTTCTTCTTCTTCGTTTCCACCCGGATCACTTTCTTTGCCGTAAAACGCAAAGAACGAACGATAATCTGCATTGCAATACAGGAATGTCGTTTCAAATGGAACTAATATTTGTTCAAGTGTATACTGATATCTTCCGCTTTCACTATAATCTTCTTCTTTGATTCCTGCAGATACACCTAAAGCAACTCTACGATTCTTTAATTTATCACCTCCATTTGAACCATAAGCCCATCCATAAGTTAAAACATCGTCAAACCATTTTTTAAGGAGAGGTGGACAATTAAACCAATATATAGGGAACTGCAAAACAAGATTACCATGTGATTCAACCAATTTTTGTTCTTTTTCCACGTTTATGTTTCCATCAGGGTAAACCTTAGACAATTCGTGAACAGTATACTTTTCCGGATATTTTTTCAGTTCTTCTACCCATCGCTTATTAATGACGGATGTTTCTATGCTGGGATGTGTTACAATAACAAGAGTATTCAAAGATTTTTCCTCCTTAAGTATTTTTTATGACTTTATTATAAAGAGCACACTACAAATATGTAAGTATGCACTTTTAGTACAGGTACTTACATAAAGGTGAGTGTTAAATCAGTCATAAAAATATTTTTTCTATAAGGGAGAACCAGCGAATCTATTACACGTAAAGTAGAATAGCTGCATTCTCGGGGTCACCGTATGTTGTACGAAAAGGTCGTTTATTTATAAATCAATGTAATGGAATACTATATAATTTTATTTTTTTAAATTCTAAAGGTTTTGCTTTTTATCTTATTCTTCTAACGCTTTAATATAAGTTTTTACTGCATGAAGTAAGAACTCTTCCTGACCCAAGCCAGATTCTGAAGCCATTTGAATTACTTTTTGTTTGAATTTATGATCCGCATGAAAAGTTAACGGCTCTACATTGCTTTTAAAGTATATACCGTCAACATGTGGCAGTATTGAGCCTGTCTTCATATGAGAATGTAAGTATTTAATTTCCTCTTGAAATTGTAATGGCTCTACCTTTAAGACAAAAGGTTTAATTTCAACTTGAATTGTGTCCTGTATAACGTTTAGACGCATATTTGCTACACCAAGGTGTTTATAAAATAAGTTTATTAGATTATAAGTAATTGAATTAAATAGCTGAGGCTTTTTAAAAGTAAAAGATAGATATCCTCGTTTTGTAATTACTGCATGTTTGTCAAAATGTTCAACTGTGTAGTCATGATCTTTGTATTCGGATAAAGAAAAGATTTCTTCATTTTGCGTGATAACTTTCCCATTAGCCCCATTCATTTCTATCACACGAGCTTTTTCCCCTGTATCTTGATGCGTAAGTAATTGATATAAATAAAATTCAGTATCCTGAATCTTGGTGATAAAAGTTTTACGCTCTTTCGTAGTTGTTTTTTCATAATCGAGCTGAAAAATCTCTAAATCTTCTTCATCAATTACATATACTTGCTTTCCTCGCTTTTCCACCATTTTTGCTGGTAGCTTTCCTGATTTAATATAAGTAAATATGGTAGAAGGTGCTACATTTAAAAGTTCTGCTGCTTCTTTTGTACTTAATCCTTTGATTTCTTCTTTATTCATTAATCGTTCGATATCTTCTAAATAAAAGATTTTGCTACCGAACTGTTTCCAATTATCCTTATATACACATTCAATTAAACCATCTTTTTCTTTCTTTAAGATAGTCTGTACGGTAACTCCCATTAAATCTGCTGCTTCTTTTGTAGTTACTGTTGGCTTTGTAATAAACAATAAATCCTGTGTCATGAAAGTAATGCCTCCTTACTTAATTTCCGTAATTCTTAAATTATAGATATATTATAACAGAGTCCGCTATATATATGAAAATAGTTCTTAATATATTAAAAGTATTAATTCATTTATGAAAATTAATGTAATTTTAAATAAATTTCTATATTTAAAGTAAAATAAAACTATTTTTAAACATAAAAATAAATTTTAAATTAACGAATTGGTTTTTAAAAAATAAACAATTAATAATAATTTATAAAAAAATAAATGTATATTTAAATAGAGAAGAATGTAGGATTCTTACAGAAAGAGCATGAAATTTACTTTGTGCAATTGATGTAAGTACAATCAAATTCATAGTATAATTAATAAATAGATATAGACTTACAATTTACAAAAGAAGAGGTGAAGCAGTTTTATGGATTCTAGAAATGGAAAACAATTATTACCTGTTGTAAACAATAAAAAAGAATTTATAGATACATATAGAGAACATATTAAAGATGTTAGCCCTTTTCTGAATAATAACCGTCATATGAATGATGTGGAACGAAAAATGGAGGCCGCAGAAAAAGAGGGAAAGGGAAAATATGATTTTTTAAGTGATCTAGAAGTCATTTACCATTTTGTACATTTACAAAAAGACATGGATGAGAAGAAGAACCGAAAAAAAGATACAAAGAAGAGCTATGTATCTGAAATCCTATCATTTTGCCAATGCATGGTAGAGCATGCAGAAGAATTTGAAATTAACGGGGAAGAGGTACAACAAAACGCTTCTTTATTAAAAACATTGAGACCTTGGCACATTCGAAAATATAATACCTGGTTAAAAGAAGTACAGAATGGTCGTAATGGTGATACTTATGCGATCGCAACATTAGCAAAGAAAACGATATTAATTCGTTCATTTTTAAAACATCTTCATGGGTTTGGTTATATTGAAAAACCACTACATGATGAACTACAGCGTGCAAATGTAAACGAACAAGATCGGCCAAATCGTGATTTATCCTATGAGGAAGTCATGAAGATATTAGGGTTTTATAAAGAGAAAGGGCATTTAGTAAACTATACAATCTTACTGGCGTTAGCTAGTACAGGTGCAAGGATTCAGGAATTGTGTACAACAAGAGTAAAAGATTTACACTATGACGGGAAGTATTGGTTAAAAGTGATTGGAAAAGGGGATAAGGTACGTGAACTTTTCGTTTCGGAACATTTGTATCAGTGTATTTGTGAAATGAGAAGAAGAAGAGGGTTTAAAACAGAATTAGACCAAGGGGATGAAAGCCCATTATTTGTAAACCGAAGAGGTGATTTTTATAAGTCAAAAACGTTATCTAACCAGGTAACAGATATGATTAAAAAAACAAATTTGGATTTCTTAAAATATCGTGAAAATCCAGTCACAGCACATACATTCCGACATGCCTTTGCAATTATGGCAGTAGAACAGGGGAATGCTGATTTGTATCATTTGATGCAGACCTTAGGACATGAAAATATTCAAACCACTAAGATATATTTAGAAAAACATATGAAGCGTAAAAATAATGTTGGGGTTATCTTTGCAGATATGCTTAATGATTAGTATTGTTATGATATTCAAATTAACGTTTTGAGCAAGGAGTTAATATGTAAAAATTACATATTAACTCCAAATATATTAACTTTTATCTAGGAAGATAGCAGGAATTACCCCTTGATTTCAAATAATATAAAACTGCTAAATTGATTTTTTTAGTTCATCTATTTATTGAATTCATTAACTGGAAAAAGTATTCAGGTTTATGAGTCTTATTTAGGTTATACCATGCATGTAATGTATCGGGTGCAAATACATCTAATTTTTTCAGTACTTCCATCGTAAATTCCAGAGGAGCTACCCCTGATGCAGTAACTAAATTCTTACCAGATACCGCAGGTCTCATCTCATAAAATTTTTCTCCTTTATAATTAGGACAGACCATTTTAATATACTCTAAGTCATTGCTTGTATGCTTTCTAGAATCTAAGTATCCCATATTCGCGAGGCCCTCAGTTGCACCACAAATTGCAGCAACAATAGTGCCAAGCTTTAAAGCTTCGCCAATTTTTTTCAAGATGGGTTGATGAATATCTTCTCCCCAAGTATTCCCTCCAGGTAAGATTAAAAGATCTTTACTCTCAAGAGTACATTCATCTAGGGAAATATCTGGTTGTATGCTCAGTCCTCCCATCGTAGTAATAATTTCCTTATTAGCTCCTACTGTAAATACCTTTAACGGAGCTAAATCTTTTTTAAAATATCTTCCCGAGTTTAATTCAGCAATTAAATACCCATATTCCCAGTCTGACATTGTATTAAATACATAAAGATAAACATTTTTTGTTTGCATCTAATAACACTCCAATCACTATTGATATAGCCTATTATAGTATAACTCCCCTTACAGATAATGTCAGGGGAGTTATCATACTTGATAAAAATTTATCGTTTTCCGACAGAACTTCAATAAGTCTTTTCTTCGCAAGATAGGCTCATTATTTGGCGCAGCAGACGTAAATGTATCAAAAGAATCTATAATTTGAGTACTATCGAAAAGTTCTACAGCGTCTATAAGATATTCTCTGTTCGTGCTATTTTGATTGCTTCCTCGCGATTATTGACGCCGAGCTTGGAGTAAAGGTTCGAGCAGTAATTGCGTATCGTTCCCTCCGATAAAAACAGCTTAGAGGCAATTGATTTGTAGCGAAGCCCGTTCGACAGATGCTCCAGAATTTCCATCTCGCGTTTTGTAAGTCCGTACGGGTAGCTTTCCTTACTTGATTGAATCTTTTCTAGTTGCTCACGTTGACGCTTCATCTCTTCGAAGACTCGCGTAGCGACCGATTGATCGATCCAGGTTCCTCCGTTATAAATAAGTTTCAGAGCTTCCATCATCTCTCGTGGATGAATTGACTTCAGTAAGTAGCCTTCCGCTCCGTGTTCCAATGCAGTTGCTGCTTGCAAGGAATCCTCAAACGTTGTCATGAGCACAATCTTAATATCAGGCCATCGCTGTTTCACCTCAAGTAAAGCCTCAAGTCCGTCCATTACCGGCATACGAATATCCATTAATACGATATCAGGATGGAATTGCTCACAATGTTCTAATGCTTCGCGCCCATCCTTCGCCTTACCAACGATGGTAAAATCAGTATGCTGATTTAAAACTTGCTCTAAACTGTCGGTAATAAGTGCCTGATCATCAACGATCAACAGGCGGATCGTGTCATGTACAAGTTCTGTCTGCAATGGAATATTACATATGACAAATGTTCCTTGCTCAGCTCCAGAATGAACCGACAATGTGCCGTGATATTGTTCAAGCCGTTCCTTCATCCCATTGAAACCAAATCCGAATTGAATTTCTTTCATTCCGACGCCGTTATCTTCAATCTGTAACCGAAGCTGTTTCTTATCGAAATGCAGTTGAACGGCTATCGCACTCGCCTTGCCGTGCCGAACCGCGTTTGTTAGGGATTCTTGAAGGCAACGATATAGGCAAAAGTTTATTTTTTGCATGACTAGAGTCTCATTGCCAATCACACGGAATGTAACCGTTGTACCTGTCGACTTCATAAATTCTTCGGTTAATTGTCTTAACGATTCACTTAACGAATGATTTAATGAATTATGAGAGAGCTGATGAAGATGCTTTCGGATATCATCCAGACTGTTTTGGGCAATACCGACAAGAGAATCAATTCTCTCAAACTGCGAATCTGGCACTGACGTTCTCAGTGATTCGACCCCTACAATGAGAGAGGTAAGAGTATGGCCAATTGTGTCATGCAGCTCATGTGACAGCCGGTTGCGTTCTTCTATCAGCGTAAGCTCCTCAATCCGCTTAATATGTTGCTCCAGCAACAGCTTCTGCTCTTGTATAATTTGGGCTTGCTTATGGTACTGAATTAATATATTAAATGCCATCCCAATGACAAAACCAAGGCTGCAGCTAAAGATAGACTCATATGGGAGATGATTAGCGATCCAGCTGTTCAATGCTGGGAATACGATTCCACAGAGGATACCTGTCCACACATAGCTTTTTTGAATGTTTGCTAAACCAATAATCATTACGAGTAAAATGAAAGACCAAAGCAATCCCGGCGCTACGTAGGCTAAATAAAGATAATATAGGCCTGATGCCGTGACATCGACTGCAAGATACCAGTCTTCTTTCTTATATCGGACGATTAATGGAACAAAGTAAACGACGATTGCAAGAGAAATTACAATCCAAATTGACGTATTGATTAATGATGGATGTATAAAATCAGCACTTATAATAACGAACAGCCAAAACGTTCGTACGGATACAAATATCCAATCATACCAAAACCACTTTTTCATTACTGAGAACATAGATTATGCACACCTACTCGTATTTTTTTGGAATTAACTTTCTAATGATCCAGATTTATCATGCGGTATATCTTCCAATTCGTCAATAGATAGTGGAAGGACGGTCAGAGACTGGCTGTAAAGTATGTCATATAAGATAGGTGACAGTTTATCATACGGTTTTTGTGACAGATTTACGCACGCTGTCATGAAACATTTGGTCGCTTCGTCACTATGCTATTTAACAATTTCGAAGTTAAGGTGAGGGAGTGAGGAAACAGAAAATTTCAAAATAATAGGAGAGATGTGTTATGAAATCATTCATCATTAAAAAAGGAACTGCACTTGCCTTAACAGCGACTATACTGGCTGGGACACTAGTATTACCTACTAATGGAAATGTAAACGCAATGTATAAAAAGACGCCCCCCCAACAGGCTGTTGATAAGGCTGCTAATACTAAAAATATTCCAGGTGTTATTGTTGCCGTGAAAAATGGAGATGTAAACTGGTCATATGCTTCTGGTGAGGCAAACATCGAGAGAAATCATAAGGTGGATGCTGATTCTGCTTTCAGAATTGGAAGTACAACGAAGACGTTTGTGGCTACAGTTGCATTACAGCTTGTTGGAGAGAAGAAGCTAAGTCTCGATGATACGGTAGAGAAATGGATGCCGGGGCTCGTAAAGGGTAAAGGCTATGATGGCAACAAAATTACAATTCGCCAATTGTTAAATCATACGAGCGGAATTCCAGACTTCTTGACTCCAGAGTTTAAGACTAAATTACTTGAAAATCCAAGTGAAAATTATACACCCGAACAGTTAATTGCTCGCGCTTTGGAGCTAGAGCCAGTAACAGGCTGGGCATACTCGAGCACAAATACGGTTATTGTAGGGCTTATTATCCAGAAGGTTACTGGGGAGACATATGCCGAACAAATTAAGAAACGAATTATTGAGCCACTCGCACTTAAAGAAACGTTCCTTCCCGGAAGCTCGATGGATATTCCGAAAAAAAATGCTCGTGGCTACTTGAATACAGGAGATAAATTAGTAGACATTACTGTGCTTAACCCATCGTTTGCTAACGCTGGCGGTGAAATGATTTCGACAGGAGAAGACTTGACGACGTTTTTCCGTGCCTTATTAGGTGGAAAGTTGTTGACACCGGAGATGCAGAAGGAAATGATGACTAGTACAGTTGATTCTCCGTTAGGAAAGTATGGGCTTGGCATACACGCAACAAAATTGCCGGACGGTACCGAAGTATGGGGGCATGGCGGTGGTATTCCTGGATTTACTAACTTTGCAGGAGGAACGGAAGATGGTCAACATGTTATCTCGATAAATATCAATGTACTAGGAGCGGAAAAACATATCAATAATATTTTAGCCTCAGAATTTGCAGCAAAATCAAAAAAGGAACTCACGGACAAGGAAAAGAAAAGTAAACATCGAGAAGAAGTCAAGTACGTAATGGATCAGGTGGTAACTAATAAAAAAATTCCAAGTGTCATAGCAGGTGGATTAAAGGACGGAAAGCGTTGGTCTTACGCTACAGGGACAGCGAGTTATGAGGTACCGCGCCCGGTAGAGCCAAACTTTTCATTCCGTATCGGGAGTATAACGAAAACGTTCACTGCTTCCGTTATATTGCAGTTGGCCGAGGAGAAACAATTAAACCTTGATGATTCGGTTGAAAAATGGTTACCAGGAATCGTACAGGGTAATGGGTATGACGGTAACAAAATTACGATTCGTCAGTTATTGAATCATACGAGCGGGATTGCATCCTATACAGATTTGGATATGCGAGATATTACCTTGCCTCAAAATCCATACCGTTACTATACTGCTGATGAACTTATCAGCCTGGGACTTGCCAAGCCACCTGTATTTTCACCAGGGGAGGGTTGGAACTATTCAAACACCAATACTGTGCTAGCTGGTCAAATTATTCAAAAGGCAACAGGAGATACGTATACAGAGCAAATCAGAAAACGTTTCATCGAACCACTTGGGCTAAAGGAGACATTCGTAATGGAAGCAAATCCTCATATACCAGGTGAGCATGCTACAGGATATAATATGGACAGATCGGGTCATTTGTATGATTTGACAGAAATAAATCAATCATGGGCAAATGCAGCGGGAAATATGGTTTCATCTGTCAAAGATTTAACTACCTTCTTTAGTGCGCTGTTGGGCGGAAAGCTTCTAAATCAAGAGATGATGGACCAGATGCTCACAACAGTAGATTCACCTATTGGTAAAGTCGGACTAGGAATTTATGAAGAAAAGACACTGGATGGGCAATCATATTGGGGGCACGCCGGTGGTACATTCGGGTTTGAATCGAGAGTTGGTGGCTCTCTAGGAGGGGAGCATATTTTAGTAACTTCCATCAATGCAGTCGGTCCGGAAGTCATCGAGGGTCGGAATAAAATTTTCAATAAGGAGTTTAGCCGTTAAGTTTAAAGCTGATATTGAGCCAAGGAGACTTCTTCCTCAAGGAACGTGAAGGACGTAACCAGTGAGTAGGTGAGAGATGAATTGGCTTCGGACAAGGGATGGCATTAAGCCATCTCGATTGTCCGACATATGTAAAATGTTGTTGGAAAATTTGTCAGCCAACAAATCGTCTATAGAATAAAGCACATCATAATACTATTTGATCTATTTCTATTTACAGAAGATATCTTCTTTCACATTTTTATAAAAAAATATGGTGAATTACTTATTTTTTGTACTCATGTATCTTTTGATGAGGATAAGAAGAGAAAACCAAAACAATTCTAATTTTTGCATTCATCTGATTGAAAGATGAATGCTTTATTTCGTACATAATTAAAAAAATAAAAATTTTTGTCACAAAACTTGTTTTTCTGGTTTCTATATAATACAGGCATCAAATGAGAGTGAGGTTTTATTACTATGCTAACGATAAAAAAGAAAGAAAAGCCTGTCTCGGATGTGACATTTGAAGATTTGTTTAAACAATATTACGCTTCCGCTGTGAAACAGATTATATGGATTGTCAAAAATCAAACCATTGCTGAAGAATTAGCACAAGAAGTATTCTTGCAATTATATCGAAACGATTGGAAAAAAATCGAAAACATACCTGGATGGCTTATAAAATCCTCTACTTATGTAGCGTATAACTATCTTCGATCTGAAAAACGACATCAGGCAAGAATTGATAAAAACATACAATATCATGAAGGACACCCTATTTCATCATTAGAAGATGATCGGATAAGAAAAGAAGAAATTTCAAAAGTACAAAAGGTACTTAGTAACATGAATGAACGAGATCGAACCATTTTGTTCATGAAATTTTCTGGTTTTCAATATAAAGAAATTGCTGACGTGCTTCAAATTGACATATCTTCTATTGGAACAATATTGGTCCGAGCCAAACAAAAATTTCGTAAAATCTATCAACAAGTAGAGGAGGCATAACAAATGAATTGTTATGATAAGGGATTTTTTCAAGCGTATATGGATGGGGAGCTTTCTCATAATACAAGAAAAGAATTTACAAAACATCTAGATACATGTGAAGTATGCCAAGATACATTACTAGAAATTAGTAAATTAAACCAATGGGAACATGTAATGTTAGAGGAAGAAACTATAAACTCATCACAAGACATCAACATTGATATTGATCAAGCGTGGAAAACATTTGAAAGTCGCTCAAAATTAGAAAATGTTTCTTCTATAAATCAAAAAACTGAACAGAAGAAGGGATTGTTTACAAATATGAATAAAAAATCAAAACGCTTTATGTATGCAGCGGTAGCTGTAGCAGGACTTTTTACAACAGCTATGATTCCGCAAGTACGAGTAGCAGCTACAAATGTTGCTTCCTATTTTTCAAATGAAATTTCAAATGATAAGGTCGTAAATGAAGGAAGTACAGATGAAAATGGCGTGACACAAGACAGAATGAAAGATGGTCAATTCATTCCGATGGATGAGAAAATCACAGATCAAGGTATTACGATACATTTTAAAGAATTATATATTGCAGATTCACGTATATCTGTTCATTATAGAATTGAGAAAGCGGATGGAAGTTTAGTACCGTATGAATTTGATACAACGGGGTTAAACCTTAAAAGTGAAGGCAAGAAAAATGGACAACAAGAAGAGAATCCAGAGTATTATGAGAAAGATGGAAGCTTCTCACAATTACCATTTGTTCAAGGGGAAAATGGCTTACCACTCAAGCTAAAAGCAGCTGGGCAAGAATTAGAGCATGTAGGTATTCGTGATAAAGATCGACCAGAAAGTGTCCTTACATTTGTAGAAGGTCCTGAAGGGGAAAATTCCTTCAAGCAACCACTTACATTAGATGTAAATATAAATAAAATTGGAAAGGTAGCTGGATCTTGGAAGGGGCAAATTCAAATTGACCCTTCCAAGTTGAAAAAGTAAAACAAATTGAAATGAGAAAAAGAATAGAACGATATGTATTTAATACTAAGCTTATATTCTTTCTGGTGTTACTTACATGTATTTCATACTTGCTTTTCACTCTATCTCTTTTAATTAAATAATCACAAAAACATCCCAATAGAGTGCACTCTATTGGGATGCTTCTATAAGTCTGGCATAATGGTGTTTCAGAGTGTCCCATGGTTCCTTCTTTAAATGCAAAGTTATGCTTCGAATCGTTTCCGTTTCCATAAAAATCTTATAAAGTTGAATTTCTTGTTATATTTTAGCTTGATGCTGATGAGATACCATCATCCAATTTTGTTATGATTCAATTTAGGATGAATATCTACTGTCGTTTGATAGGCAGTGCATAATAGTTAAAAGCTAAATCCAGCAAGGCACTTGCTTCTTGACGCAGTAACAAATCCTTCGGACGGAAGATAAAGGATCCGTCAGCATTGATGGAAGTATCAGGGTCTAGAATTCCTTGGGAGGCAAGTGCTTGAATAGATTGGACTGCCCAGTCATCCGCCGCATCAAGCAATTTAACTTTATTAGCTTGATCAGGTTGAATCTGCTTTAAGTTTTGAATCATGGTTGCTGCGATCTGTCGGGTAATTGGAGCTGTACGGTCAAATCCAGGAATACCTATTATAAATTTCTCTTTAGCCTCTTTGGATTCATCTGGAAAACTACTCCACCCATGTGCACGTAACAAGGAATCAGCAAATTCTCCTTGTGTCATAGTACCCATCGGATCGAATAAATTACCTTTTTTAGCATCCATGATGTTTAAAGCATAAAGATTATCGATATGGCTTCTATAGTTACTCATTTGCGGGACATCCGCTAAGGACGGTTTGTTGTTAATTTTTTGTGCATCAGCCATAAAATCTAGGCTTTTAGGAGAGCTATAGTGAAAATATGTGATTTCTCCAGCTGCATTTTTTTTGAAAGCAACTTTGTTGCCTTCCGAATCTTCAAATAACAACGGATGAATCATTTTGAGAACTTGTTTTCCGGATAATCCCCCTTCCATGACCAAATTCCCATCTTCATAGGTAAAGTGGGTGCGAATTGCAGCGAAACGCGTGTTTTGGAATAAGCCCAGGTATTTATGAGCTTCCTTTTCCTCTAATGGGAGATAACTTGTTTTTGCCGCATTCTTCTTAGCAGGGAAATAGTGATCCATGAGAGCTTCATATATGTCTATACTCATAGTTGAATCATTATTGTAAGACATGAAGAATGCTGTTTTTTGTTCAGGCACTAAAATCATCAGTGATTGATGTCCAGGCATACTTCCCCCTTTTATTACAACGTGTTGACCGTTAGCAAATTTATTGAAAGGCGTTTCAAATCCAATTGTCGCAACAGGAATCGTTTTATCATCAAAAACTTGATAGGCATGCATCATATCCATGCTTTTTTTACTTATAATTTCTTTGTCTTTAAATTTTCCTTTCTGTAGTTGCATAATCATGTATTTTGACATGTCTTCCGCAGTAGATAAAATGCCTCCTTGTGGTGCATCCATTAGACCGTGCCCACTTGTTGGGATTGGATCGCCGGTGGGACCATAAGGTGTAGCCATTCTTTCAAGAAGATCAGACGTAAAGCTCATACTTGTAGATTTCATATCTAATGGTTTAAAAATATTCTTTTCCATATATTTTGAGAAAGGGGTGTTAGTAACATTCTCTACTGCTAACCCTGCGAGCGCAAATGAGACGTTGTCATACGTATAAACTTCCCCTGGTGGTCGTACCACCGTTGGCATATGTTTAGAGAAAAATTCCTTCATTGGTATACTATTATGAACGTATTTAGGTCCAGTTATCGTTGGGAGATCGGGAAAATTTACCCCGCTGGTATAAGTGAGCATATCAAACAAGGTAAGAGGTTTTCCTGTTTGATTAGGTATTTTTAATCCACCAAGATATTTTTGTACGTCTTGATCTAGTTTAAGCTTTCCTTTATCGACTTGTTGCATCACAGCCAAAGCAGTAAAAGTTTTCGAGACTGAAGCGATTTGAAAGACCGTGTCCTTAGTGACGGGGATTTTCTTTTCCTTATCGGCATATCCATACCCTTTATTGACAACGACCTTTCCATCATGAACGACGACAAAACTAGAACCATTCACATTATGCTTCTTCATTTCTTCTTCAAATAACGGATCAGCAAAAGATTCTATTTCTTTTTTATTATTGGGTCCTTTCGTCATTTGGATATTAGTCGTGGATGCCGATGGTTTTGATTTTTCTGCTTCTAATGATTGTTGGGAACATGCAGAAATCATGGTTGAAGAAGAAAGAAGAATTGTAACGATCCCCAGTTTGTTAATTGCTTGTTTCATTTTTGTACGCTCCTTTATTTGGTTGGAATTTTTTTGTTAGCGCAACGAGTTAGCGGCTCGTTAGCGTATGAACAGAGTGTAGCAAGCGGCGAGTCATAGTCGATAGTGAACTTCTGTCATATTTATAAAGAACAACAAAAATTGAGTGGATAAGGCTGTATTGATAGTTATGTCATAAATATCATGACATTTTGACACTACCGTATGTGACAGAAAAATACTTAGAATCAAGGAGCAGTTTTTAACGCATTAACAATAAATGAGGAGGGGAGATTTTCATTGTGTATGTTAAAAATATAAAGAGGTGTGAAAGGAGAAACAGATATGACATATTTATGAAAAACAAACCAGTAACAAGAGTGTTTCAAAGAAAAGAAGTAATTTCT
The DNA here is from genome assembly GCF_056711665.1 of Bacillus sp. Medicinal_06. NCBI lineage: Bacteria > Bacillati > Bacillota > Bacilli > Caryophanales > Bacillaceae > Bacillus > Bacillus sp. Medicinal_06. Next base: position 10,914 of record NZ_JBWYHD010000023.1, on the reverse strand, counting down.
AGGATTAACATACATGTGGAAAAAGAGGAATTTACCGTTTATTAGGATACAATGGCGTTTGTGAAAAAATAATTAGTAAGATAATTACAAATTCAATAGTGAACTTTTGGTAGAAATGATAGCTGTGTGGTTAGTATGAAACAGCTGTCAACCATCTACACAATATGAATAGAGGAGAGGGATGACCTTATGAAAACAAGTAGGCAAATTACATGTGCAAGTTTAACCCTTTTAATAGCTGGAAGTTCCCTGCTATATACAACACCAACCTCAATTGTAAAAGCAGAGCCCAATCAAAGTGTATCTAGTTCGTTACATACAAGTACCCAACGAGATCGTACTTCTGTTCAGCAAGCAATGCGGGATACACTAGAACTTGGATATCCTGGGATACTTGCTAAAATTTACAAGGGTGGAAAAACATGGAGTTATGCCACTGGGATAGCGGATCTGAGAACCAAGAAACCGATGAAAACAGATTTTCGCTTTCGAATTGGCAGTGTGACGAAGACATTCATTGCAACAGTGCTACTTCAATTAGCTGGAGAGAAACGCTTGAATCTAGACGACTCCATCGAAAAGTGGCTTCCTGGTGTCATTCAAGGAAACGGATATGATAGTAAACAGATTACTATCCGGCAGATATTGAATCATACAAGTGGTATCGCTGACTACATAAAGTCAAAAGACTTTGATATTATAGATACAAAAAAATCGTATACAGCTGAAGAATTAGTTAAGATGGGGATTTCTCTTCCCCCAGACTTTGCTCCTGGAAAGGGCTGGTCTTATTCAAACACAGGATACGTATTACTGGGTATTCTTATTGAAAAAGTAACTGGAAACAGCTATGCGGAAGAGGTTGAAAATCGGATTATTGAACCGCTTGAATTGTCGAATACATTTCTACCTGGCAATTCAAGCGTGATTCCAGGCACCAAGCATGCCCGTGGATATGAAGAATATGACGGAGCAAGTGAGCTAAAAGACGTTACTTATTCTTACCCAGGTAGCTCGGATGGAGATATGATTTCTACTGCTGACGACTTAAACAAATTCTTCTCTTACTTACTCAGTGGCAAATTACTGAAGGAACAGCAACTAAAACAAATGCTTACTACAGTTCCTACAGGAATAGAAGGAATGGATGGATATGGTCTTGGAATCTATGAAATTAAGCTTCCAAATCACGTTTCTATATGGGGGCATGCAGGCGGTGTTCCAGGGTTTTCTACTCTTGCTGGAGGCACACTTGGAGGTAAGCATACATTGGCCATCAATTTAAATAGCCATAAAAATAATGGTTCTAATCCTTTTAAAAATATTTTACTTGCTGAATTTAGCAAGTAGGCAAAAAGGAAAACTGGATAAATTTTGTCATAGTTTTTATAGTTAAAAATAAACCTTTCTGGTTCAAAAAAACTTATTCTAAAAAATAATTTTGGGGGATTTTGGAATTACGGAGGCAAGCCAATGTTATTAAGCTAATAAAACAAAATACTCCCTAAAATAAAAAAAATACGCTATTCTTTCTGTAGAATCATAGAAAAGGATGGCGTATTTTTAAACTTGGGGTTAAAAAAATTCTTAAGTTGATGGACATGGGGTCACCATAGATGCCCATCAACTTAAGAGTATCAATTACCCCCTGATTGTAAAAAAACGTTACTCTTTCTAAACAAACTAGATCATTAGAAAGGATGACGTTTTTGTATGAATCTATCGATTCAGGATGAGTTTCATTTGTTCGCTGAAGAACTACAGTAATATCTATCTCCACATATTCTTCAACAGCTTGCACAAGAGACAGGTTTTGTAAAACGTAAAAGCAAGTATGGCGCATGAGATTTGGTTGCTTTATGTATCTGGATTAGTCAACACGTAGCAAGCGATTCTCTTACTCAATTATGTAGTCAACTTTATGCAAGTACAGCTACAATCATGAGTTCAGAAGGTCTTAATCAACGTTTTAACCGATGCTCTGTTTTATTTCTGCAGCGTGTATTTTCTCTTTTAATCAAAAGTAAACTAAATGATTCGTCTTAATAACCACCCCAAACGATAAAAAGCAACTTAATTGCTACAAAAAAAAGCAAATTTTCTGTTTTTTATTTCTAAATTTTATAAATATTTACACAATTATAAAAATAACATACATTTTAGTTGTACCAAAAAAATCTTAACAAAAGGGGATGTTTGTATGTTCAAGAAATTAATTGTAGGAGCGTTAGCAACTGGTTTTGTATTAACTGGAGGACTGGGAACGATATCAGCAAGTGCAGAAAAAGATTATACGATTAAATCGTTCGACTATGTAACTGTGGATGGAAAGAATGTGGATTCTCTGGCAAAATTGAATAACAAATCCAACGAAGACGTAAAAATAACTATGGTTCTACCTAAACAAAATACAAATGGAGATTGGTTGGCTTATGGTTTTACGAGTAGAGAAAGCTTAGAGGCTTTTATCAAAAAAGATAAACAAAGATTTCAAAGCCCAGTAACGACCCTGGGTAGTGGTGCTGGTAGTACCGATTTCTATGAGCATAAAAATAAAGGTGGACAGTATATTTATTGGAGCAGTGGTTTTAAAAACTTGCCTTCTAGCTGGAATGACAGAATTTCTTCTGTAAGTACAGCTTCACCTTCTGCAAGTTATTCGACGACACTGTGGCAACATACTTCAACTCAAGGATATGGCAAAGGGGTCTTATTTAGACACTCTGATTGGTATGGTAAAACTGCTAATTTGGCTGCGGATTGGAATGATATAACTTCAGCAATTGAAATCAAAAAGTAACGGAGAACTTCAATTGATTAGGTGAAGAAGTTTTAAAATCACTATTCTTTCATGGATTTAGAAAAATGGGAGAATAGTGATTTTTTTATGTAGAGAAACAGAGTGATTATTCCTGAATATTCACGAAAATATAAAAGTAACATGCATTTTAGTTGTACAAAAAAATTTTAGTACAAAGGAGATGTTTGTATGTTCAAGAAGTTAGTTGTAGGAGCGTTAACGACTGGCTTTGTATTAACTGGAGGAATAGGAACGGTATCAGCAAGTACAGAAAAAGATTATACGATTAAATCGTTCGACTATGTAACTGTGGATGGAAAGAGTTTGGATTCTCGTGACAAATTAAATAACAAATCCAACGAAGACGTAAAAGTAACTATGGTTCTACCTAAACAAAATACAAATGGAGATTGGTTGGCTTATGGTTTTACGAGTAGAGAAAGCTTGGATGCTTTTATTGCAAAAGATAAACAAAGACGAAAAAATGAAATAAAGCCCCTAGGTAGTGGAGGTAGCGGACCTGGTAGTACCGATTTCTATGAGCATAAAAATAAAGGTGGACAGTATTTTTCTTGGAGTTATGGGTTTAAAAACTTACCTTCTAGCTGGAATGACAGACTTTCTTCTGTAAGTACAGCTTCACCTTCTGCAAGTTATTCAACGACACTGTGGGAACATACTTCAACTCAAGGATATGGCAAAGGAGTCGTATTTAGACACTCTGATTGGTATGGTATAACAGCAAATTTGGCTGACGATACAACTTCAGCAATTGAAATCAAATAATAGTGGTACAGACTAATCTCTATCCAGTTAGGTTAAATTTGTATCCACATAAACAAAAAACGCTATTCTTTTTGTAGAAATATACAGAAAGGATGGCGTTTTTTGTATGAATCTATCGATTCAAGATGAGTTTAATTTATCCGCTTAAGAACTACAGTGATATCTATCACTGTAAGTTTGAATTGAAGTTTGATTGGAATTATTGTATGTACTATGGAATGACATTGAACTACCCCCACTTAACAACCTTGCGGTCTGTTTGAAGAGGGATATTCCTGCGAACACCGATGTATCCACCAGTTATCTTAGCAGGCTCTGCCCGTAGTTCCTACGGTGAGAACATAAGTACCTTGTACGTTGACTCACCACGCATCCTACTATTATTTTAAAGTTTTTGCGCCTGAATGACTTTTTAAATATTTTAAAAACTTTCTATAAAAACCTGTACTTTCTGGTAAGATTCTGTACTTTTAATTATAAATTAAAGATACGTTTCTATTAGTTTGGGTTTGAAAGCGCTTCAAGGGATGGTTTTGAATTTTTTAATTGGCCTATATTCTTGTATTTACAGGCTATTTATATAGATTAGTAGTGAGAAAGGGGATATATCCATGTTCTTAAGAAAATTAGCAAAAAATCACTTAATCACTATTGATTACTATCAGAGTGGATTTTTACAAACATGTAAGGGGCGAGTTTGCAACCTTGATTTACACCAACAAACACTGCTTTTAATAAATGAACAGCAAAAGATCTTCTCTATATGTTTATCTGATATTAAGGAAATCTATTAATGATTTTCTTTATCTATAGAGGAAAATAGAATTAAAGATTCCTGAGATTCAGTAAAATTGGCAATATATTTTTATGTAAACAAAGTATTTAGATGAAGGTTTTGTAGCAAAAATTTGCAGACAAGTGAGGGGCAGTAGACCTACTAATATTATGTGTTGATTTAGAAAGGAATACCAGGGCAGACAAGTGCTTTTCTAAGAAGCGTTAATTATAAACTAAAGAGACTTTATTATAGAACAAATATGAAAGTTTTTATAATCGATTTTTATTTTTTGATAATTCAGTTTATAATCTCGTGCAAATAATAAAAAGAGACAAAAAGGATTTATATAAGTTCAATTTAAAAATCCAGTATACGGAACAAGTATGATGGTGCAGCCACATTTCTGGATAAAAACTATTTTTTTGCGGGAGGAGCTAGAGCATCCAAGTGTACAAGCATCAGATCCTTCAAGATGTCAGCTGTACAGTTACATATTATGAATATTCGTATAAATGAGGAAATACCATTTTCATAGAAAATTTTTGTCTTTGTTGCATGTGTATATGAAACGAGGTTAGTTATGTCAGAAAATAAAGGTGATTTTATATAGATTAGGGGATATGAAATTTTGATATGAGGTGATTATATGGAACAATTGTTAGTGGATTTAGTCGGATCAACGAATGATTTTTTATGGTCTAAATTGCTAATTATTATGCTTGTTTTTTGCGGAATTTATTTCACATTTAAATCGAAATTTGTACAGTTTCGAATGCTAAAAGAAATGGTCCGTGTGTTAATGGAAGGGAAGAATAGTTCTAAAGACCAAATTTCTCCGTTTCAAGCGTTCTGTATTGGTATGGCCGCACGCGTTGGAACAGGAAATATCACAGGAATTGCGATTGCAATTGCACTAGGCGGTCCTGGAGCGGTATTTTGGATGTGGATTATTTCTATTATTAGCTCAGCATCCAGCTTTGTTGAAAGTACATTAGCACAAATATATAAAGTAAAAGATAAAGATGGTTTCCGCGGCGGTCCATCCTATTATATGGAAAAAGGGTTAAACAAACGTTGGATGGGAGTATTATTCTCTATTTTAATTACGCTTACTTTCGGCCTTGTGTTCAATTCTGTACAATCAAATACCGTTACAATTGCTTTTGAGAACTCATTCGGTACAGATCGTTTAACTGTAGGGATTATCATGGCACTTGCTTTCGCTGCAATTATCTTTGGCGGTGTACAGCGTATTGCAAAAATGGCTGAATACAAGGTAATGTTTTTAGCAGTCTTATACATTGGAGTTGCATTATTTGTTGTAGTTACGAACATAACAAAAATGCCGGAAGTTCTTTCTCTTATTGTTCAAAACGCATTTGGCTTTAAACAAATAGCAGGCGGTTCAATCGGCGCAGCACTCATGCATGGAGTGAAACGTGGTTTATTCTCAAATGAAGCTGGTATGGGAAGTGCTCCAAACGTTGCTGCAACGGCAACAACAAGCCATCCAGTGAAACAAGGACTTATTCAAGCATTTGGTGTATTAACGGATACACTGATTGTTTGTACAAGCACAGCATTTATTATTTTACTTTCTGATGCATACAAACAACCGGAGTTAAATGGTATTGCCCTTACACAAGCAGCATTAAGTGAACACATCGGCCCTTGGGCATCGGGCTGTCTTGCTATCTTTGTTTTCCTATTTGGATTCGGTGCGCTAATTGGTAACTATTATTATGGAGAAACAAATATTCGATTCTTACACACAAATAAAGTATGGTTAATGGTATACCGAATAAGTGTGTTAGCTATGATTGTATTCGGTTCGGTTGCAAAAATCCAGCTGGTATGGGATTTAGCGGATTTATTTATGGGCTTTATGGTTATTATAAATTTAATTGCTATTACCTTACTTTCAAAAGTAGCCTTTGCTGCGTTACAAGATTACATGAAACAGAAAAAAGCTGGTAAAGACCCTATTTTTTATAAAGAAAGCATTAAAGGGCTTGAAAACATTGAATGTTGGGAGCATTATCAGGACACTTCAAAAAAGAAAAGTATGTAACAAGAAAGATATTCAGACTGTAATATGTCTGAATATTTTTCTTGGTTCTAGTGCAAATATTATTGATTATAATAAAGAAAAAATAATTCTATACACAGTTAATAGTACGGAGGAATATGGTTAAATGATAAAGGAGTCTAGCGTTCAAGTTGAGAGTCAAGAAAAAGCTTACTTAGATCAATGGGTAGCTCATTATCGATCCTATGCTGCTAAGGGACAAAGCGCCAGTTATATTCCCGCTTTGGGAAAGATAAATTTATCGCAATTAGGTATTTGTATAGTAGGGCCAGATGGAACAATGATAAAGTCAGGGGATTGGGAGGTACCTTTCACCTTACAAAGTATATCAAAAGTAATCGGCTTTATAGCCGCTTGTTTAAGCCGCGGTATTTCTTACGTATTAGAGCGGGTTGATGTAGAGCCAACTGGAGATGCCTTCAATTCGATCATTCGTTTAGAGATGCATAAACCAGGAAAGCCTTTTAATCCTATGATTAATGCTGGAGCGATTACGGTAGCTTCGCTTCTGCCAGGAATATCGTCGCAAGAAAAATTAGAATCTCTATACGTATTAATCGAAAAAATGATAGAGAAACGTCCCGCCATTAATGAAAAAGTGTTTCAATCAGAATGGCAAACAGCTCATCGCAATAGAGCTTTAGCATACTATTTAAAGGAGAATGGTTTTTTAGAATCAGATGTGGAGGAGGCACTAGAGGTTTACTTAAAACAATGTTCGATAGAAATAAATACAGAGGATATTGCCTTAATAGGGCTTATACTAGCACATGATGGATATCATCCTATTCGTAAAGAACAAGTTCTCCCTAAAGAGGTCGCTAGATTAACAAAAGCCCTAATGCTTACTTGTGGAATGTACAATGCTTCTGGCAAATTTGCTGCTTTCATTGGGTTGCCAGCTAAAAGTGGGGTGTCCGGAGGAATTATGGCACTTGTCCCCTCAAAATCCAGGAGGGACCTACCGTTTCAAGATGGATGTGGTATTGGCATTTATGGACCAGCCATTGATGAATATGGGAATAGTTTACCAGGGGTTATGTTATTAGAACATATTGCACAAGAATGGGATTTAAGTATATTCTAAAAAGGATGATAGATGTTTTTGTGTCAGAGCGAATACAAAAATGTTCAGACAGTATAATGTGTCTGAACATTTTTGGGTTATAAAGTATCTTCCTAAAGTAGAAGAATGTAAAGAATACTCACAATGTTTAATGCTTTCGTTTATATCTTATTTATCGTTTTTTGTAAAAAATAGAGTAAGTGTTGTATTAATGTTAAGAGATTTGTATACTGACTGTTAGGCGAAAGTGAGAAGTGATTATTTTGAATCTTAGTAATTTAGTAAAAAAAGACATCTATATTCTGGTTTTGATGGTATTTACAGTACCCTTAGTAGGTGAAATAAAGTCTTTTCCCTTAAATGAGACATTTCGAATGAGCTTTGGTGCACCAACATTTTTCTTTTTTTTGTTATTATTTCGGCGAATGCCAGCATTCTTGCCAGGTTTTTTAACAGCAATAGTGGTTGTAGCATTTCGTATCTTAATAGACGTTATCACAAAGGAAAATATGGATTCGATAGCTGCTTTCCATATTCACTATCCTAGTTTTTTCTTTTATTTTACTTATTCTTGTCTCTTTTACTTAGCGAAAGTCGAACGCTTTCATCATCAACCATTGATGATTGGGTTTATCGGCTGCATCATTGAAATATTATCAGACTGTGTGGAATTAATGATTCAATATTTCGTATTAAAAACAACTATCACACCAGAGGCAATAAATGAGATAATCGTTATCGCATTTTCCCATAGTTTTATAGTTCTAAGCTTTTTCAATATGATGAAACTGTATGAAGCGCAGTCAAGGGAGAGACACATAAAAAAACAAAATGAACGCATGCTTATGCTCATCTCTAGTTTATATGAAGACGCTGTTCATTTAAAAAAAACGTTGCAAGATGCTGAAAATATAACAAAAAAATCCTATGATTTATATAAAACTTTAGATTCTTTAGAGCATAGACAGATGAGCTTTCAAGTTGCAGATTTACGGCAGCAGGCATTGAAAATTGCTGGTGAAGTCCATGACGTTAAAAAGGATAATCAACGTATTTTTGCTGGACTTTCAAAGCTAATTTCTGATGAAAGCTTTACAGATTATATGTCCATAAATGAACTGGTAAACATTATCGTACGAGCAAATGAGAAATACGCTCTGTTGCTAGAGAAAGATATTCAATTTGTGTACAAGATTGATGGCGTGCATCCTCACTATCATATTTACACAATCTTATCAATTATAAATAATATCGTTGCAAACGCTGTAGAAGCTATCCAAGATATGGGAACCATCACAATTGACATTAATAAAGACCATCATTCCGTTGAATTTCGAATAGGCGATAACGGTCCCGGTATTTCTTCAAAGTATAAAGAGTCAATTTTTGAACCTGGGTTTACTTCTAAATATGATGATGTAGGTAACCCATCGACAGGTATCGGACTATCGTATGTAAAAGAAATGGTCGAACAACTTGAAGGTGATGTTACGCTTGAGGACAGAACCGAAGGAAAAGGATCGATTTTTATAATCAGATTAAGGATTGATCATATAATTTCGAAAGGGTGATTCTATGTATTTTTATATAGTAGATGATGAGAAAGCGGTTCGCTCAATGTTAGCTCAAATTATAGAGGATGAGGATCTTGGACAGGTTGTAGGAGAAGCTGAGGATGGCTCATTGTTAGATCAAAAAATGCTAATCTTCAAAAATATAGACATTTTATTTATCGATTTGTTAATGCCGATTCAAGATGGAATAAAAACAATTCGTCAAATAAAACCATCGTTTAAAGGGAAAATCATCATGGTTTCTCAAGTAGAATCAAAAGAATTAATTGCTGAAGCGTATTCGCTTGGCGTTGAATACTATATTATTAAGCCCATTAACCGGATTGAAGTATTAACAGTCGTTCAGAAAGTCATCGAACGAATCCGATTGGAAAAATCGATAAAAAACATTCAAAAATCGCTCAATATGGTACTAAAATTGGATAGTGATCAAAGTACGCAGGAAAAATACCGTAATGAAAAACATATAAGTACTTTCAATCATTTTCAAAATTCCATTCACTTTCTTCTATCTGAATTAGGGATAGCTAGTGAAAGCGGAAGTAAAGATTTAATGGACATGCTGGATTATTTATATAAATATGAACAAGATAAAACGTTGGAACAAGGATTTCCCTCACTAAAAGAGATTTTTGTGAATTTAGCTCAAAAAAGACTTGGAGAATCAGCTGAAGAAGCCGAATTAAAAAGGTCGATTGAAGCCTCAAAACAACGGATTCGGAGAGCAATTTATCAATCATTAAACCATTTAGCATCCCTTGGACTTACTGATTTTTTAAACCCGAAGTTCGAAAATTACGCTTCTAGGTTTTTTGATTTTACAACCGTAAGGAGAAAGATGACAGAATTGAATAATGAGCCAACACTCCCTACTCGCATCGATACGAAAAAATTTATTCAAGTTCTTTATTTTGAAGCAAAACGGATACATTTGGAATTACAATGACGAACACTTTCTAATTTTTACTCTCAAATGATGGGTTTATTTTTATTTGTTCTTCTATCATTGTATTAAGAAAGAAAAGACCAGATTTAGAAAGGAAATTTAAGACGCCTTTTGTCCCTGTAATTCCGTTGATTGGGATTTGTTTTTCATTATATCTTATCATCAGTCTTCCAGAAGTTACTTGGATTCGTTTTATAATCTGGATGCTTATTGGACTTGTTATATATATTATTTTGAAAAACAAAAGTAATTTGGCTGAAAATATAAATAAATAGTTAGTTAAATTAAAGTAAAAAAGATGCTAGAGATAGCATCTTTTTTACTTTAATAGGTATTATTACATCCTTTTATGTTTATTTATATGCAAGCATATAAATAAACATAAAAGGAAACAATATCTAGAAAATTGAAATTAGGAACAAAAAGTCTCAATGGTAACAAGAGTTTAGTACGGAATGAAATTAATGTTCACCGTTCTATTTTTGGGAATCTTTATAAAAAAAGACCAGATTTGATAAAATCTTGTTCCTAGGAGGGTGCATTTATAAGGTGATGAAAATGTGGAATATGATTGTTTCCTATCTTCCAGATTGGAAAATTTTTGTACAAGCTTTTATCGTATTTTTAATTCCATATATTATCTCAAGATTTTTTCATTGGGTCAATATATCAGAGAAAGAGTGGTAAGAATGAGTTGGTGGAAATCAAAGGATAACCAGGTGCAAAAAAATACCATTCAAGGAAATGCTAAACAACAAACTAAGCCTTCTCGAAACTCAGCGGTTCATTTTACGGGTGACTTCACATCAGACTTAGAACTCATAAGACAAGAAATCGGTCATAATTCTGATGTTCACTTTCGGGAGTTTAAGATT
>NZ_JBWYHD010000022.1:0-39102 GCF_056711665.1 Bacillus sp. Medicinal_06 | reverse complement strand
ACGAAGTCTTCAACCAAACTTCGTTTTTTCGACGTATAACGCATTACATGAATTATTAATAGTTTCATAAAACTGGTCCACAATATTCTCCATCTCTTTATGTCTTCGGAAACTTTGCAACAGAACCTCCCTTCATCATGCAAACCTTCATTTCACTATTTTATTGATAAATTCCTGAGAAAGCTTATATATTTCATTAGCCTGATATAAATAAATGCTGTGTGTCCCCCTCAATTTTATAACATCTGCTATTTCAAGTTGTTCTGCAAATTCTTTATAATCTTTGTAATGTTGTTTTGTATATTTCGAGTTTTTATTTTGATCAGCAACTGCCTCTAAAAATAATATAGGTGTTTCTTTTGGTATTGGAAGGTTAACAGATTTTTTACTGTTTTCGTAAGAATGTAAGAGCTCTTCTTTCATATCAACATTAAAAAACTGTTTATACGATATTGCTTTATAAATTTCTTTTTCCTGTTTAGTTAAAAAAGATTGTCGAATCACTTCAGGATTATAAGTAGCAGAAGGTAGAAGTCGATGAATACCCATTTCCGTTAAAATATTCATCCCTTTTATTTTTAATGTTGACTTATCCACTTCGCTTTTATATTTCACATACTGCTGAGGTAAACCAATATCTAACGCAATAATTCCCTTGATTTCCCCCGGATATTTTTGTGCCCAATAAATAGCCTCTATTCCCGATATTGAATGCGGAACTAAAATATAAGGAGGTTTATTTCCACTTTTAATAAGTGCTTCTCTCGTTTGTTCTAATATTTTATCAATATCCCTTCCATCGTTAAAAACATCACTGTTCCCATAACCAGCTCTTTCTACTACAGCAATCCTATTTTCTTTTGAAAACTTACTATATACCCCTTTCATTTCATAAACAGGAGCAGCAATCCCAGAGCCAGCCATAAATACATATGTATCCTTACCGTTTCCCTCACTATAAACATTCATTTTTTTATTATTAATCTTAACGATTGTTCCCTTACCTTTAATAAGATCTGATTCCTTACTTAATTGATTGTTATGGTATATAAAAACAGATGCTAATATAAGTAAGATAACCGCAATAAACATAATAAATATATTCTTTAATACTTTAGATAATTTTCTCATGGGGTTCTCCTTTCAAGTTATATTGAAAGGATACGATATAAAAATAAATTTCCAATAAATTTTATAGTAAATAATTTTTCTTCTTTGTTTCTAAATAGAATTCAATTGTTCAGCTCGAATAGTCAAGATAATATTCTTTTTAACTAGAGATTTAATCACTTTTCAATTTCAGATGTTCTTTTTTGGACACCTCCTATGGTAATCATAACCAAATGAGGTGAAGCATCACAACTTTTTTACAAGCGTCATGACTTTATTTCAAAGAAGCATAAATTGGCCAAAACGTTAACTATCCTATTTTTTATGCAAAATAGATAGAATAATCAGATATTAAAAAATTGTCCATTATGTATATAATGTGATTAATGAAATGTGTTTTTATTAGTTAGGGGACAAAGCCCACAGCGGGAGGCGTAAAAAGGGTTTAAGAGGTGAAGGGTGATGCGTGTACAAGAAGTGATACTGGAAGATGGAAAGAGATACATATTAGTAGATGAGAAAGGCAGTGAAGTTATTTGACTGATTATAATGCAATGCTATTTGATTTGGATGATACCTTACTTAATAGGGATAACGCAGTAGATAAATTGTTTTTAATTATTTTAGGGAAGTGTTATGGGGATATTAAGCGTTCAGTCAAAAACGAAATGTTGCAGAAGTTTAGGGAATATGACCAAAGAAGCTATGGCGATAGTGACAAAGTAAAAGTTTTGGAATCATTTTTTGATGAATTTCCACCAAAATATAGATTGCCAAGCAATGAAATTCAGGATTTTTGGAATAATAATTTTCCACGTTGTTTTCCTATAGACCAAAATACTATAAATATCGTAAACACTATAAAGAAGCATGTTAAAATTGCAATTATTACAAACGGTTCAACTCAGAGACAAAAAGCTAAAATAATGAACACTAATTTAAATAGTTGTTTTGATATAATAATTATTTCTGAAGAAGTGGGATTTAATAAACCTGACAAACGCATATTTGAATTAGCATTAAATAAGCTTAATGTGCAACCGGAAACGGTATTATTCGTTGGAGACGATCTAGAAAGGGATATTGGTGGTTGTCAAAATTCAAATATAAAGGGCATATAGTTCAATCCTTATATGATCAAGAATGATACTGAAATAAAACCATATGCCGAGATCAATTCTTTTAATAAATTACTAAGTTATTTTACATATTAAGCATTTTCGTTAATCCGCTAACGGGCGCTTTAATAAAAGGAGAGAATATATTAGTCATGTATAATATGTGCTCTCCTTTATTTTTAGGGATTTTTATAATTTAGGTCTTGATAACAAAACGGTCAACTTATGCTTCCAGGATTTGAAGAATATTTTTAATGTTGCCTTTAAATAAAGTTGCGACTTTTAGGGATAGTATCATATTGCCATCAATTTATGAAATTCATTGTTCCTCAAAATGAAAAAACGAGCTGAATTCCCATAAATAAATGTAGAAAGAACAAACTTCGTTTTGGATACATTTCAAAGTCTCGAGTCGACAGGCATATGGCGGCTCATTTCTAGAATTGTTTTCATGTGTCAATGATAGAAATATATTTTTTATTATGGCTACTTTTCAACTAGTACGATATCATCAAGATTGACATCAAAGCTGAACGCAGCAAGATGATAAATGTAGAATTCACTTGAATTAATAGAATTTGGAGTAGTAAATTCGACCGATTTTTGTTCATACTGTGAGGAAGTAAATTCCAAATCAGCTTGGCCTCTTCCATTAACCCCTACTGATACCCATACTTCTGAACCAGGAGTATTTGCTTTTCCAGATGCGGACAGTATGTATGTAGTATTAGGCTTCAAAGTTATGAATCCACTAATATATCCACCGTATGATGCGTTTAAATGAAGTCCCTTAGAATTATTTACTCCTGCATGCTCTTCAATATTGTATTTTATATTGCCCCATGGTTTAAGAGGTTCTAAACTTGAATTGTGGTCAAAATCCATATTTAAAATATAAGATTTCTCCTTTTCCTTTAATTGTACATTATCAAACTTAGCCCTCCCATTTGCTGTAGAAGCAAGTTTGACAGCAAAGTTTGACACATCCTCCTCTGTTTTAAACTTCATCTCATGATGTTCTGGCTTAAATCCTGTATACTGCTTCTTTGTTAATGGAACTATTTCTTGAGTGGCATTCAGATTACCTACTGTTACTTCTGCTGGAGAACCTATACTTCCCGCTACATCAAATGTTAATGTATATTCTGTATGCGGCTTTACAGTAACAAGCTGATAGGCTGTGTCTGCATGTATTAATTTCAGATAATGATTGCCTGGTTCAGAAGTGCCGATATTCTCGGTAGAAGAATTAGGATTAGATAAAATCCAGTTATTTAGCCCCTCCTCAAAATCTCCATTCTTAACTTGTTCATTTGCAGATGGACTATCTGCCGATACAATACCTGAAAAACCTATACTGGCACTTAATACAATTGCTGTAGAAAATACTCCTATACCGATTTTTTTAAACAATTTCTTCATCTCCTTTGATCAGATTAAAATTTATTTTTTCATACTTTCTATATATTTGGATAAACCTTCCAAAGAACAACTTTATTAATAAATGATTTATAGGTTATTTTCAATTGAAGGATCTTCAACATATACAAGGACACCTCGCTCAAATTGAACGGATAAAGAAAGCATATCAAGAGAGCAAAGTGACCTATTAACTAACGGAAGCGTCAGTTCCACTTGCTCGTTTATTAAGGTTATTAGTATCAATTTGACCAAACATTATTCCAAAGCTACATTAATAAAACACACGACAAGCTTATGGGTTAATAATTAACTCACGGCCAATTTATGCAATTCCGTTGAATAATTAGATAATCACCTACAAAAATAAGTGTTTTCTGGCCAACTTATAGGTAAAGTGACAAAATGGACAGAGATTTTCACATTCCAACTTCACAAAGTAATTTAATCTCTTTTATTTGTTCAATGTGACGTTGTTCATGCAAATATATCAGTTCTATCCATTGATCAAGAAGTAATTCTCCCAGAGCAGGGTGCTTCACTGCTTTTTTTGCTAATATGGATACATCTTCTATTGTACTAAGAAAAGTCATCAATTTTTTTCTCGAATCGTTTAACAAATCAATCATTTGGTGAACTTCAAATGCTTCTAAGCTTGGTTCAAGAATTTCTGGAGCTGTAAATTTTTTCGTTCTATCTAATAATATAGAGTGAATTTCTTGACGCTCTTTTTGGGTACTATCAATCTCTTTTAATCCAGAGGAAATAACTTTTATAGCCCTCTCATCTAATAAGACTAAGTGATGACAAACTTGTGCTATACTCCATTTATTCATATCTGGTTTACTATTGAATTGAGCGTCACTCAATAAAGTAATCTCCTCTAATAGGTTATTTCTCGTTTCATAAAACTTGTCATTTACAAATTTGTTCATGAGATTTCTCCCTTCACCTGAAAGTACATACTTAGATTCCTATTCTGTATATATTCTCTACGATACAAAATTTTTCCTTCACCACTCTACGTTAAGGTGGGTAGTAACAGCTACCCTGTCACCACCACTCCTATTTATTAGTTCGGTTCTGTTGCAAAGTTTGAAAAAGCATAAACAGGTTGGTAAATGAGGAGCAATGTTTAAGAAGTAGCTAATAATCGTTGAAGTTCATTGTACGTTGAAAAGGCGGAGTCTCTTTGAAGACTTCGCTTTTGTTTATATAGGGCATGAATAGTCTCGATACCTTTTATCGTACGTGAAGCATGGCGAAGATTTTGAAATCCTGCAGATTTGGCAAAACGTCTCTTTACATGCCTATGATCCTGTTCAATAAGATTGTTTAAATGTTTGATTGTACAATGGATGGTAGTTTGATAAAGTCCTTGTTTTCTTAATTTGTTAAATGCGTAAAGTAATGCCGGCGCTTTGTCTGTAGTGAGAACCGTAGGTTCTCCAAAGTGTTTTACTAATCTTTTCATGAAGGCATAGGCAGCTTGATGATTCCGTTTTTTACGAAGTTGAATATCCAATGTGTGTCCATCTTTATTAATTGCACGATAGAGATAACGCCATTCTCCCTTAACTTTGATATAAGTCTCATCCAAATGCCAAGATAAGCGCGCAGATTTATTTTTTACTTTCCAAATTTGATAGATGAGATTGCCATATTCATGAACCCATCGCATGATGGTTGTTGGGTGAACTGAAATACCACGTTCTTTCAGGATTTCAGATACATCGCGATAACTTAAAGAAAAACGACAGTAGTAGCCGACGGCTACTAAAATAATATCTTTCTTGAATTGTTTTCCTTTAAAATATCTCATGTCTGATTCTCCTAGATCCTGTTTTCTAGAGTGTAGCTTCATGTAGAAAACTTTGCAACAGAACCCGAATATGCATTTCATATCCCATGTAAATTTACCACATATTTCAATAGGACTTACAGATTGCTCTTCAAAAAAATTATAACTCACATTTTGTAAAAAATATACAATTTTCAACCCTTTCAAAAATATATGGTCAGAATGTTAGTGACTTACATATATTCAAGAATTATATGTAGTGATAACAAGAAATTCATTTTATTATAGAATATTAAACATGCATATAAATATAGATATATCTGTAAGAATGGAATTTTCTAGTAATAAAACGCAATAAATTGTTTTGTTTTCTTAATTCACGAAATATTCAAAATTAAAATCCTCAAATGTTAATATTTGTTATATAATGAACTTGTCACACCAGTCATTAAGTAGTTCCCGATTGTGTCTATTGAAATATGTTTTGTTACCCTTGCTTTCATTAAAACAAAAAGAACTTGTAGTGATTCCTACAAGTTCTTTTTGTTTTTCTTATTGAATTGGAACAGAAACTTTCAAACATCCATTTACCATAAAAAGGAATAATTATTTTTCCATGTTTCGTAGCATATTAAAACCGTAGGAGGTGATACATATGGTTAAAAAGAATAACAGAAATAATAATGAAGTATTGGTTCAAGGTGCTGAGAACGCAATTGATCAAATGAAATATGAAATTGCACAAGAATTTGGCGTACAACTTGGTCCAGATACAACATCTCGTGCAAACGGTTCTGTTGGTGGTGAAATCACAAAACGTTTAGTAGCTATGGCGGAACAACAACTTGGTAGAGGATTCATTCATTAATTTCACCTAAAGTTATTAAAGGTTACAGTAAGTTGTAGCATATATTTTTTTACCTGTATTTAGTTTATAAATTTAGATACTTCACGATAAGCATTCAAAGGTTCTGTTGCGAAGTTTTGTTAGTTTTCATTTTATCTTTGCACCAGAACCGTTTAAATGCCTTTAAACAAACGCTTGATTAAACACTTATGAAATGTATTAATATGGTTATACCTTTGCGAATGTTTTTTTGAGCTAAATTCTCATAAATAACTGTATAAAAGTAAAGTTCTTGTTTTGGGCATTTAATTTCGTTAGGCTGATGGCTACGGGGCGCGACCCTTACTTAATATTTTTTTTGTAAAATCATGTACTTTTGGATTAGATTTTATAGTATTCATTATAAATTAAAGATACGTTTCTATTAGAAACTCTCCTTATAAAGACTGTACTCCCATGGAGGAGTCTCAACCTTTTTCAGAGCACTCACTCTAATGTGAGTGCATTTTTTTGGCAGACAAGGACTGGAACGCTTCTATCAACATCCAGCAAGGAGAGCGATTAGGGGGTCTGTTGCAAAGTTTTAAACGCCCCCAAAATATAGAATGAAAATACAATTGTTCCGAATAAACATTATAAAATATACAAGAACATGTATCGTATACTCATTATTTTTGGTTATTTTTCAACTTTGTAACAGAACCCAATGCAGTTATCTTGAGGTTTTGGACTAAAATGAATTTTCTAACACTTGATATTTTTTTGTAAAATCATGTACTTTTTGATTAGATTTTGTAGTATTCATTATAAATTAAAGATACGTTTTTAGTAGAAGACTCTCCTTATAAAGATTGTGCCCCATGGAGGAGTCTCAACTTTTTTCAGAGCACTCACTCTAATGTGAGTGCATTTTTTTGGCAGACAAGGACTGGAACGCCTCTATCAACATCCGACAAGGAGAGCGATTGCGTTAGTAGAATCATATATAGAGCAAGAGACAGGCTCGATAGCTAAGTAAACTTCATACGGTTCTGGTGCAAAAAATATCTTAAACTTGAACATACTGATACTACTACTCTAAAAAAGGGGCATAATCAGTATGGGAAACCAAAATTTGTTCAAATGGAAACATTATCAGCCTGATGTTATCTTATTAACGGTAAGATGGTACCTACGGTACAACTTAAGTTTTCATGATTTGGTGGAAATAATGGAAGAACGAGGCCTATCGATAGTTCACAAAACAATTATGCGATGGGTTCATCAATATGGTCCTGACTTAGATAAGAGAATCCCGTGTCATCTCAAACAGAACAATGACTCGTGGAGAGTAGATGAAACATACATAAAAGTAAAGCGCAATGGATGTATTTGTATTGTGCAGTCGATTCAAAAAGGAATACCATTGATTTTTACTTAAGTAAAAATAGAAATGCCAAATCAGTCAAGCGCTTTTTCAAAAAAGCCTTGTCTTTTTCGCACGTATCCAATCCTCGTGTCATTACTGTAGATAAGAATCCAGCTTATCCAGCAGCATTTGAGAAGTTAAAAGAAGAAAAAAGATTTCAGAAGGCATCCAAATAAGGCAAGTGAAATATCTTAACAACATTGTGGAACAGGATCATCGGTTCATTAAGAGGCGAGTCCTTTCTATGTTAGGGTTCAAGTCTTTTGACACAGCTCCATCCATTCTTTCGGGAGTAGAAGCCATGCATAGGATCAAAAAAGGAACAGATTGATTTACGGGATTAGTCTGCCCAAAATCAAAAAGTATTTATCCATCAATTGTTTGAGCTTGCAGTATAAGATATGATTCCGCTAGGAGTATATGCGCTTTATTCTCTTTTATTTTTGCACCAGAACCAAAAAGTTTTGTTTTTGCAAAATGAAATATGTTATGAATATTTTTTATATTGATTTGTATAGAAAAAGTAATATAAATTAGTGATGATAAATTGGAACAAATTTTGAGGGGGATTTAATGTGAAAAAGATTATGAAGAAAGCAGGCCCATTATTAGCATTATCAACTTTAGTATTTACTTCTGCTGTAGGGTGTAGTGTGGTAGGTTCGAATGAAAAAGTTGCAGAGGCTAGCAGGGCAAAAATTAAAAATGTAATTGTTTTAATTGGGGACGGGATGGGTCCTTCTTCCATGGTAGCGTACCGTTATATGAAAGACAATCCAAATACAAAAGCAATGGAGAAAACATCATTTGATCAATATTTCGTTGGAACACAAATGACATATTCAGAAGATGCGCATGAAAATATTACAGATTCAGCTTCAGCAGCAACAGCGATGTCTACAGGAATTAAAACATATAATGCAGCAATCGCGGTGGATAATGATGAACAACCAGTAAAAACAGTATTGGAACAAGCGAAGGAAAAAGGAAAAGCAACCGGTTTAGTTGCGACTTCTGAAATTACAAATGCAACGCCAGCGGCATTTGGTGCACACGATGTAAGCCGTAAAAATATGAATGAAATTGCGAATGATTACTTTGATGAAAAAGTGAAAGGTAATCATAAAGTAGATGTTCTTCTTGGCGGTGGTGTAGATAATTTTGTACGTGATGACCGGAACTTAACAGAGGAGTTTAAAAAAGCTGGTTATAGCTATGTAACAAATCGTGAACAATTATTAAATGACAAAAATGAGCAAGTGTTAGGTTTATTTGCACCAAGAGGTTTAGATAAAGCGATTGACCGTGGTACAGAAATACCTTCCTTAGAAGACATGACAAAAGCAGCAATCGACCGTTTAAAGAAAGACAAAGATGGTTTCTTCTTAATGGTTGAAGGTAGCCAAATTGATTGGGCTAATCATGATAACGATGTAGTTGCAGCAATGAGTGAAATGGAAGACTTTGAAAAAGCATTCAAAGCAGTGATTGATTTCGCAAAGAAAGATAAAGAAACGTTAGTTGTAGCTACTGCAGATCATTCTACAGGTGGTTTCACTGTTGGAGCAAATGGCAACTACAACTTTGACGCAAATGTTTTAAAAGCAGCAAAACGTACGCCAGACTTTATAGCAAAAGAAATTGCAAATGGTGCAAGTGTAGAAGAAACATTAAAAGTGAATGTTGATTTAGAGTTTACACCTGAAGAACTTGCATCAGTAAACGAAGCGGCTCTAACAAAAGACGTAAAGCAAATTGATAATGCAATTGAGAAAATCTTTAATGTACGCTCTTATACAGGCTGGACGACTGATGGTCATACTGGTGAAGATGTAGGTGTATATGCATATGGACCAGGAAAGCACGTATTCTCTGGTTTACAAGAAAATACAAACTTAGCGAAACGTGTATTTGATAGTATTGGTGGCGGTGACCCTAATAAAGGTCGCTATTAGGGATACTGCCACATGCCCATCAACTTAAGAACAGAAACAAAATGAGCTTTCGTTCAAATACACTAAAAAACTCCTAGAGTACTTTTTATCTTTAAAAATGAGCATATCAAATAAACCTAGATAAGTATCTTTTTTAAAATTATGCAGCTTTCTTTTGTTTTTTTAATCCATTATACTCATAGACAACACCCAAAATATCAAAGACAGTTTTCTTCTCATATCGATGAGATTTCCGTCCATTCTTCTGTAGGAGGTTGAACAGGCAGACTAGGATCTTTGTTATTTCTTGGGTGTTTTGCTGTATAGTTTGATATAAAATGTGTAAATGATCTTGAATCATTCCAATTGCTTTATATTCACTTAATTCTTGTTTCTTCTTTTGTAAAATTAATTGGCGCATCTTAAACATAGTAGAAGAACATAAAAAAATGGCAATGAGTTTTCCATAAACATGATATTCTAATGGCTCTTGTTTAATATTTTGCCAATGATGAATTTGAAATAGAGATTTCCAAGTTTTAAAAATGATTTCAATTTGCCAACGGAGAGAGTAAAAATCATGAATTTGTTCCATCGGAATAATCTCCCAAGGTGTATTGGTAACATATGGGTTTATGCCAGATAATCGCTTGCTTTTTTCCGAATATGTAATGCCCTTTTTACTTTCCGTATACATTTGTTTTTTCATACGCTCACGAAGTTGTTTTTCTGTTAATCGATACATAATCACCCGAGTGAATAGTTTTTTATCCTTTCCAATATAAGCGTCTTTTATTTCATAG
Organism: Bacillus sp. Medicinal_06; assembly: GCF_056711665.1. Lineage (NCBI taxonomy): Bacteria > Bacillati > Bacillota > Bacilli > Caryophanales > Bacillaceae > Bacillus > Bacillus sp. Medicinal_06. The sequence continues at coordinate 28,662 of NZ_JBWYHD010000022.1, read as the reverse complement.
ACCTGTCCTGGTTTTAAGGTATTCATAATGTGTTCTAAATCAACTTTGATGTACTGAGACTGTTTTTTTACTGTCCCATTTCGAAAGTATTCAGGAAACTCATTTTTGATATACACCATATTATTTAATTTCAGCCGCGATATATAATATACCCCGCGTTGGTCCATTTGATCTAAATCGTCCAGTGAATAATAACCCAAATCTCGAATACAGAGGTCGCCAGGCCGTAATGTCGCTAAACATTCTGTTCCAAAGGTTTTATCATTATTCTTCCCTGGTTCAACTTGAAAATTTAAAAACTGCCCACTATGTAAATCATATTCTAATTGAATTTTTATACCCGCTGTTTGTGCACAACCACCTGACCCAGGGTACACACTAGCTAAATGTTTTGGCACTTGGAAAATCGTTGCATCTAAAATACGAATTCGTTGAAAATAAGCGATTGAAGAGCTTGGAATCACTGATGTTTCACAAATTTTACTTTTTAGCAATGTAGAGAAAATGTGTTTTAAAAAGCAAACAGCTTTTTTATTGAAACACTTATTGAGTCCTTCTGGACTCATGAGTGTTCCTGTAACAGCATGAAATTGACTACACAGTCTCACTAAAGAATCACTCGCTACTCGTTGACTAATCCAAACACATATAGTAGCTAAATCATGCCCTGAAAATTTACGTTTCCGTTGTACAAAACCTAGTTCTCTAGCGAGATTTTCCAAAAATGAAGGAGTAAGATGTTCATATAATTCTTCAGCAAATAATTGTAGTTCACTCTGAATCGAAAGATTCATAAAAAACACCATCCTTTCTGTATATTTCTACAAAAAGAATAACGTTTTTTTGTATTTAAGGGTATTAAAATCTCTTAAGTTAAGGGGGATGTATGTTGACCCCTATAGGAGTTATGTTACAATTTAATAAATTAAGAAAAATCAATTTATTCAGGTGTGACTGCATTTTATAATAAAAAAGTGTGGCTTTTTGACTTTTGGTGTACGGAGCATTATTATAATTTTCCACCAATAAAAGTTTATGTCAGAGCTACCAAGGAGAGATCATACGATGTCCGAGAAGATGCATGCTGACGAATTGGAAATTGAAGAACGACTTGTGCGTCGTTTGCTTGTCGATCAGTTCCCCCGCTGGGCAGAGTTGCCCCTTCGTAAGGTAGAGCCAGTTGGAACGGTAAATACCGTTTTCCGACTTGGCGACGAATATTCCATTCGGCTAGCGAGAAGGGAAGGACCGACGACACCAGGAGGACGCGAGTTCTTATGGCTATCAAAACTCGCGCCATTAGTTCCGCTTGAAATCCCTGTACCTATCGCTCAAGGGCGCCCCAATAACGAATACCCATGGTTTTGGGAGATACATTCGTGGCTGAGGGGTGAAACGGTGCCGATAGAGGCGATTGACGAGATTCAGGCAGCACGCGATCTCGCAGGGTTTGTCCTAGCACTGCAACAAGTCGATCCAACGGGAGGGCCGTTAGGACGCGGCATTCCTTTGGCCCAACGGGACAAGGACTTCCGATATTGGCTAGCACGATTTAATGGCGATCCCGCGGTGTCTGCTGTATGGGAGTCGGCTCTTTCTGCGCCTACATGGAACGGTCCTCCTGTTTGGCATCACGGCGATCTAGATGTGCGTAACTGGCTCGTGCGTGATAAGCGTATCAGCGGTGTGATTGATTGGGAGACAATGGGCATAGGTGACCCTGCGTGTGATGTAATGGTCGCGTGGAAGTTGCACTCGCCAGAGGCGCGCGATGTGTTCCTTGATGCTATCCGTACGGACGATGCTACATTGGCAAGGGCCCGCGGATGGGTCGTATCACAGGCGGTTGCAATCCTTACCTACTATACGCCGCAAAACAATCCAATTTTGTACAATGAGGCGAAATCCTGGCTAGATCTAGTGCTAGTTCAAAAGTAATTCAGTGATTTTAAGAGTGAAACATATCTCAGTTATTCATATTCAACGGGCTTATTCAGAAAGCGAGAGAACCATAAAAACGTTATCTTTTCAAGTATTTTACTGAAAGAATAACGTTTTTTTCATTTTGGGGGAAATTCGTCTCCTTAAGTTGATGGGCATGTATGGTGACCCCTATTATGCTAATTTATATGGTTGCTATTACAACTAAAATACTCTAACTTTCCATCCATACTCCCCACCTCTTGTATCTGAAGGAGAATAGATTTTAACTTTATAATTTCCATACCCATAAGAATTTAAATTCACATTTAATTTGTAGCTATCAGCTCCAGAAGTATATACCTTAGAAGGATAAAGCGTTTTTCCATTAGGTGTATACACTTTAAATTTAAGATCAGTATTTAAAATAGTATTATCTAACCAAAAGTTAACTTCATCACCCATACTGCTGCTAATATTGTATGTTATACTTTGGCTTGACGAATCATTTGGAAAAGCAAAAATTCCATCTTCAAGAATAACCGAACTAGCAAGACCTTGTACATTAGAAACAGGATTCTTCGATTCTTCAGCACTCGCATTTGTCGTAAACATACCTAAACCACCAAATCCAATTGCAGTAGCTAGTGCAATTCCTACAAATTTTTTCATCTTTTTCATTTAAAATACCTCCCAATATTTTTTTGTAAGGTTTATTATCCTGTACAATTTACAGTTTATGATACTTCAATTAGTAGAACAATTTAATTATTTATATAATAACCATAGTTTTAACCTATGATATAATTTGCATTATCTTAAGTTTCTGTAGAATTCATATAGAAACATGACGAAGATTTTGAAATCCTGTGGATTTGACAAAACGTCTCTTTTACATACCTATGATCCTGTTGGTTCTGTTGCAAAGTTTTCTACATGAAGCTACACTCTAGAAAACAGGATCTAGGAGAATCAGACATGAGATATTTTAAAGGAAAACAATTCAAGAAAGATATTATTTTAGTAGCCGTCGGCTACTACTGTCGTTTTTCTTTAAGTTATCGCGATGTATCTGAAATCCTGAAAGAACGTGGTATTTCAGTTCACCCAACACCCATCATGCGATGGGTTCATGAATATGGCAATCTCATCTATCAAATTTGGAAAGTGAAAAATAAATCTGCGTGCTTATCTTGGCATTTGGATGAGACTTATATCAAAGTTAAGGGAGAATGGCGTTATCTCTATCGTGCAATTAATAAAGATGGACACACATTGGATATTCAACTTCGTAAAAAACGGAATCATCAAGCTGCCTATGCCTTCATGAAAAGATTAGTAAAACATTTTGGAGAACCTATGGTTCTCACTACAGACAAAGCGCCGGCATTACTTTACGCATTTAACAAATTAAGAAAACAAGGATTTTATCAAACTACCATCCATTGTACAATCAAGCATTTAAACAATCTTATTGAACAGGATCATAGGCATGTAAAGAGACGTTTTGCCAAATCTGCAGGATTTCAAAATCTTCGCCATGCTTCACGTACGATAAAAGGTATCGAGACTATTCATGCCCTATATAAACAAAGGCGAAGTCTTCAAAGAGACTCCGCCTTTTCAACGTACAATGAACTTCAACGATTATTAGCTACTTCTTAAACATTGCTCCTCATTTACCAACCTGTTTATGTTTTTTTCAAACTTTGCAACAGAACCCTAAAAACATAGGCTTACGCCTACCGCCATTCATCTCCCACCTAAAATTGGTGTTTCACACCTTCCCATTTTAGAGGAAGGAATCTTCTGTCGGATAAGCATTACACTCTTCTATAGTATGTAAGTCTTTTAAGTCCAAGTATCCTAAATCACGTGGTTCGGGTGCAAAAAATGATACATTACCAAATTCGTTTTTTTTGCACTAGAACCTGTTAATTTATATGTAGTCAATATTCCTATTGTTAATTCATTCTTTTCTATACTAATTACATATTATTTTCAGAGTGATAGTGTCAGTATATTCGAAGTTGAGAGATTCAATGCAGTTATCTCAAGATTTTGGACTAAAATGAGTTTTCTAATACTTAATATTTTTTTGTAAAATCATGTACTTTTTGATTAAATTTTGTAGTATTCATTATAAATTGAAGATACGTTTCTATTAGAAACTCTCCTTATAAAGACTATACTCCCATGGAGGAGTCTCAACCTTTTTCAGAGCACTCACTCTAATGTGAGTGCATTTTTTTGCAGATAAGGACTGGAACGCTTCTATCAACATCCAGCAAGGAGAGAGATTATGTTAGTAGAATCATATAGAGCAAGGGACAGGTTCGATAGCTAAGTAAACTTCATGCCGATAGGTACGATGACCTTAGAAGCTCTTCTTTAAGTGAAGTGTAGATGGAGGGAAGTTCACATGCCCATCAACTTAAGAACAGAAATAAAATGAACTTTCATTCAAATAAAATAAAAAACTCTTAAAACACTTTTTCTCCTTAAAAATGAGCATGCCAAATAAACCTAAATAGGTATTATTTTTAAAGATTATGCAGTTTTCTTTTGTTTTCTAAATCCACTATATTCATAGATAACACCCATAATATCAAAGACTGTTTTCTTCTCATATCGATGAGATTTCCGCCCGTTTTTCTGTAGTAGGTGGAATAGGCGGATTAGAATCTTTGTTACTTCTTGGGTGTTTTTCTGTATAGCTTGATACAGAAGATATAAATAATCTTGGATCATCTCTATTGCTTTATATTCACTTAATTCTCTTTTCTTCTTTTGTAAAAGCAGTTGACGCATTTTAAACATAGTAGAGGAGCACAGGAAAATAGTGATTAGCTTTCCATATAGTTGGCACTCTAATCGTTCCTGTTTTACATTGCGATAATGATCTATTTTAAAGAGTGATTTCCACGTTTTAAAGACAATCTCTATTTGCCAACGCAAAGTATATAATTCATGTACCTGTTCCATCGGAACCCATTCCCAAGGTGTGTTCGTCACATACACGTTTAATCCCGCTACCATTTTACTTTTCTCTGAGTACGTTCTATTTTGTGATTTTTCTTTTTCTGCGATTTTTACTTGTCGTTTTTGAAGTTGCTTTTCTGTTAATCGATTAAATATAACACGTGCAAACAGCTGTTGTTTATCACCGATATAAGCATGTTTTAATTCAAATGTTTCTCCAGGCTGTAGTTGATTTAAAATCTGTTTTACATCAATTTGTATGTATTCCGATTGTTTCTTAATTGCACCATTTTTAAAGTATTCTGGGTTCGGATTTTTCACATATACATTCGTATTCAATTTTAAACGGGAAATATAGTATGTACCTCGTTGATCCATTTGATCTAAGTCTTCCAATGAAAAATAACCTAAATCACGAATACATAAATCCCCTGGTCGTAAGGTATCTAAGCACTCTGTACCAAATGTTTTGTCATTATTTTTTCCTGGTCCAACTTGAAAGTTAAGAAATTCCCCACTGTGTAGATCATATTCTAATTGAATTTTGATTCCGGCTGTTTGGGCACATCCTCCAGAGCCTGGATATACATTCTCTAAAGCATTTGGCACTTGAAATAAAGTAGCATCTAGGATACGAATTCGCCCAAAATAAGAGAAGAGACGATTAGAAAATTGCGTTTGTTCACATATTTTTTGTTGTAACAGTAACGAAAAAATATGTTGTAAAAACAAAACTGCTTTAGCATTTAAACGTTTATTTAAGCCCTCAGGGCTGAGTAAAGTACCAGTAGCTGCATGAAGCCTGCTACATAATCGGACTAAGGGATCACTTCCTACCTGTTGACTGATCCAAATACAAATGGTAGCTAAATCTGATCCAGAAAACTTACGTTTTCGTTTTATAAATCCGATTTCTCTTGCAAGTTCTTCTAAGAATACAGGTGTAACATATCGTTGTAATTCTTCTGCAAATGGTAGTAGTTCATCTTGAATCGAGGGATTCATAAGAAAACGTCATCCTTTCTAATTTATCTTGCTTAGAAAGGATAACGCTTTTGAGTACTTGAGGGTATTAAAATCTCTTGAGTTGATAGGCATGTATGGTGAGGCCTTATAGATAAATATAAAATAGAAAGGTTTCGCTTTGGAGATTTTTCAAACGAAAATTCGATTTTGCTAAAGAATTTAAAATATTTTTTTGCTAATAATATAATTTGTAGTTCCGCAATGAACACACATTGAATTATAAACCAGATTAGTTTAGGAGGATGAACAACATATGACAAGAATAGTTCCATCAACTATAGGTCTTTCAAGAAACGCTAAAGGAGAATCTGTCATTGAATTACAAACATTTCTTCAAAAATTTGGCTATTTAAAACTTATACAAAATGAGGTTGATGTCACAGCAAGGAACACTAGCATTCCGGTAGCATCTAAAGGGGATTTTGATGCTAACACAGAAATCGCATTACAGAATTATCAAAAATTCTATGGATTACCACAAAGTGGGGAACTTGATGAGGATACTATTAAACATATGGCGCTACCAAGATGTGGATGTCCTGATAATCCTCAAGGATTATTAGCAAGTTTTACAGCACAAGGAAACAAATGGGATAAAACAAGTCTTACCTATAGATTTGTCAACTTTACTGCCGATCTATCCGAGGCAGAAGTTCGTAATGCGATCGCTACCGCATTGGGACTTTGGAGTGCAGTAACACCTTTAACCTTTACAGAAGTGACTAGCGATAATAATGCAGATATTCTAATTAGATTCGCTACAGGCGATCATGGTGATGGAGAACCGTTTGATGGGGTTGGAAATACACTTGCACATGCTTTCTATCCACCTCCTACTGGTGGAGATATTGCTGGAGATGCACACTTTGATGATAGTGAAACTTGGTCTGTTAATCTGCCCGCATCGGGTACTGATCTTGTTACTGTAGCGGCCCACGAATTCGGTCATTCACTAGGTCTTGATCACTCTACTGTTGAAGGATCACTCATGTACGCTTATTATAATGGAGCTCATCGTTTTTTACACGAAGATGATATTAAAGGTATCCAAAGTATTTATGGAAAAGTACTAACTCGGGACCCTGTTACTGTGGTATCGCGTAACCCCAACCAACTTGATATATTCATAACTGGTAACGATGGCGGTGTTTGGACTAATTGGTGGAATCCAAATGATTCATGGTGGACTCAAGACAGATTAGGGCGTATTCCAGGTGGTCCGTTTAACATGACTACACCCATCTCAGCTGTATCACGTACGACCGATCAACTTGATATATTCGCAATTGGTAACGACGGCGGTGTTTGGACTAATTGGTGGAATCCAAATGATTCATGGTGGACTCAGGACAGATGGGGGCGTATTCCAGGTGGTCCGTTTAGTATGGGCACACCTGTCACGGCAATATCACGTAAGCGCGACCAACTTGATATATTTGTGATTGGTAACGACGGTGGCGTTTGGACTAATAGTTGGAACCCTACTGATTCATGGTGGGCTCAGGATAAGTGGGCACGTATTCCAGGTGGTCCTTTTAGTATGGGGACTTCCGTCACAGCGGTGTCACGCAACCCTGACCAAATTGATATATTCGTGATTGGTAACGACGGCGGTATCTGGACTAACTGGTGGAACCCTACTGATTCATGGTTCACTCAGGACAGATGGGGACGTATTCCAGGTGGTCCTTTTAGTATGGAGACTCCCGTCACAGCGGTGTCACGCAACCTTAACCAACTTGATATATTCGCAATCGGTAACGACGGCGGTATCTGGACTAACTGGTGGAATCCAAATGACTCATGGTGGACTCAGGACAGATGGGGGCGTATTCCAGGTGGTCCTTTCAGTAAAAAAACCCCCGTCACAGCAGTATCACGTACAACCGATCAACTCGATATATTTGCAATTGGTAACGACGGGGGGGTCTGGACTAACTGGTGGAACCCTAATGACTCATGGTGGACTCAGGATAGATGGGGTCGCATTCCAGGCGGACCTTTTGACATGAATGTACCTATCACGGCGGTATCACGTACAACCAATCAACTTGATATATTCGCAATTGGTAACGACGGCGGTATCTGGACTAACTGGTGGAACCCTAATGACTCATGGTGGACTCAGGACAGATGGGGGCGCGTTTCTCATGTTTAATATGTAAATTTAAAGCAAAAAAACTGTTCTAACAAGGGGTTCTGTCCCGCCACATCACAATTAAGCTAAGAAAAGCAAATACCCCCAAAACGAGAAAATTGGCATCTCCAGGTGAAAATGTACAATTTTTTGTTTTGGGGTATTATAAAATTCTTAAGTTGATGGGCATGGGGGCATCATATCAAAAAAAGAAAATTATACGTTTAGACACAATTTGGACACAAATTAGTTGGTTCCCTGTACGTTAAGGAACCAGTTATTTATTTTACTGCTTTTTTTATGAAGTTTTTATCTCGTAATGATCTTAAATGATTAAAAATTATTATTTGTTGATTTATCATTATCTCTTTTTTTTACAACTTTGTAAGCAATCCAAATAAATAAATTACAAATTACCAGTCCGATAGAAGCTGGTAAAACGATTGATACTCCTGAACCATCACCTGCATATAAACTCCATAGAACTTTCAATATAGCAATTAAGTTAATGACAAGTATTCCATACTTCCAAGAGTGTTTCCAAAACGCATATGCTAAAGCAAACATTGTCACCGGAACCAGTGAGGACAACACAATCTTAATAAAGTTCCACTTGCCAAACAAATAATCCATTTCCATTTCCAAAAAAGCTTCCACTTTGGAATTTACTGTTGTAGGTTTTGGAAACCAAAACATACTTGTAGCTAATGCAACTAAAGTGATTATTATCCCTTTGATACTTCTTTTATAAGAAAAATAGCAAAACGGCAATAAAAATAGTGGACGAATATACCAACTCAAGATATTTTGATGTCTTTCAAACGCCCAAGTAAAAAAATCATTAAGAAAATCCACAGATAATCACCTCCTAAGTGCAGCTACATTGGTATTTGATTTAAAATGAAGAATAGCCAGTTTAATGTTAGCATGTTTTTAAACATATATTTGTAGAAACGTGTAAATGTCTATTGATATAGAAATACTCCAGGTTATTTATTGTCTTTTTATAGCATAGAAAACCCTTAGAGGTTCAGCCGAGATACATGCAATTTTAGGTTAATCACTGTAATTTATTACTATAATCAAATTTAAGTGTAACAATAAGGCATTTTACTAATAGTATTTTGTTACGGCCAATTCAACGTTTAGGATAGTTCATATTTTAAAATACAAAATGTAATAAAAACGGTCGTTTTTGTTACGGATAGTGTGGACTAACATCATTTATAAAACATATAATTATAAGGATATATACAAAGAATGATTGAATACACATTGTTTTTAGAAATTATATAGCAGAAAGCCATGAACCTGAAGATTCATAGCTTTTTTATTCAGTACGGAGATTTTATTTATATTGTTACAACTATATAACTGGAATTTAACAACATGTACACAGGCTTTAATTATTTCCTTCGGCATTACCATAGTTTAAACTAAACGAAATTTCTTTTAACGTATCAATGAAAATATGTGTAGCTGCACCTAGATATTTATCCTTCCTATAGACAATTCCCACATTTCGAGCAAGTTTAGAATTTCGTATAGGAATGATCTTTATATTAGGTTGGTTAAGATACTTTAGATAAGGGACGGGTAATATGGTGATTCCTATACCGTCTGCTACCATATTAATTAATGATTGCATAGTTGTAATTTCAAAAATAGGACTCGGAAGAAAACCCAAGTCTTTGCAATTTTTATTTATAAGTTGTCTTATAAAATATTGTTCAGGAAGTAAAATAGAAGGAGTCGTCTCTAATACTTCTAACCCTAACATATCCTGATGTGCTAATGGATGTTCAACAGGTACTGCAAAAGCCATTTCTTCAGTATATAAAGAAAGTGTTTCAAATTCATCGCCTTTTATAGGTAAAAAAACGATTCCTAAGTCCACCTTATTTTCTAACAAGTGTTTTTGAATATCCCCAGTACGTAGACCTAGCACAGAAATCTTAACAGCTGGGTATAACTTGTGAAATTTAATTAATGCGGGTGGAATAAGATAATTTTCTACTGTTAACAATGTACCAATCGAAATTGAGCCTCTTTGAAGTCCATTTAATTCATTTATTGAAGTTTTTGCCTGTTCTAATTCGTGAAAAATATTGCGAGTATACTTTAAGAGTAGTTTTCCCGATTCAGTAAGAGCTGTCTTCTTACCAATTCGATCAAATAAAGGCGTTCCAATTTCATGTTCTAATAATCTGATTTGTTGACTTAAAGATGGTTGGGAAATTCCAACTTTTTCTGCAGCTCTTGTAAAATGAAGTTCTTGGCACACAGCATAAAAATACTCCAGTTGTCTTAATTCCATTCTGAAGCCTCCTAGTTAAAGTAATGATAGTTAATGAATTGATGTTATGTAAAGCCTCAAGGATCTCATTTATTATGGTTAGCTTCTATATGAATTCTACAGCAACTTAAGGTAATACAAATTATATCATAGGTTAAAACTATAATTATTATATAAATAATTGAATTGTTCTATTAATCGAAGTATCTTAGACTATTATTTACACCGAAGGTTAATCTTATTGAGATGTATAGTTCCAAAATTAAAAATCTTTCAACTGTGTAAAATTTTGAGGAGGTTAATAGGATGAGTAATCAAAGAACAGATATTGTCAATTATAGTGAATTTCTAAAAAAGAGTAAGAAGCCTGCCATTCGAGCATGTTCTTGGAAATGGAAAGATATTTATCCCATGCTTAATGAATCTGTATCAGAAGATTTTCTTGAAAGTGGACGTGGAACTTTATCCCTCATTCATAAGGATACTGGAGATGCGTATGGTACTTCCTCAACAATGAATGTAGTAGTACAAATTTTCAAACCAGGTGAGCATAATAAGGCTCATCGTCATACGAATGTGGCTTTAAACCTAGTATTTCAGGGAGAGGGTTTTAGTATTGTAGATGGAGAGAAGATTGAATGGGAAAAAGGTGATTTATTCCTAGCTCCTCCATGGTCTGCTCATGAGCATTGCAACACTTCAGAAACAGAGGATGCGATCCTTTTCACTTTTCAGGATGTTCCGGTCCTTACTTCAATGGGTACATGGTTTTTAGAAGAACCCATAGGGAGTACTCCCCGCCACGTTGTACAGACAGAGAAAAAATAGAAGGTATTAACTAGTACTTTTTATATTTGATCTCACGTAGAATTATTTATTTAATATAAATGCCGGAGGATAAAACAAATGAAAAATTTAAATGTAGCTATTCCAACCCCCTTTCAAGAAGATGAAAGTTTGTATTTAGAGGGCTTTAATTCCATTGTTGAGTACTTAACAGGTAACGGAATAGAGTCTCTTCTTGTATCTGCTACTACAGGTGAACAAAATTCAATGAGTATTGAAGAGCGAATCCAAATTATCGATTATTTTAACCAACAAAACTTTAAACATGTTGAACTTATGTTTGGTGTATCAGCTACAACAACAAAAAATGCAATAAGATTGATTAAAAAACTTGAGGAGTCTATTTTCGATTCTATTCTAATTCAGTTCCCTCCATACATTCAGCCGACGCAAGAACAGGCTATTTCTTATATTAATGAGTTATTGCAGCATACCACAAAACATGTTGTACTTTATAACAATCCTTTTCGAACAGGTTTTGAGCTAAGTGCTGAATCATTTAGTACTCTTATTAATCAGAAGCACTCCAATCTGGTAGGCATGAAAGAAGAGAGTGATGTTAAACGTCATGAAAATACAACTTTACCAGATGAATTTATCATGTTCGCTGGGGGAGATGTAAACCTTATAGAAAAGATAATGAATGGTTGTAATGGACTTTCTAGTATGGTAGGAAATGTTTATCCAAAAGAAATTCAACAAATTTTCAGTGACTTATTAACAAATAAACCAGTGGACATTCGAAAAATAAACGAATTAATTAATAAGGTTACGAGTGGTCAAGCTGTTATAAACATTAAGAATCACTATAATTCTCTGGGCATAAAAGTAGGTACTTGTCGTTCTCCTATTCGGTAATAATACTATTTCACGGATTTCCTCATTTTAATGAAAAGAATCCTAAGGTAATCGCCAAGCAGAAAAAATAATTCAATTATTCTTTCTGCTTGCGGATACCATTACTAAACAATATGGAGGGGCTATAGCTATCATGAGGATTTTACATCAAATAGAAAAACAAAAAATGGATATAAAAATTAAAAGAAGATTACTTATTGCAGGAGTTATTTTAATTGGAGCAAATCTCAGAGCCCCAATAACATCAGTAGGGCCACTATTATCTTCTATTCGTGATAGTCTGGTTATATCTAATACATTAGCAGGGACAATTATTACAGTACCGTTACTTACATTCGCATTTTTATCCCCATTTGCTCCTAAGTTAACTCGTCGTTTTAGCATAGAATTTACACTATTTATTTCCTTAATCTTATTAATAGTTGGAATTGGAATACGTTCTTTTGGTGGGATAGGTACGTTATTTGTAGGAACTGTCTTAATTGGTACATCGATTGCAATTGGTAATGTGTTATTACCGAGTCTTATTAAACATAACTTTGCACAAAATATAGGTATGATGAAAGGCATTTATGCTGTTTCTATGAATTTATTTGGAGCTATTGGATCTGGAATAAGTATCCCCATTTCTTCAACGTTAGGTTTAGGGTGGTCAGGATCCCTCGGATGCTGGGGAACCTTATCTCTTCTCACTATTTTCATTTGGCTACCACAATTACGGAAGTATCACAAAGGTTCTGTTGCAAAGTTTGAAAAAGCATAAACAGGTTGGTAAATGAGGAACAATGTTTAGGAAGTAGCTAGTAATTGTTGAAGTTCATTTTACGTTGAAAAGGCGGAGTCTCTTTGAAGACTTCGCCTTTGTTTATATAGGGCATGAATGGTCTCGATACCTTTTATCGTACGTGAAGCATGACGAAGATTTTGAAATCCTGTGGATTTGGCAAAACGTCTCTTTACATGCCTATGATCCTGTTCAATAAGATTGTTTAAATGTTTGATTGTACAATGGATTGTCTTTTGATAAAATCCTTGTTTTCTTAATTTGTTAAATGCACAAAGTAATGCCGGCGCTTTGTCTGTAGTGAGAACCGTTGGTTCTCCAAAATGTTTTACTAATCTTTTCATGAAGGCATAAGCAGCCTGATGATCTCGTTTTTTACGAAGTTGAATATCTAATGTATGGCCATCTTTATCAATTGCACGATAGAGATAACACCACTTCCCCTTAATTTTGATATAAGTCTCATCCAAATGCCAAGATAATCGTGCAGATTTATTTTTCACTTTCCAAATTTGATAGATGAGATTGCCATATTCATGAACCCATCGCATGATGGTTGTTGGGTGAACTGAAATACCACGTTCTTTCAGGATTTCAGATACATCGCGATAGCTTAAAGAAAAACGACAGTAGTAGCCCACGGCTACTAAAATAATATCTTTTTTGAACTGTTTCCCTTTAAAATATCGCATTTGTGATTCTCCTGGCTTCTTTTTTCTAGAGTGTATCCTCATTTAGAAAACTTTGCAACAGAACCCTAAGTATTGCTGGAGTATTGGCATTTCTCTATTATTATTTACCGATCTTAAAAAATAAAGATTTAGACTAATGGATAGTCTTTATGGGGGAGTACCACATTAAACGTTGTGCCTTTATGTCAAATTCATACTTTCAAGAATTCGAATCTTTAAATCATAGTGTGTTTTCCTCGATATTGTCTAGGGGTCATATTAGTAACCTTTTTAAATACCTTTGTAAAATAACTCTGATCATTAAAATTAAGCCAGGTACAAATATCTGATAAAGAATATGTGGTTAATGTTAATAGCTTTTTCGCTTCTTCTATTCGCTCATTTTGTATGTATTTGCTTAAAGAGATACCAACTTCTTTTTTAAACAAATTGGATAAGTAACTAGGGTTTACACTTACACTTTCAGCAAGATCATTTAGAGTAATTTCGTTATAAATATTTTTAGCAATATAGTCTAAGCAGGCACCTATAGTTTTGGAGTATTTTTGAGTATTATATTCTTTTACACGATCCGCAAACGTACATAAAGCATCTTCTATTAATCTATTTACAGCGTACATGTTATCTAATTGCTCGAGAGTTTGTATATATAACTCGCTAAGTGAAAATGCAATTTCCGATGGGAGGCTACCTTCTATTGCATATCGGGTAGCTAATGTAATTGCAATTATGCCATTATTTTTTTGATTTCTTAGCTGATTTCCTTTGGATAAAATAGCGGCCTCCTCTTGTGGAAATGCATATGCATATTCTATGACTTTTTCTTTATTTCCTTCCTTTATAGCTGTAAAAAATTGTTTTTCCAATGATATATCATAATAAGCAGCGTTGCTTTGTCGTCGTGTAGAAATATATAAGTCAGGATTCGAAAGCAGGTAAGGAGTTTCCTCCAGTAATTTATTTCGCTCCCAAAAGATGTTTGTATCTAGCTTTTCGTTAAAAATCAAATAGTGAAAAAAAATACCTATATGAATTAAAGTGACTTTTCTAACTACAGGTACATTGTGAAAATAGGAAATCACATCTTGTGTCCTGATACCTCGGTTGAACTCATTTATAAACTTAATAACAGTATCTTTAGATACCTTTGGATATACAGATGGACCAATGATAAGTGTTCCTTGTAAATATTCGTGATCTACTATGTGGATTGAAATAAAATTTTCTAGGTAACGATTCGTCTTGAGAAAAGGGAAGTTTTTGGGATTATCTTTTTCATAAAGCTCTCCCAACTGTTCTTTTTTCTGTGAATAAAAAGGATTATAAGTATTATGAGAAGTACATTCAAATAATATCTCCTTAGTTGTAGATAGAAAATAAATGGGAATTGAAAATGCTTGATGCATTAAATGAGAAAAATATTGTAAATCAATAACCATGTTATAATTTCCTCCTGTTAAAACGATTTAAATATAGAAATATATCCATTATATAAAAATTATGAATGCAGGTTATAGAATGGATATTAAGAAATTTTTCGTCTTTTTTGGGAAAGGAGGGTAAGGGGTCATAGCGTTCTATTAATCTATCAATTCCCACCAATCCACTTTAATTTTTCTCCTTGTTCATCAATAGCAATATATCCTAAGAATGGATTTTCTTCTGTAAACGTTCCTTGTAAGTACGTCCTTATCGGAGTGACAATTACTTTTTCTAACTTTGTATTTAGAGATAAACCGTTTAATTATTTGTCTATCGTAATCTCTACTATTCGGTGAAAATTTTTTATAGTAGCTACTATTCACCATAAATTCTAATACACTATTGTATACTTTATGTTCTTCATCTTTGAATTCTCCAGATGCTCTAGTTATAGGCGTTTCACCGATTCCGTTGCAAAGTTTACGAGGACATAAAGAGATGGGGAGTATTGAGGACCATTTTTATGAAACTATTAATAATTCATGTAATGCGTTATACGTAGAAAAAACGAAGTTTGGTTGAAAACTTCATTTTTTCTATGTATATGGCATGACCAGTTACTATACCTCTAATAGTACGTGAGACGTGGTGAAGACTTTAAAATCCTAAAGAACGGGAGAATCAACGTTTCACATGTCGGTGTTCTTGCTCAATGATAGTATTGAGGTACTTGCTTGTACAATAAAAAGTATTTTTGTAAAGACCTACCTTCTTTAATTTTTTGAATACGGAAGCTAAAGAAGGGGCCTTATCTGTCAAACCGTTGGTTCTCCAAAAGATCGAACAAGTCTTTTCATAAAAGCATATGCTGCTTGTGTGTCCCGTTTTTAACGAAGTTGAATACCAAGTGTTTGTCCCTCTTTATCAATTTCTCGATATAAATAACACCATTTCCCTTTCACCTTGATATAGGTTTCATCTAAACGCCAAGATAACAATGTGTTTTTGTTTTGCTTTTTCTAAATGTGCTAGATAAGATTTCCATATTATTGAACCCAGCGCATGATAGTTGCTGGATGAATAGAAATACCACGTTCTTTGAGAATTTCAGACACGTCGCGATAACTTAAAGAAAAACGACAATAGTAGCCAACGGCTATTAAAATAATATCCTTCTTGAACATTTTCTCTTTAAAATATCCCATCTGTGATTCTCCTCGTTTTCTTTTTCGAAAATGTAGCTTAGTTTAGAAAACTTTGCAACAGAATCACTATCGATATGATTATTAATAGAATTTTCCGGGTTATTATTTCGCAATTTTATCATGTGCTTTTGAAATTGTTTCCTCATTTAAATTACTGTGTTTTATCGAATAAATGAAATATATTACTGCCCCAATAGTAATCCAAATACTAAAGTACAACCATGTTCTTAATGGTAAATTTAGCATTAAGAACACACAACATATAATTGAAATGCTTGGTAATATAGGTACAAACGGTACCATAAATCCACGTTTTAGATTTGGGTGTGATTTACGGAGGATAATAACTGATACACAAACTAGCGTAAACGATACCAAACTACCAATATTAACTAAATTAACCAATTCTTTCAAATCAATAAATCCAGCTATCACAGAGCTTCCTATTCCCGCCAATCCGATTATAAAGGTGGGTGCTCCAGTCTTCTTATTAACCTTCGCAAGTGATTTTGGTAACAGTCCATCACGACTCATCGCAAAGAATACTCGTGTTGCTGCATACATATTCGAAAAAATAACAGCCATAAGGCCAATTACAGCACCTGCAGCAATTACACCAGCGACTTTTCCTTGTCCTACCACTTCCATTACATAAGCCATTGCCTCAGGTACATTTAATTCTTTATAGGAAACCATCCCTGTCATAACAAGGCATACTATAACGTAAATAAGTGTACATATGATTAACGACGCAATTATACCGATGGGAAGATTATGTTGGGGATCTTTTACTTCTTCTGCCGAAGTTGCTAATATATCAAAGCCCGTAAAAGCGAATAATATGGCTGCTCCACCGGCAAAAACTCCACTTAAACCATATGGTGCAAACGGTACCCAGTTCTCTGGCTTTACATAGAATATACCAACCAAAATAAATAATACAATCATTCCAATTTTAATTAATACCATTATGTTATTGATACGTTTACTTTCCTTTGTACCACGCGATAACATCCATGTTAATATCAATGTAATGATTACCGCTGGTAGATTCACAATACCACCTTGCGATGGAATCGTTGATAGGGCTTTGGGTATCTCTAATCCAAAGCCATTTATTAAATTGTGGAAATACCCTGTCCATCCACCAGCGACAGCCGCTGTTGCCACAATATATATTGAGATTAACGTCCAACCTACTAAATGAGCCACAAACTCACCAATTGTTGCATAGGAGTACGTATATACACTACCTGACGTCGGGAGTGTAGAAGCAATTTCTGCGTAACATAATGCTATAAATGTACAAACAATCGCTGCAAGTGCAAATGAAAAAATAACTGCTGGACCAGCATCTTTTGCTGCTACTAATCCAGTTAACACAAGAATTCCCGTTCCAATTATCGAGCCTATCCCTAACATAATTAAATCAAATGCTCCTAATGTTTTTGTTAAGGTCTTACCTTTATTATGTTCTAACAATTGTGTAACAGATTTTTTTAAAAATAATTTATTCATATTCTCTGTATCCCCTTTAAAAATAAGGCATATTATCCTAATTTTTGTGGTATATAGTACATATATAACTAGTCCAATAAGTATCCAAACTATAAAATTTTTGTTATATCGGTAATTAAAAATCTTAGATTAATGAAAATGGGATGATATCCCATTGCCATTAATCCTTTTTATAGCTAAAGAAAGTTATTAATATCAGATAAACAAATGTAGAAAACCTTTTGCTATTCATCTATTAAAGTAAGAGTTTGCTGAGATAAAGCAAGATTATATACACACCCTTTACATGTTTGCAAAACTCCACTCTGATAATAATTAATAGTCATTAAGTGATGTTTTGTTTAATTTTTAAAGAACATGGATTTATTTCCTTTCTTACTACTAACCTATATAAATAGCCTGTAAGTAAAAGAATTTAAGCTAATAAAAAAAAACGTCATTTGAACTCTCCCTCACCTACACTTCACTTAGAGGAGAGCTTCTAAGGTGAGATCGTACCTATTAGTTTATTTAGCTATCGAGCCTGTCCCTTGCTCTATATATAATTCTACTAACATAATCGCTCTCTTTTCTGGATGTTGATAGAAGCGTTCCAGTCCTTGTCTGCCAAAAAAATGCACTTACATTAGAGTGAGTGCTCTGAAAAAGTTCAGACTCCTCCATGGGGCACAATCTTTACAAGGAAAGTCTTTTACTATGAACATATCTTTAATTTATAATGAATAATACAAAATCTAATCAAAAAGTACATGATTTCACAAAAAAAATAAGTATCAGAAAAATTCTGAAAAAGGTGTGTGATCGGTATGAAAAAGGAAAATTTGTTCAAATAGAAGCGTTATCAACCTGATATTATCTTATTAACGGTAAGATGGTACCTACGGTACAACCTAAGTTTTCGTGATTTGATGGAAATGATGGAGGAACGAGGTTTGTCTATTGCTCACACCACTATTATGCGTTGGGTGCATCAATATGGACCTGAATTAGATGAAAGAGTACGACGTCATCTTAAGACAACAAATGATTCTTGGAGAGTCGATGAAACGTATGTGAAAGTAAAAGGGCAATGGATGTATTTATATGGCGCAGTCGATTCAGAAGGAAATACCATTGATTTTTATTTAAGTGAATCAAGAGATAAACAAGCAGCCAAGCGCTTTTTCAAGAAAGCCTTGGCTGCTTCTCATATTTGTAAACCTCGCGTAATAACAGTAGATAAGAACCCTGCCTATGCTGTAGCAATTCAAGAATTAAAAGAAGAGAAACGTATGCCTGAAGGCAAGTTAAATATCTCAATAATATAGTGGAACAAGATCACCGTTTCATTAAGAAACGTGTACGTTCTATGTTAGAATTCAAGTCATATGAAACAGCCACTTCTATATTGAGTGGCGTTGAAACCATGCATATGATGAAAAAAGGACAACTTCACTTACAGGTGAAGTCTGCCCAAAATGAAGTTAGATTCATACATAAATGATTGGGAATTGCATCATAATCTACCATTGAACAGTCTATACAGGTTTCTATGCCTCTATCAAATGATTTTTGCACCAGAACCATATTTCCTGTTTAGATTATGTGGCCCTGCTTTATTGTGGGCGTTCTATTGAAAATTGAGCTCCTAGTAATGCGTAATCATTTCCTGCAAGGCGGCTTACTGGTTTCAATGCCTGTGCGTCGATGCGGCCTTTGTCATACAGATGCTCTGCGATATGGAAACGTACGATACGACCGACAATCAAATCGCATGCGGGTGCTCCGTCTGTACCCCCAAATGGAAGGATTGTATCAACGAGGCACTCCATGCGGATACTTGCCTCCTGGATACCGGGAACAGAGATGACTTCGCTCTCAATAGGTGTCAACTTAGCGAGCTCAATCTCACTTTGGTCCGGAGGGAGATTCGCGGCTGTCTCATTAATGGCATGGATATAGGATTCATCTGAAATATGGATAACAAATTCTCTCTTGCATGCCGCATTCCGTGCGGTATCCTTTTGGAGGCCTCCTTTTCTTTGTACAGAAACAGATACCATCGGAGGATTTGCTGTGACTATATTAAAGTAACTGTATGGCGCCGCATTCAATGTGCCGTCCCCTGCAAGGGTGGTCACAAAGGCGACAGGCCGCGGGATAATGGTTCCTGTAAGCAGCTTATAATTCCCCCGTTCACTTTCGGTGTTTGGATCAATAGAAATCATAAAATCACCACTCTCCTTGTTAACCATTTAATGTATCCCTCGATTTCGTCACACTAACCTTACGAATATCTGTGATTTTCAGCCATATTCCCCCAATAGAGATAAATACAGACAAGATTATAAAAGGAACCTGATATCCGTGAAAGAAGTCTACCAATAATCCAAACAAAGATGGAGCTAATACAATAAAAATTTGATTCAGTGTCAGGGCAAAACTAACTGTTAGCCCAATAAGACTTGGATTAGCTCTTTCAGAAACTAAAACGATAAAGAGGCTATACCATCCAATCGCAAAAAAACCGATAACAAAGCATAAGATACTAATCCCCCATGTAGGTAAATAATCTAAAGAGAATGTCAGGTTTATCAACATTATTACTGTTAAGACAATTGTTATAAATAATGGATTAACCCTATTGCCTTTAAAAAAGTAGTCACTAATCCAAGCTAACGCGATTCTACCAACCATTCCCCCGATTAATGCCGTGCTCAAGAAAAAACCAGCTAAATTAAGACTTATGTTAATAGCATTTGTTAGATAACTCATCAGGTGTGCCACTATAATCATTTGTAGAGACATCATTGTAATTCCAATAAGAAAAACAGGATAAAGTTTAGCATTATTTTTTATTTTATTTATTTTATCTACAAACCTGTACGTCTCTCGCTTACTTACATTAGTTTGGTAGTCCCTATACAAGATTAAGAATATCACACCACCTAAAATGGCTACTACTGCTTGTGTGATTATTGCAGATGATAGTCCATATTTATAAAAGAAAAAAGGCAATGCAGCAGAGGCTAATGCTCCCCCAATAGGTATGCCTGTTTGACGCACTCCCATTGCGAGACCTCGATTTTTATTAGGAAACCACTTTATAATTGCACTGCTTCCACCTGGCTGTGCAGTTCCATACCATATACCTACAAATGTCAAAATAACTAAGAGGATTAAGTATTGATTTGTAGCATTGGCAGAGAGAACACTAAGTCCGAGGAAAATAGAGCCCATTCCAACTATCCACCGTTCACCATACCTATCCATAAGATTTCCAAAAACAAGCATTGAGAAAATCGGACCTATATTAACTGCTGAAACAATTAGACCTGTTTCGAATTGAGATAAGCTGTACTCTTTTTGATAAAAGGTTGCCAAAGGCCCCATACCGTATGTCACAAAAGTAGCACATGTCTGTGAAAATGTTGCTATTAAAAGGATTATCCACTTGTATCTTTCTCTTTTCCTTACCTCATGTATAGTAATCATAATTTCCCGTTCCTCCAGAAGTTAAAATAGAGATACACAATAATTAATTTGCATATGTATTTATCAATGATTTAGTTGATTGTACAAAAAAAGCAAGAAAAGACTGCAATTATTATAAAACTAAATTGCAGTCTAGCGATTGCACTATGCGAACACTGGTTCAAACACTCGTTCTTTCACCTGATTCAAATTACGATGATTCCATAGATTAGGTGCAACGATTACCCGCTGTACCCATCTATACGGATTCCCATCTTCATCTATACTCGGACTAAAAGCGTCCCTAGAGTGTAAGGTAAAGCGATTATCAATATATACAAGTCGTCCTGGATTAACATCAATGCCAAATGAAGCCTCACGTATGGCATTATAGAAGTTTTGGAATGCTATAGCAGCTTCATTGTTAACAGGTAGAACCATGTCAGGATAGAATACAGCAGCTACCTCTGGAAAATTTGTATTTCCCTGTATAAGTGGTACAGGTTCAGTTTGTTGCAATTCCCCTGGTATTGCTGATCTCCAACGATATGGAACCTTTATCTGATACAAAGGTTGACTAAGTTTCTCAACATCGTCTTGAGACAGACGTTTCAATGCTTCACGTGCATCTGAAAGACGAGTAAGAGGACCTTTTGGATCGTGTCTTACCCCAGTCAAGACTAAACCGAATGGTGAGTAATTTCTATCTCCCATAAACTTTAATGCAGCATTCTCAATATGGAAATCTAGTTCGACTTCCGAGCCTAATCCTGTATATTCTTTCTTAGCTTCAACAGATGGGATTAAATTGTTTACAATCTCATGCCCCTCATGTAGCATAGAATATGGTTCCCCGATTAGAGCTCCAACTGCAATAGCCAGGTTCTCACTAATAAAACCTGACTTGGCCTCAGGTGTATAGGTTTGCGGAAGTGGAGTTGTGACTACTTTGTCATCTACTGGCAGATTCTCAATTACAATATAAGGCATTGGATTTAGGGAGGCCTTTTGCTCATTTAAGCACTCAATAATTCGACGTGGCATTGCTCGAAGAGCTGCCATCCGGACCTCGGTAACATATGACGTAGATCCTGTAGGATCATACTTAATAAGGCTAAACTCTTGCCGCAATATCTCCCTTTCATCATCACTTAACTTAAAAATATAATTTGGATCCATAAAACCTTCTTCCCCTCTCACTATCAATCTTTCATAAGCCTGTTAATTCCTTAGAAATAATACAATGAGCACCGCAAAGCCAATAATTAAACTAAATAACACTCACCAAATTATAATAGCTCAAACTTTTTTGGAAGTAACCGACCAATTGAGAGAAATTTCAACCGACCAATTTTTGGAGATATAAATTATGTATAATTTCAATTAAACAGATTTTACTACAGTTTCAAAAGTTCTTCAGCCAACACTACAATACCTTCTTCAAGTTCTTCCATAGAAGCATAAGAAAAGGAAAGACGAACATAACTATGACGATCCTCATTATATATTGAGCCAGGATGGATTAATATTCCTCTATTAAGTAATCTAAGATATAAGTGGCGTACAGAATTGTATTTGTTAAGGTTAACCCATATAAAGAGTCCACCAATAGGAACTTTCCAACTGGCTATATCACCTAGATGCTTTTCTAACATGTAAAGTAAGAAGTCTCTTCTTACTCTGAGTTTCTTACGAATCTCCATTAGATACTCATTATATAATTGACCTTTTAACCATTCATGGGCGATGTGTTGGGGGAAAATGCTGGCCCCATGATCCAACTGCATTTTAATGTCAGCTAGTCTTTCAATAACTGGCTTGTTTGCCACTATCCAACCAATTCTAAGCCCTGGACTAAGAGATTTAGATAGGCTTCCAACATACAAAACCGAATTGCCTCCCTCCATAGATTTCATTGGTGGCGGAGGTGGTTCGTCAATCCACAGATCCCGATACACATCGTCCTCAATTAGAGGAAGTCCTTGTATTAAACACATTTCCAGTATAGAATTCCTCCTAGAATGAGGCATGACTATACCTGTTGGATTATGGAAAGAAGGAATTGAATAGATTGCATCACGATTTTTGTACTTTCTTGTATTACAAATTTTAAAAGGAATCATCCCCTCTTCATCCATCGCTACACCCCGTAATTGGATACCAACAGACTGAAAATTATACCCAGAATATAGATATGATGGTGTACCTAAAAATACTGTTGATCCCTCTTCTAATAGTCCTAATGCTATGAGTTGTAACCCTTGAGTAGCTCCTGATGTCACAAGAATGCAGTCTGGGGATGTATCAATACCATAATTTTTAAGATGTTTTGCAATGGACTCTCTTAAGGGGAGATATCCCTTTTGATCCTCATAACCCAAATAATTCAAATTCTCTCCTACTAATCTAGTTATTTCTCTCATTTGATACTTTGGAAAGAGCTCAGCAGCTAGCTCTGCCCTACTAAGCTGGATAAAGTTAGAGTCTAACTCCAAATTATTGATAGTTTTTAGAAATGGAGGACTTTCTTTATATATGGCATTCTTAATACGAAAATCCCAGTTTACTCTGTTACCATTGGTTAGAAAGGTATTTATGTTAGTAGTCACCCTTGTAGCTGATCCCTTCTGTCCTTCAATAAGCCCATAAGACTTTAGATCCTCAAACACATTTACTATAGTACTCCTATTTACATTCAATTCCTCAGCTAACTTCCTCTGAGGAGGTAGCTTATAACCAGCTGGCCATTCTCCAGTGATAATTCTTTCTTCTAAATAATGAAAAATTTGTTGGTGGATGCTTTTATCTGAATTTCTCTTTGGTTTCCAACTTATAAGAACCATTATGTATTTACACCTCAACGAGTTAATTTACTGTATTATTGGCACGTCTGCATTAAAATACAAATTAGGTTATTCATTCCTCCTGTTCTCTCTATATTGTAAGAACATCCGGATATAAAGTAAAATGAATAATATGTATATAATTCATCAATAAATTTGATAACAGGAGAGGGCTATATGGACATAAAAGATTTAATTGTTTTTCAAAAGGTGGCAGAAGAGGGGAGTGTATCAAGAGCAGCTAAGTCACTAAACTATGTACAATCAAATGTGACAACAAAGATTAAACAACTAGAACATGAGCTAGGAGTTTCTTTATTTTATCGAAATGGAAGAGGGGTTGTTTTAAATTCAAACGGTAAAATATTATTGGAACAAGCTCAACAAATCTTACATTTGGTTGAACAATCCGTAAAAATTGTACAAATTAATGAGTCTACTCCGGTTGGTACGGTTACCATTGGATCCATCAACTCAACCGCTGCAGTGCGGTTACCTCTCATTCTAAAGCAATATTATAAGCTGTATCCCCAGGTAGATTTGGTAGTAGAGACACATAACAGTGCAGAATTAATAAGACAGGTCTTAAGCCGAAAGTTAGATGGAGCGTTTGTAGCAGGTGAAGTTTATCACCCAGAAATAACTTCCCTTTTATTTCAAGAGGAAGAGTTGGTTATGATTAGTCATAAGGACTTTTCTTCACTTGAAGATTTGGGGCAGTTTAATATGCTGGTCTTTGGTGATGGATGCCACTATCGGGACGCATTGGAAAGTTGGATGGAAGAAGAGGGAATCTATCCAAAACGAATCCTTAAATTTGGTACAATTGAGGCCATTATGGGTTGTGTTAAAGCGGGAATGGGGATAGCTGTTATGGTTCAATCCGTTTTAAAGGACCATCAGCAATCCCTAAATGTAACACCTTTGCCAGAAAAGTATGCAAAAGTTCCTACACATTTTATTATGCGAAAAGACGTATTGCTTTCTGCCGCTTTTCGTAAATTTGTAGAGCTTCTGAACCTAAGTATCTATTAGATACAACTAATACACTCATGCAGGTTCTGTTGCAAAGTTTGAAAAAAGCATAAACAGGTTGGTAAATGAGGAACAATGTTTAGGAAGTAGCTAGTAATTGTTGAAGTTCATTGTACGTTGAAAAGGCGGAGTCTCTTTGAAGACTTCGCCTTTGTTTATATAGGGCATGAATAGTCTCGATACCTTTTATCGTACGTGAAGCATGACGAAGATTTTGAAATCCTGCGGATTTGGCAAAACGTCTCTTTACATGCCTATGATCCTGTTCAATGAGATTATTCAAATGTTTGATTGTACAATGGATTGTAGTTTGATAAAATCCTTGTTTTCTTAATTTGTTAAATGCGCAAAGTAATGCTGGCGCTTTGTCTGTAGTGAGAACCGTAGGTTCTCCAAAATGTTTTACTAATCTTTTCATGAAGGCATAGGCAGCCTGATGATCCCGTTTTTTACGAAGTTGAATATCCAATGTGTGTCCATCTTTATTAATTGCACGATAGAGATAACACCACTCGCCCTTAACTTTGATATAAGTCTCATCCAAATGCCAGGATAAGCGTGCAGATTTATTTTTCACTTTCCAAATTTGATAGATGAGATTGCCATATTCATGAACCCAGCGCATGATGGTTGTTGGGTGAACTGAAATACCACGTTCTTTCAGGATTTCAGATACATCGCGATAACTTAAAGAAAAACGACAGTAGTAGCCGACAGCTACTAAAATAATATCTTTCTTGAACTGTTTCCCTTTAAAATATCGCATTTGTGATTCTCCTGGCTTCTTTTTTCTAGAGTGTATCCTCATTTAGAAAACTTTGCAACAGAACCTATGAATCTAACTTCATTTTGGGCAGACTTCACCTGTAAGTGAAGTTGTCCTTTTTTCATCATATGCATGGTTTCAACGCCACTCAATATAGAAGTGGCTGTTTCATATGACTTGAATCCTAACATAGAACGTACACGTTTCTTAATGAAACGGTGATCTTGTTCCACTATATTATTGAGATATTTAACTTGCCTTCAGGCATACGTTTCTCTTCTTTTAATTCTTGAATTGCTACAGCATAGGCAGGGTTCTTATCTACTGTTATTACGCGAGGTTTACAAATATGAGAAGCAGCCAAGGTTTTCTTGAAAAAGCGCTTGGCTGCTTGTTTATCTCTTGATTCACTTAAATAAAAATCAATGGTATTTCCTTCTGAATCGACTGCGCGATATAAATACATCCATTGCCCTTTTACTTTCACATACGTTTCATCGACTCTCCAAGAATCATTTGTTGTCTTAAGATGACGTCGTACTCTTTCATCTAATTCAGGTCCATATTGATGCACCCAGCGCATAATAGTGGTGTGAGCAATAGACAAATCTCATTCCTCCATCATTTCCACCAAATCACGAAAACTTAGGTTGTACCGTAGGTATCATCTTACCGTTAATAAGATAATATCAGGTTGATAACGCTTCCATTTGAACAAATTTTCTTTTTCTATACCAATCACGCACCCTTTCTAGAGTAATAGTATTAGTATGTCCAAGATTTATAGATTACTTGCAATTATCTTGAAGTTTTTGCACCAAAACCAAAACCCCTTATGCTCTTCTGGCTATGTTCAAATCTTTAAACAAAAAAGAGACCTAATTTAGGTTTTACTCGTTGTTTTACACAATTTTTGTAAGTTTATTGTAAGAAAAATGAAAGTTTAGAGAAAGAGTAATCTTATAAGATGAACTTGTTTAAAAAAATGAGATAAGGAGATGTTATAATGTTTAATAAAGTAATAGTAGGAACCTTGGCAGCAGGGATTATACTTTCTGGTGCTGGAAATGCATTTGCAGCAGAAACAAGTACAGTAAGTAATTATGCTAATAATGTAGTAGAAAAAAGTATTAATAGTGTTCAAAGTAACGCTTATGTTGATGTTAGAGTAACAAGTAGTGGTAAAGTTAGATTTTATGCTAAAGAGTTAAGTAATAATTTTACAAATAAATACTATGATGAAATTGTTTTTACAATCGAAAGTCCTAGTGGGCAAGATTTTTTGAGTAATCTTGATTGGAATCAAGATATAATCTCTGTAACTCCAAATGAAAATGAAAGAACAGGAAACATTGCGCGAATCTCAGAGGATAAAGAGTATATCCTTGATAAGATCTACAGAATTTATAATAAACTTGGATATTCGATGCCTGATACAGTCACTATTTATGCATATGCAAAACCAGCAAATGATGATAAATATTGGCCTTTAGAATCATTCGAATTAGATATGAACAAACTATATTGATTTAAAAATGATGAGTTAAGAGATTAGTTCTTTTAATAATACAGATAAAAAGTAGACTGATAATTAGTCTACTTTTTTGTTAACATAAAATTCGTTATGGGGAGGACTATAAAATTTTAGCTTGATAGCGATGTGGCGGTACGCCTATATAAACGAAACCGAAGTCTTGGCTCAGACTTCGGTTTTTCGACATACAATGAATTATAGGAGCTACTAACAATCGCGTAAAATGTACAACTTTTTGTTGGCACTACTTAACCTTAACAAAACTTCGCAACAAAACCATAAAAAAAAAAGAATCCTTTTAAGGATTCTTTTTTTTTTATTTATTATGCTTAATAGCAAATCTTAGAAGAGAGACAAGACTGACTATATAGAAGGGAATAATAATCCAAAGGTTATGGTCAGTAAGTCCATTAGCGTTGAATTCATTTATTATTGCAAACAGTATACCACCAAATGCTATAATAAATAATGAAAATAATAGATATTTTTTATTGAATTTTTTACCTAGCAACTTGTATATTGCTCCAATGATGATAAGGAGGACTAGAAATATGCTGATTTCAATTAAAATTAGCATCGTTTTTTATCACCTCCTACTTGTCTGAAAAATTATTATCTTTTGTTAGCGTAAACTGCCCATCTAAACCAGTCAATTGTTAGTACTGTTCCTCTTGAACTAGTATTATCACGCAATTCTGTATATGTGTAATAATGACCTACTGACATTAGAACTGATATTGCTGAAGCGATGTTTTTCCATATCCGCAGGATTTCAAAATCTTCGCCACGCTTCCCGTACCTTGAAAGGCATCGAAACCATTCATGCTTTATATAAACGAAACCGAAGTCTTGGCTCAGACTTCGGTTTTTCGACGTACAATGAATTACAGGGGCTACTAACAACCGCATAAAATGTACAACTTTTTGTTGGCACCACTTAACCTTAACAAAACTTCGCAACAGAACCAATCTGAGCATATAAATAAGGCAAAAGGAGATAATATCTAGAAAATTGTAATTAAAAATCGTATTTGGGGATAGAAAGTCTTAGAGGTAACTAGCGTTCGGTACTGAATGAACATAATGTCTTGCTTAATCTTTCAGGGATTTTTTATTAAGCGAATATCAGGTTTCTCAGAATTTTACTCCTAGTAGAGTACATGTATAAGGAGATAAAAATGTGGAATATGATTGTTTCCTATCTTCCCGATTGGAAAGTTTTTGTACAAGCTTTTATCGTATTTTTAATTCCATATATTATCTCAAGATTTTTTCATTGGGTCAATATATCAGAGAAAGAGTGGTAAGAATGAGTTGGTGGAAATCAAAGGATAACCAGGTGCAA
>NZ_JBWYHD010000021.1:0-49360 GCF_056711665.1 Bacillus sp. Medicinal_06 | reverse complement strand
CTTCATAGTTTGGTGATGATGGCAGAGAGGTCACACCCGTTCCCATACCGAACACGGAAGTTAAGCTCTCTAGCGCCGATGGTAGTTGGGACCTTGTCCCTGTGAGAGTAGGACGTCGCCAAGCAATTAAAGCACGAGTCAATTGACTCGTGCTTTTTTCATTTATACGAAATGAAAGTTTTATTTCATTGTATAGGTGACAAACACAATGCCCAGTTGCGATTCATATCATATATATAACAAAACGATGTATATTTTTCAGAAAAGTGTTAAGGAATAGGAGTAGGTATATTTTGATTTAAAATAGAGGGGAGGAAATATCTTATATTGTTCTCAGTTAGGTGGGAATGATTAGGATAAAGATATGAAAACAAAACATGAGGTTTGCATTGTATGTGAGAATAGGAAAGATGATGGTATACATGTACAAATGAGTTTTATATGTGATGATTGTGAACGGGACATGGTAGAAACCGAAACGAATGATCCTAAATATATATACTATTTACAACAACTGCGAAAAATCCAAGTATCGTATTCATAAATAGGCACACATGCCTATTATTTTTTTTGCTTTAATATCTCTGTATAATAGGTAGAGAATGAAAAGTAAGGAAGAGATAAACATGAATCAAAATCAAATACCGTTATATGAGGCGTTAATTCAGTTTAAAGATAAAAAACCTTTATCTTTACATGTTCCAGGACATAAAAATGGTTTGAATTTTCCGGAACAAGCACAATCAGGTTTTAGTGATGTACTTTCTATCGATGTAACAGAATTAACAGGATTAGATGATTTGCATAGTCCGTTTGAATGTATAGATGAAGCACAGCAATTGCTGGCTGATGTATATCGTGTAAAAAAGAGTTATTTTTTAATTAATGGTTCTACAGTTGGAAATTTGGCAATGATTTTATCATGTTGTGAGGAGCATGATATTGTTCTTGTGCAAAGAAATTGCCATAAGTCTATTATCAATGGTTTGAAGTTAGCTGGAGTGAATCCAGTGTTTTTAGAGCCTTGGATTGATGAATTGTATGGCGTGCCAGTTGGAGTTCAGCATGAGGTTATTAAGAGAGCGATTGAACGATATCCAGAAGCAAAGGCATTGATTTTAACACATCCTAATTATTATGGTATGGGGCTTGATCTAAAAGAAAGTATTTTATGTGCACACGCACATAAAATTCCTGTTTTAGTAGATGAGGCACATGGAGCGCATTTTTGTATAGGGCAGCCATTTCCTAAATCAGCATTAGAATACGGTGCTGATATAGTTGTACATTCAGCACATAAGACATTACCTGCTATGACTATGGGTTCTTATCTACATATCAATAGTAATTTAGTGAATGAAGAAAAAGTTTCTTCCTATTTAAGCATGTTACAATCTAGCAGCCCGTCTTACCCGATTATGGCTTCACTAGATGTAGCTCGTTTTGCATTAGCAAATATGAAGGAGAAGGGCTGTCATGAAATTGTAGGGTTTGTGAGAAGGTTTAGAGAGGAATTACAGCGTATTCCACAAATCGCTGTTTTACAGTATCCTTTGCAAGATGAGCTCAAGGTTACGGTACAAACGCGCTGTGAGCTTTCTGGATACGAATTACAATCTATATTTGAAAAGATAGGTATGTACGCAGAAATGGCAGATCCATATAATGTTCTATTTATTTTGCCATTGCAAGTGAATAAGCAGTATATAAAAGCGATAGAAGTCATACGGCTGGCATTACGTAACTATACGGTAACAGACAAGAGACCATCAATTCGGTATACTTACAAAGGAGGCTTTTCTTCTTTACCATTTACTTATAAGCAATTAGAAAAGTATAAGAAAAAAGTTGTATCTTTACAAGAAGCTGCCGGAATGATTGCAGCGGATATGGTTATTCCGTATCCACCGGGTATTCCCTTACTTATGTATGGAGAAGAAATTACCCCAGAGCACATTGAACAAATTTCTTATTTAGAAGAAACAGGTGCCCGTTTTCAAGGAAATATAAAACATATGAATATGTATGATATAGAAAGAAAGTAGGTTTTAGGATGAAGGGATTATTTGTAACAATTGAAGGACCAGAGGGTTCAGGTAAATCAACATTAATTACAAAGTTGTTACCGTACTTTGAAAAGAAAGAACAAAAAGTAATAGCAACAAGAGAACCAGGGGGTATCGCAATTTCAGAAGAGATTCGAGAAATCTTACATAAAAAAGAGTATACGATGATGGAAGCACGTACGGAAGCATTACTATATGCTGCAGCACGTAGACAGCATTTAGTTGAAAAAGTTATGCCAGCTTTGGATAGAAACTACCTTGTATTATGTGATCGTTTTATTGATAGTTCTCTTGCCTACCAAGGTTATGCAAGAGGGTTAGGAATTGATAAAGTATTTGAAATTAATCGATTTGCAACAGAAGACTGTATGCCTAGTTTGACAATCTATCTAGATATAGAACCTGAAGTGGGCTTAGCTCGCATTGAAAAGGATGTTAATCGTGAAGTGAATCGTTTAGATATGGAAAGTATGAAATTTCATGAACGCGTTCGTGAAGGGTACTTACAGCTTGTAGATCGTTTTTCAGATCGCATAGTTGTTGTGAATGCAAATCAATCAATAGAAAAGATTATGGAAGAAGTTATTCAGCTTATAGAAGATAAATTGTTATAATAGAAGGAAAGTATAAAACAAGTGAGGTATGCATTATGACGAGGACGTGGGAGCAGCTTTCTGCTATACAACCCATTGGTGTAAAGATGTTGATGAATAGTATTGCAAAAGAGCGTATATCCCATGCTTATTTGTTAGAAGGTGCAAAAGGAACTGGAAAATACGAAACAGCAATTCAAATGGCAAAAAGTTTTCTTTGTTTACAAAGAAAAGGTGTAGAGCCGTGTCATACATGTACGAATTGTCGACGGATTGATTCAGGTAATCATCCCAATTTACACGTTGTAAAACCAGATGGATTATCTATTAAAAAACAACAAATTCATGACTTACAGGAAGAGTTTTCAAAAACAGGTTTAGAGGCAAATAAAAAGGTATATATTATTGAGCATGCAGATCGAATGACGGCAAATGCTGCTAATACCCTATTGAAATTTTTAGAAGAGCCAAGTAGCGATACAACGGCTATTTTACTTACTGAACAAAGTCATCAAATTTTAAATACGATCTTATCCCGTTGTCAAGTTGTAACATTTAGACCCCTCGCTGCAGAAGCCTTAATTGAGAGATTACAGGCGGATGGAGTTCCGGTTTCTTTATCTACTCTTGCTGCACAGCTTACGAATAGTTTTGAGGAAGCATTATTACTGTGCAATGATGAATGGTTTGCACAAGCACGAACTTTAGTGATAAAATTATGTGAAGCGCTCGAAAAAGATACAGCCTCTCTTTTTTTTGTACAAGAAAAGTGGGGGAAACACTTTGGAGAGAAGGAACAATTACAACAAGGTTTAGATATGTTACTCCTTATTTATAAGGATTTATTATATGTTCAACTAGGAGAAGAAGATCGTCTTGTCTTTCAAGAGCAAAAGGAGATGTTTCATTCTTTCTCCTACGCTCAGAAGCGCATTGTATCAGCTCTTTTTAATATATTAGAAGCAAAAAATAGAATCAACGCTAATGTAAATGCGCAGCTTGTGTTCGAACAGTTAGTGTTGCGGTTGCAGGAGGGATGACCGTTTTGTATGATGTAGTAGGTGTTCGCTTTAAGAAGGCCGGAAAAGTGTATTACTTTGACCCGAATCAATTTGATATCTCAGAAAATGAATTTGTGATCGTGGAAACTGTAAGAGGTATTGAATATGGGAAAGTAGTTATTACAAAAAAGCAGGTTGATGAAAACGATGTGGTACTACCGTTAAAGAAAGTCATTCGCATTGCGAATGAAAATGATCGGACAGTTGTTGAAGAGAACAAACATGCTGCAAAAGAAGCATATCAAGTTTGTCAACAAAAGGTAGGGGAACACAAGCTTGATATGAAACTTGTAGACGTAGAATATACTTTTGATCGTAATAAGATCATTTTCTATTTTACAGCGGATGGTCGTATTGACTTCCGTGAGCTTGTAAAAGACTTAGCTGCAATTTTCCGGACAAGAATTGAGTTAAGACAAATTGGTGTTCGTGATGAAGCGAAAATGCTTGGTGGTATTGGTCCATGTGGTCGTATGCTTTGTTGTTCTACATTTTTAGGTGATTTTGAACCCGTATCCATTAAAATGGCGAAAGATCAAAATTTATCATTAAATCCTGCGAAAATTTCTGGTTTATGTGGCCGATTAATGTGTTGCTTAAAATATGAGAATGACGAGTATGAAGCGGCAAAAGAGCAACTTCCTGATTTAGATCAACGTATACAAACGCCGCATGGGCTTGGGCGCGTCATCGGATTAAATATTTTAGAAAGATTAATTCAAGTGGAACTAGTAGACAAGGAACGGATAGTAGAATATACGTTAGATGAATTAATTAATGAAGGGGTCGTTTCGAGTCAAACCACAGATTAATGAGGTGGGTGCTTGTGGAGAAAAAGGATATTTTTGCAGCGGTTTCCAGTATGGAAGAGCAAATTGGACATTTATATAAGCAGTTGGGAGAATTAAAGCAACATCTTGCAGAGTTACTTGAGGAAAACCAACATATTAAAATGGAAAATGAAAATTTGCGACGTCGTTTTGAAGAAGTACAGATTAAGGAAAAACAAAAAACTCAAAAGCGAAAAGAAATGAAACCTAAAACGGATATTGGTGAAGGATATGATAACTTAGCTCGTCTATATCAAGAAGGTTTCCATATCTGTAATTTACATTATGGAAGTGTACGTAAAGAAGGAGATTGTTTATTCTGTCTGTCATTTTTAAATAAAAAATGAAATTACCTTTCCAATATATTGGAAAGGTAATTTTTTATACATGTGAGTAAAGTTAAGATGGAATAGTTTTTGCTTTAACGTAAATAGGGTAGGTTAAGTATAAGAAAGGGAATTGTATATGAACTTATATGAAGATGAACGTTTAGATTATTTACTAGCGGAAGAAATGAAAATTATTCAAAGCCCATCTGTGTTTAATTTTTCTTTAGACGCAGTATTACTTGCAAATTTTGCATGGGTTCCGATTCAAAAGGGGAATTTACTTGATTTATGTACAGGAAATGCTGTTATTCCGCTTTTATTAAGTACAAGAACAAAAGGTAAGATTACAGGTGTAGAAATTCAAGAGCGTTTATATGATATGGGAATCAGAAGTGTTCAGTATAACAATCTGGAAGAGCGAATTTATTTAATACATGGAGATTTAAAAGATATGCCGGAGCGGCTGGGGCGCCATCAATATGATGTTGTAACATGTAATCCACCATATTTTCAAACGCCAAAGTCATCTGAGAAAAACATGAACGATCATTTAGCTATCGCTCGTCATGAAATTATGTGTACATTAGAGGATGTCGTATATGCTAGTAGTCAGCTTGTAAAGCAAGGCGGTAAAGTAGCATTTGTTCATCGTCCAGGCCGATTACTTGATATTGTAACATTAATGAGAAAGTATAAGATTGAACCAAAACGTGTGCAGTTTGTATATCCAAAGGCAGGGAAGGAAGCAAATACGCTACTAATAGAAGGAATTAAAGATGGAAATGCAGATTTGAAAATTTTACCGCCCCTTTTCGTATATGAGGAAAATAATGAATATACAAAGGAGCTTCGTTCAATCTTATATGGAGAAAAATAAACATTATTTTTATGTAGTGGAATGTTCAGATAAAAGTTATTATGCAGGGTATACAAATAATTTAGAGAAACGAATTCAAACCCATAATAGCGGTAAGGGAGCACGTTATACTCGTGCTAGGCTTCCTGTTGTTTTAAAATATGTAGAGGTTCATGAAGAGAAAACGACAGCTATGCAAGCTGAATATCATTTTAAACAGTTAAAACGAAAAGACAAAGAAGAATATATGCAAAAAGGAGAGCGCTATGTGGCAGCAAAAAAGCTTTCAAGCAAATGAAAAGGGTGTCTTATATTTAGTTCCGACACCGATTGGTAATTTAGAAGATATGACGTTTCGTT
The DNA here is from genome assembly GCF_056711665.1 of Bacillus sp. Medicinal_06. Lineage (NCBI taxonomy): Bacteria > Bacillati > Bacillota > Bacilli > Caryophanales > Bacillaceae > Bacillus > Bacillus sp. Medicinal_06. Next base: position 43,265 of record NZ_JBWYHD010000021.1, on the reverse strand, counting down.
CGATTCGGATATTGAAAGAGGCTGATATCATTGCTGCTGAAGATACACGGCAGACGAAAAAGCTTTGTAACTATTTTGAAATTGAAACACCAGTTATGAGTTATCATGAGCACAATAAGGAAATAAGCGGACAGAAAATTTTAGATAAGCTAGAAGATGGAAAAACAGTAGCTCTTGTAAGTGATGCGGGTATGCCTTGCATTTCTGATCCCGGCTATGACATTGTGGTAGCAGCTGTAGAGGAGCGATATCATGTTATTCCGCTTCCGGGGGCAAACGCTGCTCTTACAGCGTTAATTGCATCGGGGTTAGAGACGAGACATTTCTATTTTTATGGATTTTTACAAAGAAATAAAAAAGAACGTAAAGCGGAATTAGAAAAGCTTCGCTATGTTCCAACTACGATGATGTTTTACGAAGCACCACATCGATTAGATGATACGTTAATTTCTATGAAAGAAGTGCTTGGAAATAGAGAGATTGTATTGTGCCGAGAGCTAACGAAAAAATTTGAAGAATTTATTCGTGGATCGGTAGAAGAAGCGATTGAATGGACAAAACAAAATGAAGTTCGTGGTGAATTTTGTATATTGGTATCTGGATCAAAAGAGGAAGCTGCTTCAGAGGAACAGTGGTGGGAAACTATATCAGTATACGATCATATCGAACATTATATAAACGAGCAAGGAATGTCCTCAAAGGATGCAATTAAACAAGTTGCAAAAGATCGAGATTTGTCGAAACGAGACGTCTATCAAATCTATCATGTCGATAAAAAATAAGCTTCTCATAATTGAGAAGCTTATTTTGCTGCTTGAATATATTGTTGAAGTTCGTTTAAGATTTGTTCAGCGCCTTCTTTGCTTAAAATAATTTTACCTTCAGCTAAAGAAAGGTTGCCATCAGATACTTCACCAGTTACTTGACAAGTCATGTTTGGTTTATACTTTTTTAGGATGATTTTTTCGTCATCAACGTAAATTTCAAGAGCATCCTTCTCAGCAATACCTAATGTACGACGTAATTCAATCGGAATTACAACACGGCCTAATTCATCAACTTTACGAACGATACCAGTAGATTTCATATTCGTTATCCTCCTCATATTCTGTAAGTTTGTGAGTCTATATTTTAATTCGTCATTTTTCGACAAAATACCCTATGAACATATGATACCAATCATTTACATTTCCGTCAATTCTTAAATTCTATATTTTATGAAAGAATTATAGATTTTTATACTCTTTATATATAATAGAAAATAAAAGAATTGCACAAGTATTTTTACTGCATTTTTTAATTTTATCAATTTTTTCAGAAAAAACACTGTATATTTTTTGGGAAATGAGTAATAGATGATAAAGATAATCGAGCATTAATTCGTTTTTATGCGTCAGTTTTTGATATACTGTTTATAAATACATATGAGGTCATTTGGGAGGCTTAAAACAATGACAGAGGAAAAGAAAACCTTTTATATTACTACTCCAATTTATTATCCGAGCGGAAAGCTTCATATTGGACATGCTTATACGACGGTAGCGGGAGATGCAATGGCACGCTACAAGCGCATGCAAGGATATGATGTTCATTATTTAACAGGTACTGATGAGCATGGACAAAAGATTCAAAAGAAAGCAGAAGAATTGCAAGTTACGCCACAAGCATATGTTGATAACATTGTAGCAGGGATTAAAGAACTGTGGGGGAAAATGGACATTTCTTACGATGACTTTATTCGTACAACAGAAGACCGTCATAAAGAAGTTGTCGAAAAGATTTTTAAACAACTTGTCGATCAAGGTGATATCTATCTTGATGAGTATGAAGGATGGTACTCTGTACAAGATGAAACATTCTACACAGAACACCAGCTTGTTGATCCAATTATGGAAGGTGACAAAGTAGTTGGGGGGAAAAGTCCAGATAGCGGCCATGCTGTAGAGCTTGTTCGTGAAGAATCTTATTTCTTTAGAATGGGTAAATATGTAGATCGACTATTACAGTTTTATGAAGACAATCCACACTTCATACAACCGGAATCTCGTAAAAATGAAATGATTAATAACTTCATTAAACCAGGTTTAGAAGATTTAGCAGTTTCACGTACTTCTTTTGATTGGGGAATTCGTGTACCAGGTAACCCTAAACACGTTATTTACGTATGGGTAGATGCATTATCTAACTACATTACAGCACTAGGATATGGAACAGATCATGAAGAAAAGTATAAAAAGTATTGGCCGGCAGATGTTCATTTAGTAGGAAAAGAAATTGTTCGTTTCCATACAATTTATTGGCCAATTATTTTAATGGCACTAGATTTACCATTGCCGAAAAAGGTATTTGCTCATGGTTGGATTTTAATGAAAGATGGAAAAATGAGTAAATCAAAAGGCAATGTAGTTGATCCTGTTACGTTAATTGATCGTTATGGATTAGATGCATTGCGTTATTATTTACTTCGTGAAGTTCCATTTGGATCAGATGGTGTATTTACACCAGAGGGCTTTGTAGAGCGAATTAATTTTGACCTTGCTAATGACTTAGGAAACCTATTGAATCGTACAGTAGCTATGATTGATAAATACTTTAATGGAGAAATTCCTGCTTTTAAAGAAAATGTAACAGAGTTTGATGAAACGTTAGTAGCGTTTGCGCAAGATACATTGAAAAAAGTAGAAGAAGCAATGGAGAACATGGAGTTCTCAGTAGCATTAAGCTCCATTTGGCAATTGGTTAGCCGTACGAATAAATATATTGATGAAACACAACCTTGGGTATTGGCAAAAGACGAGAATGATCGTGATAAACTTGCTTCCGTAATGGCACACCTTGCTGAAATGCTGCGTCAAACGGGTATTATGCTTATGCCATTCTTGACAGCAACACCAAGTAAAATATTTGCGCAACTTGGCCTTACAGATGAAGCGTATCAATCTTGGAATAGTCTTTCTACGATTGGTTGTATTCCAGCTGGTACAAAAGTAGTTAAAGGACAGCCAATATTCCCGCGCTTAGAGGTGGAAGTAGAGGTTGAATATATTAAAGAACAAATGAAAGGTTCTGCTCCTAAAGTGGAAGAGAAAAAGGAAGAGGAACCGAAGGCGGAAGAAATTACAATTGATGATTTCTTTAAAGTTGAATTGCGTGTGGCGGAAGTAATAGAAGCAGAACCTGTAAAAAAAGCAGATAAACTATTAAAAATTCAACTTGATTTAGGAACAGAAAAGCGACAAGTTGTTTCTGGAATTGCTAAATTTTACACACCGGAAGAATTAAAAGGGAAAAAAGTTATTTGTGTAACGAATTTAAAGCCAGTGAAATTACGTGGTGAATTATCACAAGGTATGATTTTAGCAGGCGAAGAAAATGGCGTACTTTCGTTAGCGACAATTGATCAAAATTTACCAAATGGTACAAAAATCAAGTAGTCTTGACAAAATAAGAGATGTTTCACGTGTAACATTCGTGAAGCATCTTTTTTCTTGTTAGGAATCTTTTTAAAAGTTCCTTTTTTGTATTAAGATTGTACTATCGTTGTCATTATGTTGTTAGGGATGAGATTTTTAACCATGAGAGAGTTTATTTCAAATAAAAGGAGTTATTTGCTATGTTGTTTGACACACATTCACATTTAAATGCAGAGCAATTTGAAGAAGATTTACAGGAAGTCATTGTAAGAATGAAAGAAGTTGGAGTTTCGTATACAGTTGTTGTTGGTTTTGATGAAGGAACAATAAAAAAAGCAATGGAACTTGCAGAAACGTATGACTTTATTTACGCAGCAGTTGGTTGGCATCCTGTTGATGCAATTGATATGAGAGAAGAGCATTTAGTTTGGTTGGAAGAGTTAGCAGCACATCCAAAAGTTGTTGCTCTTGGTGAAATGGGATTAGATTATCATTGGGACAAATCTCCGAAAGAAGTACAGAAAGAAGTATTTCGTAAACAAATTCAGTTAGCAAAGAAAGTGAATTTGCCTATTATTATACACAATCGTGATGCAACGCAAGATATCGTGGATATTCTAGAAGAAGAAAATGCAGCTGAGGTAGGAGGCATTATGCATTGTTTTAGTGGCAGTGTAGAAGTAGCAAAACAATGTATTGATATGAATTTCTTAATTTCATTGGGTGGGCCAGTAACTTTCAAGAATGCAAAGAAACCGAAAGAAGTTGCAATGGAGATTCCGATGGAAAAGTTATTGATAGAAACAGATTGTCCATACTTAACACCACATCCATTTCGGGGAAAACGAAATGAGCCAAGCTATGTGAAACTTGTGGCAGAAGAAATTGCTAACCTAAAAGGTATTTCATATGAAGAGGTTGCAAAGGTAACTACAGAAAATGCAAAATCTTTATTTGGTGTTGAATAAGAAGGAATGGGTTTCCATTCTTTCTTGTATTGTTACTTTAGAGCGAAAATACAATTTAGTTAATTAGCAGATATATGTATGGGGAAAAATAAGTAAAGATTAAAGTGTTACAATAAGAAGGGTAGGCAGAGGATTTTTTCTCCTCTGCTTTTTAAATTGTATCAATGGGAAAATAATAATGGAAAAGTATTCGTTTTTTTGTTTTACTAAGTAGAGACGAAATGAGTGTGGAGGCAGTCATGAAAATTAAAGAGATTATCGTTGTAGAAGGTAAAGATGATACAGTTGCAATTAAGCGCGCTGTTGATGCAGATACAATTGAGACGAACGGTTCAGCAATCGGTGATCATGTCATTGAGCAAGTAAAATTGGCACAGCAAAAACGAGGCGTTATTATTTTGACGGATCCTGATTATCCAGGAGAACGTATTCGGAAAATTATTTCTGAAAAGGTTCCGGGTTGTAAGCATGCTTTCTTACCGAAAGAAGAGGCACTTGCAAAAAGAAAAAAAGGAGTCGGGATTGAACATGCTTCCAATGAATCCATTCGCCGTGCTTTAGAAAATGTTCATGAAGAAATGGAAGCTTATACGAGTGAAATTAGTTGGAGCGACTTAGTAGATGCTGGTCTAGTGGGCGGAGAACAGGCAAAAAGTCGTAGAGAAAAAATGGGTAAACTATTAAAAATCGGTTATACAAACGCGAAGCAGTTACATAAACGTTTACAAATGTTTCAAGTTTCAAAAGAAGCATTTGCGGAAGCATATAAACAAGTATTACAGGAGGAAAAGAAATGAAGGATATCGCAACACCGAATCGTACGAAAGACATTGTTGAAAAGTACGGATTTTCATTCAAAAAGAGTTTAGGGCAAAATTTTTTAATTGATACAAACGTATTAAATCGTATTGTCGATTATGCAGAAATCGGATCAGAGAGCGGAGCTATTGAAATTGGTCCTGGTATTGGAGCTTTAACAGAACAATTAGCAAAGCGTGCTAAAAAAGTAGTAGCATTTGAAATTGATCAACGATTATTACCAATTTTAGATGAAACGTTAGCTCCGTATGGTAATGTAACTGTTATTAATAAGGATGTTTTAAAGGCAGATGTGCATGAAGTATTTGGAGAGCAATTTGACGAAGGGCAAGACGTAATGGTGGTAGCTAATTTACCTTACTATGTTACAACGCCAATTTTATTTAAGTTACTCGAAGAAAAGCTACCAGTGCGCGGATTTGTTGTTATGATGCAAAAGGAAGTAGGCGATCGTTTAGCTGCGAAACCAGGCACGAAAGATTATGGTTCTTTATCTATTGCAATCCAATATTATACGGAAGTAGAAACAGTGATGACTGTTCCTCGTACTGTATTTGTACCACAACCAAATGTAGATTCTGCAGTTATTCGTCTTTTAAAACGTCCAAAACCAATTGTAGAAGTGAAAGATGAGAAGTTTTTCTTTGAGGTAGTACGAGCAAGCTTTGCACAACGTCGCAAAACGTTGATGAATAACTTATCAAATAATCTAAACGGTTTCCCGAAAGATAAAGAGTTATTAGAGCGTATTTTAACAGAAGTAGGCATTGATCCAAAACGAAGAGGCGAAACATTATCAATTGAAGAATTCGCAGCACTGAGTAATGAGTTAGTCTCTCATAAAGTGAAACTTTAATCAGTGGGGGTTTTCTTCATCCCCCACTGATTATTAGTTGAACTAATCGGGCCGTTACGGGCAGTTTATCTCCCACTTAACTTCTTTGCTCCCGCCGAATTTTGAGGTGGGAGTATTACTGCCCGTTAGTGCGGGATAAAGTAAAACTTTAATTAGTGGGAGGTTTCATCTTCCATTGATTATCAGCTCCTATCAATCGGGCTTTTACAGTCAGTTGTCTCCCACCTACATCCTTTGCTTTTACTGAATTTTGAGGTGGAGGGTCTTACTGCACATAATAGCGTGATAAACAATAAAAGGACAGCTCAATTGGAGCTGTCCTTTTTGTCACCTTTTCCACTCTGGATTCATACGTTAAGAACAGAAGATGGTTAGTGAGATGGCCTAATGAGTTTGGAGGTAGGATAATGGCTGTACATGTGGGAGATTTAGTAGAACGACATTCGTATAATCGAGATATTCTTTTTCGTATTACAGAAATAAAAGGTGAAATTGCAATATTGTTTGGAGAAGAAGTTAGGCTCATAGCAGATGCACCGCTTGAAGATTTAATTATCATTGATCAGCGTGAGTATAAAAAAAGAGCAAAGCGTGAAAAGGAAACGATGGAGCAAACATATCGTTTGTTTCATCAGGACTACGTTTTGATGAAGCAACGTCACGAACATAATTCTACAGGTGGATATACGAGTGAAGTTAATTATTTTCAAATGCCAGGTAGGGTTTTGCATGTAGATGGAGACCCATTATATTTACGGAAATGTTTAGATCTATATACAAAGATAGGTGTTCCAGTTCAAGGGATACATTGCAAAGAAACAGAAATGCATGAAAAGGTAGTCGATTTAATCGATCATTTTCGTCCAGATATTTTAGTAATTACAGGACATGATGCATATACAAAATCAAAAGGAGTTATGGGAGATTTAGCAGCTTACCGTCATTCTCGGCATTTTGTACAGGCTGTTCGGGAAGTACGGAAAAAATATCCTTCTTTAGATCAACTTGTTATTTTTGCTGGAGCATGTCAGTCTCATTTTGAAGCTTTAATCCGAGCTGGTGCTAATTTTGCTAGCTCACCATCGCGTATTAATATTCATGCATTGGATCCAGTCTATGTAGTGGGAAAGATTAGTTTTACTTCATTTATGGAACGAGTAAACGTATGGGATGTTGTTCGAAACACCATTACTGGGCAAAAAGGTCTCGGTGGTATTGAGACCCGGGGACTTTTACGAACAGGGTTACCTTTTCAATATTATGAAGAGTAAGCAAGGTATATATGTACCTTGCTTTTTTTAGGATAACTTGGTAAAAGGTGTACCTTAAACAAGGATTTGTAAGTGTTTGGATAAAAAAAGATAGGAACGTACAGACTATATAATGATACTTTTACAATATAGTAATTCTTCTATCTATTCGAACGCATTAGGTTTTGCGAAGATATTGTCCGTTACGTATAGGCAATGACTGGGATAGATATATCATGTATTTATGTATTCACTCTAAATTACAGCGAGGTGTAGCAAAGTATATGTCAAAACGTTTAGATGAAATAAAAAGTGAATTAGATCATCATCTTGGGAAGCGCCTTATGTTAAAGGCGAATAGTGGAAGAAGAAAAACAGTGGAGCAATCAGGGGTACTAGCAGAAACATATCGTTCTGTTTTTGTGGTACAGTTAGATCAACAAGAGGATACGCTGCAACGTGTGTCCTATAGCTATGCAGATGTTTTAACGGAAACGGTGGAATTAACATTTTATGATGACCCTCAGAACGAGGTTATTTTAGGATAACGCCCCAGTGTATTACATATATTCCCATAAATAAATAAGTCCGTTTTTTTGTAAACTAATTGTACCGTAGCAAAATAAGGAGGGACCCTGCATTGAGTAGACGAAGAGGAGTCATGTCAAATCAGTTTAAAGAAGAGCTTGCAAAAGAGCTTGGATTTTATGATGTTGTTCAGAAAGAAGGATGGGGCGGAATTCGTGCGAAAGATGCTGGTAATATGGTGAAACGGGCCATTGAGATTGCAGAGCAACAATTAATGAAACAAAACCAGTAGTTGTAAGATAACTTCTATGCTACGGTAGCCGAGGAGAAATTCCTCGGCTTTTTGCACGCTAAAAGGCACTATCATTTTGCATAAGTAGTTTCATTCTGAATGCTTTTCGTTATAATTAGGGAAGTGTCATCGTCTTACTATAAATTTATGGTAAAATAAACGATAAAAGATTGAGTACATAGAGTGGGTGAATAGATTGAAGCTACTAGTGAAAGCACCAGCAAAGATTAATCTGTCGTTAGATGTACTAGGGAAAAGACAAGACGGCTATCATGAAGTAAAAATGATTATGACAACAATCGATTTAGCAGATCGTTTAGAGCTAACGGAGTTATCAGAAGACCGCATTGAAATTGTGTCCCATAATCGGTATGTCCCAGACGACCAGCGAAATTTAGCTTATCAAGCAGCGAAATTATTAAAAGAGAGATTCGGGGTGAAGGAAGGCGTATCTATTTCGATTGAAAAAACAATTCCAGTGGCAGCAGGATTAGCAGGTGGAAGCAGCGATGCAGCAGCTACATTACGAGGACTTAATAGGTTATGGAATTTAGGGTTAAAAATAGATGAACTAGCGGAACTTGGAGCAGAAATTGGATCTGATGTATCCTTTTGTGTATATGGTGGAACAGCAATTGCTAAAGGAAGAGGAGAAAAGATTGAACATATAAAGACGCCTCCTTCTTGTTGGGTTATTTTAGCTAAGCCTCACATTGGTGTATCTACTGCTGACGTATATGGGAATTTACAATTAAATCGTGTTACACATCCAGATGTAGAGCAGATGGTTGAATCCATTAATAGCGGCGACTATAAAGGAATTTGTAGTGCTGTGGGGAATGTACTAGAAGATGTAACGTTTAAGATGCACCCTGAAGTTGCACGCATTAAGGCACAGATGAAGCGTTTTGGTGCAGATGCAGTTTTAATGAGTGGTAGTGGACCAACTGTATTTGGATTGGTACATCATGATTCAAGAATGCATCGTATTTATAATGGCTTAAAAGGATTTTGTGAACAAGTATATGCAGTACGTTTATTAGGAGAGAGAGAAACTCTTGAATAAAGACGTATAATAAGTTATGATTTGGTTAGAATATTCGTGATTTGGGGTGAGAGTGTGAAAATTAGACGGAGTACAAGACTAGTCGATATGACTTACTATTTATTGCAAAATCCTCGTCAGTTAGTTTCTCTCACTTTTTTTGCTGAACGGTATCAGTCAGCTAAGTCCTCTATTAGTGAAGATTTAGTTATTATTAAGCAAACGTTTGAACAGCAAGGGGTCGGCACATTGCAAACGATACCAGGGGCAGCAGGAGGAGTGAAATATATACCATATATAAGTGAAGAAGAAGCAAATCTGATTATTAATGATCTATGTAGTTTATTTGAGAATCCAGATCGCATTCTTCCAGGTGGATACTTATATATGACGGATCTTTTAAGTAATCCGCGTTATATCAATGGAGCGGGTCGCCTATTTGCCTCTGTATTTGCAAAACAACCAATTGATGCGGTTATGACGGTAGCAACAAAAGGGATTCCGCTTGCATATGCGGTAGCAAATTATTTAGATGTACCTGTGGTAATTGCAAGAAAAGATAATAAGGTAACAGAAGGGCCTACAGTTAGTATTAACTATGTATCAGGTTCATCTAAGCGCATTCAAACAATGACTTTAGCAAAACGTAGTCTTCCGGAAGGTGCTAATGTTTTAATTGTTGATGATTTCATGAAGGCTGGTGGAACAATTCAAGGCATGATTAGTATGTTAGAAGAGTTTAATGCCAACGTTATTGGAATCGGTGTATTAGTAGAATCAACAGATATTGAAGAAAGACTTATTAATAACTTTGTTTCTTTAATCCGTTTATCAGAAGTAGATATTAAAGAGAAAACAATTCAAGTGGAAAAAGGGAATTACTCACTTGTACCATTTGAAGAAGGGCTTGTAGAAGCTGAATAAAAAGGTAAAGCATATGCTTTATCTTTTTTTGTAAATGAAAGTGCTAGTAGGCGGTAAGCCTTTTCTTATATAAATCCTTTCTGTTTTAGGTGGAAGCGGTCAGCACCTTTTCCTATCCCATGCCAAGTGAAAATAAAGAGAGAACAAATTCAGATGATTTTATGTTCTTATTGGCAGCAACTTGTATGTTGAAAAGTCAAAAGGGGTTTATGTAACTAAAGTTTTACCGCCTACTAGCAAGGTACATTCTATTTGTTTTAGAATAGGTGAACGAAGTTCGTAGGGGTAAATTATTTTTGAAATTAACAATAAAAGGGTGAGAAAATATGAAAGTAGTTCAAACAAATCAAGCACCACAAGCAATTGGTCCATATTCACAAGGAATTATCGTAAATAATATGTTTTATAGCTCAGGACAAATTCCATTAACAGCAGGTGGAGAACTTGTAACAGGTGATGTAAAAGTACAGACAGAACAAGTATTTCAAAATTTACAGGCTGTATTAGAGGAAGCGGGAGCGTCATTTGATACAGTTGTAAAAACCACTGTATTTTTAAAAGATATGGATGATTTTAATGATGTAAACGAAGTGTATGGAACATATTTTTCCACACATAAACCAGCTCGTTCTTGTGTACAAGTTGCAAAATTACCGAAAGATGTTTCCGTGGAGATTGAAGTAATCGCCCTTATAAAATAAGTATTTGTAAGCGATAACGTTAATAAATTCTTATATTCCACTAAGTTAAAAATTTTTATCTTAAAAATTTTTAAAAAATTAGAGGAAAAATAGAAAATTTGTGGAATTTATACAAACATATCGCTTATTTAGAAAAGGGTGGTGAACACAAGATGGAAGTGACTGACGTAAGATTACGCCGCGTAAACACAGAAGGCCGTATGAGAGCGATTGCCTCTATTACTCTAGACCATGAATTTGTTGTTCATGATATTCGTGTAATTGATGGCAATAATGGATTATTTGTAGCAATGCCAAGTAAACGTACTCCAGATGGAGAGTTCCGTGATATTGCACATCCGATTAATTCTAATACACGCTCTAAAATTCAAGATGCGGTTTTAACTGAGTATCACCGTTTAGGCGAGTTAGAAGAAGTTGAGTTTGAAGAAGCTGGAGCTTCGTAAAATTCGAATAAAAAGAGCTCGAATAAAAAGAGCTCTATAATTTTGTAACAAACTCCTGTAAACACTTACAGGAGTTTGTTTTTTTAGTTGTAAATCCATTTCGATCTTCTAGCACCTAATTTCCGGCTGTGAAAATAAAAGAAGACCTCCACTCGTTTACTCCGTTTGTTTTCATATGGCATGAGATCCAAAAAGACCCCAACCGCTACTATGCAAGGGCGGATGCTCTTTCCCACCCAAAAAAGAAAGGTTTTATATTTATTTTGAATAAAACCTTCAGCTAATTAAAGCTTCAATGTATTCCCCACGTCATATGTAAAATCCTAATTTCTTTAAAATCATTCGAAATAGTATATCTTATTTCCTAAAAAAAGATACTAAAGAGTAAAACATCTTATAAGAAGTATGGTAAAATTTAATAGTTATGCTGTGTTTCTTGAAATATATAGTGATTTAGGATAATATCTTTAATGGATAAATAGGTTGCGATGGAGGGTCTATATGTCAAACAGATTTGCAGTGATTCTAGCTGCAGGTAAAGGCACGCGTATGAAGTCCAAGCTATACAAAGTGCTTCATCCTGTATGTGGAAAACCAATGGTACAGCATGTAGTCGATCAAGTATCTCAATTAGGATTGCAGAAACTTGTAACGGTAGTTGGACATGGTGCTGAAAAAGTGCAAGAACAACTAGGGGACGTAAGTGAATTTGCATTACAAGCAGAACAACTTGGTACAGCGCATGCTGTTGATCAAGCTGCTGATGTACTTGCAAATGAAGAAGGAACAACTTTAGTTATTTGTGGTGATACACCACTTATAACAGCTGAAACAATGGAAGCATTGTTAAAGCATCATGAAGAAGCAGGGGCTAAGGCGACAGTGCTAACGGCATACATAGAAGAACCTGCTGGATATGGCCGTATTGTGCGTAATGAACACGGTCATGTTGAAAAAATCGTTGAGCATAAAGATGCAAATGAAGTAGAGCTATCTATTAAAGAAATTAATACAGGTACGTATTGTTTTGATAATAAAGCACTATTTGCTTCACTTTCTAAAGTTTCAAATGATAACGTACAAGGTGAATACTACCTTCCGGATGTTATTGAAATTTTGAAAAATGAAGGTCATATTGTATCAGCTTATCAAACGGAGCATTTTGATGAAACGTTAGGTGTTAACGACAGAGTCGCTCTATCGCAAGCGGAAATTATTATGAAGAATCGTATCAACCATAAGAACATGGTGAATGGTGTTACAATTATTGATCCAAGTAACACATACATTTCTGCGGATGCAATTATTGGTAGTGATACAGTTCTTCATCCAGGAACGATTATTGAGGGTAAAACTGTAATTGGTTCTGATTGTGAAATTGGTCCACATACAGTAATACGTGATAGTGAAATTGGAGACCAGACAACAATTCGTCAATCTACTGTACATGATAGTAAGATTGGTACGGAAGTTTCAGTCGGACCATTTGCACATATTCGCCCAGATTCAGTTATTGGTGACGAAGTACGCGTTGGAAACTTCGTGGAAATTAAAAAGACTGTTTTTGGTAATAGAAGTAAAGCTTCACACTTAAGTTATATCGGGGATGCACAAGTTGGAGAAGACGTGAATCTTGGTTGTGGTTCAATTACGGTGAACTACGATGGTAAGAATAAATTCAAAACGGTTATTGGAGATGGCGTATTTATTGGTTGTAATTCAAACCTTGTTGCTCCTGTAACAGTTGAAGATGGTGCTTATGTTGCGGCAGGATCTACAATTACAGAGACTGTTCCATCAAAAGCATTATCAATTGCGCGTGCACGTCAAGTTAACAAAGAAGACTATGTTGATCAATTGCTGAATAAGAAAAAATCATAATGTGGAGGGTTAATCTAGATGTCGACTCAATATCTAAATTCTAATTTGAAAGTATTCTCTTTAAACTCTAATAAGGAACTTGCTGAGCAAATTGCAAAGCATATTGGAGTAGGGTTAGGGAAATGTTCTGTTGACCGTTTTAGTGATGGAGAAGTTCAAATTAACATTGAAGAAAGTATTCGTGGTTGCGATGTATTCATTATTCAATCTACAAGCTTCCCAGTAAACGAACATATCATGGAATTACTTATTATGATCGATGCCCTAAAGCGTGCATCTGCAAAAACAATTAATATTGTTATTCCTTATTATGGTTATGCGCGTCAAGACCGTAAAGCGCGTTCTCGTGAACCAATTACATCGAAACTTGTAGCAAACTTGCTTGAAACAGCAGGTGCAACTCGTGTAATCACTCTAGATTTACATGCTCCACAAATTCAAGGGTTCTTTGATATTCCAATCGACCACTTAATGGGTGTACCGATTCTTTCTGATTACTTTGAGACAAAAGGTCTTAAAGATATCGTAATCGTATCTCCTGACCACGGTGGTGTAACACGTGCAAGAAAAATGGCAGATCGTCTAAAAGCGCCAATCGCTATTATTGACAAGCGTCGTCCTCGTCCGAACGTAGCGGAGGTTATGAACATTATTGGTAATATCGAAGGTAAGACAGCAATTTTAATTGATGACATCATTGATACAGCTGGTACAATTACATTGGCAGCAAACGCTCTTGTTGAGAACGGTGCTTCTGAAGTATATGCTTGCTGTACACACCCAGTTTTATCTGGACCAGCAATTGAGCGTATCCAAAACTCAAATATTAAAGAGTTAGTTGTAACAAACTCTATTGTATTACCAGAAGAGAAGAAAATTGATAAAGTACACGAGCTTTCTGTTGCTCCATTAATTGGAGAAGCAATCATTCGTGTTTATGAAGAAGAATCTGTAAGTGTATTATTCAATTAATTGGATAGAATGAGACGTAACCAAAATTGGTTACGTCTTTTCGTATCGTAAAAAGAAAGTAGTGGTACAAGAATGAAATTAATAGTAGGACTTGGGAACCCAGGTAGAGAATATGAATTAACAAGGCATAATATTGGGTTTATGGGAATTGATGAGCTTGCGAAACGATGGAACATTTCCTTAAACGAACAAAAGTTTAAAGGGATGTATGGTTCAGGTTTTGTTAATGGTGAGAAGGTAATTTTATTAAAGCCACTTACGTATATGAATCTGTCTGGAGAAAGCATCCGTCCGCTTATGGAGTACTATAAGATTGATGTAGAAGATTTTGTTGTCATGTATGACGATTTAGATATTCCAGTAGGTAAATTGCGCCTTCGTATGAAAGGTAGTGCAGGCGGTCATAATGGTGTGAAATCGACAATTGCTCATTTAGGTACGCAAGAATTTCAACGTATTCGTATGGGAATTGATCGTCCGAAAAATGGTATGAAGGTAGTGGATTATGTATTAGGGCGTTTCACAGCAGAAGAGCTGCCAGAGGTAAATCAATCCATTGAAAAAGCTGCGGATGCATGTGAAGAGTGGTTAAAGAAACCATTTCTTCAAATTATGAATACTTTTAACAGTTAATGTTCTAATTTGGAATATTTTATGATGTTTTTATCCATACTAGTAGTAATTGTACGTTTAGGAGGATAGTATGGAAGGACATTATTACTGTAGACATTGTGGAGGTAACGTGGGTTCCATCACCGCAGAAAAGGTATACAGCAAAGTTTTATTTCAACTAACAGAGCAAGAACGATTGGATATGATTCATTTTCATGAAAATGGAAATATATATATAAAAACAATCTGTGAGTCGTGCCAAGAAACGCTCTCATCTTATCCAGAGTATTATGAGTATGAAAAATTTCTGCAATAAAATGTTGTCGCTTTGGCATGTCCAAAGCATTTTTCTGTTTTCTTTTTCCAAAATATTTGCATAAAAATATATTAACTTGCTCTTTTATGTTGAGAGGAGTTTTGAAAATGATAGGGTTATTAGAGCAATTTTATAAAAACAAAGAAATACAATCCGTTATTAATGGACTAGAAGAAGGATTGAGGGAACAGCTTGTATCAGGTATGGCAACTTCTTCTCGTTCTTTATTAATGGCTGCTTTATATAAAAAAACAAAGCAGTCACAGCTTGTTGTTACACACAATTTATTTCAAGCACAAAAAGTATATGAGGATTTGGTTTCATTACTTGGTGAACAGGATGTATGGTTATATCCAGTTAATGAATTAATTGCGTCGGAAATAGGGGTTGCAAGTCCAGAACTAAAAGCACAGCGTATTGAGGTTTTAAATCGTTTAGCAATGGGTGAGCAAGGCATCATTGTTGTCCCGGTTGCTGGTTTACGTAGATTTTTACCAATAAAAGAACTATGGAAGCAAAAGCAGATTGAAATTAATCTAGGGCAAGAGATTGATTTAGATGCATTGCTTCATACGTTGCATCATATTGGATATGAACGTAAATCAATGGTAGAAGCACCTGGGGAATTCAGTTTACGTGGGGGAATATTAGATATTTACCCGTTAACTGAAGAATTACCGTTTCGTATAGAATTCTTTGATACAGAGGTAGATTCTATTCGCTCATTTGATGTAGAAGAACAGCGCTCTCAAGATAAAAGGGGAAGCGTGAAATTTGGTCCTGCGACGGAATTTTTATTTTCAAAAGATGAACTAAAATTAGGAGTGGAGCGTCTTGAAGAAGGTTTAATGAAGACGATGCAGAAGCTCTCTGATGATAAAATCAAGACAGCGGTGCTTGAAACGGTTAGTCATGAGATAGAAATATTGAAAAACGGACAGACCATAGAGCAAATGTTTAAATATTTATCTATTTTTTACAAAGAACATGCTAGTCTAATAGACTATTTACCTGAGAATGGTGTTGTTATTTTAGATGAAATTTCGCGTATCCAAGAAACGGCATCACATCTTGAGACAGAAGAAGCAGAATGGTATACATCGCTTCTAAGTGAAGGAGCAATTATTCAAGATCTGGTGTTCTCACACAAATTTGAAGAGTTTCTACATCATAAAAAAAGAAGCTTTGTATATTTAACATTATTTTTACGCCATATTGCACATACGCACCCGCAAAATATTGTGAATGTAACGTGTAAAACAATGCAGGACTTTCATGGACAAATGCAGTTGTTAAAAACAGAAATTGATAGATGGACTGAAGGGAATTTCACGACAGTTGTATTAGGGACAGACGAAGAGCGCGCAAAAAAATTACAGTATATTTTAAGTGATTATGATATTGAAGCAGATATTATAGAATCTACAGATATATTACTGCCTGGTCGCCTTCAAATTGCTGTAGGTGATTTGCATGCAGGATTTGAAATGCCGATGCAAAAACTTGTTGTGATTACAGAAAAAGAGCTGTTCCATAAGAAAGTAAAAAAATCACAACGCAAGCAAAAACTTTCAAATGCAGAGCGTATTAAAAGTTATTCAGAGTTAAAAGTTGGAGACTACGTTGTTCACGTCAATCATGGTATCGGTAAATTTTTAGGAATTGAAACGCTAGAAATTAATGGTGTCCATAAAGATTATTTGAACATTAAATATCAAGGTAACGATAAGTTATATGTGCCAATTGAACAAATTGATCAAGTACAAAAATATGTAGGATCCGAAGGCAAGGATCCGAAAGTTTATAAACTTGGTGGGAATGATTGGAAAAAAGTTAAAACGAAGGTAGAAAAATCTGTACAAGATATTGCAGATGACTTAATTAAATTGTATGCAGAGCGTGAGGCTTCAAAGGGATATGCATACACGCCGGATACTGCGGAGCAACAGGAATTTGAATCATCTTTCCCATATCAGGAGACAGAAGATCAGTTGCGTTCTATTGAAGAAATTAAGAAAGATATGGAACGTGGTCGTCCGATGGATCGACTTCTATGTGGTGATGTTGGATATGGAAAAACGGAAGTTGCCATTCGTGCAGCGTTCAAAGCAATTATGGATGAAAAGCAAGTTGCAATTTTAGTACCGACAACGATACTTGCACAACAGCACTATGAAACGATTAGAGAGCGTTTTCAAGACTATCCAATTAATATTGGATTGTTAAGTAGATTCCGTACTAGAAAACAACAAAATGAAACAATTAAAGGTTTGAAAGATGGAACAGTTGATATTGTTATTGGAACACATCGTATTTTATCTAAAGATGTAACCTATAAAGATTTAGGTTTGCTAATTATTGATGAAGAACAACGATTTGGTGTTACGCATAAAGAAAAGATTAAACAATTGAAAGCGAATGTTGATGTATTAACATTAACAGCAACGCCAATTCCACGTACGCTTCATATGTCTATGCTCGGTGTAAGGGATCTATCTGTTATTGAGACACCACCAGAAAATCGTTTCCCAGTACAAACGTATGTGGTTGAGTATAACCCGGGGTTAATTCGAGAAGCGATAGAACGGGAACTGGCAAGGGGCGGCCAAATTTATTTCTTATATAACCGTGTTGAAGATATTGAAAGAAAAGCAGATGAAATCTCTATGTTAGTTCCAGAGGCACGTGTGACGTATGCACATGGGAAAATGAATGAGAGTGAATTAGAGTCTGTCATGCTATCGTTTTTAGATGGGCAGCATGATGTTCTTGTAAGTACAACGATTATTGAAACAGGTGTTGATATCCCTAATGTCAACACATTAATTGTATTTGATGCCGATCGTATGGGATTATCACAGCTTTATCAGCTTCGTGGGCGCGTTGGTCGTTCAAACCGTGTTGCTTATGCATACTTTGCGTATAAGCGTGATAAAGTGTTATCAGAGGTCGCTGAGAAGCGTTTACAAGCAATTAAAGAATTCACAGAACTTGGGTCAGGATTTAAAATTGCAATGCGAGATTTATCCATTCGTGGCGCTGGTAACTTGTTAGGAGCTGAGCAACATGGATTTATTGATTCCGTCGGATTCGATCTATACTCTCAAATGTTAAAAGATGCGATTGAGCAGCGTAAAGGAACACAAGGAATTGAAAATACGATTGATGTTGAAATTGATTTAGAAGTGGATGCATACTTGCCAGACGCTTATATTTCAGATAGTAAACAAAAAATTATGATGTACAAACAATTTAGAGGTGTCTCTACGATTGAAGATATTGAAGAATTACAAGAAGAAATGATTGATCGTTTCGGAGACTATCCGCAAGAAGTTGGATATTTATTACAAATTGCAAATATTAAAGTATTAGCAACGAAAGAACAGATTGAGCTAATTAAACAAACAAAATTTGAAGTAACGTTTTTATTCTCAGAACAAGCAAGCCAAAATATTGATGGTGGAAAATTATTTATGCTTGGTAATAGTTTTGGTCGTATGATTGGGCTTGGTATGGAAGGTTCTCGTTTGAAAGTTGTTATGAAAACGAATGGATTAGAGACATCAAAATGGTTAACAATCGCTGAAAATTTATTAAAAGGTTTGTCTGACGTGAAAAAAGAAGTAATAAATGCCTAAAACAAAATAAAAAATGCAATTCGACGTGCATAGAAGAACTAATGTGTAAAATACTATGTCTAACAGTTGGTGATTTTTACATGAACAGGTAAATTCACCACTTTCATCATCAGTAGAAAGTGAGGCAGCATTAGAATGAAAGCAACTGGAATCGTACGTCGAATTGATGATTTAGGTAGGGTAGTAATTCCGAAAGAAATTCGTAGGACCCTTCGTATCCGAGAAGGGGATCCGCTAGAAATTTTTGTTGATCGCGATGGAGAAGTTATTTTGAAAAAATATTCTCCGATTAGTGAATTAGGTGATTTTGCAAAAGAGTATGCAGATGCTTTATACGATAGTTTAGGACATAACGTACTCGTATGTGATCGCGATTCTATTATCGCTGTAGCAGGAGTATCTAAAAAAGAATACTTAAATAAAAGTGTTGGCGATTTAGTGGAAAAAACGATGGAAGATCGGAAATCTGTTGTTATGACAGATGAAAGTGAAATATCGATTATTGATGGTGTAACTGAAAAGGTTAGTTCTTATACAGTTGGACCAATCGTTGCAAATGGAGATCCAATTGGAGCTGTTATCATCTTTTCAAAAGAAGAAATTATAAGTGAAGTAGAGCATAAGGCAGTAAATACTGCTGCAAGTTTTTTAGCGAAACAAATGGAACAGTAATTTTTCTTAATTATAATATTTTTTTATGAAAAGGAATTTTTTTCGGAAAGTAGGATTGTATTTCATTAAAAGGTAGCATCTTGCTACCTTTTTTAATTGTATAAATCTAAAAAGAAGCCTGTTTTTTTCTTTGTGATATAATACGAGGGATGAGAATAGGAAAAGGAGTTTTCTCGTATGGAAGCGAAGAAGTATCAAGCTTTTTGGCGCGGGGCTATTATATTAACGATTGCAAGTTTTGTTACGAAAGTATTAAGCGCTTTTTACCGTATTCCATATCAAAATATAGCGGGGGATATTGGTTTTTATATTTATCAACAAATTTACCCGTTTTATGGATTTTGTTTAATTTTAGCTACTTATGGTTTCCCTATTATCATTTCTAAGATGGTAGCGGAGCGTTTGGAACAAGGAAAGCAGGAAGAAGCAGAGGAGATTATTTGTGTTTCTTTTTGGTTTTTATTAGGAATCGGTTGTATAGGTTTCTTTACATTGTTTTTTGGTGCTCACACGATTGCATCACTCATGGGCGATGCAAATTTAGATAAACTGCTAAGAGTTATTTCATTTTCGTTCTTGTTAATGCCCTTTTCATCTGTTGCACGAGGGTATTTTCAAGGGTTTAACAATATGATGCCGACAGCTGTATCACAAGTTATTGAACAAACGATTCGTGTGTCCATTATTGTGTTTCTATCGTTGTTCCTCATCGCACATGAATTTGATTTATATACAGTTGGAGCAGGAGCGATGTTGGGATCGATTGTAGGTGGGATTATCGGTATAATCGTACTTTTGTTTTATATGCGATATAATTTTCGTTCTATTTTCTTGCAAGGATGGAAGAGGATACAAGATAAGAAAGAAATAATTCGAATCCTTTTTTGGCAAGGACTAGCTATTTGTGTTAGTAATTTAGTCTTAATTTTTATGCAAATGGCAGATTCCGTTTCGTTTTATACATTGCTTATTCAAGCAGGAGAGCCGGCAGAAATTGCAAAAGTATTAAAAGGTGTTTATGACAGAAGTATCCCACTTATGCAGCTTGGTACAGTTGTGACGACTTCATTTTCCCTTTCGCTTATTCCAATTATTACAGCAGCAAAAGAAAGAGGAGACCGTCTGTTTATTCAACAAAAGGTGCGGTTAGCGATGAAGATAACTTTTGTGATTGGAGTTGCGGCTGCATTAGGATTAGCGTGTATTATTAAGCCGGCAAATATTATGTTGTTTGAAAATAGTGAGGGATCAGCTGTATTAGCTATTTTAGCTGTTTCTATTTTATTTAGCTCCTTATCCATTACAACAGCTTCCATTTTGCAAGGGCTTGGTCAAACTGTAAAACCAGCATTGTTTGTTGTATTTGGAGGGTGTCTGAAATTATTGTTCAATTATATGTTAATGCCGCAATTTGGTGTAACTGGTGCGGCGATTGCGACGGTAGTTTCTCTCATGGTTATTGCTTTGTTAAATAGTGCTTTACTTATTCGAATTGTAGAAGAACCACTCATTCATAAACAAGGTATATTTGGTGTAACGATAAGCGGATTAGGAATGGTCGTTATGTTAATGTTATTTATGCGTATTTATGAAGGGTTTGGACTAGCGAGTGATGAAGGTTATAGAGGATTAGCTGCAATTGAAGCGCTATTAGGCGTAGCAATTGGCGGGTTGGTATATCTATTTTTAATTATGAAATTAAGTGTTTTTACAAAAAAAGAATTAGGGACTGTTATGAAGCAAGAAAAAGTGCAAGTTTCATTGAAGAAGAGCGGATAGAGGTGACTGGTTGTGAGTGGAATAATTACGATTTTAGGATTAGGTGCTGGTGAATTAGATCAGCTGACAATAGGTGTGTACCGAAAGATAAAAGAAGCAGATCATATGTATGTGCGTACGAAAGAACACCCCGTTATTGAAGAGTTAGAAAAAGACGGGGTAAAGTATACAGCTTTTGATGATGTATATGAGGCGCACGACACATTTGAGATTGTATACGAAACAATTGCAAATACGTTAATAGAACAAGCGCAAGGTAAGGATATTATATATGCTGTACCAGGACATCCACTTGTTGCAGAACGAACTGTTCAACTACTCTTACAGAAAGGAAAAGAAAAGCAAGTTGAGGTGAAAATTGAAGGTGGACAAAGCTTTTTGGATCCGATGTTTGCTAGTTTAAAAATAGATCCAATTGAAGGGTTTCAGCTTATTGATGCAACTTCATTTGAACGTGGACAATTAGAATTACGCCAACACTTAATTTTTTGTCAAGTATATGATGCGTTCGTTGCATCTGAGGTTAAGCTGACATTAATGGAGATGTTACCTGATGAGTATGAAGTATACATTGTAACAGCTGCGGGAACATCGTTTGAGCAAGTGAAGAAAGTACCGCTCTATATGTTAGATCATGAAACAGAGTTGAATAACTTAACGAGCGTGTACATACCTCCTGTTGTCGAGCGTGCTTCTTTATATCAAAAATTTGATGTGCTAAGGGAAATCATTGCTGAGCTTCGTGGGCCAAATGGTTGTCCATGGGATAAAAAACAAACGCATCAATCTTTAAAGAAATATTTAATCGAAGAAGCATATGAAGTGTTAGAAGCAATTGATGAAGAAGATGATGATCACTTGATTGAAGAGCTTGGTGATGTGCTCTTGCAAGTTATGCTTCACGCTCAAATTGGAGAAGATGAGGGTTGGTTCTCCATTGATGACATTATCCGAACGCTAGTTGAAAAAATGGTGCGTCGTCATCCACATGTATTTGGAGGTATAGATGTGGAGAACGCGGAAGAGGTTGTTTCAAACTGGGAAGAAATTAAAAAACAAGAAAAAGGACATGTAAAGGAATCTGTTTTAACAGGAATTCCAAAAAGTTTACCACAATTATTGCGTGCGTATGAAATTCAGAAAAAAGCAGGAACAGTTGGCTTTGATTGGGATGATGTACAGCCAATGATGGAGAAAGTTTTTGAAGAATTGAAAGAGTTTGAGCAAGAAGTTGCAAAGATGGATAAGGAAAAAATGTTAGGTGAATTTGGAGATTTACTATTCGCCTTCGTTAATGTCGCTCGCTACCACAAATTGAACCCAGAAGAGGCCCTTCATAAAACAAATGAAAAATTTATGAGTCGTTTTATATTCATGGAAGCGAAAGTAGCTGAAATGAATAAGGAGATGCAGGAGTTAACGTTAGAGCAAATGGACGCTTTATGGGAAGAAGCAAAACGGATAGAGAATCAATAAGGGGGAAATGAGATGCGCTTAGATAAATTTTTGAAAGTATCACGTTTAATTAAAAGAAGAACGCTGGCAAAAGAAGTAGCTGATCAAGGAAGAATTACGATTAATGGGCAAGCTGCAAAGGCAAGTTCCGACGTGAAGGTAGATGACGAACTAACAATTCGTTTTGGACAAAAAGTAGTAACTGTAAAAGTGAACGAATTAAAAGAAACAACAAAAAAAGAAGATGCAGCTAACATGTATACAGTAGTACGTGAAGAGAAAGTGAAAGCAGAAGAAGGCTTGTTCTAAATTATTTCCTTCCCTCATACATTATTTACTAGATCGTATAAAGCTATGGGGGGATTGACGTGAATAATAGTTACTCAACTATGTCTTCTAACCAACAGAATGTTTCTGTAGAACATGATATTGTTATGCGTGGTAGACGTGTAATAGATATTACTGGTGTAAAACAAGTAGAGAGTTTTGATAGTGAAGAATTTTTGTTAGAAACTGTAATGGGTTTTTTGACAATTCGCGGTCAAAACTTACAGATGAAAAATTTAGATGTAGAAAAAGGTATAGTATCCATTAAAGGGAAAATTAATGAGATTTTGTACATTGATGAGAATCAAGGGGAGAAAGCTAAAGGGTTCTTTAGTAAGTTATTTAAATGAGTTTAACAATTCAACTGTATACAATGCTTTCCATGATCGGAATGGGTGCTTGGGTTGGAGCAGCATTAGATACGTACCAACGCTTCTTGCAGCGACCCAAGCGCAATCGTTGGATTGTATTTATATATGATATACTGTTTTGGATTGTCCAAGCACTGTTTGTCTTTTACGTATTGCTCATTGTAAATGAAGCTGAATTACGTATATATGTTTTTGTAGCTTTGCTTTGCGGTTTTGCTGCATATCAAAGCTTATTGAAAGCAGTGTACATGCGAGTATTGAATTTTCTCATTTATGTTTTTGTGCAAACGGTACAATTTTTTATTAAAATTGTACAGCTACTTATGATAAAACCTGTTATTATTATAGCGCAGCTTATTATTGCTTTTATATTATTTTTATTTCGTATACTATCTTCAATTGGGAACGTGTTGTGGAAGTGTTCCGGATGGATATTACTTTTTGTATGGAAAGTTTTTTTCTGGCCTGTTCGATTTCTTACTTTGCTCATATGGAAACTTCTCCCTAACCGTGTTAAACTTTTTATAAAGAGATATGTGGGATTACTGCAACATACAAAGAAATTGAAGAATTATATCGTTCACATCTGGGAGCGTATAAAAAAGAAGTTAGGGGGACCTCGGAAATGAGGGAACTGAGGCAAAGATTGATTGAAGAGCAGAGTCCAAATTCTGCCAAAAAACATATAATACAAAAGAATGAAAACAGAAGGCGATTATATCGCCGTTTAGCCGTTTTTTTTGTTTTTGCTTTTACAATTATTGCGAGTATTAGTGTGACGTTTTATCAGCAAAATAGTTCCATTAAAGCAAAAGCAGCAAAGGTTGAAGAGATGCAGCAAGAATTAAATTCATTAACAAAGAAAGAAAAAAAACTAAAAGATGATGTTCAAAAGTTGAATGACGAAGAGTATGTTTTAAAGATTGCTAGGAGAGATTATTTCTTCTCTGGAAAAGGGGAGATAATTTTTCCTGTTTCTAAGTAGGTCGTGTCTTATTGACACTATATTTTAGGATTATATATAATAAAGTAAAATTTGACTTTTTAATCACTAAGGAGGAGCATTTTTTTTATGTCAATCGAGGTAGGCAGCAAGTTACAAGGTAAAGTAACAGGTATTACAAATTTTGGGGCTTTTGTGGAGCTGCCAGAAGGCTTAACGGGTCTTGTTCATATTAGTGAAGTTGCTGATAATTATGTGAAGGATATTAATGATCACTTAAAAGTAGGCGATCAAGTAGAAGTAAAAGTTATTAATGTTGAAAAAGATGGGAAAATTGGTCTATCTATTAAAAAAGCGAAAGAACGTGTAAGAACAGAAGGAGATCGTCCACGTGGCGAATATCAACGTGGTGGGGATCAACAACGTTCTGGACGTCCACAACGCAATCGTTCTTTTAACAGAGATAACCGTGGTGGCCGTGATAATGGTGGCAATCAAAAAGAAACGTTTGAGCAAAAAATGGCACGCTTTTTAAAAGATAGTGAAGATCGTCTAACTTCTTTAAAGCGTAATACAGAATCTAAACGTGGTGGCCGTGGCGCTCGTCGCGGATAATAACGTTTTATTCTTAACATATAGAGAGGTGCCCGGAGTAATTTGCTCGGGGTGCTTTTTTATGTAAATAAGCTTATTTAAAAAAGAATAAAAAAACTTTTTAAAACGTGTTGACTTTACAGTGTATTTGATATAAGATACTAATTGTCCGTTAAATAAGACGACATGGCGGTGTAGCTCAGCTGGCTAGAGCGTACGGTTCATACCCGTGAGGTCGGGGGTTCGATCCCCTCCGCCGCTATATTTATTTTAACGGCCCGTTGGTCAAGTGGTTAAGACACCGCCCTTTCACGGCGGTAACACGGGTTCGAATCCCGTACGGGTCATCTAAAAAGATCATGCATAGCGCATGATCTTTTTTTGTTAAGAAATTGTAAATGGGTACAAAGCTTCTACAAAAACACCCTTTATTTTTAGAATTTTCTAATATTTTGAAGGACCTATGTTTAACAACTTGTATATATATAGGTTTATTTTGAATAAAAAGTCGAACGATTATGTAGGTTTGAACTGTTGTTTTGACAAAAATCCCAATAATCATCTTTTATAATGACAGTAATTAAACTATGCAGGTGGTGTTAAAAATATGCCAAAAGCAGGAAGGAATACTGTGAACACAAGTACACTGGCTATGAATGATGGACAACTCAGGTCAATAACATGGACAAGCAAGTTGAAAGTGAAGTTAGAGCAAGTTTTCTTTAGATGGGGATTTGTTATTGCTGTAATCGGTTTTCTTTTAGGACGAGCATATATATTAACGAACATTTTACCGTTTGCACTACCGTTTTTTGCTGCTGTTTATGTAATGAAGCGTGATAAGATGGCACTCGCATTTCTGGCTCTTATGGGTGGTGCACTTTCCGTTTCGCTAGATAATTTACTTTTTGCCTTTGCATCTATTTTTACTTTCTTTATTTATAATATCTTCTTTAGTCGTTTTACACGTAAAATTGTTGGACTTGTACCATTCCAAGTATTTATCTCCGCACTAACCGCACATCTCGCTGTTGTTTACTTCGCACAGCAAACCGTCACTATGTATGACTTACTCGTAAGTACTATTGAAGCAGGACTTAGTTTTGTTTTAACGATGATTTTCTTGCAAAGTGTACCATTATTAACAGAAAGAAAGGGAAAACAACAAGCATTAGAAACGGAAGAAATTGTTTGTTTAATTATATTACTCGCATCTGTATTAACAGGTACAACAGATTGGTTTGTTTACGACGCTTCAGTTCAACATATTTTCACGAGATATTTAGTATTATTATTTGCTTTTGTTGCAGGAGCAGCTACTGGTTCAACAGTAGGAGTTGTTACAGGATTGATATTGAGTTTAGCGAACGTAGGTAGTTTATCTCAACTTAGTCTGCTAGCTTTTTCCGGGTTACTTGGTGGATTATTAAAAGAAGGGAAGCGTCTTGGTGTAAGTTTAGGGTTGTTAATTGGTACAAGTTTAATTACATTATACGTCGATAAGCAAGTAAATATTATAACAACTTTAATAGAATCTGGAGTGGCGATAGGATTCTTTATATTAACACCGAAGGGAATTATTGATCGGCTTGCTAAATTTATGCCAGGAACACAAGAGCATTCTCAGGATCAACAACAATATTTACGTAGAATGCGTGATGTGACAGCGAATAAAATTAATCAATTTGCAAATGTATTTTCTGCATTATCTAATAGTTTTTCGGTATATGGATATGTAGAGGAAGAAGATGAGGAAACAGAAGCTGATTTATTCCTAAGTACAATTACAGCAAAGACGTGTCAATCATGTTTTAAAAAGGATCAATGTTGGGTAGTGAATTTTGATAAAACATATGATTATATGAAACAAATTATGAATGAAACAGAAGAAGGAACCCTTCAGCATAACCGTAAATTAGTTCGTGAATGGGAAAAGCACTGTGTAAGAGGAAAAAAGGTAACAGATTTAATGGAAGGAGAATTAGGACATTTCTATGAGGGGCAAAAGTTACGAAAACAAATGAAAGATAATCGTAGAATTGTTGCGGAACAATTATTAGGTGTTTCAAAAGTAATGGAAGATTTTGCGAAAGAAATTCAGCGTGAACGGGAAAATCATCAAGTGCAGGAAGAGCAAATTCTACAAGCGTTTCGTGACTTTGGTGTTGAGGTAGAACATGTTGATATCTACTGTTTAGATAGAGGGAATATTGATATTGAAATGATGATTCCAGCGGCATCTAATCAACATGGTGAATGTGAAAAATTAGTTGCACCAATGCTTTCGGATATTTTAAAAGAAAATATTATTGTGAAACATGAAGAACCTTCTGCTTATCCGAATGGTCATAGCATGATATCTTTTGGGTCAGCGAAAACATTTTTTCTTGATACAGGGCTTGCTACAGCGGCAAAAGGAGGCGGATTTGTATCGGGAGATTCGTATGCGATGATGGATTTAAGTGTTGGGAAATATGCTCTTGCCATTAGTGACGGAATGGGTAACGGACAAAGGGCACATATGGAAAGTAAGGAAACGGTAAAATTGTTACAAAAAATATTGCAATCTGGTATCGATGAAGAAATTGCTATTAAGTCTATTAATTCAATTCTTTCATTGAGAACGACAGAAGAAATGTTTACGACGCTTGATTTAGCTATGGTAGATTTACGTGATGCAAGTGCTAAATTTTTAAAAATTGGTTCAACCCCAAGTTTTGTAAAACGTGGAAATGACGTTATTAAAATAGAAGCAAGCAATTTGCCGATGGGAATCATTGAGGATGTTGAGGTAGATGTTGTTGGTGAACAATTAAAAACAGAAGATATTTTGGTTATGATGAGCGATGGGATTTTTGAGGGAGCGCAGCACGTGGAAAACCATGAATTGTGGATGAAACGTAAGATTAAAGAACTGCAAACAGACGATCCGCAAGAAATTGCTGATATCATTATGGAAGAGGTTATTCGTTCTAGTGATGGATATATCAATGACGATATGACGATTGTTGTTGCAAAGGTAAAGAAGAATATGCCAAAGTGGGCTACGATTCCAATCATGGGTAAACAAGCGCAATAGAGGAGCGGAAAGTTTCTCGGTTTGGTTATGAGGTCTAGGGTGATACCTAGGCCTTTTTCTTATAGAAGAAATTAGTTTCATTCTTCTTATGAAGATAGGGGAGGGATGTAAGATAAAAATGTGAATTTTGCACATCTTTTTTTTGCACAAAGTTTGTAAAAGTTGTACCATTATAAGCAAGGTAAAGTATGTTATTGTTTGGTTTTAACGAAAGGTGATTGCGAAGTTGAAAGATACATTTGTTGAAAAAGTAGATGAGTTTGCAAAGCGGCATGATGTATTAGAGGAATATTCGACAATTGTTGTAGGGGTTTCTGGAGGCCCTGATTCTTTAGCTCTTTTATATTATTTATTAGAGAAAAGAGAAGAGAAGAAATTGAAAATTGTAGTCGCGCATGTGGATCACATGTTTAGAGGAAATGAATCCTATGAAGACTTGAAATTTGTGGAAAAACTTTGCCGGAAGATTGGGGTTATTTGCGAAACG
This sequence comes from Bacillus sp. Medicinal_06, assembly GCF_056711665.1. Lineage (NCBI taxonomy): Bacteria > Bacillati > Bacillota > Bacilli > Caryophanales > Bacillaceae > Bacillus > Bacillus sp. Medicinal_06. Next base: position 14,897 of record NZ_JBWYHD010000021.1, on the reverse strand, counting down.
ATAAGAATTAATGTATCGCAATATCAACAGCAATATGGAATGAATGCACAGGTAGCTGCTAGGGAATGCCGATATGCATTTTTGGAAAGAATAATGAAGAAATATGATGCGCTATATGTAGCTCTTGGACATCATGGAGATGATCAAGTGGAGACGATTTTAATGCGTCTCGTCCGCGGGAGTACCCCGAAGGGTTATGCTGGAATTGCTGTAAAACGTCCTTTCCATGGTGGATATTTAATTAGACCTTTATTAGCGGTAACAAAGAAAGAAATCAATGCTTATTGTAATAGGATAGGGATTACACCACGTATGGACCCGAGTAACGAAAAGGAAGTATATACGAGGAATCGATTACGTAAGCATGTCCTGCCTTATTTAAAGGAGGAAAACCCTCATGTGCATGAGCAATTTCAAAAATTTAGTGTGCTTATGCAAGAGGATGAGGTGTATTTGCAGGAATTAGCTTTTGAAAAGATGAATAAAGTAATTACAAAAAAAAGTGATAAACACATCGTCTTATCAATTCCTGCCTTTGAATCCATGTCTATGCCTTTACAAAGGCGAGGGATTCAACTAATATTAAACTATCTTTATGAATACAAGATTCCTTCTTCGCTTTCTTCTATACATATTGACAAAGTTATTGCATTTTTTAAACGGAAACATCCTTCAGGATCACTTGATTTTCCTGTGGGTCTAAAAATTGTTCGTACATATGAAGAATGTAGTTTCCGATTTGAGCAAGAAATTGTTTTTCCTTTTTCACAAGTCTTATCAGTACCAGGTGCCATTACATTAGTAAATGGGGATGAACTTGTAGCAGAAGTAAATGAGGAATTACCAAGTAACATGAATGAAACGGTATTTGTTGCTAAGTATAATGATATATCATATCCTCTTCTTATACGCTCTAGAGAAAATGGAGATCGAATGTCGATAAAAGGTATGAGTGGTACAAAAAAGATAAAAGCTATTTTTATTGAGGCGAAAATACCGAAAGAAAAAAGAGAAGAGTGGCCAATTGTTTGTGATGCAAGCGGGAATATTATTTGGGTTCCATTGTTGAAACAATCTGCATTTGCTATTTCAAATGAAGCAGCAGATAAGGATAAATATATTATTATTCACTACAAAAGCAAGGAGTCTTCCAGGAGGATAATGAAATGATGAATCAAGATATCGAAAAAGTATTAATTTCCGAAGAACAAATACAAGAGAAGGTGCATGAGCTAGGTGCAATTATTGCAGAGGATTATAAAAATACAGTGCCTCTTGCAATTGGTGTATTAAAGGGTGCAATGCCATTTATGGCAGACTTATTAAAAAGAACAGATACATATCTTGAAATGGATTTTATGGCTGTTTCTAGCTACGGTCATTCTACAGTTTCAACAGGTGAAGTGAAAATTTTAAAAGACCTTGATACTTCTGTAGAAGGTCGCGATATTTTAATCGTTGAAGATATTATTGATAGTGGTCTTACATTAAGTTATTTAGTAGACCTATTCAAATATCGTAAGGCGAAATCTGTAAAGATTGTTACGCTATTAGATAAGCCAACTGGTCGCAAAGTCGATTTGAAGGCAGATTATGTTGGGTTTACTGTTCCTCATGAATTTGTTGTAGGGTATGGTTTAGATTATAAGGAGCAATATCGTAATCTTCCTTATGTTGGAGTATTAAAACCAAGCGTTTACTCAAATTAATTAAATACAGGCGTTATAATTGGATAGGAAAGTTTTTCTATGTTACGATTTACTATAGTGTTTATGCCGTGAGAGGAGGTTAGGAATGAATCGTATCTTCCGTAATACCATCTTTTATTTACTGATATTCTTAGTAGTAATTGGAATCGTGAGCTATTTTAATGGTTCAACACAAAAAACGACATCAGTTAGCTACGATAAATTCATTACTAAACTTGAAAAAGGTGAAGTGCGTAATGTGCAACTTCAACCGAAAAATGGTGTGTTTGAGGTAAAAGGACAATTTAGCAATGCTAGCCAGGAAGAGCAATTTGTTACTTATGCACCAAATACTGAAGAATTACAAAAGAAAATTAATGACAAAGCACAAGGTGCTGAAGTGAAGTATCAACCAGCAGAGGAAACAAGTGCTTGGGTGACATTCTTTACTTCTATCATTCCGTTTGTTATTATCTTCATTTTATTCTTCTTCTTACTAAACCAAGCTCAGGGTGGCGGTAGCCGTGTTATGAACTTTGGAAAAAGTAAGGCGAAGTTATACAATGATGAAAAGAAAAAAGTACGCTTCAGAGATGTAGCTGGAGCGGACGAAGAAAAACAAGAACTTGTTGAGGTAGTAGAATTCTTAAAAGATCCTCGTAAGTTTGCTGAGGTTGGTGCCCGTATTCCGAAGGGTGTTCTGTTAGTTGGACCTCCAGGTACAGGTAAAACATTACTTGCACGTGCAGTTGCAGGTGAAGCTGGCGTTCCTTTCTTCTCTATTAGTGGTTCTGATTTCGTAGAGATGTTTGTCGGTGTCGGTGCTTCCCGTGTACGTGATTTATTTGAAAATGCAAAGAAAAATGCTCCTTGTATCATTTTCATCGATGAAATTGATGCAGTGGGTCGTCAGCGTGGAGCGGGTCTTGGCGGTGGTCACGATGAGCGTGAACAAACGTTAAACCAACTTCTTGTTGAAATGGATGGATTCGGTGCAAATGAAGGTATTATTATCATCGCTGCAACAAACCGTCCTGATATTCTTGATCCGGCGTTATTACGTCCAGGACGTTTTGACCGTCAAATTACAGTCGATCGTCCAGATGTAAATGGGCGTGAAGCAGTACTGAAAGTACACGCTCGTAATAAGCCGCTCGATGAGAATATTAACTTAAGAGCAATCGCAACTCGCACACCGGGATTCTCTGGTGCGGATCTTGAAAACTTATTAAACGAAGCTGCATTAGTAGCTGCGCGTCAAGATAAGAAGAAAATTGATATGTCTGATATCGATGAAGCGACAGACCGTGTTATTGCAGGTCCTGCGAAGAAAAGCCGTGTTATTTCTGAAAAAGAACGCAATATTGTTGCATTCCATGAAGCAGGTCATACTGTAATTGGTGTTGTACTTGATGAGGCGGATATCGTTCATAAAGTAACAATTGTTCCTCGTGGTCAAGCTGGTGGATATGCGGTAATGCTTCCGAAAGAAGATCGTTACTTCATGACAAAACCGGAATTACTTGATAAAATTACTGGTTTACTTGGTGGTCGAGTAGCTGAGGAAATTGTATTCGGTGAAGTAAGTACAGGAGCTCACAACGACTTCCAACGTGCGACTGGTATTGCGAGACGTATGGTAACGGAATTTGGTATGAGTGACAAGCTTGGACCAATGCAGTTTGGTAGCTCACAAGGTGGTCAAGTGTTCTTAGGAAGAGATTTCCATTCGGAGCAAAACTACAGTGATGCAATTGCGCATGAAATTGATATGGAAATGCAAACGATTATGAAAGAATGTTATGCTCGTGCAAAACAAATTCTTACTGAAAAACGTGATAAGCTTGATATTATTGCGAAAACGTTACTTGAAGTAGAAACATTAGATGCAGAGCAAATCAATCATTTATATGATTATGGGGTTTTACCTGAACGTACGAAGTCGTCTGAAGATGTGAAAGTAAATATTACTATGAAAAAAGATGACGAAAACACAGAAGATAAATAAGAAATGAAGGAGTGACAATTGTCACTCCTTTTTTATGTTGAGAAAATTGTGTGCTTGTATATATAAATACAGATTGAAAACTAACATGAAACCCTTCCTTTTAGGTGGAAAAGAGGATCCGCCCATGCATAGAAGCGGTCAGTGCCTTTTTAGCCCTATGCCATAAAAGCAGAGGGAGAAAATGAGTCAAAGTCTCTTTTTGTTCTTCGTAGCCACAATTTATATGTTAGAAAATCAAATCGGATTTACATATAAATTTGAATCTTCTTTGCATTAAAAATTGAAATAGTGAACAATCTTTTTGTAAAATGATGAAGATGGAAAAGCTGATTATATAGGTATATATGATATGATGGCAGTATCAGTTTTGTACATACTGCACAAATATAGATTAAATAAGATAAGTGGTGAGAATATGATTTTTGTATTGGATGTAGGGAATACAAATGCGGTGCTTGGTGTATTTGAAGATGGAAAACTTCGTCAGCATTGGCGCATGGAGACAGATCGTCATAAAACAGAAGATGAATACGGTATGTTAGTGAAACAGTTGCTTGAACATGAGGGCCTTTCTTTTCAAGATGTGAAAGGAATTATTGTTTCCTCGGTTGTACCACCAATTATGTTTGCCTTAGAGCGTATGTGTGAGAAGTATTTCAAAATTAAACCTCTTGTAGTGGGGCCGGGGATAAAGACAGGTTTAAATATTAAATATGAAAATCCACGTGAGGTTGGAGCAGATCGTATTGTAAATGCTGTAGCTGGTATCCAATTATATGGAAGCCCGCTTATTATTGTCGATTTTGGTACAGCGACTACATATTGTTATATTAACGAGAATAAGCATTATATGGGTGGTGTAATTACACCGGGGATTATGATTTCGGCAGAGGCTTTATACAGTAGAGCGGCTAAACTTCCTCGTATTGAAATTACAAAACCAAGTAGCGTTGTTGGGAAGAATACGATAAGTGCAATGCAATCTGGCATTCTTTACGGATATGTCGGACAAGTAGAAGGTATTGTGAAGCGTATGAAAGAAGAAGCTAAACAAGAACCGAAAGTGATTGCAACTGGTGGATTAGCGAAGTTAATTGCAGAAGAATCGAATGTAATTGATATTGTAGATCCGTTTTTAACATTAAAAGGCTTGCATATGTTATATGAGCGTAATGCAAATTTACAACATGAGAAGGGTGAATAAATAAGTATGAAAGATTATTTAGTAAAAGCATTGGCGTTTGATGGAGAAGTTCGTGCCTATAGTGTGCGTACAACAAATACGGTAAGTGAGGCGCAAAGACGTCATGATACATGGAGGACTGCTTCAGCGGCACTTGGGCGTTCGTTAACAGCTGGTGCAATGATGGGAGCTATGCTAAAAGGTGATCAGAAGCTGACAATTAAGGTGGAAGGAAACGGTCCACTTGGCCCAATCCTAGTGGATGCCCATGCAAATGGGGATGTGCGTGGATATGTAACGAATCCGCACGTTGATTTTGAAGCAACAGAGCAAGGGAAATTACGTGTGTACCAAGCTGTAGGTACAGAAGGTTTCTTAACAGTCATTAAAGATATTGGCATGAGGGAACCGTTTATCGGACAATCTCCAATTGTTTCAGGTGAATTAGGAGAAGATTTCACGTATTACTTTGCTGTTTCTGAGCAAACGCCTTCTTCTGTTGGGGTTGGTGTTCTTGTAAATGGAGATGATAGCATATTAGCGGCTGGTGGATTTATTCTGCAAATTATGCCAGGAGCACAGGAAGAGACAATCTCATTTATCGAAGAACGCTTGCAAAAAATCCCGCCTGTCTCAAAATTAATTGAACAAGGTCTTGCGCCAGAAGAGTTATTATATGAAGTATTAGGGGAAGACAAAGTAAAAGTACTAGAAACAATGGATGTTCAATTTAACTGCACATGCTCTCGTGAGCGCATTGAAGCAGTATTAATTAGTTTAGGTAAGGAAGAATTAAAACAAGTTCGTGAGGAAGAGGATGAAACTGAAGTGCATTGTCATTTCTGTAATGAAAGATATAAGTTCTCTAAAGAAGACATTACAAATATAATTAATAGTCTATAAAATAAGAATTATTTCTGGCAATTGTCAATCATCCAAATAGATTGACAAGTAAGAAAAATTCTGCCAAAATTGAAATATATATAAAACCAATAAAAATACTCGGTGTTAGGAGTGACAGAAATGCGAGTGGCACAATCAGTTTCAGAATTAATCGGGAAAACGCCGATCGTTAAGTTGAACCGCATCGTAGAGCAAGACAGCGCAGACATTTACTTAAAATTAGAATTTATGAATCCTGGAAGTAGCGTGAAAGATCGTATTGCACTATCTATGATTGAAGCTGCTGAACAAGAAGGATTATTAAAAGAGGGCGATACAATTATTGAACCAACGAGTGGTAACACGGGAATTGGTTTAGCAATGGTAGCTGCTGCAAAAGGATATAGAGCAATTTTAGTAATGCCGGAAACAATGAGTGTTGAACGTCGTAATTTACTACGTGCTTATGGGGCTGAATTAGTATTGACTCCAGGACCAGAAGGAATGGGCGGTGCAATTCGCAAAGCGACTGAATTAGCAAAAGAGAATGGTTACTTTATACCACAGCAATTCCAAAATCCAGCGAACCCAGAAATTCATCGTTTGACAACAGGGCCAGAAATCGTTGAGCAAATGGGCGATCAATTAGATGCGTTTATCGCAGGTATTGGTACTGGTGGAACAATCACGGGTGCTGGTGAGGTTTTAAAAGAAAAATATGAAAGCATTAAAATTTATGCAGTAGAACCTGCAGATTCTCCGGTTTTATCGGGGGGGAAACCAGGTCCGCATAAGATTCAAGGTATCGGAGCGGGGTTTGTTCCAGAAACATTGGATGTAGAAGTATATGATGAAGTGATCCAAGTTAAAACAGAGCAAGCATTCGAATATGCGAGAAGAGTAGCTCGTGAAGAAGGAATTTTAGTTGGGATTTCTTCAGGTGCTGTCATTTATGCTGCGACAGAAGTAGCGAAAAACCTTGGTAAAGGGAAGAAAGTACTTGTGGTTATTCCAAGTAATGGTGAGCGTTATTTAAGTACACCGCTTTATCAATTTGAATCATAATTAGTACGGTTAAGAAAAAGCATTCCTTTTCAGGAATGCTTTTTCTTTTTTTGTTTGAAAATAGGAAAAGAGTGAATGACTAGAAAACTTCATGTAAAATAAGTAGTAGTAAAGTTAAATTATTTTCACTAGCTTCCAAGGACAATTATTTCACACTAACCATCTATGATTTGAGATGATAGTTCTAAGGGAGTGGGATAAAAGAAGACGGGGTGTTGGTATGCAGCAAAGAAAATCTTTAGCGCTTTCTATTCCATATCAGTTAGACTTTTTTAAGCAGTATAAGTTTCTTTCTCAAAATAAGAATCAACATATTTTGTTAGAAAGTGGACGAGGGGGCCGCTATAGTATTGTGGGGCTTGATCCTGTAGCGGTGATTCAGGGGAAGAATGAAACGTTACATATAAGTGAAAGCGGTAAGGAAACAATAGAACAAGGTAATCCTTTAGATTTAATGCAAAAGTATATGGAGCGATGGAAAACGGATCATAATCCAGACTACCCACCTTTTCAAGGGGGCGCGATCGGGTATTTTAGTTACGACTGTATCCGTTATATTGAGAAACTTCCTTCCTTTGCATTGGATGATGTGGATATACCTGACATATTCTTTTTATTATTTAATGACGTGTTTGTGTATGATCAACAAGAGAGAGTGTTGTGGATTATTACACATTATATAGATGAACGTGAAGAAGCAGAAGGTCGTTTGAATGAATGGAAGAGCATTTGGATGAAGGAAGCTCCTGAAGTTAAAGTGCCATTTGAATGTCCTGAAAATAGAAATGAAGCAGTAGCTTTTACAGAAGAAGGATTTATGAAAGCTGTTCAGCGTATCCAAGAATACATTGGAGCTGGAGATGTGTTTCAAGTAAATCTGTCTACAAGACAAGAGAAAACATTGCAAACACATCCACTAGAAATTTATACGAGTCTTCGTGAAATTAATCCATCACCATATATGGGATACTTAGAGCTTGGGGATTTTCAAATTGTTAGCGGTTCACCGGAATTGTTAATTAAAAAACAAGGGAATGAAGTGAGCACTCGTCCGATTGCCGGTACACGTTCTCGCGGGAAAAATGAACTAGAAGATGAAACCTTGGCAAAAGAGTTAATTGAAAATGAAAAAGAACGTGCAGAACATGTCATGCTTGTAGATTTAGAGCGTAATGACTTAGGGCGAGTTTGTAAGTACGGAACTGTAGAAGTAGATGAATTTATGGTAATTGAAAAATACTCGCATGTTATGCATATCGTTTCAAATGTTCGCGGTGAGGTTGAATCGGATAAGGATGCTTTCGATTTAGTAAGAGCTGTGTTTCCAGGTGGAACGATTACGGGTGCGCCAAAAATCCGTACGATGGAAATTATCGAAGAATTAGAACCTGTTCGTCGCGGAATTTATACAGGTTCAATTGGATGGATTGGTTACTCAGGAGATATGGAATTAAATATTGTAATTCGTACGCTTCTTGCAAAGGATGGTCAAGCGTATGTACAGGCCGGGGCAGGAATTGTAATTGATTCAAATCCAAAAAATGAGTATAAAGAATCGTTGAAAAAAGCAATCGCCCTATGGCGTGCGAAAGAAAGCAGCGAAGAAACGGTTAGGTGAGAGAAATGATATTGATGATTGATAATTATGATTCTTTTACATTTAATTTAGTACAATTTCTCGGAGAGCTTGGACAAGAGCTTGTTGTTAAACGTAATGATGAAGTTACAATTTCAGATATTGAACAAATGAAACCAGACTTTTTAATGATTTCACCAGGACCGTGTAGTCCGAATGAAGCTGGTATAAGTATGGATGTCATTAAATATTTCGCAGGAAAGATTCCTATTTTTGGTGTGTGCTTAGGTCATCAATCAATTGCGCAGGTGTTTGGAGGAGATGTTGTTCGTGCAGAGCGTTTAATGCATGGGAAAACTTCTCCGATGTATCATGATGGGAAAACAATTTTTTCAGAAATCCCCAATCCATTTACAGCGACACGTTATCACTCTCTCATTGTAAAAAAAGAAACATTGCCAGAATGTTTAGAAGTGACATCTTGGACAGAAGAGGGAGAAATTATGGCGCTTCGTCATAAAACATTGCCGATTGAAGGGGTGCAATTCCATCCGGAGTCTATTATGACTTCTCATGGGAAAGAGTTACTTCAGAATTTTATTCGTAGTTATAGTCCGAGTGTATCGTCATGTTAATTTATGTGAACGGGGCATATGTGGAAGCAAGTGAGGCGAAAATCTCTCCTTATGACCATGGGTATTTATATGGACTGGGGGTTTTTGAGACATTTCGTATTTATAACGGTCACCCATTTTTATTAGATGATCACTATGAACGCTTAATGGGTGCTCTTTCTACTTTGCAAATTGAATGGACGATGACAAAAGATGGTGTGCTACGTATTTTACAGGAGTTACTCGTAAGAAACGGGTTAGAAAATGCGTATATTCGTTTTAATGTTTCAGCTGGTATAGATGAAATAGGTTTACAAACAGGGGTTTATGAAAAGCCCTCTGTCATCGTATTTATAAAGCCTTTGGCAGTTCCGAGTGTAGTGGTGGAAAAGGAAGGCGTTATTTTGAAGCAAACACGAAATACGCCAGAAGGAGCATTTCGTTTAAAGTCCCATCACTATTTAAATAACATTTTAGGGAAACGTGAAATTGGAAATGTAGCGGGCAAAGAAGGGATTTTCTTCACTGAAGCAGGTCACGTTGCAGAGGGGATTGTTTCGAATCTCTTTTTTGTAAAGGAAGGTGTTTTATATACGCCATCGCTGGAAACTGGGATTTTAAATGGGATCACTCGCGCTTTTATTATAAGAATTGCTGAAGTATTAGATGTACATGTGGAAGAAGGTTTCTTTACGCAAAAGGAACTGCTTTCTGCTGATGAGGTGTTTGTAACAAATTCTATTCAAGAGATTGTTCCGCTTAATCAGATTGGCGAAAGTGATTTCCCTGGTAAAGAAGGAAAGGTTACAAAGTCTCTAATACGTGTATATGAAATGCATAGAGAAAATCTTTGGAGCCGAAATGAATTGCGAAGAGGAGATGTGTAGTGTGAAGTGGGATTATGGTTTGCGCTGCGGCGAATATACATTGGATTTAAATAAAAAGACATTAATCATGGGGATTTTAAATGTTACACCGGACTCATTCTCAGATGGTGGAAACTTCGATGAGGTGAACGCAGCTATAAGTCATGCGAAAGCAATGGTGGAAGCCGGTGCTGATATTATTGATATAGGCGGAGAATCAACTCGTCCTGGTTTCGCAAAAGTTTCGGTGGAAGAAGAGTTAGGGCGTGTAATTCCGATGATTCAAGCGGTATCGAAAGAAGTGAAAGTGCCTATTTCTATCGATACGTATAAAGCTGAAGTAGCTAAGCAAGCAATTGAAGCGGGTGCTCATATTATTAATGATATATGGGGAGCAAAGGCAGAACCAAAAATTGCGGAAGTTGCAGCGCATTATAATGTGCCGATTATTTTAATGCATAATCGTGAGAATACAAATTACCGTAATCTTATGGCGGATATGATTGCGGATTTATACGAGAGTGTTAAAATTGCAAAAGATGCAGGTGTATCGGATGAAAATATCATTTTAGATCCAGGTATCGGTTTTGCGAAGACGCCAGAACAAAACTTAGAAGCAATGCGTAATTTAGAACAGTTACATGTATTAGGGTATCCAGTTCTTCTTGCGACTTCGAGAAAGTCATTTATCGGACATGTTTTAGATTTACCGGTAGAGGAACGTGTAGAAGGGACAGGAGCATCGATTTGTCTTGGGATTGAAAAAGGTTGTGAAATGATTCGTGTTCATGATGTGAAGGAAATGGCGCGTATGGCAAAAATGATGGATGCGATGATTGGTAAGGGGGTAAACTGATTGGATAAAATTTATATTCATGATATGGAGTTTTATGGATATCATGGTGTATTTCCAGAAGAGAATAAATTGGGACAAAGATTTAGAGTGGATTTAACGGTAGAATTGGATTTAAAACAAGCAGGCGAAAGTGATAACTTAGAGCATTCGGTAAACTACGGAGAGCTCTTTGAACTTTGCAAGCAAGTGGTTGAGGATCGAACATACAAGCTTGTAGAAAGTATTGCAGAGAATGTAGCGACGAATGTGTTGAACCAATACGGAAGTATTTTGCGATGCACAGTAAAGGTTGTTAAACCGGATCCGCCAATACCTGGGCATTATCGTGCTGTGGCAGTGGAAATTACGAGAGAACGACCATGAAAAATGTTGTATACGTTGCGTTAGGGTCAAATATTGGTGATCGTTATGCTTATTTATCACAAGCGATTGAGTTGTTAAATAAAAACCCTCACATTCGAGTGGAGGATGTCTCTTCTGTGTATGAAACAGATCCGGTTGGGTATACAGATCAAAATCGTTTTTTAAATCTAGTTATAAAAATTTCTACCAATTTATCGCCACAAGAATTGTTGAAAGTAACGCAAAAGGTTGAAATTGATTTAGGAAGAAAAAGGGAAATTAGGTGGGGTCCGCGAACCGTTGACCTTGACATTTTGCTTTATAATCAAGAAAATGTTGAAGCAGAGAATCTTATTGTTCCGCATCCGCGGATGTTCGAAAGAGCTTTTGTTATCGTTCCGTTGTTAGAAATTAATCAAGATATAAAACAAAACATTTCACGTTCACAAATAGATGAAATGAAAAGGCGAGAGGGAGTAACGGTATGGAAGCAGAAAAATGGGGAAGACGCATTCGTGCTTTTCGGAAGCTAAAAGGTTATACGCAAGAAGGTTTTGCAAAGGAATTAGGGGTATCTGTATCAGTTTTAGGAGAAGTTGAGAGAGGGAATAGAACCCCTTCTCAAGATTTTGTAGTAGAAGTTGCGAAGACGTTAAAGATTTCAATAGAAGAATTAATGCCAAAGTAAGGATAGGGGAAGGAGATAGTTGAGTGTTAAAGATTGCCAATATTGAGATGAAGAATCCAGTTGTACTAGCACCGATGGCGGGAGTGTGTAATTCTGCATTCCGTTTAACAGTAAAGGAATTTGGTGCAGGTCTAGTATGTGCTGAAATGGTAAGCGATAAGGCGATTTTATTTAATAACAAAAAAACATTAGATATGCTATATATCGATGAGAGAGAAAAGCCACTAAGTTTGCAAATTTTTGGTGGGGAGAAAGAAACGCTTGTTGACGCTGCAAGATATGTAGATAAAAACACAACAGCGGATATTATCGATATCAATATGGGTTGCCCTGTTCCGAAAATTACGAAGTGTGATGCTGGTGCAAAGTGGCTTTTAGACCCGAATAAAATATATGAAATGGTAGCGGCGGTTGTAGATGCTGTTGAAAAGCCAGTTACAGTGAAAATGCGTATTGGTTGGGATGAAGACCATATTTTCGCAATTGAAAATGCTAGAGCGGTTGAACGTGCAGGCGGTCAAGCGGTAGCGGTTCATGGGCGTACACGTGTTCAGATGTATGAAGGAAAAGCAGATTGGGATATTATTAAACAGGTAAAACAATCTGTAAATATTCCGGTTATCGGAAATGGTGACGTGGAAACACCTCAAGATGCGAAACGTATGCTTGATGAAGTTGGTGTTGATGGTGTTATGATAGGTCGAGCAGCTCTTGGGAATCCATGGATGATTTATCGTACGGTAAAATATTTAGAAACAGGGGAATTAATGCCTGAGCCAACGGTGCGTGAGAAAATAGATGTATGTATGCTGCACTTAGATCGTCTTATTGATTTAAAGAATGAAAACATTGCAGTAAGAGAAATGAGAAAGCATGCAGCTTGGTATTTAAAAGGTGTTCGTGGTAATGCGGGAGTGCGTAATGCGATTAATGCTTGTAATACGCGTCAAGACTTTGCCTCTTTATTAGGGGCTTTTGTAGAGGAAGTAGAAGCAAAACAAAAAACAATTCATGTTGGTTAATTAGAAGTAAGAGGGGATGATTGACATTCTCTCTTTCACTTCCTATAATTACGTGAAAGAAAGAAGGCTGCCAGTATACTACTGGCAGTTTTTCTAGTTGAGTAGAAAATGATATACTGTATATATTGTAAAATTTAATAGAGCTGGAGTGATATCAATACCATGGATAACATGAACCACGAAGAATTAAACGACCAATTGCTTGTGCGTCGCGAGAAGCTACATAACTTACGTGAACAAGGGATTGATCCTTTTGGTAAACGTTTTGAACGTACGAATTCAACGAAAGAATTATTCAACTTGTATGGAGAGTTCTCTAAAGAAGAATTAGAAGAGAAGGAAATCTCTGTTTCTATTGCTGGTCGTATTATGACAAAGCGCGGTAAAGGTAAAGCAGGTTTTGCACATATTCAAGATTTACACGGACAAGTTCAAATCTATGTTCGTAAAGATGCTGTTGGAGATGAGCAGTATGAATTATTTAAGACAGCTGATTTAGGTGATTTAGTAGGGATCGAAGGGAAAGTTTTCAAAACAAATGTAGGAGAACTTTCAGTAAAAGCGACAGGCTTTACGTTATTAACAAAAGCTCTTCGTCCACTGCCGGATAAATACCATGGATTGAAAGATGTTGAACAACGCTACCGTCAACGTTACTTAGATTTAATTACAAGTATGGAAAGTCGTGAAACATTTGTTACTCGTAGTAAAATCATTCGTGAAATGAGAAGATACTTAGATGACAATGGTTATCTTGAAGTGGAAACACCGATGATGCATGCAATTGCGGGTGGGGCATCTGCTCGTCCATTCATTACACATCACAATGCGTTAGATATGGAACTATATATGCGTATTGCAATCGAGTTACACTTAAAGCGCCTTATTGTAGGTGGTTTAGAGAAAGTATATGAAATCGGTCGTGTATTCCGTAATGAAGGTGTATCAACGCGTCATAATCCTGAATTTACAATGATTGAATTATATGAAGCGTATGCTGACTATAAAGATATTATGAAACTAACAGAAAATATGATCGCTCATATTGCGAAACAAGTACTAGGTACAACAACAATCCAATACGGTGAACAAGAAATTAATTTAGAGCCAGAATGGACACGCCTTCATATGGTAGATGCAATTAAACAATACTCTGGAGCGGACTTCTGGAATCCAATGAGTGTTGAGGAAGCGCGTGCATTAGCGAAAGAGCATAGTGTAGAAATTAAAGATACAATGGAAGTTGGACATATTATTAATGAGTTCTTCGAACAGAAGGTAGAAGAAAAGTTAATCCAACCTACATTTATCTATGGTCACCCAGTGGAAATTTCTCCTCTTGCGAAAAAGAATGATGAAGATCCACGCTTTACAGATCGTTTCGAGTTATTCATTGTTGCTCGTGAGCATGCAAATGCATTTACAGAATTAAATGATCCGATCGATCAAAAAGAGCGTTTTGAAGCACAATTAAAAGAACGCGAGCAAGGTAATGATGAAGCTCACATGATGGACGATGATTATATCGAAGCACTTGAGTACGGTATGCCTCCTACAGGTGGACTTGGAATTGGTATCGACCGTCTTGTTATGCTATTAACAAATGCACCATCTATTCGTGATGTACTATTATTCCCAGCGATGCGTCATAAACAAGACTAAACTAAGCTTTGGAGATTTCTCCAAAGCTTTTCTTTTTGTTGTTTTGTTTTTTGGTATAGTGAAGTAAAGCCTAAACGATTCGTTTCCGGCATAGAAGAAAGGTGCTTTACATAGGGGAATAGTACTGTTTTTATATTTTTTCACTATGTTAAAAATTTTATTGAAAAAACTATTGCATTTTAATAAATGAACTGGTATATTTATATTCGTTGTCACGAAAGACAACAAAGAGAACGAACGAAAACAACTTTTAAATAAAAAGTTGTTGACGAAAATATAACGAAATGTTATATTAATAAAGTCGCTTCAGCGGCAAATGAGTTCTTTGAAAACTGAACGAAACAAACAACGTGAAACGTCAATTTTTATTTTAGATGCTAGACAAACTTTATTGGAGAGTTTGATCCTGGCTCAGGATGAACGCTGGCGGCGTGCCTAATACATG
>NZ_JBWYHD010000020.1:0-53424 GCF_056711665.1 Bacillus sp. Medicinal_06 | reverse complement strand
CAGCATTCTTTCGGTTTGTTTCTCGAATTTCAACTAAATGATCTCCTAGTGTCAAACCAGTAATTTTCTTTTCCACATTGTCGGCATATGTTCCGTAAGTGTCTAATTCTCCCCATTTCACGCCATCCACATAAATATCCATTATACCGCCACCGCCAACAGTAGCATGGTAAATGCTGAAGTGATCACCATAGAAAGTGAACTGGATACCGTTATTTGTTGTTGTATTTGAGAAGAAAGCTTGCCATTTAAACGTGGCAGCGTTATTTTCTACAATTTGATGTGTTGCAGCTAAGAAAGAAATATTCGGATCATTTACAGAAACATCAAACTCGCGATTATATTCAGCTAAAACATGATCTCTCAACATATTTGCCCAACAAATTGCGGTTGTAACGTTTGTTTTATATCCCGTGTTTCCAATCGGTTTATCCGTTGCACTATATCCAGTACCACATAATCCAGCAGTTATAGAATCACCGATAAGCTTAATAATTGTTCGAACAAATGGATTATTCAAGTGTTTATGAATGATTTCCTTAATTGTTAGAACTTCATCCGCTGCCCCAATTATCTTTATAAAATTCGTATTTTTTCCTAAGGGAATACCGTTGTAATAGTAAAACAGTAATCTCTTATTTTTAAACTTAAGCTTATCGTTATATACTTCAAACGAAACTGTAAAAGGCGATTTTGTTATATCTACAACAAATGCATATAACTTTGTATCGGCAGGGAGATCGATATAAAGGTTTGTTCCTGTCTGATTCAAATTAAAAATATCGTTACCCATAGTAGAAAATGTATTTGGTTTAATGATGGCTTTCTTTCTTTTTAAATCAACAATAACCTTATCTTTTTCTATGATTGTTGCTTCATACATATTGATACGAGTGTAATCTAATGTATCAGAGAGAATATTTGTATTAGATACAGTAATTTTCCTATCAGCTAGATAGCTGTAATTATCATCATCACTAATAAAGGTAATAAATTCAAAGTTTTGTCCATACACTTTCTTTCCGTAAAAACGAGCGATTGATAGTTCATTATCTCCTGCTGAAGTATACGGCTTACAACTCAATTCGCTTGTTTTATGGTTATAAACTAATAAATGTAATACACCATCACCACTTGAATCTGGTAATGATAATTCAATTTGTGAAGGTGATATATTAAATGCGTATTTTTCAATAGATATATAACAGTTCTTTAAAACTGTAATTTTTCGAGTTTTATAGTTAACTTCAATATAGTTCCTGTTAATCACTTGAGCTTCAGGAACATACATTTTTTCGAAGTTTACTGCATTATCAGCAATTCGCCCTCTGGTTGCAGGTTGCATTGATTCATTAGAATTACGAATCGCTTGATTTATTTTCGGATAACCTTCCCTTAATTTATCTGTAGGTAATAATTCTTGCGCTGGTGTAAAAGTTAATTCAGTCATATCAGCCATAGCGCCACCACCTTCTTACATGTATTTTGCGTGAAACTCAAATGAAATTTGTAAATTTAAGTTTGTACCAGTGATACTCACCGAGTTTTTACCTGGCATTAGTTCCAAAAAATCACCTGTCATTTTGGATAGGTAATTTTGCCCATCCCTTGTGACAACATAATGTTGACTATCAATTAGAAGAACGGCACCTTCAGGGAAACCGCCTACAGAAAAACTCTTACCATTCACGGTAAGAGTCATAGAGCTTGCACTTCCTATTATGTTGATGATGGGACGAACTACAAGTGAACCTACATTTTCAATTTGTACTGTTGTTGGTGTAGTGACCTCATAACTAAAATCACCAATACCAAATGGTATATCTGACATGAAAGGGATATCATCTCCCCATAAAACATCATCAGAGGTATCAAATACTGAATAAGCATGTGGATCATATGCAGTTAAAGGTAATTCGAATTTACCCATACTAAAATAACGGTCAATTGGTATCGAACCGCTATAACGGGCCAAATAATATTTATCAGGTTCATAATCAAATATTAGTTTTACGGTTTTAGGCTTACCGTATGGATCAATAAAAACATCCATCACTTTTCTGATGGCCGCTGATAATGTTTCGTATTCATTTTTTAACTTTAGATGAAAAGGTAAACTAAATTCTCTTACCCCTAATGAAGCTCCAAAATCATAAGCTCCATGCATTCCTGGTATCGTCATGACGTTATCACGTGTAGATGGAGCGGCAGGGTTCTGGTGATCTCTTAAAAGCTGTAAGTTTAGTTCGCTAATATGTTTACCGTCTATTGTCAAACTCACACTTCTCCCACCCTTCTGCTTGATGCTTTGACGTATTTTCCTAATTCTACTGCTAGTTTCTTAATATCAGCTTCTTCACGAATACTGAATGTAGCACCTTCAAACATGCGGTCGAAGTTGTATGTGTTCCCGCCACCATTTGAAGGAGCGTTAACGATTTTACCTAGCATCGTTTCAACTGACTGTGTTTGAATATCTGGTGTAGTAAGTAAGTTTCCTAAGAGTCCTTTAACTTGTGGGAAGGCTAGTTTAATACTGTCAGAGATTGGACCACCAAAATCAAGATGGTCTAAGTCACTTAATGGGCCAGTTTTTGCAGGAGAGAAAGGAAGAAAATCACGAACTTTCCCTGCAATATCAGACATTGTACCTAAAACCTTGTCTTTCATACTGTTCAATCCATCTTTAAGCATATCCATTAAACCTTGACCAGCTTTAAAGAATGTGTCTTTAGCATCATTTAACTTATCAGTCATACTTTTAACTACACTATCTTTAATTGTGCTTCCTAACTTACCTACAAGGGCTATAATACCTTTGATAAGTTCTAATATAATCTTTCCACCTGCTTCGAGTATCTTTGGCAAGTTATCTATAATCGCTTTAGCTATTTCGACGATTAATTTTAATCCCGTCTCGATTAATTTTGGCAAGATTTTAATAATCCCCTCAATTAATGCTGTAAGTATTTTTACACCAGCCTCAATTATTTTAGGAAGGTTTTGTATTAAAACTTCAACTAATTTAATGATTATCTTAATTGCTGCATCGATTAATTGAGGTAACACTTGGATAATCCCGTCAATCAATGCCATTAGGATTTTTATACCTGCATCAATTAATTTTGGGAGGTTTTGAATAAGCATGTCGCAAATTTTAGTAATCAACATGATAGCTGTTTCGATTAATTGAGGGAGGATTTGAATAATCCCATCAATTAGCGCCATTAAGATCTTAATACCTGCATCAATGATTTGTGGTAACAATGTAACTATTGTATTAACAAGTGTTTGAATCACTTGTAAAATCGCAGTTATAATTTGTGGCAAACATTGAATAATTCCATTTATCAGAGCCATTAAGATTTGTATTCCTGCATCAAGCAATTGAGGAATTAAAGGGATAATAGCTTGAATCAATGTTGTGATAATTTGTATAGCTGCATTCACAATCATTGGAAGAACTTGAACAATCCCTTGTACTAAAGCATTTATGATTTGTACAGCTGCTAAAATTATTTGTGGGAGTGCTTGCGTGATAGCTGTAACTAAAGTCTGTATCAAGTTAATACCTACAGTAACAAGTTGAGGTAATAGTGTAACAAGTCCAGTGATAAACGTTGTGATAACTTGTGTGACCGCTGTTACAAGTTGTGGAAGTGATTGTGAAATACCTTGAATTATACTTACTATTATTTTTACACCTTGCTCTACGATAGTTGGCAATTGTGTTGATATGAATGTAGTAAATGCGGTAACGATGTTGTTTACTATTTCTCCAAACTTAGTTACCAATTGAGCGCCACCAGTGTTTACTCCATCTGACATTCTTGCAAACATTGTGGTAATGCCAATAATTAGACCCGGTATCCCTCCGATAATTAGTGCGATAATATTAGGTATTAAAGTGACAAAAAATTGAATCAACGGGTCGAAATTACCTTGAAATGCAGATTTTACAGCATCTACTAACTGAACGATTACTTCTCTTATTTTTGCTACAGCCATACCGATAGCCTGCGCAGCATTTTGAAAACCTTCCGGTAAGTGAGTAATCCAATCATTTAAGTAATCCCCATCTACCGCTGCCCAGAATAAGTATTTTCCTAGGTTTACAATATGTTGCCCAAATCGAGCAACTGAACCTATAGCAATTGAAACTGCGTCATGGATTTTTGCTACTGCACGACCTATCTTCTCTGCAGCGGGTTGAAAGCTTTCTGGCAAATGTGTAATCCAGTCGTTCAGATAATCCCCATCAACAGCAGTCCAAAACAGATACTTCCCTAAGACTGCGATAGCTTGTCCAAATTGTTTAACAGCGCCTAGAGATTTCATAACCCCTGCTCTAAATTGTTCATTTGTTTTCCATAAATGAGTGAGATACATCACTAAACCCACTACCGCCGCTGCTACAACCCATACCGTTGCACTCATAGCTGCTAAACCTGTAATTAGTGGTCCGATAAGCATCCAAATAGAAGACCACGCAGCTAACATACCGTTCCATAGTCCGATACCTATAGCTAAAGGAGAGAGTATCAATGTTAATAATGGTATTAACATCATCGTGCCCTGGATGAATTTAGCTAGCACTGGATGTGCTTCATTAAATTTGATAACAAGATCTGCTATTGCGCTAATAAAGTTATAAATAGGAATCATCATTGCAGCAAAAGCATCTTTCATAGGTTGAAATGCTTTTGAAAGTTTCTCTAACATTTTAGTGTAGGCTTCCGCATACTTTGGATTCATTTCCATATTAGATTTGTGTAACGCTCCATAAAGCAATACGGATGATGCCGCTGCCGCTAAAGCTACCATTTGAAATCTCATTAACCCTTGTGTAATCATCATAGTCATATTCTGCAAATCTTTCATACTCGCAGTAGGTCCTAACATTTTTAGAGCCAGAACTGAAGCGTTCCCTGCATTAGCCATCCTGTTCAATGCATCCGCTGCACGTAACCCTGCACTGTTGATTGTATATAGAGGGTTTGCCATTCTTGCATAATTTTCACGTATACGAGTTGCTTGCGTCGTCATATTCTGCATATAACCTATGGTCTGTAACATTCCCATCATAGCTAATCTATTTGAGTTTATAGCTGCGTCTGCTGCTGCTTTTTGAGCTTTTCCTACTCTTTGAACTTCCGCTAAGAATTCTCTAGTTGTACCTGTGTAATTTTGAGACGCTTGTGCTAACTTAAAATATTGATATTGAGCTCCGATCATTTGATCTTTAACACCGCGCATTGCAATAGCTTGTTGTCGGTGAGCGCTCGCCATTTCACTATACATTTGTCTAGCTTCTTCAGAAGTACCTCGATATACATAGCGAATACGTCTTCCTAAGCTATCATAACGTGCTCCTACTTCATCAGTTAAACCACGAGTAGCTTGTGCAACCCCATCACCAATATGATTTAACTCATCATTTACTCGTTGTACATCCCTTCGAATGTTCCCAGTATCTAACCTGGTATCTATCTCAACACGTCCATCCGCCATTCATTTCACCTACCTTCAAGCTGTGACTTTTGTGCTTCCATTCTCTTTTGGAATGCTATAAATTCCTGATACTCTCTAATTTCTTTTGCTCTCGGGAGTTCGTACATTTCTTTCATTTTCTTGATACGTTTTCTCTCGTCAGCGTTGTGTTTCTCCTTTGGCGGAATCTCACAAGTTCGATAATAAAGCGCTTGTCCCATTGGAGATTTGCTAGAAAGATTGCGGAAGAGAGCAATAAACTTATTCCATTGCATTTTCCCTTGTTGTTCAATTAGATCGATATTATAGTCAAACAAAAAAGAGGAAAAAATCCGTTCTGCATCTACTACAAAATCTACAGTAGGGATGGTCGGCGCCTTTTCCTCTTCTTTCTCCTCTATTTTCTTTTTCATTAATAATTTCAAATCAATATCTAACCTATCTTTTAAAATGTCCAGTAACAACATTGATTTACGTTCCATATCCAACTGATTCATGGACACTTTATCTACAACCAACATATTCAATGCAATGTCAGTTTTAAGGTGCTCATTAATACTTTCATCTTCAAACAAATCGAACAGCAAAAGGATATTATCAAAGGCTAAATTCAATTCTAAACGAACGCCATTCCATGTATAGAAATCATAATCACGTTCGGTTAATTTAAGCATTATTTCTTCACGTTGCTTAGATATTTATTACGAGTTTCATCTGTTTTCTTCTGACTTTCTTCCACATAAATTTCATTTAAATACTGAACTAGCCCCATTAAATTCGCAGAAGATCTTCCCGCTTTTTCATAAAGAGAAGCAAATGTTCCTTCGCCTAAGAAAGTTTCAACGATGTCTTTCACTAATTCTTTTTGGTGAACTGATAACTGTTCAATCTCCTCATCAGTAGCAGTTTCGAAGTTTTGAATTAATCCCGTAATCTTTTTGGAATCCTCATCAAACTTCTTGAAAGCTTTACCGTATTTCAAAATTGAATCATCATTAAAATCCACTCTATGAATTTCTCCTGCAATATCTACCTCTTTATACGTTTTTTCAAATTCAAACTTAAATTGTGTCATTTTCGTCCTCTTCTCCTTTTTCCTTTTGGATTATTGTTTGGTTTAATGTTTGAACTAAATTAAAAAGAGCCGCGTTAACGACTCTTTGTTCTTCATTAAGCTGAAGGGGTACTGGGTGCTGGTGTGAATGTTGGTACACCATCGAAACTGATTGTGAACTCAATTTCACCTTTCGAATTAGCGTCACCACCAGGATTTTTAATTTCTGAGATAGTACAACGTCCTTCCCACTTATCTCCATTAGGTTCTGTCACACGGAAATCACTTTTACGAGCATTACCTACTTGGTTAACACGCTTAAAAATAAAATCTTGTGCTTCGTCACCGTAGTATCGATGCCCTTCAAACCCATAAGACATCATGAAACCAGTAATATCACGTTCTGCAGCTCCGCCACCATCGTAATAATACGTTTCTTCTGATTCTTCATTGTTGTCTGGATCTACTGAAGTAATCCCTTTTGCAATAACAGCATACTTAGCTGTACTCGTTTCCGATACATTCAACTCAAATTTATATCCGTGGTTCATTAAAAATCCGCCCAAATTAATTACCTCCTACTTCTAATTCCGCCGAAAAAAGTGCGGTGTATATCCATTCGTTTGCTGCTGTTTTCTCAACAAAATTAGGCTCCACATACACATTCAATCGTCTTAGTGTATAGGAGCCGTCAATCGCATTAAAAACACGCCTATGAACGTTATTTAATTCCCTTGTAATAAATTCCATTGTATTGTTTACTTCCAATTGGTTACTGCTTTTCGCGAGAATTTGAATTTGTTTATTGATGATTTCACCATCGTAATATTGCTCGCCTGGTGCTGATGGAATCATTCGGATAGCAATACTTTTTCGTGGTGCATCGTTTACTCCTATATCCAATAAATCAGCTTTTATAGGAGCAAATAGGATACCTGGTGGCAAAGTAGCAAATAAATGCTTCTTGACCGATTCAATTAGCCATATCATATTTGTCCCCCTATAAGTTTCGTTTAATCTCGTTTTCTACGATTCTCGCCCAATCCATTACGTTTTTTGCTTTTGCGTGGTAAAACCACATTCCTGATGCGTTAGGATTAACATCTTGAGAGAACGAGTACTGTGGGTTCCAAAATAAGCGACGTGCATAAGGAGTTGACCATTCTATATGACCTTCTCCCGGTCTACTAAATCGAAGTGATGAGCGTTCTAACTCACCTGTATCTTTAGGTATATAGAAGTTGCTATCCTTAAGCACCTGCTGATCTAGCGCAAATTGTGCTTTCTCAGTTGCTTCTAGCACCTTACTTTCAATCGCTTGTGTATCCAATTGAATATTTACTCTTATCAAGATAGCAACACCTCCACATGGTGAAGACTGCTTCTATCATAAAAGTCACTGACTTTACTAACAGTCATTTCTTTACCATTAAATATAACTTTGGATTTCTCTTTGAAAGTAACAGGCGTTGAATGCACTGCATCGTGAAATAATAATGTTTGCATAACAACACTATCCCCATTACCGCCCAATACAACTGATTTTTTTGGTTCAATTCGAACCCTTTCAATTGTTATTGCAGGTTCATAATTATCATTTCCGCCCCAAGTATCGTCTTCACCCTTATACTCCAAATACTCGACTGTATGGATTAATAATGAACGTCTGATTGGTTTAGCCATGTACACACACGCCCGCATATAATAGCCCTGTAGGTCTAAGGTATTTCGGAACTGTAATTGCATACTGTTCGTAAAAACTAGGCCCGTCTTCTGCCCCTGCACTCATACCATTCTCAGAATAGGAACCCACAGAAAAACCTCCGCCGCCTTCACTTACAGTTGCAGAAGTTTCTCCATTGATTGCTAAAAATTCGACTTGAGCAGCAGTAGCTTTCTGAACCTGCTTTTTAATAAAAGGTGCTAACGTATCAAAGTTAACACCTTCTAATTTATAATTTGTGATGTGGTCGATTTGGTCACTAGCACGATTTATTAACCTATCTAATAACGTTGCATCCGATACAGGAGTACCTTTGTATTCGTTATTGTAGTAATCAGCATTTATATATGCCATACGATCACCTACTTAGTGGCTGCTTCTTTATTATCTGTTGTTTCTTTTTTAAGGTTTTTGTTTTCTGTTTTTAATTTGCTGTTTTCTGCTTTTAATTTCTCATTTTCAGCAGTTAAACCATCTAATTCATCTAGCGCCTTATTGTACTCAGCCAACGAAACATTTCGTCCACCTGTGGCACGAGTTACGATATTACCCTCTTCATCAATTTGGTCGTAGCCATCGAGCAGATAACTAGCTAAGCGGTCCTTATCGATATTCAGTGTTTTATTTAGTCGTTTTACTTTTACAACATTACTCATTTACATTCTCCTCTCATTAAGAAAAGAGAGAACTATTTAAGTCCTCTCTTATGCTCCTGCACCTTCGATATTGAATTTGATACCTTCTACTTTCTTTTGGATAGCGAATACATCCCAATATTTACGCTCGTAATAAAGGAACTTACCACCTGTAGTTGCGCTTGGTGAATCTAAGCTGACGAAATCATATTGTTGTGGCGAAATTAAAGCTAATGGATGAACTAACATCATATTAATTTGTTTTGCAGTTGCATCCGGAACAGCTCCATTAGTGAAGTTATAAGCAGTCTTCATACGCGTTGAAGGAACTGGTTTAATTTTCACATCATCAAGAGAATACACGTTACGATTCGCTGTCCCATTGTTAGAATTAAGAACTAACATACGTTGAATTTCTTTTGCTTGTTTTAACAGCTTGTTTACTTGAGGAGTTACGTATAAAATACGTCCGTCTTGCGGAACCTCAGCATCATCCATTTCCATCATGAAGTCATCAAACATACCTAATACATTATCTACAGTTAATACAGTAGTATTTGCAGTTTTACCATTAGAAGTGAATTCAGAGTATAGTTTTGATGCCATGTATTTATCCATTTCAGGAATCTTTTGCTCATCATTAAATACACGAGTAATGTTGGCGATAGATAAAGCCATATTTGTTTCATCGATATCTTTTGGATCTACTAAAGTTCTAAATTCACGATCATGTGCAAGTGTTTTTGTTTCCCAGTCGTTATCTGCTCGGCGTGTAAAGTTCCCTACTACATCACGGTCAACATCTGTATATCCTCCAACAGTAATTCGTGGGATTTGGATAGTTTTTGAATTAATCCATTTAATATTTTGGTTATTTGGCGTGTTATATAAATCAAAGAAGTATAATCCTTGTGAAAACTTTTGTTGTAATGCTTGTTGGTAATTTTGTGCATAATTCGGTTTAGCCATTAATAAATCACTCCTATTTTGTTTTTAATTATTGTTTAAATGCTAAATTCCATTGCTCTGCATCAGTAAGTGTTTTCTTTTGATGCTGACCAGTTGTAAATGTAGGTTTTGGAGTTCCTTGCGGTTCTTCCACTACACCTTTAAAATGTGGAAACTCTTCAACTACCATTTCGATAGCTTTTGTAATGTCTATATCATCGCTAACCTTTGTTTTCGCTAGAGTAATAACTGCATTTAAGTTCTTTTCTTCTGTAATACCAGACTTAATCGCAGCGTTTTCTGCTTGCAAATTAAAAAGAGACTCGTTCTTTTCTTGCAACTGAGTCTCAAAGGCTGTTAATTTTTCATTTGTCTTTTCTTGCTCTGTTTTCTGTGATTCCTGGTACTCATTCCAACCTTTTACCGTTTGTTTTAGCTGATCTAAGTTCTCTACACCAAGTTTCTTTAGTAACGCTGCTTCTTGTTGCTGTTTAGCTTCATCTAATTGTTCTTGTGTAAAAGTGACAGGCGGCTGTGCAGGTGGTTCTTGATTTGCTGGCGGTGTAGTTTCTGGATTCGTTACACTTGGATCACCTCCTTCCGGTGCAGCTGGTGGGTTTTCTCCTCCTTCAGAGAAAAACTGCATTCCTTTTACTCGTAATCTAAATGGTTTTAACATTATGATTCCTCCTAATCTTATTAATTAGCTTGTTTCTTCTTCACATCTACAATGTTTTCTCTGTATCTTCTTCTAGTTCGTTTCGCCTTAGTTAAGAAATTCACTAAGTCTCCTTCTAGTGCCCTTATCTTACCTTCTGACTCAGCCATACCTTCTTTACTATCAATCTCTCGCATCATTTTTAGCTTTAGCTTCTCTTTTCTTATAGCTCGCTCAAATGCTCGTTGCTTTTGGCTATCTTTGTACGCCTTATCAGTTTCTTCTAAGTCATAAGGTTGATACGTTTGTCTGCTTGTACCTTCAATGAACGGATAGATTACATGCCTACAGTTAATCCCTAAAATCCCATCTGGTTCACCGTAACTAGTAGATGACCAAGCGGGATACTTAGTACTTTTCCCACTTCTATCAAATATACGGCCTTGCACTAAAGCACACTTTGGACGTGCATCTTTATGACTGCTAACTTCAATCAAGTCAACTTTATAGTCATCCATTCTTTTGAATTGCATTTCATTCGAAACTTTTTGGCTCGTCGTTCTTGTTATCATGTTAACGTATGCGGTTGTACTCCATTTACGACCAGCTGAATCAGTTAGGGATGGAATTCCCTTTTCTGCCCATTCTGTAACGGTTCTTTTCAACACTTCCTGATGTGTAATAGTACCGGTAAGCAATTTCCCGACATTCTTGTTAATAACATCCCTATACATTTGCTGTGATTGTTTCAACATGGTTGTATTAACAAGATTAAATGTAGTTACTGCTTGTTCTTGATACGCTTGTAAAATATCAAAAACAGCCAAACTTTCCATTGTTGGTACAGATACAGCTGCAACAGTTCCTACTAACGCCTCTTTCAATATTTCATCAGTTTTTTCTAATGCTGTATATCCTGCATCCTCAATCATCTTCTTTATTTCAGTTGCCGTTTTTCCCGAGTGTTTCGCAATGACTGCGATTTGCTCTTGATTGAGATTGCCTAGCTTTCTTAACTGAACTAATCGCCAATGCTGGTATGCAGTACCATCTTCCGCTGTTAAAGGGAGTTCATTACCTTCTTTTAGTGTTCTTGCCATATTAAGCAGTAACTCTTCTTCGATTGTATTATAAATATCAACCAAAGGAGCAGATAACATTTGTAATTGTTCAGGTGTAAGTGCCATTACTCTTCATTGCCTTCATTAGTAGATTTCGATTGAGTATCTGAACCAAATAAATCAACCATTTCGGGTAACATTATTTTATTTTCTTCCGTTATCTCTTCTAAGATTGTCGCTGCTTCCTCTTCGGAAACGCCATGTATCTTCATGATGGCTTTCTTCTTACTAGTTAAGCCATTTAGAACTAACGTTACCTGCTTATTAATCTCTGCTGTTTGATCTTCTGCAATAGAATCATCAAAAGTAACAGTTACTTCATATTCATCAGTGCTCTCGAATTCATCATACAAAGAAGCTATTTCAATAATGATATCAACTAAATCACGAATGCCATCTTCAATAATAGTTTCATGAGACTGCTTCGTTCTGAATGTCTTAGAGTTTTCACTTACAACCTCTGTTGCAGTTTTAACTCCTTGTCCGTCAAAACTAAATGCCCCTGCAGAGAAACCAACTTGCATCGCTACATAATTTAATAACGAGTTAATAGCCGCTGTATGCTCTTCTATACGAAGCTCTACTGATACGTCTTGAATCGGCTTAGCACCATCTTCAAAATTCATAGCTTCATAAGCTTCATCCGTTGCATCAAAATACCTTCGTACTGTGCCTGTCTCCGGGTCTAATACTGTTCTAATCGCCGAAGCCGGGACCATAATACGCTTCTTACCGAGAATAAATTCACGTTGGAAGCTATCAAATGCAATATCTAGTGATTTTAGTGTGTCTAATGCATTTGCATAAATTGAAATTCCGAGAGGTGAATATAAATCTAAATTATTGGCCGTATTAGGCTTAAAATATACAAATATAGGCCTTGATATATCTTTAATCCATACTTGTTCTTCCAGATTAGGATATAGAGTATCTAACGGAACCTTTACCCCTAAGTCTCCTTGGTTCTTACTCTCGTACAACTCATTCTTAATTACATATCTTTGTCCTTCTTCTCCAACTTCAATAAGATGCCACTCAAGTAACGTGTACTTCTTATCACCCTTAGAGATTTCGTTAACAAATACACCTTCAGTAATATGCTTGTTATCCCATGTAATAGGAATGAAGCAGTCTGCTGTGACATAGGAAAGTTTAATCCCTTCATCCCAGTAAACTTTAATCACCATTCCGCCTAGTGCAAAAGTGTACTCAAGGTACCTTTGAAATTCCCTAATGAAGTTGTTCTCGTCTAAAACATTTTTGATATTATCTGAAAGTGTTTTATCTGAGATATTGATTGAGCACTTCTCATTAAATATAAGAGCAGCCATTTCCTGCGATATAACCTTCGCCATATTTAGCGAAGCCATCTTCCTACTCTTTTGCCCCTCAATCGTATGATACTTAACGTTATGCCACTCGTCATAATGACCGCTGTATAACGCCTTCCACATATCAATTTGCTTGTAGGATTCTTCATTAACAGGTAGCTCTTTCTTATCAGATATCTTCTTAATCCCACGAATTAGGCCCATTTTATATAACACCTGCCTTATGCCGGAGATGAGTCTTTTAAACAACGCATCACCCCCTTACTAATATTTGAGGTTTAACTTCTGTAGATTATCATTCACATAATACTGGAACGCATCACATGTATGATCGTCTACCTTGATTACTTCAGGATTCGGAGTCTTTAGAGTCTTCGCATCCCACTGATATTTCTTGTGCTCTTCGTAAAATATCTTATTGTTCTCAGTATCTAAAATAAAAAAACGTCCTTGCGACAATAAGTCATAGACGTTTTCAATCATTTCAACTTTTCTCTTTTTCGCTATAGGGTGCAGTCGAATGCCATAATCTTTGAAGTATTGGTTTCGCAGTCCACCCTCCGCAGAATCGATAGTTTGCTTATCAATGTATCTGCTAAACTCCTTTGTCACACCAGTAACAAACTTATTTAGGTCTGTTGAGAACTCACTTGGTGCTCGCTTAACAACTTTATTCTCAGGCGAATAGTAATACGTATCTAGCAGTATGACGTTGCCTTTCTTCGTTAATCCAAAGGCTAAATAAGTCGTAGCAGACACTTGATGCCCTGTATCTATTGCAATATCAATTAGAATCAAATCATCGTCTTCAGGTAATTGATTAATCTTCTTGAAGTTATTCATATTGTAAACCATATCACCTAAGCCAATGACTTCTCCGCCATACATCCACCGCCAATAATCCAAGTCATGTATCTTATACTTCTCAATCTTCCTAATCATCTGCTGAGATAAGAATCCTTTTTTATCGTCCATGTACGTTGAGTGATGGATGAAATAGTCCTCATCTCCTGCTTTACTATCCAACCATTCGTTAATCCAACTGTAGGGATTGCGTGGTGGATTGTATGAGAAGTACACCTTTACTTCTTTACCTTCGATTTCTTGGCGAATGAACGTATCTTCAACAATATCAATGTCTTCTACACCAGCAAATTCCGCTGCTTCCTCGAACCATAGCGCCATAACGTAGCCTTTGGCGATTTTAGCAGACTTAAGTTTTAAGGGGTCGTCGCAGCCATAGAAATAAAATGCAGTGTTGGTCTTCTTATGCCTAATGATTAAAGGTGATTTACCGAAGTAAAACTCGCTCTCTACACCAAGCATATAAATGGCCCATTTGATTTGCTCATATATAGAAGTAGAAAGGTATTTTCCGACTTTCCTCAAACAAACCACATTACCTTGCTCATCTTCAAGGAAGTCCGTTATAAGCTTCATTGAGATAACCGATGACTTCATGGAAGAACGTCCGCCTTTTGCAACGATATGCGACTGCTCTGCAAGCCATAACGAATAGAAATTGGTATTCATCAAGTCCATAATATTAACTGTCTTGGTCATTTTCCATCGCCTTCCTCATGGCTTCCTTATCGTTTACAATGATGACTTTCCCACCACTGCCATTGTCATCTGTTAGTTCTTTTATTTCAGCTTTAGTCTTCTCAATTCCAAGCTTCATCTGTTCTAATTTCATTCTTCTCTCGTCATTTATATTAGCTAACTTATCAAAGTCCCTAATAAGAGAAGATAACGTGCTCATCGCCCTTGACTGAGCATTTAAGAAAGTAGCATGTTTGTCCCAAGCGAATTGAATCTCATATTCGACTTCTTCACCACTATCAGAAGACTTCTCTTTCTTAACTTCCTTCGTCATGTCTTCTTGGCTTTCAACAAACATCAATCGTTGCGCTCTGATAATTGCAGTGTATTGAATCGTTATGTTTTCCCATAACATATCAATTGGGTCTTTCTCTGCAATCTCAGCAACGAGATCTGCTACTTCTTCAGGAAAGTGTTTACGGAAGAACCCATGCGTCATAGCGTTATGGTTCCCTTTTGGCGAGCCATGCCCAACGGCATGCTTATTACCTTTCGGCGCTCCATTCCCACCCTTATTGCCGAGTGCATTCTGATTCCCAAAGGGTGCACCTGTTTTCTTTTGTTTGCGTACTTTTTCATCTTTTGTATGCACACCTTTTCTATCCCATTTGTACCTGGTCTTCCATGACTTAACCGTATTCACACTAACATCATGTTTCTCAGCTATTTCCTTGTACTTCATACCTTGCATATAATCTTCTTGAGCTAACTCGTGTTTTTGTTTCACGTCACATCACCACACCTACCTTCTATATAATAGGAAGTAACTTGTCATAACTCCTCCTTCTGGTAATTCCTAAATTAATTATTGTAATTCTAAATATTCAAATGTATAATGAATTGAGTCTGCTTTATATGTGTTTTTAGCTAGATCACTCATTTGTCGGAAAAGAGCCCATCCTCTAGTGGGTTCTTTTTTCTTTATAAAATAAAAAAGCAGCGGATTCGCTACTTTAAATTCGTTTTATCCCCAAGAGAAATAATATGTATATTCTCCCGTTACGCTTTCATTAATTCTAATAACCTGAGCAAATCTCATATATTCCGCACCCTGAAGGAAATGCATTACGATCATCACCGGTACTTGTGATCGCATAAATTGATAAAGTTCCTCCACTCTCTGTTTACTCGAAACAATTAAATCATCCACAGGTCCAATATACCATCTAGAAGTTCGAACTGAAGTGAACGGGAGGTCTTTCCCATTAACCACTATTCTTGCCATACTTTTAGTTATGTCCACATCAATCTCCTCCATCATTACAAAAAATCAGACCTGTTTCCATACTCATATTCACATAAGTATGCTTCGCTATAACAAATGTTTAAAGTGAATTTTTATTTTATAAAATAAAAAAGCAGCGGATTCACCACTCATAATAATACACTTTAAATCAGCATCGATATCATAATAAATTAATAAAAATGTAAGCATAAGTAAATAGAGAAGAATATCAAATTCTTACCTAACGACCTATTTTTATATTCGATTGTAATTCATTATAAAACAATGTATTTATAACTATTTGTTACCATGATACATGATTATCGCCCTCAACTGAATGAGATTCTTCCTCTACCGTTAAGTTAACCTTTATCTCTAAAGGACTAGACTCTCTACCTATAAATTCGAAACGATGGCACTTATGTTCATCCAGATATCCAAAGAACATAGCAGCAGGACGAGCGTAGACTCTGTTTTCACTGTCTCTGTAAATCACTACTTCCTCCCATGTTTCGGTATGTCTTGCTGTAGTGAGGATGGTATATATTCCACCTTTATAGTGTTTTGCTATAACACCAGAAAATGGTCTGAACGCATGAGCATGATCCATCATCTTCCCTCCTCATTTTTGTTCGTTGAGTTTGTTTGTTTTGTTAGCATAGGACAAATCTATCACCTCCATTAAATTCATCAATTTAACTATTACATATTATAAATACATTCATATACTGAAGTAGATTACTAGAAAGGAGGCGTAAACATGGAAAGTTGTGTTTTATTCGTAAATGGCCAACCGTTTTTAGTGGTCAAAGTTGCTGGAATCGAAATTGCTAGAGCAGAGATTTCTCTTGATGTAGCATTATCTTTAATAGTATTAGGAATTCCGATTTGTGCTTAATGAATTGAACTTGTTTTTAAAAGAGGGCTTCGGCTCTCTTTTTTACATTATAAATCCACTCTTTATCTTTCCTTAACAACAAATAAGACACCACCCAGATCACGGCAGCGCCTAAAAAAGTAAATATATAATTAATCATTAACAAGTATATCTGGCCCCTCTTTTAACATATATACGAAACCCGAAATGAATACGATGCTAAATATAATAATAGAAGGCCACATATTAAAATGAAATTCTTTACCTACAACTAAATAATAGATATTATGGAACAAGAAATTAGCACCTACGATAATCCCTCCTAATATTGAACTGACCGCAAGGCTGATTAAATAAAATTTGAATTTCTGAAACATTTTCCCTCTACCCCTTTTCTAAAATCAACTTTATTTAGTCCTTTTTAGAAAATTATACCATCTATATTTTTTCGTATTCTTAAATCCAAATATATTTAAGGTTATTTTAAAGAAAAAGAAGAGATCATCTATTTAAATGTCCATTTTGTCCAAAATAAAAGAGCACCCGTTTCCGCGAGCGCTCTTTAAGGGATTGCGAGAGTCCTCATTAACACAAGATAAAGCAGTTAAAGTTAATGAGGTACAAGCAGTATATGCTTGTACAATTTAATAAGTGAATCAGAGTACCCAACTCAATGGATGCTCTCAACGTGATAGGAGGGTGAATATTGAGTGAAAAAGAAGTTAGCCTGTCCTATACTTCAATATATGCTTGTCCTTTCAACAATGTGAAAAAGAGCACCTTCCTGGTAAGCGCCCTCCTTCAAATAGGGGTAACTTGTTGGAACAACAACAGTACAATTACAATATATGACTCTATGCTCGTATGTATCCCTATTATTATGTAATTTCTATATAACAAAGAAAACAGCACCTGTTATGGATGCTGTTTAATGCCTTTTTCTATAATATCTCGTAAAACTTTAGATTGTTTAAGGTTACCTTTTTCACATAATTCTTCAATCATTGCCCATGTTTCAGGAGTTAATGTTAATGACACTTTTCTAGTTTCGCCAAATCCTTTACGCCCAGCACCCACTCGTTTACCACCACGTTTACTTTGATTTTGGTTACTTGTTTCATTATCAGTTTGAATTAAGTTACTCTTTTCTTCAGGAGAATCATTATCCGTATGATTATAGTTACCTTTTTCATTATTGTCAATTTGATTAAGGTTACTTTCTTCTTCATCAATAGTAGATGTTTCTTCCGATTGATTAAAGTAACCCTTTTCATACATATCTTTCAAATCTTCAAGTTGATTTATTAGTTCTTGTAATTTCTGAACACTATATAAATAATTTTCCCTCTTCATGAACTTGTGCGAGTAGTCATTTGGATTAATAAGAGCCCGATTTTCTAAGTAATTAGAATCAATAATTAAAGAACCGAATAATCCTGGCACTTTATTATCTTCTGCCCATTGAATTAAATCTTTAATAATCTTTAATTGTTCAATAAATAATCTCTTTAATTCGTCTTTTTTCATCTTAGCAATATCCCTCATATTACTATCCCCTTTATGATTAAAGTTACCTTATTCATAATATAACACTTTAAAATGCATTTATCAATGATTAAAGTTACTTTATTCAAAACAAAAAGCCATCACCGAAAGGTGACAGCTCTAGAGGGGAAAAGAGAGATAACAAATGGCAATAAGTATCTCTTTCAAGAACAAGATTACTCTCATTCTTTTCTCGATCACCGCAATCATCATCTAAGCTACACGCTTTGTGTCAGTGACCGAGAAAAGAGCGAAAGCTCTTTATATCCTTTAATTTGTATCAAGACGTATCATTTCTTCCGACGCCTTGCGTGAACCGACACAGTTTCAGGGGGGCAGAGGGGATGGTCTCTGCTGTATCGGCTCAAACAAAGAGCCGGCTACTCTTTGCCCTCGTTTTGGTCATTAGTAAGAATCGTGAGTAATTACTAATGCGAGATACGTATACAAAGTTTTGAAATGTGCGATTCATCCAATCATGGACCATCACCCATTTCCATTTTCAAATGTAGAAATCATAGACATGGCATCTAGTATTATGTTTACTTTCAACCCAAGCGACGACTCTTGAGCTGAATGATAAACACAATAGAAACAGTATGACGAATGCAAGCTATCTCACACCCGCCACACTGGAATATGTCATTAATAGTTTTAATCATTTTTATTGGTCTTTTCGTCTATTTGCGGATTCTTACCGCCCATGCCCGCCCTTTATGCGGTATACGTTACCGTGACATTCTCGCATAAGAACGTTTCACTGATAGGTGTACTAATCCTTTTCGATATGCGGTTGTCAAAGGGCTTGTACATTAAGAATACCGTTGATTTCACTATCAAAATTCCCCCTTTTTATCCCCTATTTTCTCGGGATTTTCTCGGTGTTTTCAGATTACAAAAACGTTTTTGTTTAGTTTCCGGTTATCTTATCAAACAATTTAACTGCAAATCCAATAGGAAGTAAAACGAATGTACACATAAACATTCCTATTAGGAAATACCAGAAGTTCTCATAATTTTCCCTTTGATAAAAATCACGTATTTTTAGATTGACCATCACTTGTACCCCATCTCTTATTTTTTAAATCATCCCTAATGCCGTTGCAATTAATCGGATAGCATTCTTTTTCTTCTCATAAAACGCATCTTTCTTAATAAGCAACTCATTATATATAAAATCATCTCTTAACTTCTTATTGCTCAAATACTTCATTTCGATGATTTTTACTTCATCTTCATCCAAACTATGCATTAGCGCTTTTTCAACCTGTCTTAATTTAATCTGATTAGCACGCTTTGTATCACGAATCTCAGGGAATAGACTAATTCCTTCTTGACGTTGTTCTGCTTCATTTTCAAAACAGACCTTTAATGCTCTGTATTCTTTTAAGATGCTTACTACTTCCTTCTGCACCTTCTTTTCTGTTTCTTTATCGATAGCTGGTAATAAAGTTAATTGTCTCTCCATGCCTAAATCCCCCTATTGTAATTTTGTTATTTTCAATTCACATCAGGTATGTGAAATTTTAATATCTATCTTCTGAATAAGGGAACATTGCGCATTAACATAGCCCCCACCACACTATTGCGCATTGTTCCGCTATTCATTAAGCCTTTAAGATTTTGCGTTTCTTGCTATTCATCTTTTCTTTTGCTACTTCGATATTATTTACTACTTTCTTATGGTCCTGATCAAATTGGATCATTCCATCAAACATAACTGGAGATACTGCCTCATCAATGTATTGTAAGTAATCAACCGGCGCTCTTTCCGTCTGTTCCACTAAGTAACCATAAATATCGAAGTCTGCTCTCGGTATAGACTTCTTCCCATTCGGTTGATGAGACATCCTTACATAGGATTGGATCACTGATGCCGGCACTAAGAATACCGTCTTATCCTTACTAAACTCAATCAGGAAGAAACACACAGCTCCCATCTTCTCCGCTTTCTCCAAATAATCTAACTGGTGCTGTGCAATGTTCTTTAAATCAAATCGTGTAAGGCTCTCTGTAGACTTCGCTTCAAACGCTACTGCTCGTCCTTTATACACGCCGTCATAATCCACTGTGCTCTTAGATTCATAGAATCCATTTACTACTTTTCCATTCTTACTTTTTATCACCTTCACAGGAGTCGGACGCTTGTTTATAAGCGCCACTCCCTCGCGTTGATACATTTCATTTGATAGATTGATAAGCTTCTCAAATGCCATTCCTCGGTTTCCTAAGCTCATTGTTATTCCTCGCTTTCTATTAAAGGATTATTTTGTTCAAATTTCCTCTACAGTTAATTTGATACTCACTTTATTGTCGGTATCACCAAATAAATCATTTGGATATATACGCAACGGAGAGTTTTCGTCAGGGATATACTCGCCATCTACCCATTCTTGTTTTGAGTAATCATATGGATCTATTTCATCACCCTTTATTTTCTTATAAGTATCCTCATCTACTTCAAAGCAAAATGACTCACCATCACCAGAATTAATTGCAACAAACTCAAATTCTCTTATTTCCCTCTACCTCCCTATTCCCAACTTTCAACACATTCCCAACAAATAACTTGGTTATCATTCAATAAACCTGAAGAGACTTCTTTGCCACATTCACAACATGTTTCTTTTTTCATTTTTCCTCCCCTGAATAAAACTCAATATTCCGTCAATACTGTAGATAGGCTCTAATAGCCACTTTCCATGGAATGTGGCCTCCATTTTGTCATTTTCTATTGGGGCCAAGCAGTTAGCTTTTGCTAGCTGCTCTTTTATTGTTTAATTACATATCTTGGAGAAACGCGTAATGTATAAGGTAATTCTCCTGTTTCAGACAATCCAAAATCCCCTAACCTTGATACCATTACAACTGTATATTGATTATCTTTGTAGATAACCTTTTCGTCTTTAAGAATACCGTTATAACCAACTATCCTTCCCTCAAGCATTGCAAGAGTTTCAATGCCATCATTATTTTCATTTGCTTCAAACCAAACTACGTTTTCCATCTCAATCACCCCTTGAATAAATTCAATATCTTAGCATATAATATCTATGCATCGAATCATCATTTTTGGAGAGAGCAGTTAGGCTGGGCTAGCTGCTCTTTTATTGCGTATTCTCAACCCGAACCCATTCACTACGTTTCATTTCCCAACCTTGGTAATATAATTGTGTAACTTGCTTATCAACTTCAGCTATTTTTCTTTCCCTATGCTTTTCAAGATCTTGCAACTCTTCCCGCAAAGTCTTTATTCTACTTTCATAACCTTTAAGAACTTCAATATCCGTTTTTACATAATGCTTATAAGCTTCAATTCTTTCTTCTGGCCACTTCTCCATATCCATTCTCCTTTTCTATAATCACCTTTTCCTATCTACTTACTTTTTTGGTAACAATTACTGTTGTATCCACATCCGTTACAGGATATCATGTAATAGCTCGATAGAAACGAGCGTTATACCCATTACCCTAGGAGACTAGGGTTTTGTTTTGTACAAAATGAAATTTTTATATTAATCTTCCTCAAGTTCCGTAACAGTTATATAATTCCTAGCCTTCTTCCGCTTCGCTAACTTCCTCTGATAAGCTGGTGTCATATAATAGCGAACCGTTTCAGGAAGTACGCCCATATGTTGAGCGCATTCCAGCATGGTCCCGATACATATGAGCGATTCTCCTTTATAGACCGCATATTCTTTTGAACTTGTTATAACACTCATTACTCAACTCCCCTTTTTTCTACTAAAATAGCGTTTTTGTTTAGTTTTCCTCATCGTGCATATATTCTAAATAACACTCATCTTTTTCTTCAGCATCCATTACCATCTGAAAGCATCCCTTTGAACGTTTCTTTTCTACTATGTCATCATGTTTCTCCTGACACTCTTTGCAAATCCTGGCGTAGATCCCCATTCATCTTCCCTCCTTTTTCTCAAATAACGATTTTGTTCAAAATAATAGCCCCTTATCAATTGGACACATTTACCAGTATTATTTTCTGAAAACTCATGCTACGGTTAATTAGTCTAGTACGTCATTACTTGACAAGTACCCTTAGAAGCCCCGTAAATAAACGGGGTTTCTTTTATTTAAATAAGGATTTTGTTTAGTTTTACTCCTCGTCCCAACGCTCCACTCTTCCACGTGACCAAGACCAAATACCACTCTTCTGCAATGATTCTAATTCAATTTCTACTGGAACATAATCATTATCTAACTGCTGACTAATAAAATCTTCAGCTACATCTTTTGTAGGTAAGAAGCAAGCTTCGTTTAAATCCATCGTGTCCTCTTCTTTTGCGAAATCATAAAATACATCTTCCTGATATTGATAAGCAAGTGCCCAAAATTTCATATCCGTTTTCCTCCCAAATAACTATTTTATTAAAAATCTTTAATGAGCTAACCCTTACAGTTTTGTAATACTAATGTCACTAAAATCAATTTTTTCACTATAAACTCTTTACTATAATTTTCCTTATACACAAACAAGAATTGTTAAGAATTAATTAAGAAACCGTTAAACCTCAGTTTAAAAATTTTTCCCATAATAAAGTTATAGACACACAATAAGGAGAGATTTAAAAATGTCTTTTTCTCAATTAAATATTGATACTTTTCGGGCTATCAATGATTTAGGGAAGCAATATTCATCCCTAAACTCAACTATGGTATTTTTAGCGGAATATATGGTGTATTTTTTAGGTTTAATCATTATAGCTTATTGGTTTACTCAATCTAGAAAAAACAAAATGATGATTATTCAAGCGATGGTTGCTTTCGTAACTGCTGAAATAATTGGAAAGTTAGCAGGGAAATTTCATTTGAACTATCAACCATTTGCAGTATTACCTGATGTTAATAAACTTGTCGATCATGCAGTAGATAACTCATTTCCTAGTGACCATACGATTCTATTTTTTTCAATATGTTTTTCATTTTGGCTTGTTCGTAAAAAGACTGGATCGTTATTACTTACGCTTGCATTCTGTGTAGCTATCTCTCGTATCTGGGTAGGAGTTCATTACCCTTTCGATGTCGTAACAGGAGCTCTAATAGGAATTATTTCAGCATTATTTTCGTATTGGTTAACACCGAAAATTACATTTATCAAACAATTACTTAATCTTTACGAAAAAATAGAGCAAAATGTAATACCATCCAAAAACAAGTCGAAAAACTTTTGATTAATCTCACAAAGCTAAAAAGATTACATATATTACCGAGTATTTTTCAATATTGTCTTGATCGAAGAGCGCTCCCTTGGGCGCTCTTTAATTTTAAAATAACGCTTTTGTTATAAATCAATCATTTTGAAAAGTCTTTTATTTTACTATCATTAGAAAATCAGGAAGCATTTCCCCTTTGTTTTTTCTGAATAATCATGATACTATTCGGTTGCTGGCGTTCATCATCTCACGAACTCAGTAACTTCATCCAAAGACCCTGCTCTCATTATTGAGAGCAGGGTCTTTATTTATAGAATTATCCCACTCCCTTACTTTTCTATAAAATTCAAATTTGATTAATATCCGCTTGCTAAACGATCATAGTTGACCTGGTTTTTATCGAAATACGACTTCTCCATATCTTCAGGAGTCATACCTAGTTTTAAACCAATAGATACCAATGAGGATAACGATTTTACATATTCGTTATAAATTGATAAATCATTATGGTATAGTTGTTCAAACGAATAATGATATGATTTTTCTGCTGTTTTCTTAATCAACAATCTTGGTAAGAAAGATAATTCGTCACTATGCCCATACTTGTTACCCAAACTAGCTACAAAGTGCATGCAATCCGCCCACTCATCATACTGACGTGCCTTATCATCCTTCTTGTTCTTTTTCCAGTAC
This sequence comes from Bacillus sp. Medicinal_06, assembly GCF_056711665.1. Lineage (NCBI taxonomy): Bacteria > Bacillati > Bacillota > Bacilli > Caryophanales > Bacillaceae > Bacillus > Bacillus sp. Medicinal_06. Next base: position 29,351 of record NZ_JBWYHD010000020.1, on the reverse strand, counting down.
TTGAAGAATCCAATTTCATTCGAAAGCTCACCTAACTCTGTATATAACGCCTGTGTCACGTCTCCAGTTAAGTTCTGACCTTGTAACCCGTGAACCTCAACAACCTTACGATCCAATTTATCTTGCGCTTCGAATATCTTCTGAATGTTTAACATTTCCTTGCCCCTTCCATCTCATAACCAAAGTTTGTAGTCGTTCGCTTTCTTCCGTATGGTGCTTGTAATGTGACTTCGCTATTTGTAATTGCGCTTCTAAATTATTAATCTCGCAAAACCACTTATTAGCTTGTCCTTGCTCATGATTCAGTGCTTGTTCATACAGATCAATATGTTCAGCCTTCATCCAAACACCCCTTTACAGTCCTAAATACCCCATAATCTTTCCAATATTTTCATCGAAACCGCGGTATACCTCATCATCAATAACAAACGTTGGTAATGTATTAGAATTATATTTCTTGGTTAGAACTTCCATATGATCTTCATCCTCGTCCACGTTTCTTTCAATCAGAGTCACATAAATTTCCGAAGGTAGACTTGCAAACATTTCTTTCGCTCTTTTGCACTTCCCGCAATTTTCACCTGTGTACATAACGATCTTAGTTGCCATTCTCTTCATTCTCCTTTGCTTCTGCTAGTAATTGAGTAATTTCATAAACGTTATTTTCGATTGGTTTCATTATTTTTCATCCTCCTCGTAATCTGCTAAGATATCTTCCAAACCAATTGCCGTTCCTTCTAACGTGTGCCATTGTCCGCGGTGGAATCCCGCCAATCCTAAATCACCACTTTCAAACGCTTCATCCGCTTGTTTCCTGCTCTCAATTGCTGATTCGTGCAAACCCTTTATATACTCCTCAATCGCTTTTCTCATTCCCTTTTCCCCCTTTTAATAGCCCTGGATTCTCGTAGATATTATTGGTATTTATCAAATTTACCGTTCTTCCTAGGCTGTTTTTTCGCAATTTTGCTTAACTTAGCTTTCGTTTCTTCAGATTGCACTCTTTTAATCTTCGAAAAATCATGAAGATCATTTATCAATCCATTTTGAATCCTTTGCCATTGGACTTTATAGTGTTTATTGCATAACTTGTACTCGCTCATTGTTTCTTTATCACAACTAGGATATTTACATGGTTTTCTGTTATTTTGAAAGTACTGTTCTTTGTTATCCGTATGCTTTTTTGTGTGCTCAGACTTAGTTAAAAGTTCTAAGTTTTCAATTCTGTTATCATCTTTAATGTGGTTAATATGATGAACATCTTCGTAATCATATATAGGTCTTCCGATGCTTTCCGCCATAGCATATCTATGTTCTAACACATAGCCATTTTTTCGAGCATTCGGATGTTCCGGTATCCATAACTCAATATACCCCTGACTATTCTTTATTCTTCCACCTTTAGAATTTGGTGAAGGCTTACCTTTTCTTGCTTTAATCGAGTTTTCTTGGGCTAATTCTGATATTGTAGGCTTTAATGGCTCATAACCACATGCCTTAATAGCATTCCCCCAGCTCCCAAACGCTTTTCTATATGGCATATCACTTGGAGTTTCTTTATCACTGCAAAATTCACGTTTACTAGGAATTTTTCCATGTGTTTCAATCCAGTTCTTTAAAATCTTCAACAACTCTTCATTAGACATCTTTTTGCTACTCATTCTCCCCGTCTCCTTTTATCAACTCGAACAGCTCCTGCTCCGACATCTCATAAAGCTGCCGCCCTGTATCTTCTTCCTTATAAATCCCTTTATGTAGTAGAACGTCGATGTAGATTTGTTTCCTGTCCAATTACCTCATGCCTTTCTCATAGTCTTCCTTTAAATCTCTAAGCAACATAATTTCCTTCGGCCCCACTTCATGCCCTAGCGAATCCACTGTTCTCACATGAACTTCGCTATACATTGTCACACGCGTTACAGCGATATGCTGCCCTGTTTGTTTATGTGTCCAAAATCCATGAAGCTGCGCACGTTCCTTGTGTGTCATGGCTTGTCCTCCTAGCTGGTTTGTTTCTTCTTATATTTTCTTGGCGGTTTCATAGTCGCTTTTAACGGATCCATTTTCCTCTCCACTCTTTTATAAAATGTTTGAGGGTCTATTCCATTTCTCTTGGCAATAATTAGATATTTTCTGTATCTATATACCTTTGGTATTGTTGCCGCTTCATAAGGCGTCATACCCTCTTCTCTTCTTCGTCGATAGAAAGTCGACTCACTAATTCCGTTTTTAGTAGCAAGTTTCAACAACTTTACATTCTTTTCTTGCCCTTCATAACTTGTACCAACAGGAGAAGTTATTGCACGTTCCATGGTCCACCCTTGGCGCAATCTTTGATTCAATAACTTACTACCGACTCCAATCGACATTGCTTGTTGGATTTCTTTAATTGTAGGTACTTGGTAATTCATTTTCATTTCCTGGTTATGCTCCTTTCTAATCCAATGCCATAATCTCCGCTAACGTCCGCGCACTCGTAACTATTTTTATAATGCGAATCCTGCCATGCTCCGCTATTGCCGCGCCCTTCGCATCAACTTCAGTTTTCCCTTCAAACCAATCGATACGCTGCTTTTCTTCCTTGTCGTAGAAATGAACCTCGTATGTCGTTATGACGCTTGTGTCACGATTCAAGAATTTCTCGGCTATGCTCTTTGCTGCATAATCAAAACTCCCAACAACATCTTCAAGTGTTAGTTGTTTCATGCTCCTAACCCCATTGGTCTTGATCGGATTTTATTTTTATCTGCTTGATCCAGGATGAGAACCGCAATTTCTAATTGATGCCTTCCAAGTTCCTTTGCTATTTCAACAATGCTTTGTCCATCTTTCCACATCTCTTTAAACCGAATGACTTCACTCTCATCAAATACCAAGTTCGCTTCCTCTAATGCCACATACAGGTTACGACGCGATTTCTTCATGTACTTCCGCTGTTGTGCTGCTATTGTGTAATCTTCCATTTGTAAGTCTGTTGTAAGCTTCGCCATTCCATTTCCCCTCCTGATTTAGCTTGTAAGCTTCGTTAAACATCGCTAGCCATTCCTTGCGATTCCTTGCGTGTTCCTCGCGGCTTCGCTCCGCTTCTTGGCAAGAACATGGAACTACCTGATACCTTCCGTCTCCCATATCGTTTGTGATTACTCCGTTCACACATGCACACATCTTAATTCCCCCTTTTATTCGAATTCCGGTCTTTCTGCAATGAAGATGTCTCCGTTAAACCATTCAGCGTATTCCCAGCAAAACAGCGTTAAATCAAATAACTCACCTTTATCATCCAATCCATCTTTAAAATCTACACCTTTAGGTAGCAAGCTTTTAATTACTTTTTCACTATCTTCATTTAACTTAATTAAGGCGTAATACAATATTTCTCCATCAGCATCCTCATCATGTATTTCTAGACTATTTAATAAATCAAGTGCCTTTTGCTTGTCCATCTCTTATTCCCCCTTCTTGAAGTTTCGTAATCTATAATTCTCACCGTACATCCCTAACAAATCTGCATTTTCCATCATTCTGCTAAACTCACGTTCGCCGTACATATCATGTAATTCCTTAACACTAAAATTCGTTGTAAATAAAGTACTCTTTCCTACCCGACTATCAATGATTTCGTTTGTCTTCGTAACCTTCCACGTAACACCTTCACGATCTTTCTCAGTGAATTCCGCCCCAAAGTCATCAAGTACTAATACATCTACATTCGCTAAGGCTGTCATTAGCTTGTCCTCTGTTAACTCACTGTTTTTATTCCAAGTACCTTTAATTTTGGTGAAAAGCTTATTCATTTGAATAAACATAGCGCTATAACCTTTTTTCATGAGTTCCTTTGTAGCTGCTACACATAAATGACTTTTACCAACTCCATAATTCCCAGTAATAAGCAGACTTGTTGGTTCATCTTTGTTGTATGTAGAAACGAAATTCATAATTGTTTCTTTTGCATCCAGTAAATCTTTTGTAGGTGGTGTATAGTTATCAAATGTCGCTTTCTTTAATTTGTCATTGATTAAGCTGTTATCAGCGAATGAATCATACAAGTTAATGATTTGACTTCTCTTCTGTATTACTAGCGTTTCCTGAGCCAACTGAACGTCTTGGGGAGCGATTTCTTTGCAATGCCAGCAGTAGGCTTTCCCGCTATCATCTAAAAACTTCTTTCTTCTACATAATTCACATCGTTCACTTGCGACCTTTGGTAAAGTCATATTTTTCAAAGAAGGTATCATTTTTGCTACTGCTTGCATTGTCCTTCGCTCCTTTTTTATCTTTGTTTTTAAACTCAGCTTCTAGAGCTTCCACATCGTTTAAAGTCTTCACATTATTGTTAGCCCACTGCTTTAAGATTCCCTCAGCATAATTCCATTTCTTTTGTTGTTTTAATGCGCGTTCCATAGCTGCTATAACCAGTTCTTCGCTTGTATCTTTAATCCACTGATCTATGCTATCTGCCATGAATGGATTTAAAAATCCAATGTTACTTTCATAGAATGAGAAAGGGTTCTTACTACTACTACTTTTTGTTAAATTAGTATTGTTAAGATTAGTATTGTTACAGTTTCCCTCAGACACTACCCCTAGTTTCTCTGGGACACTACCCTGGTTTCCCTCAGACACTACTAGTTTCTGTGAGACACTAGGGGTAGGAAGTACATAGTAAATGTTGGATAAATTATTACCTTGATCATCTTTCCTATTTACCTTTTGGATATATCCTTTTTCCTCTAAGGACTTAATACACTGGACTATTTTCTTTCTTCCGCAACCAACTTTTTCAGTTAATGTTGTTAGTGAGGGAAATGCAGACTGTGTATCCCGATTCGCATGTCGTACAATCACTGCATAAGTCTTAAATTCATACACATCCAAATCACAGTTGTCTATTGCATCATTCTCTATCATGAAAAATCCACGTCGTTTATCGATAAAGTTCATTTAGTTCACCTTCCGCATTTCCGTTTCGTAAAAGCAATCTGATTCATTAATTTCACCTGTTCTATGAACACTTTCTGTATTTACAACTCTTCTTGCTGGATAAACACATTCGTAACCTTTTTTTGACCATTCATATATCTTGTATCCGATCTCTGTTTTTGTGTTACCTCGTATATATTTGTTTTCTTCTTGCTCGGAATAATGAAACTAAAACGTTTTGATCTGTACACTGTTTCCATCACACTATCTCCCTTTCACATATTGCTATACCATCTTTAACACTAGATATTTTGTAACCTGGATAGCGATCAGGAGTGATGTACTCAATCGCCTTCATTTTTACTTCTTGTTCATTTTGTGCGCCCTTCCATACCCATGAAGGAAGGACGACTTTTGTTTCTGTTTTATCTAACATGGTTTCATCTCCTAACTAAGTATTTGAGAGTAATGAATTACTTTTGTTAATCGCTTTGTTTGTCTGCAATAAGCGCATTTTTCACATCTATTAGGCTTGTCCACTCCGTTTTTTACTGCTAATACACGAGGCAAGTTTTCTTCAACCTCATCTAATTCCAGCTGAATGATTTCATCATCAAAGTTAATCACTGCTTTATCTGGATGTTTTTCCTTTGATACAGCTACAATGAACGGTTCTAACCAGTTTTCTCTACCGGACCATCGCTTTTCTAACTCGGCATATACTGCCATTTGAATTGTGTATCCATACGCTTCGACGAATGAACAATATCCGTATTCATCCGTCCAAACCTTGTCGTAAATCGATTTGACTGTCTTTAAATCAACGAATCTACCATTGAGAGGGTTATATACATCTAGTTTTGATTTCCAATGCGTTCCGAATAATTCTGCTGTTATAATGACCTCTTTTTCCCCTTCAAGAGCAAACATGCACAATCCATCATCTTTTAAAGTTTCAATCATGAAATCAGCATGTTTATATTGCGAGTAAAGGTCACCACTTCTTGTGAAGAGAGAAGGAGTCTTCTCTTTAAACTGATCAAGCGCTCCTTCTAACCAAGCATGAACATATGAGCCTAATAACAAACTGTCGCTATGTTCTTCTTTCCAATCACCTTTTAACTTTGCTAGTGCTGCTGCTTCACATTTGCGGAAGTCTTTGTATTGGCTAACCGACATGTATTGCATATTCGCTTCTTGTGAGTAGTAATTTTCATCATTCAGCTGTAGTAGGTTCATCTTTCGCACCCTCTACTTGTTGAAATTGTTCTTCTAAATTTGATTTAACAGGGCTTGTCTTTTTTGTATCGAAGAAATCTTCTTTTTTACCTACACCATCACGAATTGAAGTGTAAATGCGTCCTAACTTCACGAAATCGTGTTCTGTAAATGAATCAATGTTAATTTGGAAGGAATTCTCAATCATTTCTTTAGTTACCCCAAAGTCTTTTTTGAAAGCATCTAAGGCATTTCGCAAACGATCTTCTAAAGGTTCTTTCTGTCCGTTAACCAAAGTGTCATTACATTTCTGTACTGCTGCATCAACAATGTCTCCTGGAATAATCCCTAAAATACAAGCGCGCATTCTACGAGTACCCATATTCGCTGTTAATTCGTAGACATCTCGGCTATCGGTTAATTTATTGGTCTTCCCTTTTGCTTTACGTTCATGTTTAACAGTGAAGATTTTGGTTTGACGTGTGTTTGTTTCAAGGTCCCATGCATAAGCCATCATGGAAGACTCACCATCTTTTTGATCTAACTCAATAATTCCGTAATCAATGTTTCCCCAGTTTCGAGCAATTACTTCAGCAAGTCTGATTGATGGTCCTTGAACCTTCTGGCCTCCTTTCGGATACTGGTATACTGCATTTTCGGCAACTAATTTTCGTTCGCATTCTTTCATAATTCGCTGAAATGCATTGTATGTGTCCCTAGGGAAGTTTTTTGCTACATACATAGCCATTTGCACCTCTTGTGCTTGGCGGCTCACCATAGCTTCTGTAGCTGTGTTTTTCGCTTCTGGTTTTGGCATATAATCTGAGTAATCAATATTTGATAATCCGTTCATTTTTATCTCTCCTTTTATTAAAATGGTACCGATTCAGTTTGTTTACTTGCTTCATATACTTCTTTCAATACTTGTAATCCGTATTCATAAGCTACAACTAAAGATGCAGCATTAGGTTCATTACTTTGCTTGTATCTCTCTACTAAACTCATAAGAATTTGAATTTCCATTTCGATTTTGTTTTGTAGGCCCATCTCACTCGCCTGCCTTTCTCGGCATAAATCCTAGTACATCAATTAAGTATTCCAAGGCGTTCTCTCGTAAAATCACACTTCCATCTGGACCGACTAAAATATCATCACCTTGTAAGATTTCTACTCCACAATCATCTTCAACCGGAGTAGGTTCATACTCTTGTGGATCACTAATTCCGTAGCCATTGTGCATAAACATCGGATTTTCAATCATTTTCCATTCCTCCTTATTTACTCAGAAGAAACAACTGTGTTATAATAGAGGTAACAATTTATTGAGTTGTTTCTCCCAAAGAGCTGATTAGGGGTAATCGGCTCTTTTTATTTTGTTTTTGATAGTAACTAATCTACAAATCTGTTAGAATTTAGTTACCGATATGTGTTACAATGAGCCTGCGCTTCTGTGCAGGTTTTTTGATGCTAGTTTTTAGCTAGCGGATACATTGTCCTCACTCCTTTCTGATGACCCTTGACCATCGAAATATCCAGGAACCTTTTTATTAGGTGGGGGGATACCATTAAATTCCTGAATATTTCGACAATCAAAAGCCTGTCAATTTTGTAAGATTGTGGTATAATCAATTTGTAAAGTTGATAATCCGACTTTATCCTTATAAAATGAGCCTTGAACCTTCATAATCAAGGCTCGTCCCTTTATTTAGCTAGAGTGATATACTTGTATATTTCCTCGACTTTATCTGCGCTGTTATGTACTCTTCTAGCTCTTAAATCTCGTATCATTGCGATGATCTTCTTCTTTTCATCTTCATCTCGCTGCTCTTTATTCATCCTGTGACCATCCTGTTTTTTTATCCCAAACATCGATTCTATAAATTAGATAGAATATACTCACGACTATTATTGCGAAGATTGCCAATGACGTTGAGTGTTCCACTGTTTACATCGCCTCCTGTTCCATTTCTTTCTTCAGTCGGTCTATGATGTAGGCTTGTCCTTTTTGTGTTACATATGTTGTTGTCCATGTGAATGCTTCGCCATTCGGCTTTTTCTTAACGCCTTGTGTAACCTCGAATAGTTCCTTTTCAACTGCTCTTTGTGTTGGTTCAGTAGAACGTTTGAACATTAACTCCCATTCTCGAAGTTTTGCGAATAACTGACGCTGACCAATTTTCACCCCTTGCTTAGTTGCCAGTTTTGCAACTTCACTAACTTTCAGCGTTTGTTCTGACTGCATGCAAGATTCAGCGAATGTTACCAGTGGTTGTTGTTGCAACACTTTTCGTTCAGCTTCAATTCGTTTTTGTTTTTCTTCTTTTAAGCTAGTAAGAAGGCCGATCATAAAGTCTGGATCAGTTACTACTTTTTCTAGTACTTGATCTGTCATATATGCTCCGTGTTTGCGGATTGTTGGAAGTACTTCTTCAAATACCCACTTTTCAAATTGTTCCGCTTGTGGAAGTTTTGATTTTACGATTAAGCGATATAGGTTGGGTTCGTTGATGAATTTTTTATCGTATCGATTACCCTCTGTCGTGTTTTGCGACACAGCTACAATCCCATTTGTTTTACAATGTCTTGAGATGGCATCCCTTGGGTTGGAATATCCTAATACTGTTGCAACCTCTGTTGCTGGGAAGTACTCTTTTCCTTCTTTAATGAGAATTTCTAGATTACCAAACACATTGTGTGAAAAATTTTTAAGTTCATTCATTTGGTTTACTCCTTTCATTTTGTAAATCACAGGTTTACTTTAATTGTTAAAAAAAAGTTCTTTCGGATCTTCCTCAAGAGCAATTGCAATTTTTTGTGCTAAATCTATTTTTAATGTTCTTTTGTTGTTCTCAATATACCAGTAGTGCATTTTCGTGATTCCGACTTTATCGGCAACGTCTTGGCAAGACATCCCTTTTTCTAGTCGTTTTTGTTTTAACTGTTGCAAGTTATTTCCTCCCTTCGTTGCCTGTGATTTTATTATAAGTAAACCTAAAGTTTATTTCAAGTGCTTTTTTAAAAAAAATATAAATAAATTTTATCTTGTAGTAAACACTATGTTTACTTTATACTTTATTGTATAAATGACAAGACTTTTCACAAAGGGGACGTTAATCGTGATCGGGGAAAAAATAAAAGAACTTAGGAAAAGCAGCAAGATAACACAAGAGCAATTAGGTAATGCTATCGGTGTTTCTAAAATGGCTGTTTCTTACTTCGAAAAAGGAAAGAAATCACCTGGGCGTGAAACTTTAGAGAAAATAGCTGACTATTTTAATGTGACTACAGACTATTTATTGGGTAGATCGGAAGACCCTGAATTAAATGAAGAAGAAAATAAGATTGTTACTGAAGAAGGAAAAAACATTATGGCATTAATTGAAAGTCTTCCAGAGGATGAGCGGAAGAAAGCTTGGGAGCAACTAGAAATGTATATTACTTATATGCAAAACAAAAAGAATAGCTAACCAAAGAAGACTACCTTATGCGGCAGTCTTCTTTTTTATGCGTTTATTTTTTTATATGATTCATCAAGGCAAATTTTCAAGATGTCTTCAGCCTTAATCGCTTCCCCTTGCTTTAGTCCTAATTTCACAGCTTCTCTTACTAATTGTTCCTTTGTCATCCCCAGCATCCTCCAATATCTCTATAGTAGTTTGTGAATTTTTCACAAGTATTGAACTTTCTCTTGTTTTTTCAAAAAGTTCAATACCCCGTGAAATGACGAATGACGCCTTCTGCAAGAGAAGACGTCATCCTTTATATAAATATTATATTAAATTCCTGTCCCAGGATCAGACATAAGCATTACATTATTTTGAACACCCTTAACTACTTGGTTCGGTTGTTCTTTACTGTCAGCAGGAGCGAATAAAAATCCGCCAGCTAACGCTACGCTTGTGATTAGCGATAGTACTTTTTTCATTCAGCATCACCCAACTAAATTATAGCATTTTTGGGGTATTATTCCTAGGTATTTTTTGGGTAAATATGAATAAAAAATGTTCGAATTTCGCTCAAATAAATCAAGAGCTTTGCATAAAATTTCTTGATCGTTCCCTTTCGCAATACCCAGGTATGTTAGCCCAAAAGCACTAAGATATCCCTGCTCATTCAAAATTTCATTTAATATTTGTATTGCCTTTTCATTATTACCTTTTTGTATTTCTAAGTAAGCTGATTCGACTTTCTCAACAGGATTAATATTGTGTAAATCGACTTTCCAATGGATTTTTAAAAAATCTATTGTATTCAAAATCATATTTCTTCTCATATTCATTTGCTCTTTTGGTCCTTTATCTATAATTCGTATAGCCTCTTGCAAACAAGCTAATGACTTTGAGTAGTTCGTAAAAACGTATGACTCTCCTAAAACGCCATATGCTGTAGCTCTGAAGATAGGAAAATATTTTTCCGAATACTCATCATTAATAATTTCATAGCATACTCTTCTTAATTCTTCGATTTCCGAACATGTTAAGAGTCCATAAATAATAGCTTCTTGAATTTTGAATTTCAAAAAGTCCTTTGTATATCCATCCTTTAAGTCTTCTGACTTTTGATGAAGTTCTTTAGATAAACGTACCATCGATTTATAATTCTTTTGATCATATCTTATATGAAGCAATACTATTCCTCTCAATATATCCATTTCAAGAGTGTTCGTTTTAAAGCTTTCCGTTTTTTCTTGATATTCCTTCAATAACTCATCACCAGATAATTCACCCTGGTATCTCAAACAAATCAATTCACATATAGTCGCCCATTCATGATGCTTACTTTTCTTTTCTGATTCAATAAGCTCGTTTAAAATATTCAATTCTCCATGAGATAACAAATAATACATAGTCATACGTTTGTTTCCTGGTCTAGTGATACACTTTGAGTATCGAGAACAAAACTCTCTTCTGATATAAATTTCATCAGGATACACTTCTTTTAACATCTCACCATACTTATGAAACGATAATTGATGTTTCCCTTTTAAAAACCTTGAGAGTGTAGCACTATCGATATCTAATTTTTTTACCATTTTGCTACGGTTGATATTTTTACTATCCATATCATTTGAAAGTTTAGCTAGTACCTTTTGCACTTTATTTTGTCCCCCTTTTTGGAACAAAAAAGACACGTTTCCCTAGTATTTTTTACATTTTAAGGAAAACGTGTCATTGTATCTAGGTTGTATGATATAATGTGTATGAAGACTTATGACTAGTGTTTTCCCTACCGTGATTAGGGAGGACCGTGTAAGGGTGTTGCGAGCACCACTTGCACAGTTATGAGTCTTTTTTGCGTCCGATTTAATTATTTTCATAATATCACAAAAATTAGGAATTTCAGTCATACGATTATCAGATAATTTTTGAGAAAATAAAAAAACGCTATATTACAACATTTATCAAACGAAAAAAATCTTACACAAAAGACCTCACATGTAGATTTTACCACATAATCGAACTTTCGTTCCTATTATTTTTACAATGATTAAAAATGAATCATTTTTAAATAAAAAAGTTACAAAATTAATCGTTTTATCCAAATATATACCATCCACTTCCCTTATTCGCTTATAATTGTCAAAGATTAAAAAGGGCGGTGAAATATCATTGCTTGGAGAACGATTAGTATACTTTCGTAAAAAACATAAATTAACTCAAAATGAAGTTGCTTACCGTTTAAATGTTGTTCGCTCAACATATACCAATTGGGAAGCAGGACGTTCTGAACCAGATGTTTCAATGCTAATAAAGATTAGTAATCTTTACAATGTTTCATTGGATAACCTTGTAGGAAGGGAATACCGTATACCTCCACAAGTTGAAGTTATCATGAAACAGCTCTCAGATCTCGATACAGAACCACAAAAGAAAGCTTGGAATCTGTTAGTGGAATACACTTACTTGATTAAGAAATATTTTATGTAGTCATCACGTCCTTCATTTCTTCACATAAGCGTTTTTAATTAGGTTATACATACAAAACTACTTAAAGTAATCATAAGCGAAATATACAGCGTTGCAGCGCCTTATATTTCATATTGTAATGTTACGTTTGATTTGATTGTAGGGGAAAACTTTTCCAATATCCAGTGGTAAAATATTACCAAATGTGGTAAGAGAGCAAAATGCTCTCTTTTTTTATTTCGTTCGACAGAATCTGACAAAATAGTTGTAACCGTTTCTGTTATGATAGTTTCGGAAATCTTACATTTTAATCTATTATTTTAAAAAGGTGGCAGAGACATGCAAACATTAGCAGTGTTGTTTTTCCTTGTATCAATCGTATTTCTCGCTTTATTTATCATTGCTATTTTTCGAAGAAAACCTAAAGCGAAGTTATTCATTGGGGCGATCGTGTGTTTTATCTTGGCGTTAGTTATCATTCCTACTTCAAATAAGGAGGAGCAAGCCCAAACTAAAGAAAAGAGTCAAACAGCCTCTTCTGAAGTAAAAAATGAAACTAAGAAGGAAGAACCGAAGAAAGATGACGCAAAACCAGCACCTAAAAAAGAGGAACCAAAGAAAGAAGAGCCTAAAAAGGAACTTTCTAAAGAAGGGGAATCTTCTAAAGTCAAAATTGCTGTGGGGTCTGTTGAAACTTTAGAATCAGTTGGAAATGAAATTACAAACGAAAAAGCACAAGGTGTTTTCAAAGTAGTTGAAATTTCTATTACAAATAACCAAAAAGATGCTATTACTGTTGATGCTAACAGCTTTAAATTAGTAGACAATCAAGATCGCGAATTTAAATATTCTACTCAAGCACAAACGACTTATGATATCGCAAATGGTGGTAAATTAGACTTTTTCTTAAAACAACTTAATCCTGGTCTAACGCAAACAGGAAAAGTTATCTTTGATGTACCAGCTGACGCACAAGGTTTAGTTTTAAAAGCTCGCGGCGGTATGATGGGTAAAGAGATTAAGTTAAAAGTGGAATAGTATTAAGGCACTCGAAAGAGTGCTTTTGTTTTTGATCTTAACAACAAAAAAAGCACATGGAATGGGGATAACATGTGCAAAAGAAATATCAATTTAGGTAACTTAACCATAACATGAAAGCTCATATATGTGGGACTTTTTGTTTTTTTCTCAATAACAAATGTGTATAAATATGGTAAAATATTAATTGGATGGGAATTCAATTTATATTATTAAAAGTAGAGTGGTTCAAGTCGGAGGAAGGCACCTTAGGGTGTCTTTTCTTTATTTTGCTAATGAATAGCTTGTCCTCTTCTATATAACTCTTTAAAATATAAAATGTGCCATCTTTGCCCTTCCCTTATGAAGGGAGGGACAGGAATGAAAAAACGTAAAAAAAAGGCGACCAAAAAGACAGAATCCCAGTCTTTCGTAAGTAATCTAGCATCGTGGACGACAGTACTGAGAAATATTCATTACTTCTTCACGCAAAGCCAGTTTGTAAAAAATATAATTCAATTCATCAAAGAACAAATTGGAATGTAAAAAAGTGCTGCTATGATTAGCAACACTCAACTCAAAAACTAAAGTAGATGGAACACTGAGCTGAAAGTACTGACCATACTTTCTTCGCACAAGACCAAAGTGATTTAGAAGCGGCAAAGATGTCAGTGTTCTATCTTCTACTAAGATTATATTTTATTTTGTCCATAATAGACCTATATATACGTTAATACAAAAGAAATACCCCGGCGACCAACCGAGGTATCTCATGACCGATAGGAATGAAAAAACTCGGCGACCAAACCTAGCTTTTGTGTTATTCCCATGAAATTTAAAAACTAAACAACATCTTGTTGCACTTTTATTTTATCATTATCTTTCTCTTATTGGAATACATTAGATTATTTTTTAGATAAGAGTCCAATACATATTATTAAAATTAAAGTGGTTCAAGTCGGAGAAAGGCACCTTAGGGTGTCTTTTCTTTATATTCAAAATTGCATAAAAACACTAAAGCATATATAATAGATTAGCACTATTATTTCATGTAGTATGTCAAAACCCTAGAGAAATATGAATAACCAACTAAAGAAAGGCACTCAATGAGTGTCTTTTCTTTATGAAAAAAATCCCCACACCATGTGCATTAATTCTATTTTTTAATATAGTAATAGTGAAAAATATCTATACTAAACTTTGGGAATGTTTTGCATAAATATTATCAATTTACTGTATATTCTGTCAGTGTTAAGCTTTAAGTGTAATATTTATCTGTTTGAACCATGTCCCCTAACACAAGGTTTGAATAGTCATCTCAATACGCAAGAACAAAGAGAGAAAAGGCACCAGAAGGTGTCTTTTCTCTCTTTATGGTAACCTTTTAGTATTTCGAGGAAAATCACTAAATAAGTACATTCTTTTCTTTTTACGACAGACACATTGCAACAAAATTAATATAACTCTTTTGCTATTGTAATGTGGTGACTAATTGGATACTGAATGGAGTGAATTATTTAATGTTTAAAAAGCTTACTTTGCTTTTTATTTCTGTGTCATTGCTCATGTCTCTAACAGCTTGTACACCAAGTTATCAAAAAGCCTCAGCAAAGAATGAAAATTCAACTTCCATGTATACCACCAAAGACTTACAAAATGAATTCCCCATTGGGATGCCGATTGATGAATATATTGCTAAGAAAAATAAGATGAATATTAAACATCCTACTAGCATTCCACTTCTAAATGGAAATGTGGGAAGAGTACTACAAACAACTGATGGATTTATAGTTATTTGTGGTAATGAAAAAGAGATTTTTAATGTATTAGTGTTTAGAACGATGAATGAAGTAAAAGAGTATGAAATGAGTTTAAGAAAATAACAAACAAAATGCTGGTTTGAGTTCGCTTTCTTAACAACCAATATAGATAAATGTAATAAAACAGAAATTTAATAGAAGTCCAATATATTATTAAAAGTAGATTGGTTCAAGTCGGAGGAAGGCACCTTAGGGTGTCTTTTCTTTATATGCAGAATTGCATGAAAACACTAAAGCATATAATGTTATTATCTAATAGATTAGCGCTATTACTTCATTACTAAAACCCTACAGAAAAATAAAGATAGGCACTCATTGAGTGTCTTTTCTTTATGAAAAAATCCCCACACAATGTGCAGGGATCGTTGTTCAACCCTTCACTATCTACAAATCCATTGCCACCCTCCCCAATCAGTCCACACCCATCTACAAATTGGAGGTGGCGGTGTAGTTGAAGTTGGACATTGTATCCCTAAATAGGTAAGCCCAACTATATCTGAATGATGAACAGAACTTGGCGTGTTATTTTCGATTATTGAAACCATCCCTGACAAAGAATCTATACCAGAAAGAATAAAAGTGTGTTCCCTTCCTGCCCAATAGCCTTTAAAACAATGATTTTGTCTACCCAAATCCAATTGTTTTTGAATTTCTGATATCGGGACCATATGAGGTTGTAGTATTACCTCACCCTCTTGAGGTTGCGGAATAACATCCTCTGGTCTGTTATAAAAGTAACAAGGTACATAATTATAATAACCATCATAATAATACATTAATATTACCTCCCTTAAGTCAATACAAGATATGACATGTAACCATCAATTGACTTAAAGGACAAAATAAAAAGGGCAGCCTAAAAACATGCTGGCCTTTTTATTTATTAAAAAATCCCCACACAAGGTGCAGGGCCAAGTGTAAACCAATACTTTTAAAGGTGAACAACCTCATATTAATATATTCGTCCCCCACTGACAAAATAGTAAAAACACATTTCTCCCCTAATAAAATCAAGTTTTCTTATATAATTTCACGTACTTTATCTGTTGTGTAAAACCAAATTCCACAATAAGGCATATTCTAACCATCCGTCCCCTTATCCTCTAAACAAGTAAGTAGTAAGTACCTTATTTATTCCTCTATCTTAGTAAGTCATTCCCCCAGGTCTTATACAAACTCATATTTTTCATCTTTTCTTCGAGATTGGTCTTGACTGGAGGTTTTGAGGGTTTTTATCATGTGGGAACGATTATGGAACACGGCTGGAAGGCAGATTTATCCCCTACTTTGAAAGATCACAAAAAAAGTAATCAATCAAAATAGATGGATAAGCGTCTTGTTTTTGCCATGCGGTCACTTATAAGGTATCCGTATGTATAGACCCTGTTCACTCAGCGATTTTCACCGCATACACCCTTTTTCTATGGCTTGTCCTTGTAATATCGTCCCTACACGACAAACTGAATGTACTCCCTAGCACCGTAATGCTAACGATAACCACCCGAACCTTTTAGAGAATCGTCCCTAGGTAAGTTCTCACCTTCCCTAACTAGATGAACAGGAATCCAGTTAGGGGTGCTGTTTTTGTAGGCGCATACTCTGTACCCCCTGCACGACCAACAGCTAGCCACGCACGTAACACGTTCCTCCTATATGTATAGCAGCACGGAATTACGGCTTATCAGTTTTTATTTACGTGGTATCAGGCAATTCCACGCGAACAAAAAACAAAAAGACATCTCAATTCCTAAATGACCTGTACATTCACAAGACTTCTAGGTTTAGAGATGCCCTATATATCTTTTTGACTACAAAAAATACAATTCTAGCATTTACTAGTTGAATTTTAGTCAAATCATAGATAAAATGGGTATATCAAATAAGCCTCGGAGAAAGGCATAATTGTTTAAGGATAGTGGTGGTACACTACTTAAACGAAGTCCTGCTTGGTTACAGGTTATGTCTAGTAAGTGTTGGTAGCAATTACTAGAACTGAGTCATTCCCGCTAAAGGTTGGTAGCCGTTAGCATATGGGAGTGGCTTTTTGTTTTGTGTTCATATTCAATTTTTTTAATTTATCTCGTTCGATCTTCATGATCATTGTTTATGTAAAATATCAAATCATGTTTTGTTTTGTAGAATGTTGCTTGTTGTTTATTACGTTACAACAAGCTTTTTTGTTTGTAAATACCTCTATAAGCCTGTTACATTTCCCTCTATATAAAAATCCAATTTCATTTTTATACTTTTATAAATTTATACTTTTATAAAAAACTAGTTTTTCAAAAATAGAATGATATACTTTTTATAAATTTATACTTTTATAAAAATATAAATTTATACTTTTATAAAATAAACGTTGGTAAACCTTGATATTACAGTATTTTTAAAATACATCTTATAAACTATCATCTGTTTATAGATTAATAATCAACTTTTTATAAAAGTATAAAAGTATAAATTTATACTTTACCGCAGATATGTTGTGTTATAAAATCAAATTATAAATTTATAAAAGTATAAAAAAACTTTTTTACGAGGTGACGGAAAATGTGCAAGGTTATCACAACTGGTAACTTCAAAGGTGGGGTTGGAAAGACTACCAACGCGGTAATGTTAGCTTATACATTCGCAAAACAAGGGAAGAAAACTTTATTAGTAGATTTAGATCCACAAGCAAATGCGACTGATTTACTATTCAACACAATGAAAAAAGTCCATTTAATTGAACCGGAATTCAAAAGAACATTAGCTATGGCTCTTATAGACGCGAACTTACAAAGTGCGCTGATTAATGTACTACCTAACTTAGACTTACTTCCTTCTTACGAGGATTTACAAACATATGAGAAATTCCTATTCAGAAATTTTGAGGATGACTTCTCACAAGATACATATTTTGCAAAACAGTTAAGTGCAATCAAAGAAAATTATGATTACATTTTTATTGATGTGCCACCACAATTAAATAAATTTGCAGACAGTGCCTTAGTCGCTAGTGACTATGTAATGGTTATTTTACAAACACAAGAAAGATCATTAAAAGGTGCTCAAAAATACGTTGAACATGTATTCTCGTTAGCAGATGATTACAATTTACCATTAGAAATTATTGGGGCATTACCTGTACTGATGCAAAACGGAAATGAAATCGACAAAGATATCCTTCAAGAAGCTGAAGAGATTTTTGGTAAAGCCAATGTATTCAATAACATCATTAAACAGATGGCACGTTTAAAGAGATTTGATAGAACGGGAATCACTTATAATCTGAAAGATGTTCATGATAAAAACGTTCATACTGTCTACCAAAATATTGCAGGAGAAGTTGAAAAAAGAATCGAGATTTTGGAAGGAATGACAACAGTAAATGGATAACAAATTGAATATAGATAAAGAACAACTTGGGATGAGAAGAAAGAAAACGGAAGGATCAGTAACCTTTACACCCGAAAGTAAAGAAAATCAAGAACGTAGTTTTCCTGACGATGATAAGCTCTTTGAAAAACCGAAGAGAAAACTCACTACGAAAGAGTTACCAAAATCTTTCCGTGTCTCATTAGAAACGCACACAGCGATATCCACACTTGCTACAATTGAAGATATGAAAATTTATGAAGTAATAAATATGTTGATCGAAGAGAAAGTTGCTTCGTTACCCGCACCAAAACAAAAGTTAGTAAAAAATGCTGTAAAACAAGTGCTTGAAGTTAAGAAAAGTCGAGAATAGGTATAAAAGTAAATTTTATACCTATCTTAATTTATAAATTTATACTTTTATAAATTTATATTTTTATAAAAGTATAAAAAGGGGTGCTTATTTTGGATAAAAAATACTTAGTGACTGTAACACCTGTTCAAGATAATTCTAAATCTCAGAAAAAGAATTCATTGTCAGCATCAGACAGGAAGAATATAAAAGTAGTACCTGAATCATTTAATAAAATAAAAGCCATTTGTACAATGAAAGGCATGAAAAATTATGAATTTATTGATGAAATTCTAGATTACTACATCGCTAATAAATTAAATGAACGTGAACAGCATACCCTAAACGACATAATTTCCGACAGTAAATAATTTTAACTTGCTAATAGAAAATCAGCCCTACATATGTAGGGCTTTTTATATACTTACTCACAAGTAGAAAAGTGTATTTTTCTACTCTTGCGTAGTTTACCAAAACTTCCACCAAAGCTTTTCCTTCTCTTTTACAGCTGCAACCTCAGAATGATATTCCTCTATTACTTTCTTCGTCTCCTGAATTTCTTGTAACGTTTCCATAGGACTTTCATCATCATACTCTGAAAGAATTGCTGAATATGCCTTATATTGAATTCATATAGACAGACATCCAAGAAAAAATGACCTATTTTGCATTATATATAACACTAAATATAAAACGTAAAGGAGTTTGATTATCCTTGAACCCAAATAACAATTGTAATTGCAATCCTCGTGCAATTTCTTGTCCTATCCCTAACACTGTTAGTATTCCTATTCAAAATATCCCAAGTCCTCCAGCGCCACCAGAACCACCTGCACCAGCTGGATTGTTACAAGAGTTTGTAGTAGGTACTAATGTACCCCTTTTACCTGATTTACCAACTGGAGGACCGCTTGTTCTTCTTTCAACAGTAGTTATTACTACTGATAATCCTGGTGATCGTGTTAGATTATCTGCATCAATACGTTCATCTAATCTCAACGGAAGTGTAAATTCTGTACCACTCGACGCGATTCTCGCGATATATGTAATTAGGAGGGTTTTTCCTACTAGTGAGACAGTCAGAATTACATTTGATACAGATATCGATAATGCAACTACTACTTTTGACGCTATTGATCAGCCTGGAACAGGGACTTTTGTCTATGTGTTAGAAGGAAGAGCAGACACTAGTACTAGTGGTGCTAGTATTTTACGAATGCGTAATATTGTCTTTACTGCTGAGGAAATTGGACCTAATTAATTACCAAAACTTCCACCACGGCTTTTTCTTCTCTTTCGCAGCTGTAAATTTGATTTCCTATAGTTTTTTCTTGAAGAAAAACTGCTTTATGTCTTCTGGGTAATCTTCAATAACACCAAAAACCTCATAACCCATGTTCTTATAAAAATGAGGAGATTGATAACTAAAGGTCGAAGTATGTGCAAAAGTACATCCTGCCTTTTTTCCAATACGCTCCGCTTCATTAATTAACAACTTACCATAGCCTTTGTTTCTATATTTTTCTGATACCCAAAACATATCAATATATAAACAATAAGAGTATGTTTCGCAACAGATCCCGCCTACAACATCTCCTGATTTATCTTTTAAAAACAAATGAATATCTGACTCTGGCTTTGTTATTAATCCTTTCGTTGCATCTACGTTATATGCATATAAATTTTCACCTACAGTATCATAATCCTCATCATTAAAATCATCAGTTATACTTATATTCTTATCTACAAAAAATCCCCCCATAAATTCTCCCTCCTTTTCTTCATTTACATGTTTTAATATCATTCTACTTGCCTGTAGTTTGCGTAAGTATACTCACCAAAATTTCCACCAAGGCTTTTTCTTTTCTTTCGCAGCAGCAGCCTCATCCCGAAACTCCTGCATCATTCTCTTCGTTTCCTGCATCTCACGTAGTGTCTTCATAAGCGTTTCATCTCTTGCTTCTAATCGTTTTTCCACTCGTTCATTATGCGCTTCTACACTCGCTTTAATTTCTTCATTATTCTGCTTCGCCTGTTCACTCAATCGCTTTTCCATCGCTAACATACTCTGATTCATTTCTTTCGCCATAACGCTATATTGTTGCTGAAGTTGTTGTTGAATGTGGAATGGGACTAAATCCGTTTCCTCAGGCTCTTCTTTAATCAGATCCGGATTAACTTTTTCTATTTGCTGCGCAATCATCTTCGCAGCCTTTTCTAACGTCATACCGTCATGCTTACTAAGTTCAATTAATTTTTCAATCACCATAATGTCATTGTCTGTGTACTGGCGTCTGCCGCGATTATCTTTCTTTACTGTAAACCCCTCTCGTTGTAACACTTCCATGTACTTTCTGAGCGTACTATCACTTATCCCTAGCCTTTTATACACTTCACTAGCGGAATAAACAATCTCGTCCGTCATAGCGTCACAACACCTCCTGAAAACAGTATTCAATAATGTTGTATAAATTCCTGCAAATAAAAAAGCCCTACAAGTGTAGGACTAAATTGCTTTTGCAATCTCAACTAGCAATCTCATAAACAGTGGTATCATTTGGACTACAATATAGCCGATTCCAGCACGAGAAATCAGCGAGAATCCCCGTTCTTGGCTACCGACCATGATGAATAACCCACCGCATAACGCCACAACGGATGCAATAGGATATGACACTGCTTTAATTAAAAAGATAACTGGCTCAAATGCATTTACAATACGGTTATACAGTTGACCATCTATATAATTCTTTATCTTCCCATCATTTGATTGAACATCTTTAAATACTTCGTTTACATCTGTATCCGGACCCGCAGCAAAACCATGAGGAATATCTATAATATTGCTGAATATAATAGCACTACCAACCACAATGCCAACTCGCACCGCCACAGGTGCGTATTTTTTTGCTTTCTTTTTGAACAAGCTCCATTTTTTCTTTGCTCCATAGTTACCATCCATAAAATCCTTGATGCTCATTGTCTCAGTTGCCATATGGACCATCTCCCTGTTTTTAATGGAAATCAGTAACTGTAAATATGTTGCAGTCTAATCCCTCACACAGCTTCTTTAATTGATTCCTGCGATATTCGGTTGTTGTATACCAAGTAAATTTAGGCGGCTTATCAAATACATTGCAGTCAATTAATTTTCTGTACTTCTGCATCTTCACACGGTTTGCACTCATCTTCTGCTCATGATCTATCTCTACAATGTGATAACATCCTTCATCATTGAATAAAGCATCTGCAATTATGGAAACAACACCTTTTACATTCATTTTCACTTCTTGTTTCCATGAAGCAGGACAATTATAAGCGATATAGATGTCATTTCTCATGATATAGTGTCGGAATTGATTAGAACGTTTGAGAACTTTCTTACTTCCGATACGTTCACGACCTTCTTTATTGAGGTAATATACTTTTTCCATATCTCTGAAGCTAGATACATATTCTTCGAGGTCTTTCATGATACGTGAAGCATTTCTGTCCCCGCCAAGATTGTGCAACACTTGTATTTGTTTTCTAGTCAAGAATCCCAATTTCCTCAAGCTGTAAAGTATGTTGTCTGTTCTTGTTTCCTTCATCGCTAACTTTTGCATTCTCATGCTCCTTTCTTGCTCTAATGTTGATGTGTGGTTTTATGATGTTATCTATTTGCTTGTTCTCAATATAAATCGTTTGTAAGACCTTCTTCTCATTCGTTTGATATATAGCCCTTCCTTTTATGTTGGGAAGACCCTCTGCGCCGCCATCGTCTAGCACAGCACGGCTCCCTGCCTCTGTCTGTAATCTGAAACAAACACGAGCGCCAATATTTTGTCTTAGTTGTGATGGCAGTGCTTCATTTGTTGGGTACTGAGTCGCATATACCAAGCGAAACCCTGCTGCCCGGCCACGTCTTCCTATGTCTACAATGATGTCCTTGCATTCCTGATATGGCGCTATGTCGGCAGCTTCATCGACAATTACAAAGTATCGAGTTGGATCACCAGCTTCTTTTATATCTTCGTACCCGTTTTCTAGTAAGTATTCGTTTCTATCATTCAGTTTGGTTTGCAAAGCTCTTAGAGTCTGTAGAGCTTCCTCTGGATTTTTCGCAATTGATTCGACTTGGTTTAGGAATCGGTATCTGTTAAAAGATAGACCACCCTTTAAATCGATGAGGAATAGCTTTGTATTTTCAGATTGATTGCGTACAAGGGATGTAATAATAAGCTTTAATACATTCGATTTCCCCATGTCTGTCATTCCCGCTGAGATCATGTGTGCAATCTTATCGAAGTCATGTTTTATTAATCCGTCTCGTGTGTATCCTATTGGTACTTCCCATCCTCTACACTGCTTCATCATCTCTTCCTCGAATTTCACGAAATCCGGTATTCCTTTTTCGTAAACTCGTATTTTTAATAAACCATCATAAGACAGCTCTATTTCCTTTCTAACGCATTTTTTCTTGTTAAGGATGTTTTGTATTTGTTTTAGGATATCTTTTCTCAAACGAAGAGATTTGAAGTCTGATAGCTTAAAATCATAAACTTTGCTTTTGTGGTTCAATCCGTCCTCTAAATGCTGCATCTTTTGTTCAAAATCGGAGAAGCTAAGACCAAGAGGGATTCTATATGCATACTCCATGCCCCACTCATTTCTTGTCTTACGAAGCAGTTGTATTGTTTTAATATCTTTACCCTCTTTCACTTTCAAACCGCAGTTAGCGCAAATTCTTTGGATTTTAGCAGCATCATTAGTCGCTCCTTTTTGATGCATTTTTGAGAAAAGAATTGCACCACCGACTGCAGCAGAACTTACTAACTCAAATATCAAAGTGAACACCACCCTTCTTTATGTATTCTGTAAGAATAGTCCCTGAAGATTAGAAGAGTTAAAAATGGCTATGAATCATTGAAAATAGTAACCTCTCAATTTCTGAAGTATCATTCTGTGAAAGAATTCTATTCGGAATAGGTGAAACGAAGTTTTAAGTAGCTATCAAATTAGCAACGAGATTCGTAATTTATTTGGTATGGTAAAAGGTATTTCATACTGTTTGTTTGATATGCATCTTTTTTTGCACTCGTATAAAAAAGTTAACTCGTGTACATGCTGTTATTGAGGTGACAGTAATGTTCAATTGGTTTAATCTAGGGAAAACGAATCGTACTAAATTCGGAAAATGGTTGGATAAACAGGGGATTACACAGGCGGAATTGGAAAGTAAATCTAAATTGAGCAGAGCAACAATTTCTAAAATATGTAACAATCATTCATATAGACCGAAGTTTTCAACAGTTGTTCAAATTACAAAAGGATTGAAAAAGTTAGGAAAGAACATAAAAGAAGATGATTTTTGGATGTAGCTTCGTTATAAAACGAGGCTATTTTTAATGCAAAAAACCATCCCGAAGGATGGCAAGGTCTACTTAATAATAACTGCTTGCTGTATTTTCACCTCTGAAAAAGTAGTTGCTCCATGAATCGGAGAAATAAACATAATAATTACCTTTCCTCATGTTGGTAAATGTTACCGTTCCATCTGTCCCAATAACCTTGGGAGATGTATAATTTCCAGTACTAGTATTATATAGTTTTACAGAGAGCGCGGGTCCACATCGATATACTGGCATTGCGGTTGCATGATAGTTACTCCAGTTCACATTAGCACACCAGTTAATTCTGACTTTTATAGTCTGCCCTGATGAAGCATAAATAATGTTATCTTCGTTTCTAGCAGGTCCATCTGTTTCAAATGGATGACGAGAAACTGCCGCACTTACTGATTCACTGAATCCAAACAATACCACTAGCGACAACACCAACGATCCCATAACAGATAATAATTTCTTCATGAGACTACCCCCTTTAGGTATTAACATACTTAATTATTCTATAAACCAATGAATGAAATTATAATTTTTTTCTATAATTCTAATAAATGAAATATTAAAGTGAACAATCCATTAAGATTTTTCATTTTCCTTGTTTTTTGGATCTAGCTTCGTTGAAATGGACGGAGCTTTTTATTTTTTTATAAAAACCTCTTCATAAAAGAACGTACGTTCGTGTATAATAAGAACAAACAACACGAATCGAGGGATAAATATGGAGAGTTGGGGAGTTCCAAGTGTAAGAGGACGCGGTATGGTAAAGTGGCAACCATTCAAAAGTATACCGGAGCAATATGAAGAGATAAATCGAATACTTGAGGAGCAATATAAGGTCCCAAAGCCATTTTTAACAGAAGATACAAAAGAACGAATTGAAAGAGCACTCAACGAATCTCTACAGGAAAACAGCGAAGTACTTGTTTCTTACTACAGAGATGGATATATACATGATGAATACATAACAGTATTAGATATTGATACCCAAAACAAAATAGTACACTGTACAGATGCATTTGGATTAAATACAAAATTTAAAATTGATGAATTTGTGGATGTAAAATAAAAAAAGAGCTGACTCGAAAGAGCCAGCTTTCTTATTACTTCACATATACATAGGCTGCATTTGCAGTAACATAGTATGTTTTTCCCTTGCTATTGTGTACCTTGTATTGTGTTGATCCATTTACAGTTACTTTTGCATCAACTATAAATCCTAATCCTACATCTACAGAACCAGCAACATCTTTATCCTGCCAAGATGGAGAATCATAGAAACGTAGGTTGTCCACTTTAGAAACAACCCGTTTGCCTACAATAGATGAATCTACTGTACTTTTCTTATCGAATTTCACATAAGACGGATTGTATTTAATCCACTGTTCTCCCCCTAAATTTAACCAACCATCTTTTTCAGCCCATACAACATAAGCTTCTGGTTTGTTTAACTGACGAATTTTTGAGTAACTTGTATCTGGTCCTTTACGTAAATTCACGTTGTAACCATTAATATGCGCAACTCCATCTGTTACTGCTGTTGGTACTTCTTCTGGTTTAGATGGTTGTTCTGGAACAGAAACATCAACATTAGAATTATTGTATGCACGATTCACATCAGCGCGGAATTGTGCTTCTGATACGCCATGACTACGTAAGTAATCAAGTGGATCTTCGTGGTCAGTACCGCCAAGATGATGCGTCACATCGCTATGCGTCCATAATCCTTTTTCTACACTAATACCACGATCACGTAGGATTTTAGCAAGTAGCTTCACATACTTATCATAACTACGTTTAAATTTCTCGTAATCTTTTGTTTCGCAAAGCTCCACATGTACAAAACGTTTATTAGCAGCAGGGCCACCGCCATACGCAATATACTTTGTATCTGCAATTTGAATGGTTTCGTTCCAATCAACTGCATAATGAACGAAAGCATTACGCCATGTACGAGTTTCATATTTTTGAATATTAATAGCTGGCGCTTCTAGAGTTGCTGTAGAATGTGCTACAACGCCCTCGTAAGCACCTACGCCATAACGATATGGTTGTTTAGGTAAATCCGGAATAATTAAAACTCTGTCAGCAAAAGCGCTTGTTACAATGGATAATACTAATACAATAGCTAATAAAACCGATGAGATCCCTTTAAATGTTTTTCTCATTTCACATCAGCATCCTTTTTTAAAATTTTTGTGTGGTCAAATAATCCACTTGCTGACAGTCCGATGATGATTCCTTGAAATACATTTGTTTTAATGTCTCCGCCCAAAAATAAAACGCCTAGCACAATGCCAAGCGTTAAATTTAATAACGGAATGTATTTTGTTTGTAATCCGATTGTTTTTGCAATCTGTGAAAGACCTACTACAACGGCAATCATTACGCTTATTTCAATCATTACATACCACCTCCTTTTATTAACAAGCCGATTAATCCAGTTGCAATTGCACCAATAATGATTCGAAGAATCCAGGTAGTATTTGCGCTGATTTTATCTAACTGTTTGTTAATATTGATAATGTCTTTTTCGTTGCCTAAAGTACGATTTTCTAGGTGCCGTATATTTTCTTTCATATCTTTTTGTTCTGTTTTGATTTGTTGGATCTCTAACTTTAAATCTTGAATCTCTTGCATCGTTTCACTCCTTTCAAAATAAAAAGAGAGACAATTGTCTCTCTTCTCTTTAAAAATCATATTATATTTAAATTTTCTGTTCTTGTTTTGTCCATACATCTTGCAAAATCCCCTTGCAACTGATGGCTACTTTATCATCGCACCAAATCAAACTTCCTTTTCTTAATATTGCCTTCATTTGAGGATTATTTCGATATAGAAATACATCTTCCTCTTTAAATTGACCGTTACTATATCCCTCTAAAATTTCGTATAACATCATATTAAATCCCCCTTTTCCAAAACTTCCCCTTGATTATATGTTTATATACTATTCATTGTAATGATTTCCATATTTTCCTCAACCTGTATATTCAACTTTTTTATATAACTACGACCTTCTTTCAAGATGAAAAGAGGAATATTTGCCCCTCTTTTGTTTAACATGAATATTTTTCATACTCTAAGCTGTTACCACATTCACAATCAATATCTACAGAAGCATTACTGGATCCATAACTGGGAGAAACAGTGTAAAGGGATATTTTAATTTTTCCTTTTTCAAATTCGTTATTTTCAAACTCTTGTTCTTCTCCACATTTAGGGCATTTAATAATAAAACTCATAAAATCACTCCTTTATGCAAAATAAAAAGACCAGCTTATTGCTGCTCTGTAGTGCCTGTTTGATTTTCAGTTGGTGTTTCTGGTGTTCCTTCTTCTTCCGTTGGTGGTGTAGTTGGCTCAGTAGTTGTGCCGCCTTCACCTGTTTCTCTTGGCAATGTAACTGGTGGCGTTTCCGGTTCTGTTGGTTCTTCTTTCACAGGAACAACTTGTTTCACATCGATTCGAGAAAAGATGTAGTCGCCAATTACAACTGTAACTGTATTGTTATTATTTAATTGTTCATTTAAGAAGATTGGATCATAATCGTTTGTTACGATTTCAATTGTTTTTCCGCCATTTGTATGAACTTCAACTTTTGTAGTGCCTTCCACAGTTTGATGATCAAGTGGAAGAATACGTTTTACATCAATTCGCTGAATAATAAAATCACCGATAAGCACGGTGATTAAGTCATTGCTATTCAATTGATCGTTTAGCACCTGTGCATTGTATGTTTCAGTCTGTACTGTATGTTTTAAACCGCTTTGTGTATGGATTTCAATTGTTTGCATGTTGGTCCATCTCCTTCTCTATTTTTAATCATTTATCTTAAAACGTGCCGCCACTTCTTGACTGGATAAAAAGTCTCCCTGTAACAGTAGCATTAATTCTAGCTAATTTATTAGGGGTAAGTTTAATCTCAACATAACGGCCACGTTGAAGTTTGCCACCAGTATCTTTCGCTAAATATGGAATTAAATTAATATCTTGTCCACTCGTTGAATCAAAAGGTAATACATTACCATCCACAGTTATTGTTACTTTTGATGGTGTTTCATTTAATTCGAAAATACCAAACTCAATTTCATGGGTGTGGTTAGGCAATGTAATTTCGTGGCTATGCGGATCGAGATGTATATCGTGCTGATGATTTGGCAAACTGATAGAATGCTGGTGGCTCGGTATAGAAATGGAATGCTGATGATTTGGTATGGACAGACTATGTGTGTGATCGCCACTAGAACCATGTGTGTATAGGCTTGCCCCAGTTCCTTTTGCGTAAAATGAAGCCGCTGTATTCCTACCAGGATCAGAAAAAGCTGTATACAATCCTATTGTTGTAGGTTCAGTAGGAACAATACCACCACCATGAAACATCTTATGAACATGATCTCCGCCGCCGCTAGACGTTTGCACACTACCTCCACCGCTAGTTGATGTTTGTGTACTACTACCACCACTAGACGTGGATTGTACAATAGACCCACCAGCGGATGTGGAAGATACTGTACCACCGCCAGCCGCTGTTGAACCGACAACAGCTCCTCCGCCTTTAATCGCTCGCTCATACGCTCTAAATCTTAATGTTTCAAATGTAAGTAATAGCTCGTTTACATTCATAACATCATTTGGTATTTGAAACCTTATAATTGCTGGATGTTCAGGATCACAGTTATCTTGGAAATCACGGCTATCAATATTAGTTGAACCTTGTGAATAAGTATCATTTACTAATTGCTTCTTTTGTAAATCAGCAATTGTTGTTCCGATATCATCACGAACATTCCCGATTTCAAACTGTATATTAGATGGATCTCCATAGATATCTGGCTTAGTAATTTTCATGATTCTTAAATCATCATTTGTATCAGTATCCTGGTCATACACACCGACTATTTTTGCTATATCATATCTAACAAGTTTATATGGATCAATGAGTTCGTAATCTATACAATCCACAGAAACAGTAGTTTGTGGCTTCTTATACTTATCTAACAAGGCTTGGGCTGATGCTTTTAATGATTTTGCATCTTCAAAACGTCTATCAACCCATATTTGTTTATGAATACCATGTTCATCAATAATAGGGAATTCTGCTTCTAAATAAGGTACACCACCATTTACTTTCTCAATTCCTAACTGGTTTACCCCTTCACCATATCCAAGAGGAAATATTCTAGTTATCAACCCAGTTGGATCTTCTTCCTTCTCAATACCTTTTAAATTCTTTCCGTATCGAATAACATCTACTTTTTCATTAGTTACACGAACTAGATTAAGGGTAAAGGGATATGTTGTATCATCCCAAGTCCACAAATAGGACTCATTGAAAGGCTTAGGAACACTTACAAGTGCATTTAAAAGTGAATTTTCAT
>NZ_JBWYHD010000019.1:0-59425 GCF_056711665.1 Bacillus sp. Medicinal_06 | reverse complement strand
TAAGATCCCTGAAAGATGATCAGGTTGATAGGTTCGAGGTGGAAGCATGGCGACATGTGGAGCTGACGAATACTAATAGATCGAGGACTTAACCATATAATATGAAGCAAATGTTATCTAGTTTTGAAGGAATATGCCTTCATAGTTTGGTGATGATGGCAGAGAGGTCACACCCGTTCCCATACCGAACACGGAAGTTAAGCTCTCTAGCGCCGATGGTAGTTGGGACCTTGTCCCTGTGAGAGTAGGACGTCGCCAAGCAATATTAAGACGAGTCATTTTGACTCGTCTTTTTTGTATATTTTTTATTTTATATTAAATTCTATTTCATAAAATATAAACTTCATGATTAAAGGGCAAAAATTTTGGCTAGGATAGTGAAGAAGCAAAAGAGTTGCAAATTTCTTTAATACGTATATAATTAAAGTCAAAGATAGTCAAAGTCAATAAAGGTGGCGGATAAATGAGAAATATATCTGATATCATTGAACAATATCTAAAGCAAGTTATTGACTTAAGCAATAATAATGTGATTGAGATTAAGAGAAATGAGATTGCGGACCGATTTGATTGTGTTCCGTCTCAAATTAATTATGTAATCAATACTCGTTTTACGTTAGAAAGAGGATTTGTAGTGGAAAGTAAACGAGGTGGAGGAGGTTACATTCGCATTATCAAAGTCAAATTGCATGACGATATAGACATTATTGATCAAATGCTTCATATGATTGAGCATAGTATTACACAAGGAAATGCGCAGAGTATTATTATACGATTAGTGGAAGAAGATATTGTAACAAATCGGGAAGCAAAACTTATGTTGAGCGTATTAGATCGATCTGTATTATTAATGGATTTACCCTCTCGAGATGAACTTAGGGCTCGAATATTATGCGCAATGTTAAGAACACTGAAATATAAATAAATACAGCTTTTGTTAAGAAATGTTTTTAGCGGTAATTCATTTTATAGTGGGACTTTTTACAGACAAGATTAAGTGAATAAAATAATCTAGTGATGTATAAAAAGTATCATGAGGTAGATCGTTCCTATTGTAAAGGTGGGGATATAAGATGACTTGTCAAATTTGTAATATAAGACCAGCAGCTTTACATTATACAAAAGTGATAAACGGACAAAAGACGGAAGTTAATCTTTGTGAGCAATGTGCAGAGCAAAATGGCTATACGTCTTTCTTTCAATCACCACAATCTAGTTTTTCCTTTCATGACTTATTAGCTGGATTGTTACATGGAGAACCATCAATGTTTGAAAAACAAGAAGGTGGCTTTTCGGATACAAGGGTGTTACGATGTCCAACTTGTAATATGACATATAACCAATTTGCAAAAGTGGGTCGCTTTGGATGCGCTTCTTGTTATGAGACGTTTAAGGAACAATTAAAGCCAATGTTGAAGCGGCTTCATGGTGGTCATACACAACATCGTGGAAAAATTCCGGAGCGTATGGAAGGAAATATTCATCTAAAGAAAGAATTAGATGAACTAAAACTAAAGTTAAAGCAATATGTACAAAAAGAAGAATTTGAAAAAGCAGCTGAAGCGCGTGATCAAATTCGAAGTATTGAAAATCAGCTTAGTGGGCATAGAGAGGGGGAATAATTCTATGTCACTGGATCGTATTATGAATGAAGCAATTAGCCCGTGGATGAGGGGAGATGGCCCTGATTCTGATATTGTTTTAAGTAGTCGCATTCGTTTGGCGCGTAATTTAAAAGATTACCATTTCCCTATTATGCAAACGGATGAAGAAGCTAAGCAGATTACTAATTTATTTCAAAAGAAGTTTGTAAATCAGAAAGTGAAATCCTTTGGAAATTTTGAACTATTAAAAATGGATGAACTAAAACCGCTTCAGCGAAGGGTTTTAGTAGAAAAACATTTAATTAGTCCTAATCTTGCTGGAACAGAATTTGGTGCTTGTCTACTATCAGAAAACGAACATATAAGTGTAATGCTTAATGAAGAAGACCATGTACGAATTCAATGTTTGTTCTCGGGATTGCAATTATCAGAGGCACTGCAAAGCGCAAATAAAATGGATACTTGGATTGAAGAAACAGTTGAATATGCTTTTGATGAATCGCTTGGCTATATTACGAGTTGCCCTACAAATGTTGGAACGGGATTACGCGCTTCTGTGATGTTACATTTACCAGCGCTTGTTTTAACGAAACGGATAAATCGTATTATACAAGCAATTCAACAATTAGGTTTAGTCGTAAGAGGAATATATGGTGAAGGTAGCGAAGCCTTAGGTAATATATTTCAAGTTTCTAATCAAATGACATTAGGAAAATCAGAAGAAGATATTATAGCAGATTTAGAGAGTGTCGTTCATCAGCTTATACAACAAGAGAAAGTAGCTCGAGAGTTGATTAAGAAAAATTCAAGTATTGAACTTGAAGACCGAGTATATCGTTCTTATGGTGTATTGGCCAATAGTCGATTAATTCAATCGGCAGAGGCAGCTACTTGTTTGTCAGATATGCGGCTAGGTATTGATCTTGGTTATATAAAAAATATATCAAGAAATATTTTAACAGAGTTGATGGTATTAACTCAGCCAGGAATTTTACAGCAATACGCGGGCGGTCCTTTAAGCCCGGAAGAAAGGGATTATCGAAGAGCAACATTAATCCGTGAACGATTACGAATTGAACAAAATTGAGCGCAAGTAGGAGGCGATTTCTATGATGTTTGGAAGATTTACAGAACGAGCACAGAAAGTATTAGCTTTATCTCAAGAAGAGGCAATTCGCATTGGACATAATAATATTGGGACAGAACATATTTTACTTGGGCTTGTACGCGAAGGAGAAGGAATTGCAGCTAAAGCGCTAATTGCCCTTGGATTAAGTCCAGAGAAGGTACAAAAAGAGGTAGAGGGATTAATTGGTCGTGGAACAGAGATGTCTCAAACTGTTCATTATACGCCACGTGCAAAAAAAGTAATTGAGTTATCGATGGATGAGGCTCGTAAGCTTGGTCATTCTTATGTCGGAACGGAACACATTTTACTAGGGTTAATCCGTGAAGGAGAAGGTGTTGCAGCGCGTGTTTTAAATAATTTAGGTGTAAGTTTAAATAAAGCAAGACAACAAGTATTGCAGCTCCTTGGAAGCAATGAAGCTACATCAGGCCATCAAGGTGGTGCATCAGCCAATGCAAATACACCAACACTTGATAGTTTAGCGCGAGATTTGACAGTTGTTGCACGTGAAGGACGTTTAGATCCTGTTATTGGCCGTAGTAAAGAGATTCAACGTGTTATTGAAGTATTGAGCCGCAGAACGAAGAATAACCCAGTATTAATTGGAGAACCTGGAGTCGGTAAAACAGCAATTGCTGAGGGCTTAGCACAACAAATTGTAAATAATGAAGTTCCGGAAACGTTACGTGATAAGCGTGTTATGACATTAGATATGGGTACAGTGGTTGCTGGTACAAAGTATCGTGGTGAATTTGAAGATCGCTTAAAGAAAGTGATGGATGAAATTCGACAAGCGGGTAATATTATCTTGTTTATCGATGAACTTCATACATTAATTGGTGCAGGTGGTGCAGAAGGTGCGATTGACGCATCTAATATTTTGAAACCGTCATTAGCACGTGGTGAATTGCAATGTATTGGAGCGACAACATTAGATGAGTATCGTAAATACATTGAAAAAGATGCAGCGCTAGAAAGACGGTTCCAACCAATTCATGTTGACGAACCAAGCTTAGAAGAGTCCATTCAAATTTTAAAAGGGCTACGTGATCGTTACGAGGCGCATCACCGAGTTTCCATTACAGATGATGCAATTGATGCATCTGTAAAACTTTCTGATCGTTATATTACAGATCGTTTCTTACCTGATAAAGCGATTGACTTAATTGATGAAGCTGCTTCAAAAGTACGCCTACGTTCTTATACAACACCACCAAATTTAAAAGAGCTTGAAGTGAAGCTTGAAGAAATTCGAAAAGAAAAGGATGCGGCGGTACAGAGCCAAGAGTTTGAAAAGGCAGCTTCTTTACGAGATATGGAACAGCGCTTACGTGAAAAGTTAGAAGATACAAAACGTCAATGGAAAGAGCAGCAAGGAAAAGAAAACTCAGAAGTAACAGTAGAAGATATTGCAAATGTTGTTTCTACATGGACGCGTATTCCAGTTTCTAAACTTGCACAAACAGAAACAAATAAGCTATTGAATCTAGAATCTATTTTACATGACCGTGTAATTGGTCAAGAGGAAGCTGTTGTCGCGGTAGCGAAAGCAGTACGACGTGCACGAGCGGGTTTAAAAGATCCAAAACGTCCAATTGGTTCATTTATTTTCTTAGGACCAACTGGTGTAGGTAAAACAGAATTGGCAAGAGCGTTGGCGGAATCTATGTTCGGTGATGAAGATGCAATGATTCGTATTGATATGTCTGAGTATATGGAGAAACATTCTACTTCTCGCTTAGTGGGATCTCCTCCAGGATATGTGGGATATGAAGAAGGTGGTCAATTGACTGAAAAGGTTCGCCGTAAACCATATTCTGTTGTTCTATTAGATGAAGTAGAGAAAGCTCATCCAGATGTATTTAATATTTTATTGCAAGTACTAGAAGATGGACGCTTAACAGATTCTAAAGGGCGTACTGTTGATTTCCGTAATACAATTGTTATTATGACATCTAACGTTGGTGCGGAAGCGCTAAAACGCAATAAACATCTTGGCTTTAACGTACAAGATGAAGGCCGTGATTACTCGGATATGAAGAGTAAAGTAATGGATGAATTGAAAAAAGCATTTCGTCCAGAATTCTTAAACCGTATTGATGAAATTATTGTGTTCCATATGCTTGAGAAAAAACATATTCAAGAGATTGTAACGCTTATGGTTAATCAACTAGTGAATCGATTAAAAGAACAAGAGATTGAATTAGAGTTAACAAGCAAAGCGATTGAAGCAATTGCTGATAAAGGATTTGATCGTGAGTATGGTGCTCGTCCACTTCGCCGAGCAATTCAAAAACATGTGGAAGATCGATTATCAGAAGAGCTTCTAAAAGGAGCAATTGAGAAAGGTCAAAAAGTTGTCTTTGATGCTGAAGGAGAATCATTTGTCATTCGCAGTGCAGAAAAGGTAAAATAAGTATAGACAAACGAAGAGGGCTAAATAATAGCCCTCTTTCTTGTACAAGAAGGATACATGTTTACATATGAAAGTGAAGTGAAGTAAAAAATAAAATGGCTAAAAAGAAAACGAAATTTATATGTCAAGAATGTGGGTATCAGTCACCAAAATATATGGGAAAGTGCCCTGGATGTGGGCAATGGAATACGCTTGTTGAAGAGATGGAACAAGTTGTATCATCAAGACGTATTAATTATGCAAATGCGATTCAAACGGAAGTAACAAAGCCAAGGCGTCTTACAGAAGTAGAAACAAAATCAGAGGCACGGATTGAAACGAAATTTCAAGAATTTAATCGTGTACTCGGTGGAGGAATTGTTGATGGGTCCCTCGTACTTATTGG
The DNA here is from genome assembly GCF_056711665.1 of Bacillus sp. Medicinal_06. Classification (NCBI taxonomy): domain Bacteria; kingdom Bacillati; phylum Bacillota; class Bacilli; order Caryophanales; family Bacillaceae; genus Bacillus; species Bacillus sp. Medicinal_06. The sequence continues at coordinate 53,891 of NZ_JBWYHD010000019.1, read as the reverse complement.
GGGAGACCCTGGAATTGGAAAATCAACATTATTACTACAAATATCATCGCAATTAGCAGATTCTTCGTATGATGTATTGTATATATCTGGTGAAGAATCAGCAAAACAAATTAAACTTCGTGCAGATCGTCTACATGTAAATGGGAGCAATTTATTTGTTGTTTCGGAGACGGATTTACAGAGAATTGCGGCACATATTGATGAAATGAACCCTTCCTTTGTTGTTATTGATTCCATTCAAACAATTTATTTACCGGAAGTAACCTCAGCGCCAGGGAGCGTTTCACAAGTCCGTGAATGTACAGCGGAACTGATGAAACTGGCAAAAACGAAAGGGATTCCGATTTTTATCGTAGGACATGTAACGAAAGAAGGCGCAATTGCAGGACCACGTATGTTAGAACATATGGTGGATGCGGTTCTTTATTTTGAAGGAGACCGTCATCATACATATCGTATTTTGCGAGCTGTTAAAAATCGTTTTGGATCTACAAATGAAATGGGTATATTTGAAATGAAGGAATTAGGTCTTGCAGAAGTATTAAATCCTTCTGAGATTTTTTTAGAAGAGAGACCTGTTGGAGTTGCTGGCTCTACAGTTGTTGCTTCTATGGAAGGAACAAGACCGGTTTTAGTAGAAATACAAGCATTAATTTCTCCTACTAGTTTTGGAAATCCACGAAGAATGGCTACGGGGATTGATCATAATCGTGTATCGCTTATTATGGCGGTGTTAGAAAAAAGAGCAGGCTTATTATTACAAAATCAAGATGCTTATTTAAAGGTTGCTGGAGGATTACGATTGGATGAACCTGCAATTGATTTGGCAGTTGCTTTAAGTATTGCATCGAGTTTTAGAGATAAGTCCACGGCACCAACCGATGCTGTAATAGGAGAAGTTGGGTTAACTGGAGAAGTAAGAAGGGTATCGAGGATTGAACAACGAGTACAAGAAGCGGCTAAATTAGGATTTCAGCGCGCCATCATCCCACGAAAAAATTTAGGGGGTTGGACAATTCCTGACGGGATTGAAGTAGTCGGTGTCTCTAATTTAGGAGAGGCGCTTCGTTTGACATTAGGAGGCTAGGCTATGGAAGAAAACAAGCAACGTGTCAAAAGTATGATTAATATTTTACAGCTTGTTGCACCAGGGACACCTTTGCGAGAAGGAATAGATAATGTACTTCGCGCGCAAACAGGTGGCTTAATTGTCCTTGGATATAACGATCAGATTAAAAGCATTGTTGATGGAGGATTTCATATTAATTGCGCATTCTCTCCTGCTAGTTTATACGAACTAGCAAAAATGGATGGAGCTCTTATTTTAAATGAGACGGGTAGTAAAATTTTAATTGCAAATGCACAATTGGTTCCTGAGTCATCTATTGATTCCATTGAAACAGGAATGCGCCATCGTACAGCAGAGCGTGTAGCGAAGCAAACGGGAAGTCTTGTTGTGGCTATTTCACAAAGACGTAACGTAATTACGCTATATCAGGGAAGTTTACGTTATACCTTAAAAGACATAGGTGTTATTTTGACAAAGGCAAATCAAGCGATTCAAACTTTAGAAAAATACAAGGCAGTATGGAATGATGGTATTACGAACTTGGGTATTCTAGAGTTTGAGGAAGTTGTTACGATGTCTGAAGTAGTCCATGTCTTGCATAGCGTCGAGATGGTTCTTCGTATTAAGAATGAAATCCTAAGTTATATTCATGAATTAGGGACGGAAGGTAGACTCATTCGGTTACAACTTACTGAGCTATTGGCAGATTTGGAAGCAGAGGCAGCATTATTAATTAAAGATTACTATCAAGAGAAGACACAGGATCACTATCAAATTTTGAAAAAATTGCAGGAACTTGCAAATACACAGCTTTTAGAAGATAGTGATTTAGTGAAATTGCTTGGTTACCCAGGGCAAATGAGCTTAGAGGAAAGTGTTACACCAAGGGGATATAGGATTACAAGTAAAATTTCTAGGGTACCTCCTCTTATTATTGAAAACTTAATTAATCGATTTAAAACATTGCAAGGTGTTTGTCGTGCGAGTATTAACGATTTAGATGATGTAGAAGGAATTGGAGAAGTTCGGGCGAAAAAAATACGAGAAGGTTTAAAACGAATCCAAGAGCATTTATATATGAGTAGACACAATTAAGAATATTACATTGATTTCATAATATAACGACACTAGCACATTTTTGGTATATGATATGATATATTGGTAAATAAAGCAATTTATGAAAAGACACGTCCGCTTTTGCATTCGGCGTTTTGATTAGCAAAACAATGGTTAATAATGAGTAGGAGGTGGTTGGATGTTAAAACGGATCGTACAGCTCTTCTTTTTAGTAATCGGGGGAGCATTAGGGATTTATTTAATCCCGAAATTTATTAATGTATTGGACATTGGAGCGGTTCCTTTACTTGAAGGTTCATATGTTCGTGCAATTATTGGTGCAATTATTTTATTCTTAACAACATTTTGGCTCGTAGATTATATTGTTCAGCTTATTAAACATATTGAAGAAGCCCTTGTAAAGGCACCTGTAACAGATGTGTTATTTGGTACGCTAGGATTAATTTCGGGTCTTATTGTTGCATATTTAATTTTGATACCAATTCGTGAATTTACAATTCCAGTCATTAGCACTGTATTACAAATCTTCTTTACACTTTTACTCGGTTACTTAGGATTCCAAGTAGGATTTAAAAAGAGAAATGAATTGCTAGGGTTATTTACATTACCACAACGCGGAGGTAAAAAGAAAAATAATAATAGCGAAAATGAAGAGGCTGAAGCGGTAGTAGAAGAAACTTCTTCACATTGGAAAATTCTCGATACAAGTGTAATTATTGATGGACGTATTGCTGATATTTGTCAAACAAAGTTTCTAGAAGGAACAATTGTGATTCCTCAGTTTGTATTAGAAGAGTTGCAGCATATTGCTGATTCTTCAGATGCATTAAAGCGTAATAGAGGACGTAGAGGATTAGATATTTTAAACCGTATTCAAAAAGAGATGCCAATTCCAGTAGAGATTTATGAAGGCGATTTCGAAGACATTCAAGAAGTGGACAGCAAGCTTGTGAAATTAGCAAAGATAACTGGTGGTACTGTTGTCACGAATGATTTTAATTTAAATAAGGTTTCTGAACTACAAGGAGTAACGGTTCTGAACATTAATGATTTAGCAAATGCGATTAAACCAGTTGTGCTCCCTGGTGAAGAACTAAGTGTCTATGTTGTCAAAGATGGAAAAGAACAAAATCAAGGTGTTGCTTATTTAGATGATGGTACGATGATTGTAGTAGAAGACGGTAGGGAATATGTTGGTTCACAACTTGATGTACTCGTTACGAGTGTACTACAAACATCTGCTGGTCGAATGATTTTTGCGAAGCGTAAGTTATTAGAAAAAGCATTATAAGTAGAGGATTATTAGCATGTATACATTAATTATTCCGGCTGCAGGCCAAGGGAAGCGAATGGGTGCTGGTAAAAATAAATTATTTTTGCTTATTAATGAAGTTCCTATTATTGTGCATACATTACGCGCCTTTGAAAAAGATAAAGCATGTAAAAATATTGTTATGGCAATTAATAAAGAAGAACGCCCTTATTTTGAAGAGTTAATACAGAAGTATCATATTCTGAAGGATGTGCAGTTTATTCAAGGCGGAGCTGAAAGACAAGATAGTGTGTATAACGCTGTTCAACATGTGAAGGATGTTGATTACGTTCTTGTACACGATGGAGCCCGTCCGTTTGTAACGAATAAAATGATTCATGCCGTATTAACTACAGCGAAGCAGAAGGGTGCTTCTATTTGCGCAGTACCTGTTAAAGATACGGTAAAAAAAGTAGAACAGAATACAGTTGTTGAAACGGTTGAACGTTCTCAATTGAGAGCGGTACAAACACCACAAGGGTTTTCGGTTCCTCTTTTACTAGAGGCGCATAGGAGTGCGAAGCAAGGGTGCTTCATCGGTACAGATGACGCAAGTCTTGTAGAACGCATAGGGAAAGAAGTAGGGGTAGTAGATGGTAGTTATTACAATATTAAAGTGACAACACCAGAAGATTTATTAATTGCTGAAAGTTTCCTGCGTGTTCAGAAGGAACAATAGTGATGGTATAATGTTAAGAAAAGCTCGGTAATTACCGAGCTTTTCTTAATAGATTCATCGACACAAGGTCATGAGTTTCAGTAGTTTAGCTTAAGGAGGATGTAAAATGTTTCGAATTGGACAAGGTTTTGATGTACACGAATTTGCAGAAGGTAGACCGTTAATTATCGGTGGAATTACGATTCCACATGAGAAAGGTTTATTAGGTCACTCAGATGCAGATGTACTTTTACATACAATTGCTGATGCATGTTTAGGGGCAATTGCTGCAGGCGACATCGGAAAACATTTTCCAGATACAGATCCTGCCTTTAAGGATGCAGATTCAGCTGTGTTATTGCAGAAAGTTTGGGAGTTTGTGCGTAAGCAAGGATATGAATTAGGTAATTTAGATTGTACAATTATTGCGCAGAAGCCAAAAATGGCCCCACATATTGAAAGTATGCGTAAGCGTATTAGTGAACTATTAGAAACTTCTATAGACAATGTGAATGTGAAGGCGACAACCACTGAAAAATTAGGATTTACAGGGAGAGAAGAAGGGATTGCTTCTCAAGCTGTTGTATTATTACAGAAAAAATAGTTGTTTTTGATTCGCAAGATGGATAATCATATTTTTTTGGTGTACAATTATAGAATGTGTTGACATTAAGAATGGAAGGTGTACCAATTATGGAAAAGCAAGTGAGAGTGCGCTATGCGCCAAGTCCAACAGGACACTTACATATCGGAAATGCGCGTACGGCATTATTTAATTATTTATTCGCTCGTCATCAAGATGGTAAGTTTATTATTCGTATTGAAGATACTGATGTAAAACGTAACGTTGCTGGTGGTGAAGAAAGCCAATTAAAATACTTGAAATGGCTTGGCATGGACTGGGATGAAGGTGTTGATGTTGGTGGTGAATATGGACCATATCGCCAAACAGAACGTTTAGATATTTATAAAAAGTTATACGAAGATTTACTAGAGCGTGGTTTAGCTTATAAATGTTATATGACAGAAGAAGAGTTAGAAGCAGAGCGTGAAGGACAAATCGCTCGTGGTGAAACACCTCGTTATGCTGGTAATCACCGTGATTTAACGGAAGAACAAATCAAGCAATTTGAAGCGGAAGGCCGCATTCCAAGTATTCGTTTCCGTGTACCAGCTGACCGCGACTACACATTTAAGGATATCGTAAAAGATGAAGTTGCTTTCCACTCAAATGACTTTGGTGATTTTGTTATTGTGAAAAAAGATGGTATTCCAACTTACAACTTTGCGGTAGCAGTAGACGATCATTTAATGGAAATCACACACGTTCTTCGTGGTGATGATCATATTTCTAACACGCCGAAACAAATGATGATTTATGAAGCATTTGGTTGGGATATCCCTCAGTTCGGTCATATGACATTAATCGTAAATGAGAGTCGTAAAAAATTAAGTAAACGCGATGAATCTATTATTCAATTTATTGAGCAATATAAAGAGCTTGGATATCTTCCAGAAGCAATCTTTAACTTTATCGCATTACTAGGTTGGTCACCAGTTGGTGAAGAAGAAATCTTCTCTAAAGATGAATTTATTGAAATGTTTGATGCAGCTCGCTTATCAAAATCACCTGCATTATTCGATTCTCAGAAACTTAAATGGATGAACAACCAATATATGAAAAAGCAAGATCTAGATGCTGTTGTTGCATTAAGCTTACCGCATTTAGTGAAAGCTGGTCGTGTAAGTGAAAACTTAAATGAACAAGAACAAGCTTGGGTTCGTGATGTAATTGCTTTATACCATGAACAGATGAGTTTTGGGGCTGAAATTGTAGAGCTTTCTGAAATGTTCTTTAAAGATCATGTAGATTATGAAGAAGAAGGACAAGAAGTATTGAAAGGTGAACAAGTACCTGAAGTACTTCGCGCATTTGCAGCAGGATTAGAAGCTTTAGAGGAAGTAGAGCCGGCGGCAATTAAGAAAGCGATTAAAGCTGTTCAAAAAGAAACGGGTCATAAAGGTAAAAACTTATTTATGCCAATTCGTGTTGCAACTACTGGCCAAACACATGGACCAGAACTTCCAAATGCAATTGCACTTCTTGGAAAAGAAAAAGTTTTAAATCGTATTCGTAAAGTAATTGGTTAACATTTAGCGAATTTAGAAATATAATAAGAATACTTTAAAATCTAATAAAGGAAAGCGACGAGAAGGAGAAGTAGAAAATCAGGCTTTTTACAGAGAGAACCACCTTTTGGCTGGAAGTGGTTTATAAGCGGTTTTTTGAAATGCCCCTTCGAGTCTTCTGCTGAACAACGAAGAGTTTCGGGAAACGTCATAAGGACGCAAAGTAAGCAGAAGCGGTATAAACCGTTATCATGATGAGTTTGAGGCTGTATGTAAGCCTAAACAGAGTGGAACCGCGCTTATAAGGCGTCTCTGTCAATTTGACAGGGGCGTCTTTTTTTATACCATGTAAATAAGGTGAGGGTATAAGTTTTTGTACAGATGGATAAAGCCTAGGTAACAAGTAAGATTTTAATTGGTGGTTATTTTCTTTATTTCTCACTAATTATGAACGTTCACTAATCGGACCTTTACGGATGGTCTATCTCTAACTTAACTCTTTTGTTGTTGTTAAATGTTGAGTTGGAAGTACGATTGTCCGCGAATAGCGAGGTAAATCGGTTCACTCAGAAAAGTAGCCCATAAAGGGGAGGGGACATCGATGTTTAAGAGGCTTCGAGAAGATATTGAAGTCGTTTTTGAACAAGATCCAGCGGCGCGAAGTTATTTCGAGGTCATTTTAACTTACTCTGGATTACATGCAGTTTGGGCACACCGAATTGCACATGCCTTTTATAAACGGAATTTTTTCTTTATTGCACGTTGGATTTCACAAGTTAGTCGTTTCTTTACCGGTATTGAGATTCATCCGGGAGCTACAATTGGTCGTCGTTTTTTTATTGATCATGGTATGGGGGTTGTTATTGGGGAGACGTGTGAAATCGGAGACAATGTAACAATTTATCAAGGAGTTACATTAGGTGGTACAGGGAAAGAAAAAGGAAAAAGGCATCCAACAATCCAAGATAACGTACTTATTGCGACTGGCGCAAAAGTACTCGGATCCATTACAGTTGGGGAGAATTCTAAAATTGGTGCAGGATCTGTTGTATTGAAAGAAGTTCCTGCGCATTCGACAGTTGTAGGTATACCTGGTCGAGTCGTAATTCAAAATGGAGTAAAGATAGGTCAGGAATTGAACCATTCAGATCTGCCAGATCCAATTTTTGATAAATTAAAAGTGATGGAAGCTGAACTTGAGAAATTAAAAAAGCAACTGGGAGTAAAAGTGGAAAGGAAGGATGAAAATGACTATTCACATTTATAATACGTTAACACGTGAGAAAGAGGAGTTTGTTCCTTTAGAAGAAAATAAAGTGAAGATGTATGTATGCGGACCGACAGTATACAACTATATTCATATCGGAAACGCAAGACCGCCTATGGTATTTGATACAGTACGTCGCTACCTGGAGTATAAAGGCTATGAAGTGCAGTATGTTTCCAATTTTACGGATGTAGACGATAAGTTAATTAAAGCAGCAAATGAATTAGGAGAAGATGTTCCGACAATTGCAGATCGCTTTGTTGAAGCGTACTTTGAAGATGTAACTGCATTAGGTTGCAAGCACGCTACGGTTCATCCTCGTGTAACAGAAAATATGGATATCATTATTGAGTTTATTGAGGAACTTGTGAAAAAAGGATATGCATATGAGTCTGAAGGCGATGTTTATTACAAAACAAAGGAATTTGAAGGTTACGGTAAATTATCACATCAGCCAATTGCAGACCTGCGCCATGGTGCACGTATTGAAGTTGGGGAAAAGAAACAAGATCCGCTTGATTTTGCCTTATGGAAGGCAGCGAAAGAGGGAGAAATCTTCTGGGAGAGCCCTTGGGGCAAAGGTCGTCCAGGATGGCACATTGAATGCTCTGCAATGGCGCGTAAATATTTAGGTGATACAATTGATATTCATGCTGGTGGGCAAGATTTAGCATTCCCTCACCATGAAAATGAGATTGCACAATCAGAAGCATTAACTGGAAAAACATTTGCACGTTACTGGATGCATAATGGATATATTAATATTAACAATGAGAAAATGTCTAAATCATTAGGGAACTTCATTTTAGTTCATGACATTATTAAGGAATATGACCCGCAGTTAATTCGTTTCTTTATGTTATCTGTACATTATCGTCATCCAATCAACTTTAGTGAAGAGTTATTACAGAGTACAAATAATGGATTAGAGCGCATTAAAACAGCTTATGGTAACTTAAAGCACCGTATGGAAAGTAGCACAGATTTAACAGACCATAATGAAAAATGGTTAGCTGAAATAGAGAAATTCCAGTTAGCATTTGAAGAAGCGATGAACGATGATTTCAATACAGCAAATGCAATAACTGAGTTATATAATTTAGCAAACCATGCAAATCAATATCTATTGGAAGAACACACATCAATAGCTGTAATTGAAGCGTATGTAAAACAGTTTGAAACGTTATTCGGTATTTTAGGATTAGAATTAACGAAAGAAGAATTGCTTGATGAAGAGATTGAGGCACTAATTCAAAAACGTATTGAGGCTCGTAAAAATCGTGACTTTGCATTGTCTGATCAAATTCGTGATGATTTGAAAGAGCGTAATATTATTTTAGAAGATACCGCCCAAGGTACAAGATGGAAAAGAGGATAAGCATGATTGATGCAAAGCAATTAAACAGCTTAGCGTTAGCATATATGGGTGATGCGGTATATGAACAATATATCCGCTATCACCTTCTTCAAAAAGGAACGGTTCGTCCTAACCAATTACATCGTTTAGGGACAAGCTTTGTTTCGGCGAAAGCACAAGCGAAAGTTGTTTATCATTTACTAGAAACAGCATTTTTAACAGAGGAAGAAGAAGCAGTCTTAAGAAGAGGACGTAATGCGAATTCGGGTTCTGTTCCTAAAAATACGGATGTACAAACATATCGCTATAGTACTGCTTTTGAGGCATTGCTTGGTTATCATTATTTATTGAACAATAGCGACAGATTAGAAGAACTTGTATATAAAGCAATTGATGTTTTAGAAGCGAAGGAAGGGGGCACATCAATATGAGTAGTGAATATATTATCGGACGTAACCCTGTAATTGAAGCGTTACGATCAGGAAGAGATATTAATAAAATCTGGATTGCAGAAGGTGCAGCTAAAGGACAAGTGCAAATTGTATTAGCGTTAGCGAAAGAAAATAAAATTATTTTGCAGCATGCACCAAAGAAAAAGTTAGACCAACTCGTTGAGGGGAATCACCAAGGGGTAATTGCACAGGTAGCGGCCTATCAATATGCAGAATTAGAAGATTTATTTGAAGCGGCTGCTAAACGTAATGAAGATCCATTCTTCTTAATTCTAGATGAAATTGAAGATCCGCATAATTTAGGTTCTATTATGCGTACGGCAGATGCAACAGGCGCACATGGAATTATTATCCCGAAAAGAAGGGCTGTCGGTCTGACAGCATCAGTTGCAAAAGCTTCAACAGGAGCAATTGAATATATTCCTGTTGCTCGTGTGACAAACTTATCACGAACAATCGATGATTTAAAAGAGCGCGGTCTTTGGATTGCGGGTACAGATGCAAGAGGGAAAACGGATTATCGTAATTTAGATGGTAATATGCCGATTGGATTAGTAATTGGTAGTGAAGGAAAAGGTATGAGCCGTATTATTGGTGAAAAATGTGATTTCTTAATCAACTTGCCGATGGTTGGTAAAGTTACATCCTTAAATGCTTCAGTAGCTGCAAGTCTGTTAATGTATGAGGTATATCGTAAACGTCACCAAATTGGTGAGTGAAAATGAATGATATCTTAATCGTTGATGGTTATAACATTATTGGGGCTTGGAGAGATTTAAAAAAATTAAGGGATGTAGATTTACAAGCATCAAGAGACGCGCTAATTGATAAAATGGCGGATTATCAAGGTTACACAGGAACAAGAGTAATGATTGTATTTGATGCTTATACAGTTCAAGGTATTGAAAAGAAAATGAAGCAATCGCGTGTTGAAGTTATTTTCACAAGAAAGAATCAAACCGCTGATGAAAAAATTGAACAGCTCGCGATTGAACTTCGTAATATTAATACACAAATTTATGTTGCTACTTCTGATTATACGGAACAGTGGGTTATTTTTGCACAAGGAGCGCTTAGGAAGTCAGCCCGTGAACTAGAAATAGAAGTGCAGGCTATGGAACAACAAGTGCGCCATCAAACGCAAGAGGTAAAAGAGAAACAACCAGCTATGCGAACAATATTCAGTAAAGATATTACAGAAAAATTAGAAAAATTAAGGCGAGGAGAGCGTTGAAGCATTGACGCTCTTCAAGCGCTTACTGTATAATATTTCTAAATAAATAGCGGTCGGAGGGATCAAAGTGGAAACAGGCTTCGTAAGTACCAACAACATTACGTTTCGCGATTTAGAGGATGAGGCAATAGTTGAGTTAGTTCGAAAAGGTAATATTGATGCTCTTGAATATTTAATTCACAAGTACAAAAACTTTGTTCGCGCAAAATCAAGATCATATTTTTTAGTAGGGGCAGATCGGGAAGATATTGTTCAAGAAGGTATGATTGGATTATTTAAAGCCATTCGTGATTATAAAGAGGACAAGCTATCTTCTTTTAAAGCATTTGCTGAATTATGTATTACTCGTCAAATTATTACTGCTATTAAGACAGCAACGAGACAAAAACATATTCCTTTAAATTCGTATGTTTCTTTAGACAAACCGATTTACGATGAGGAATCTGATCGTACGCTATTAGATGTTATTTCAGAAGCAAAGGTGACTGATCCTGAAGAGATGATTATTAGTCAGGAAGAATATACCGACATAGAACTAAAAATTTCTGAATTATTAAGCGATTTAGAGAGGAAAGTTCTTTCTTTATACTTAGATGGTCGTTCTTATCAAGAAATCTCAGAGCAGTTAAATAGACATGTGAAGTCTATTGATAATGCCCTGCAGCGTGTAAAAAGAAAGCTCGAACGATATATGGAAATGAGAGAAAATACAACTTTAAATTCATAGTATATGTCGCAGGGGAGAAAATGATTCTCCTGCTTTCTTTTTGTAATGTAGTAAGTGGCATGTCATTGACATTGTCTTTTATTGTATGATACATTTTTAGGGACATAATGTTACAAGGTTGGTGTAACAAATGAGAAAAAAAGTTGTACTCTCATGTGAAGAGTGTAAGAACCGAAACTACTCCACAATGAAAGATACGAGCTCGGTAGAGCGACTTGAGATAAAGAAATTTTGTAAAACATGCAATATGCATACAGTTCATAAGGAAACAAAATAAATAATCGAAACAATACACTGGAGGTCCCGTAAATGCGTTTGACGAACTTTTTCGGCGATGTAGGTCGCGAAATGAAAAAAGTAAGTTGGCCTAAGAAAGATGAATTACTTCGTTCGACAGCTACTGTTATTGCCACAGTTGTGTTTTTTGCAGTTTTCTTTGCAGTAGTTGACATGGGTATTTCTTCTTTAATTCGGTTAATTCTTGGTTAATTCTTGAATAAGAAGCACTTATCCATGATATAATGTTATTTATACGAACTGTGTAAAAGCCCGATGAACGGGTTTTTTCATTTGCACAAAAAAATGTACGTCAGGGAGGGAAGGACGCTCGTCCTAAATGAATGGAAAAAAGTTGGTATGTTGTCCATACTTATTCTGGATATGAAAATAAAGTAAAAGCAAACCTAGAGAAACGTGTAGAATCAATGGGAATGCAAGATAAAATTTTCCGTGTTGTTGTTCCGGAAGAAGTAGAAGTAGAAATGAAAAACGGAAAAGAAAAATTAACAAAAAGAAAAGTATTCCCAGGTTATGTATTAGTGGAACTAATTATGACTGATGACTCTTGGTATGTTGTTCGTAATACACCGGGTGTAACAGGTTTTGTTGGATCTTCTGGATCAGGCTCAAAACCATCTCCTTTATTAGAGGAGGAAGTTGTTACCATTATGAAGCATATGGGAATGGACAATGAAGTGGTTGATTTTGACTTTGAACTTCATGAAACAGTACGTGTAAATGAAGGGCCATTCGCGAACTATACAGGCGCAATCGAAGAGATTGACATGGAAAAACAAAAGATAAGAGTGCTTGTAGATATGTTTGGTCGTGAAACACCGGTCGAGCTGGATTTCCACCAAATTGAAAAATTATAAAATGAAACTTGAAATGAATTGTAAAAAGTGATAATATCTTTTAAGTCAGTACGTCTTCGGTAACGGAGACGTTTTTTGAAAAAGATTTTATCGTTACAGATAAAATATGAAGTGGGAGGGCAAATCACTGCCCAATTGACCACATCACGGACTTAAGGAGGTGTGTCTCGTGGCTAAAAAGGTAATTAAAATGGTAAAACTTCAAATTCCTGCAGGTAAAGCTAACCCAGCTCCACCAGTTGGTCCAGCATTAGGACAAGCGGGTGTTAACATCATGGGCTTCTGTAAAGAGTTCAACGCTCGTACAGCAGATCAAGCTGGTCTTATCATTCCTGTTGAAATTACGGTATTCGAAGACCGTTCATTCACTTTCATTACTAAAACTCCTCCTGCTGCTGTTCTTCTTAAGAAAGTAGCTGGTATCGAGTCTGGTTCTGGTGAACCAAACCGTAATAAAGTGGCAACTGTTAAGCGTGATAAAGTACGCGAAATCGCTGAAACTAAAATGCCTGACCTAAACGCTGCTAGCGTAGAAGCTGCAATGCGTATGGTTGAAGGTACTGCACGCAGTATGGGTATCGTTATCGAAGACTAATTCGATTTGTTTTTTTTGTAAAAAAGGTTGCGGGTCTGGAATTCCAATTCGCAACCTTTATTATCGTAAATGAGTATCGTTTTTAAATAAATGGATGGGCGCACATCCTCGGGGTTTCCCGGAATGAAGGCGTAAACGTGGGAGGTTATTCCGCTAAAACCACATTCAAGGAGGAAATAAACATGGCTAAAAGAGGTAAAAAGTACGTAGAAGCTGCAAAGCTTGTTGATCGTGCAACTGCTTACTCTGCAACAGAAGCAGTAGAATTAGTAAAGAAAACAAACACAGCTAAATTTGATGCAACTGTAGAAGCTGCATTTCGTTTAGGTGTTGACCCTAAGAAAGCTGACCAACAAATTCGTGGTGCAGTTGTTCTTCCACACGGTACTGGTAAAGTACAACGTGTATTAGTATTCGCTAAAGGCGAAAAAGCAAAAGAAGCTGAAGCTGCTGGCGCTGACTTCGTGGGCGATGCTGATTACATCGGTAAAATCCAACAAGGTTGGTTCGATTTCGATGTAGTAGTAGCAACTCCTGACATGATGGGTGAAGTTGGTAAATTAGGTCGCGTATTAGGACCTAAAGGTTTAATGCCAAACCCTAAAACTGGAACAGTTACTTTCGATGTAACAAAAGCTGTTAACGAAATCAAAGCTGGTAAAGTTGAATACCGCGTTGATAAAGCTGGTAACATCCACGTTCCAATCGGTAAAGTATCTTTCGAAGATGCTAAACTAGTAGAAAACTTCAAAACAATTGCTGATACGCTATTAAAAGCTAAACCAGCTGCTGCAAAAGGTACTTACATGAAGAACGTAACTGTTGCCTCTACAATGGGACCTGGCGTACGTGTAGACGTTTCTACAATCGCGTAAAAATTGGAAGTTGACTTCATAAAGAAGTTTTAATATAATCATTTATGTTGTGAATTTAAATAGTGTACCGTAGACAGTAGGTGCCAATATGGCTTAATTTCCTACCTAGGTGTTAATATACGAAGCGGAATTTTTTTCTGTGACTATATGCCTCCATGTCTACAATTGGGCATGGAGGTTTTTTAGTGCACTTTCGGTACATCTTCTATATAATCTACAGGAGGTGTAATAACATGAGCAAAGCAATCGAAACTAAACAACAAGTTGTGACTGAAATCGCTGATAAACTTCGCGAAAGTAAATCTACAATCGTTGTTGACTACCGTGGTTTAACGGTATCTGAAGCAACTGAATTACGTAAAAACTTACGTGAGGCTGGCGTTGAGTTCAAAGTTTACAAAAACTCTTTAACTCGTCGTGCTGCAGAATCTGTTGAAATGGCTGAGTTGAACGAATTCTTAACAGGACCAAACGCAATCGCGTTCAGTAACGAGGATGTAGTTGCTCCTGCGAAAGTATTAAACGACTTCGCTAAAGATCATGAAGCTTTAGAAATTAAAGCGGGCGTAATCGAAGGTAAACTTGTAACACTTGATGAGGTTAAAGCTATCGCTACTCTTCCATCACGTGAAGGCTTACTTTCTATGCTTCTTAGCGTTCTTCAAGCTCCAATCCGTAACCTTGCACTTGCTACTAAAGCAGTTGCAGATCAAAAGGAAGAGCAAGGCGCTTAATTTTTTAAAAGATAATTACGTGTTATCGATAAAACAATACAAACCTATTTAAGGGAGGATATTTACAATGACTAAAGAACAAATCATTGAAGCAGTTAAATCTATGACTGTATTAGAACTTAACGACTTAGTAAAAGCTATCGAGGAAGAATTCGGCGTAACTGCTGCTGCTCCTGTAGCTGTTGTTGGTGGCGCTGGTGAAGCTGCTGCTGAGAAAACTGAATTTGATGTTGAACTAGCTAGCGCTGGTGGACAAAAAATCAAAGTTATCAAAGTTGTTCGTGAAATCACTGGTCTTGGCTTAAAAGAAGCTAAAGAATTAGTTGACAACACTCCAAAAGTAATCAAAGAAGGCGCTTCTAAAGAAGAAGCTGAAGAAATCAAAGCTAAACTTGAAGAAGTTGGCGCTGCTGTAGAAGTTAAGTAATTAACTTTTGAGGCTTTAAAAAAGCTCGCTCTCATGCGAGCTTTTTTTTTAACTGTAAAGAAAAGAGGTGGCCATATGGCAGACCATTATTTTTCTAACGACCCTTCGAGCAAAAGTGATCGTAAACGATGGGAATATACATTGCGAGGATCTCGATTTGTTTTTTTATCTGACCATGGGGTGTTTTCGAAAAACGAGGTAGACTTTGGTTCTCGTCTTTTAATTGAATCGTTTCAAATGCCAGATGTTAAAGGTGATATATTAGATGTTGGGTGTGGATACGGACCAATCGGGTTGTCGTTAGCGAAAGAGTTTCAAGGGTGTAGTGTTCATATGGTGGATGTGAATGAAAGGGCGCTTGGGCTTGCAAAGGAAAATGCCGCTAATAATAAAATAGATAACGTTCGTATTTTTCAAAGTAGCGTCTATGAAAATGTAGATGGCAAGTATGCTGCTATTCTATCTAATCCTCCAATTCGTGCTGGTAAACATATCGTGCATGAAATTTTAGAAAAAGCTGTGGATCATCTAGTGCCGGGTGGGGAGCTTTGGATTGTTATTCAGAAGAAGCAAGGTGCACCATCAGCGCTTAAAAAACTAGAAGAATCATTTTCTGAAGTTGAGGTTGTAGAAAAGAAAAAAGGATATTATATCATAAAATCAAAAAAACGTTGACGGTTATTTTTGGCTATGTTAACATTATACAATGCCAATATATGATTTTCTGCGTTGAGAAAGATGTATATTTTTGTTTCTCTTGGAAAAGATAGTAAAATCAGCAGATTATGAAACAGAATGATGGTTTTCTTATAGAAGCCATTTTTCTTTTTTGAGCAGGTAGAAAGACTCAACGTATCTATCTTTGAGAGAAAAAGCTACGCTACTAGCGTTAGCTGTATTTATTTGTGATTTTGCACAAATTTTTTTGTGCATTTATAATACTCATGATTTGAGGGGTGAAGCAGTTGACAGGTCAACTAGTTCAATACGGACGCCACCGCCAACGAAGAAGTTATGCCCGTATTAGTGAAGTATTAGAGTTACCAAATCTTATCGAAATTCAAACCTCTTCTTATCAGTGGTTTCTTGATGAGGGTTTGCGAGAAATGTTCCAAGACATTTCTCCGATTGAAGACTTTACGGGAAATCTATCGCTTGAATTTATCGACTACAGCTTAGGTGAACCTAAATACTCTGTGGAAGAATGTAAAGAGCGTGATGTGACGTATGCAGCACCACTTCGTGTGAAAGTTCGTCTAATCAATAAGGAAACTGGTGAAGTAAAAGAACAAGATGTGTTCATGGGAGATTTCCCACTCATGACAGAGACAGGAACATTCGTAATTAACGGTGCAGAACGTGTTATCGTTTCCCAGTTAGTTCGCTCTCCAAGCGTATACTATAGTGGCAAAGTGGATAAAAACGGAAAACGTGGTTTTACTGCTACTGTAATTCCAAACCGCGGAGCTTGGTTAGAGTATGAAACAGATGCTAAGGATGTTGTCTATGTGCGTATCGACCGTACGCGTAAACTTCCTGTAACTGTTTTGTTACGCGCATTAGGGTTTGGCTCTGATCAAGAAATCACCGAGCTTTTAGGTGATAACGAATACTTAAGCAATACGCTAGAAAAAGACAACACAGATAGTACAGAAAAAGCATTGCTTGAAATTTATGAGCGTCTACGCCCGGGTGAACCACCAACAGTAGAAAATGCGAAAAGCTTGCTTGTTTCTCGCTTCTTTGATCCAAAGCGCTACGATTTAGCAAATGTAGGTCGCTACAAGATCAACAAAAAATTACACATTAAAAACAGATTGTTTAACCAACGCTTAGCTGAAACATTAGTAGATCCAGAAACTGGAGAGATTTTAGCGGCAGAAGGAACAGTCTTAGACCGTCGTACATTAGATCGCATTTTACCTTACTTAGAGAAAAACATTGGATTCAAGACAGCGAAACCAATGGGTGGAGTGGTAGAAGGCGATGTTGAGCTGCAATCTATTAAGATTTATGCTCCAGAGTCAGACGGTGAACGTTCTATCAATGTAATTGGGAATGCAAACATCACTCGTGACGTAAAACACATCACGCCAGGTGATATCCTTGCGTCTATTAGCTACTTCTTTAACTTACTATACAAAGTAGGGGATACAGATGATATTGACCATTTAGGAAATCGTCGTCTGCGTTCTGTAGGAGAGTTATTACAAAACCAATTCCGTATCGGTCTTTCTCGTATGGAACGTGTTGTTCGTGAGAGAATGTCGATTCAAGATACAAATGCAATTACGCCGCAAGCGTTAATTAACATTCGTCCGGTGATTGCATCTATTAAAGAGTTCTTCGGAAGTTCTCAGTTATCTCAGTTCATGGACCAAACAAACCCATTAGCAGAGTTAACGCACAAACGAAGACTATCTGCATTAGGACCTGGTGGTTTAACGCGTGAGCGCGCAGGATTTGAAGTACGTGACGTTCACTATTCTCACTATGGTCGTATGTGTCCAATCGAAACGCCAGAGGGACCAAACATCGGTTTGATCAACTCACTATCTTCGTTCGCGAAAGTAAATGAGTTTGGTTTCATCGAAACACCATACCGTCGTGTTGATCCAGAGACTGGTCGTGTAACGGGCCATGTTGATTACTTAACAGCAGATGAAGAAGATAATTATGTTGTAGCCCAAGCGAATATGAAATTATCTGAAGAAGGGGAATTCCTTGATGAAGATATCGTAGCTCGTTTCCGTGGTGAAAACATTGTTACAAATAGAGAGCGCATCGACTACATGGATGTATCTCCAAAGCAAGTAGTGTCTGCAGCGACAGCTTGTATTCCGTTCTTAGAAAACGATGACTCCAACCGTGCACTTATGGGTGCAAACATGCAACGTCAGGCGGTTCCATTAATGAATCCGGAATCTCCAATTGTAGGTACAGGTATGGAGTACGTATCAGCAAAAGACTCAGGTGCTGCAGTAATCTGTAAACACCCTGGTGTTGTTGAACGCGTAGAAGCACGTGAAGTTTGGGTACGCCGTTATGTAGAAGTTGACGGTCAAAAAGTAAAAGGCGATTTAGATCGCTACAAAATGTTGAAATTCATTCGTTCTAACCAAGGAACTTGTTACAACCAACGCCCAATCGTAAGTGTTGGAGATCAAGTTGTAAAAGGTGAAATCCTTGCGGATGGTCCTTCTATGGAAAAAGGTGAGCTAGCACTTGGACGTAACGTGCTTGTTGGCTTTATGACATGGGACGGTTATAACTACGAGGATGCGATCATTATGAGTGAGCGCCTTGTAAAAGATGATGTGTACACTTCTATCCATATTGAAGAATATGAATCAGAAGCTCGTGATACGAAGCTTGGACCAGAAGAAATTACACGTGATATCCCGAACGTTGGGGAAGATGCACTTCGCAACCTTGACGAGCGCGGTATTATTCGCATCGGTGCTGAAGTAAAAGACGGAGACCTACTTGTTGGTAAAGTAACGCCAAAAGGTGTAACAGAATTAACAGCAGAAGAACGTTTATTACACGCAATCTTCGGTGAGAAAGCGCGTGAAGTACGTGATACATCACTACGTGTACCACACG
The DNA here is from genome assembly GCF_056711665.1 of Bacillus sp. Medicinal_06. Taxonomy (NCBI): domain Bacteria; kingdom Bacillati; phylum Bacillota; class Bacilli; order Caryophanales; family Bacillaceae; genus Bacillus; species Bacillus sp. Medicinal_06. The sequence continues at coordinate 35,217 of NZ_JBWYHD010000019.1, read as the reverse complement.
GTGGTGGCGGTATTATCTTAGACGTAAAAGTATTCAACCGTGAAGATGGCGATGAATTGCCACCAGGTGTGAACCAACTTGTACGTGCATATATCGTTCAAAAACGTAAAATTTCTGAAGGTGACAAGATGGCCGGTCGTCACGGTAACAAAGGTGTTATCTCTCGTATTTTACCGGAAGAAGATATGCCATACTTACCAGACGGTACACCAATCGATATCATGTTGAACCCATTAGGGGTACCATCTCGTATGAATATCGGTCAGGTACTAGAGCTTCATCTTGGTATGGCAGCAAGATACCTTGGTATCCATGTTGCAACACCAGTATTCGATGGTGCTCGTGAGGAAGATGTATGGGGCACAATTGAGGAAGCTGGTATGGCGAATGATGCGAAAACAATCCTGTATGATGGACGTACTGGTGAACCATTCGACAACCGTGTATCTGTTGGTGTCATGTATATGATTAAACTTGCGCACATGGTTGACGATAAACTTCATGCTCGTTCTACTGGACCATACTCACTTGTAACGCAACAACCTCTTGGAGGTAAAGCACAATTCGGTGGACAACGTTTCGGTGAGATGGAGGTTTGGGCACTTGAAGCTTATGGTGCTGCTTATACTCTTCAAGAAATCTTAACTGTGAAGTCGGATGATGTTGTTGGCCGTGTTAAGACGTACGAAGCGATTGTTAAAGGCGAAAATGTTCCAGAACCAGGCGTTCCAGAGTCATTCAAAGTATTGATTAAAGAACTACAAAGCTTAGGTATGGACGTTAAAATGATGTCTAGCGACGATACAGAAATTGAAATGCGTGATACGGAAGATGATGATGATCATCAATCAGCAGACAAATTAAGTATCGAAGTTGAGACAACTAAGGAATAATTGGGATAACCTGTAGACTAAAAGGGAGGTAGGCCCCTTGATAGATGTAAATAACTTTGAATATATGAAGATTGGACTTGCTTCGCCTGACAAGATTCGTTCTTGGTCATACGGTGAAGTTAAGAAACCAGAAACAATTAACTATCGTACGTTAAAGCCTGAAAAAGATGGCTTGTTCTGTGAGCGTATTTTCGGACCACAAAAGGACTGGGAATGTCATTGCGGAAAATATAAACGTGTACGTTATAAAGGTGTAGTTTGTGATCGATGTGGCGTTGAAGTAACGCGTGCGAAAGTACGTCGTGAACGTATGGGTCATATCGAATTAGCTGCTCCTGTATCTCATATTTGGTATTTCAAAGGTATCCCGAGCCGCATGGGACTTGTCTTAGACATGTCCCCTCGCGCGCTTGAAGAAGTAATTTATTTCGCTTCTTATGTTGTAACAGAAAGTGGAGATACACCACTTGATAAGAAGCAATTGCTTTCTGAAAAAGAATACCGTGCATATCGTGACCGATATGGCAGCACATTCCAAGCTGCTATGGGCGCAGAAGCGATTAAGAAGCTATTACAAGACATCGATTTAGATAAAGAAGTAGACTTCTTAAAAGAAGAATTAAAAACAGCACAAGGACAACGTCGTACTCGTGCTATTAAACGTCTAGAGGTATTAGAAGCATTCCGTAACTCTGGAAATGAGCCATCTTGGATGATCTTAGATGTTCTTCCAGTTATTCCACCAGAACTACGCCCAATGGTACAGTTGGATGGTGGACGTTTTGCGACTTCTGACTTAAACGATTTATATCGTCGTGTAATTAACCGTAACAACCGTTTAAAACGTCTATTGGACTTAGGTGCACCAAGTATCATCGTTCAAAACGAAAAACGTATGTTACAAGAAGCTGTAGACGCATTAATCGATAATGGTCGTCGTGGCCGTCCAGTTACTGGACCGGGTAACCGTCCGTTAAAATCACTATCTCACATGCTAAAAGGTAAACAAGGACGTTTCCGTCAAAACTTATTAGGTAAACGTGTTGACTACTCTGGTCGTTCCGTTATCGTTGTAGGACCGAACTTAAAAATGTACCAATGTGGATTACCAAAAGAGATGGCACTTGAATTGTTCAAACCTTTCGTTATGAAAGATTTAGTGGAAAAAGGATTAGCACACAACATTAAGAGTGCGAAACGTAAAATCGAGCGTGTACAACCTGAAGTTTGGGATGTTTTAGAATCTGTAATTAAAGAACACCCAGTACTTCTAAACCGCGCTCCAACGCTTCACCGTCTTGGTATCCAAGCGTTCGAACCTACATTAGTAGAAGGACGCGCAATCCGTCTTCATCCACTTGTATGTACTGCATACAACGCGGACTTTGATGGTGACCAAATGGCGGTTCACGTTCCGTTATCATCAGAAGCGCAAGCAGAAGCTCGTCTTCTTATGTTAGCAGCACAAAACATCTTGAACCCGAAAGATGGAAAACCAGTTGTTACACCATCTCAGGATATGGTATTAGGTAACTATTACTTAACACTTGAGCGTGAGGGCGCAATTGGTGAAGGTATGGTGTTCAAAGATGCAAATGAAGCATTGCTTGCATATCAAAATGGATATGTACATCTTCATACTCGTGTCGCTGTTGCTGCAAATTCAGTGAACAACAACGAAACATTTACTGAAGAGCAAAAAGGTAAGCTTCTATTAACAACAGTTGGTAAATTAATATTTAACGAAATCTTACCGAAGTCGTTCCCATATATTAACGAACCAACAAATTCAAACCTTGAAAAAGAAACACCAGCGAAATACTTCGTTGAAAAAGGTGCGAACATTAAAGAAATTATTGCTAGTCGCGAAGAAGTGGCACCATTTAGCAAGAAAATCCTTGGTAACATCATTGCGGAAGTGTTTAAACGTTTCCAAATTACAGAAACGTCTCGCATGCTTGACCGTATGAAGAACTTAGGATTCAAATATTCTACAAAAGCTGGTATTACAGTTGGGGTAGCAGATATTCTTGTATTAGGTGAAAAGGATGAGATTCTCCACGAAGCACAAGCAAAAGTAGATAAAGTAATTAAACAATTCCGTCGCGGTTTAATCACGGAAGAAGAACGTTACGATCGCGTTATCTCTATTTGGAGTAATGCAAAAGATGTTATCCAAGGAAAACTGATGAAATCCTTGAATAAACGCAACCCAATCTTCATGATGAGTGACTCTGGTGCCCGTGGTAACGCATCGAACTTCACTCAGCTTGCTGGTATGCGTGGTCTGATGGCCAACCCATCTGGTCGTATCATTGAACTTCCAATCAAGTCAAGTTTCCGTGAAGGTTTAACAGTACTTGAATACTTCATCTCTACGCATGGTGCGCGTAAAGGTCTTGCTGATACAGCGCTTAAGACAGCCGATTCTGGTTACTTAACACGTCGTCTTGTAGACGTTGCACAAGATGTTATCGTTCGTGAAGACGATTGTGGAACAGATCGTGGCTTATTAATCGGTGCGATTAAAGAGGGTAATGAAGTAATCGAGTCATTATATGATCGTCTTGTAGGACGTTTTGCAAGAAAGACTGTAAAACACCCTGAAACAGGTGAAGTATTAGTTCGTGAAAATGAATTAATTACGGAAGATATCGCTCATGTCGTTGAAAACTCAGGTGTGGAAACAGTACACATCCGTTCAGCGTTCACATGTAACACGCGCCACGGCGTATGTAAGAAATGTTACGGTCGTAACTTAGCTACTGGTACAGACGTAGAAGTAGGGGAAGCGGTAGGAATTATCGCAGCTCAATCTATCGGTGAGCCAGGTACACAGTTAACGATGCGTACGTTCCATACAGGTGGGGTTGCCGGAGACGATATTACGCAAGGTTTACCTCGTATCCAAGAGATCTTCGAAGCTCGTAATCCGAAAGGTCAGGCAGTTATCAGTGAAATCGACGGTGTTATCGCGGCGATTAACGATGTTAAAGATCGCCAAGAGGTAGTTGTACAGAATGAGGTTGAAACTCGTACTTACGCAATTCCTTACGGTGCTCGTCTGAAAGTAGTTCCAGGACAGTCAATTGGTCACGGAAAAGAGTTAACAGAAGGTTCTATTGATCCGAAAGAATTACTAAAAGTAACGGACATTACAGCAGTTCAAGAATACTTACTACGTGAAGTTCAAAAAGTATACCGTATGCAAGGGGTAGAAATTGGCGACAAACACGTAGAGGTAATGGTTCGCCAAATGCTTCGTAAAGTTCGTGTAATTGATGCTGGTGAAACAGATGTATTACCAGGAACATTATTGGATATCCATCAGTTTACTGATGCGAATGCAAAAGTGTTGTTAACAGGTAAACAACCTGCAACAGCAAGACCAGTACTTCTTGGTATTACAAAAGCTTCACTTGAAACAGATTCATTCTTATCTGCAGCGTCGTTCCAAGAAACAACTCGCGTTCTAACAGATGCAGCAATTAAAGGCAAACGCGATGAACTTCTAGGATTGAAAGAAAATGTTATTATCGGTAAACTTGTTCCAGCTGGAACAGGTATGAATCGTTATCGCAAAGTGGATCTTGTTAAAACAGCGCAAGATGACATGAATGTGGAAAACGATGAAGTTTACGTGGAACAGTAAAATTTTCCGTCGTAAAATTTGTATAAAAACAGATAATCCTAGTTGACATTGTGCGAGTCAAAATGTTACTATAAGCAAGGTTGCTCCTGAACGATGCTTTGGAGGATATGTATATGTCTTATCAAAAAGTATCAAATGCTGAAAATGTGGTCGTTGGTCATAAACGAACATTGGAAGCAATCAAAAATGGTACAGTTAAAGAAGTTGTCATTGCAGAAGATGCTGACATGCGCTTAACCCATGTTATCACTCGCACTGCTTTGCAACATAACGTGCCCATAACCAAAGTTGAGTCGATTCGTAAGCTTGGAAAAGTTTCGGGGATTCAAGTGGGAGCTTCAGCAATAGGAATAATAAGTTAAAACTGTTTTTGTGAGGAGAGAGCACCTGCTCTCCCTTGCAAAAACTTTGTTTTCAACTAATAATGAACCACCTGGATATGTGGTCATACAAACATGCGAAGGGAGGATAACTCAAATGCCTACTATTAACCAATTAGTGAGAAAAGGTCGTACTGATAAAGTATGGAAATCTAAATCACCTGCGTTAAACAAAGGTTTCAACTCTTTAAAGAAAAAATCAACTGATATCTCTGCACCTCAAAAACGTGGTGTATGTACTCGTGTTGGTACAATGACTCCAAAGAAACCAAACTCAGCTTTACGTAAATATGCTCGTGTACGTTTAACAAATGGTATCGAGGTAACTGCATACATCCCAGGTATCGGTCATAACTTACAAGAACACAGCGTAGTATTAATTCGCGGTGGTCGTGTAAAAGACTTACCAGGGGTACGTTACCACATCGTTCGTGGTGCGCTTGACACAGCTGGTGTTGACAAGCGTATGCAAGGCCGTTCTAAATACGGTACTAAAAAACCAAAAGCAGCTAAGAAATAATAAAACTGAACTGAAAGGAGGAACTCAATATGCCTCGTAAAGGACCTGTTGCGAAACGTGACGTGTTACCAGATCCAATGTACAATTCTAAACTAGTAACACGCCTAATCAACAAAATGATGGTTGACGGTAAAAAAGGTAAATCTCAAACAATTCTTTATAATGCGTTCGATATCGTTAGCGAACGTACTGGTAAAGAACCAATGGAAGTATTCGAGCAAGCTCTTAAGAACATCATGCCTGTTCTTGAAGTACGCGCTCGTCGTGTTGGTGGTGCTAACTACCAAGTTCCAGTTGAGGTTCGTCCAGAACGCCGTACAACTTTAGGTCTTCGTTGGTTAGTAAACTATGCTCGTCTTCGTGGTGAAAAAACTATGGAAGAGCGTCTTGCTAACGAAATCTTAGATGCAGCTAACAACGCTGGTGCATCTGTTAAGAAACGCGAAGACACTCATAAAATGGCAGAAGCTAACAAAGCATTTGCTCATTACCGTTGGTAGGATTCAACGTAAAATAAATGTAAGCATAAACCGCTTTATTTGTCGCTTATGGAAGTGTGGAGAGGGAGAATGCCTCTCCCTTTCAATGGGCGCTCGTTTTACATAATGAGGGTACTGGACATACTGACATATGTAACAAAATAAAGTGGCTTTTTTGCTACTTAAAATAAAAAATCCAATCCATATATGGAAGGAGCAAGACACCAAATGGCAAGAGAGTTCTCTTTAGAAAACACTCGTAATATTGGTATCATGGCTCACATCGATGCTGGTAAAACAACAGCAACTGAGCGTATCTTGTACTACACAGGGCGTATTCATAAAATCGGTGAAACTCACGAAGGTGCATCACAGATGGACTGGATGGAGCAAGAGCAAGAGCGTGGTATCACAATTACTTCTGCTGCAACTACAGCACAATGGAAAGGTCACCGTGTAAACATCATTGACACTCCAGGACACGTAGACTTCACAGTAGAAGTAGAACGTTCTCTACGCGTACTTGATGGCGCGGTAGCAGTACTTGACGCACAATCTGGTGTAGAACCACAAACAGAAACTGTTTGGCGTCAGGCTACTACTTACGGCGTACCTCGTATCGTATTCGTTAATAAAATGGATAAAATCGGTGCAGACTTCTTATACTCTGTAGGAACAATCCACGATCGTTTACAAGCAAACGCACATCCAATTCAGTTACCAATCGGTGCTGAAGATGAGTTCAATGGTATCATTGACCTTGTTGAAGAATGTGCTTACATGTACGGTAACGATTTAGGAACAGATATTCAACGTATCGAAATTCCTGAAGAGCATAAAGAACTAGCTGAAGAATACCGTGGAAAACTTATTGAAGCGGTAGCTGAGCTTGATGAAGAAATGATGATGAAGTACCTAGAAGGTGAAGAAATCACTGTAGAAGAGCTTAAAGCTGGTATCCGTAAGGCTACAACTTCTGTAGAATTCTTCCCAGTAATCTGTGGTTCTGCATTCAAAAACAAAGGTGTTCAAATTCTGTTAGATGCAGTTATCGACTACCTACCATCTCCATTAGATGTACCTGCTATTAAAGGTACTCTTCCGGATACAGATGAAGAAGTAGAACGTAAGTCTAGCGATGAAGAGCCATTCTCAGCTCTAGCATTCAAAATCATGACTGACCCTTATGTTGGTAAGTTAACGTTCTTCCGTGTGTACTCTGGTGTGTTAAACTCTGGATCATACGTGAAAAACTCAACTAAAGGTAAGCGTGAGCGTGTAGGACGTATCCTACAAATGCACGCTAACAGCCGTGAAGAGATCTCAACAGTTTACGCTGGTGATATCGCTGCTGCTGTAGGTTTAAAAGATACTACTACTGGTGATACTCTTTGTGACGAGAAGAGCCTTGTTATCCTTGAGTCTATGGAATTCCCAGAGCCAGTTATCTCTGTAGCTATCGAGCCAAAATCTAAAGCTGACCAAGATAAAATGGGTACAGCATTATCTAAGCTTTCTGAAGAAGATCCAACATTCCGTGCTCACACTGACCAAGAAACTGGCCAAACAATCATCGCTGGTATGGGTGAACTTCACCTTGATATCATCGTTGACCGTATGCGCCGTGAATTCAAAGTAGAAGCAAATGTTGGTGCACCTCAGGTAGCATACCGTGAAACTTTCCGCTCTGCTGCGAAAGTTGAAGGTAAGTTCGCACGTCAATCTGGTGGTCGTGGACAATTCGGTCACGTTTGGATTGAGTTCGAGCCTAACGAAGAAGGTAAAGGATTCGAATTCGAAAACAAGATCGTCGGTGGTGTAGTTCCACGTGAATACATCCCAGCTGTAGGAGCAGGTCTTGAAGATGCGCTTAAAAATGGTGTACTTGCTGGATACCCAGTAGTAGACATTAAAGCTGCATTAGTTGACGGATCTTACCATGATGTTGACTCCTCTGAGATGGCGTTCAAAATCGCTGCATCTATGGCACTTAAAGCTGCGGTTTCTAAATGTAACCCAGTAATTCTTGAGCCGATGATGAAAGTTGAAGTTGTAATTCCTGAAGAGTACATGGGTGACATTATGGGTGACGTAACATCTCGTCGTGGACGTGTAGAAGGTATGGAAGCTCGCGGTAACGCACAAGTTGTTCGCGCTATGGTTCCACTTTCTGAAATGTTCGGTTATGCAACGTCATTACGTTCTAACACGCAAGGACGCGGAACATTCTCTATGGTATTTGACCATTATGAAGAAGTACCAAAGTCTGTTTCTGAAGAAATTATCAAAAAAAATAAAGGTGAATAATTGATTTTTATCGATTGTTCAAGTATAACTACTTATGTAAGCTTAGAAAGTGGGACTTAAGTTTCACTTTCTAGTCTAAATATAAAATAACCTATATAACTTAAGGAGGAATTTAGAATGGCTAAAGCTAAATTCGAACGTTCTAAACCCCATGTTAACATCGGTACTATCGGCCACGTTGACCATGGTAAAACTACATTAACTGCTGCGATCACTACAGTTCTTGCAAAAGCTGGTGGTGCTGAAGCACGCGGATACGATCAAATCGATGCTGCTCCAGAAGAAAGAGAGCGCGGTATCACAATCTCAACTGCACACGTTGAGTACGAAACTGAAACTCGTCACTATGCACACGTTGACTGCCCAGGTCACGCTGACTATGTTAAAAACATGATCACTGGTGCTGCTCAAATGGACGGTGGTATCTTAGTAGTATCTGCTGCTGATGGCCCAATGCCTCAAACTCGTGAGCACATCCTTCTTTCTCGTCAAGTAGGTGTACCTTACATCGTTGTATTCTTAAACAAATGCGACATGGTAGACGACGAAGAATTATTAGAATTAGTAGAAATGGAAGTTCGCGATCTATTATCTGAATACGACTTCCCAGGCGATGATATCCCTGTAGTTAAAGGTTCTGCTCTTAAAGCTCTTGAAGGAGAAGCTGAGTGGGAAGAAAAAATCATCGAATTAATGGCTGAAGTTGATTCTTACATCCCAACTCCAGAACGTGACACTGACAAACCATTCTTAATGCCGATCGAGGACGTATTCTCTATCACAGGTCGTGGTACAGTTGCTACTGGTCGTGTAGAGCGTGGAGTAGTTAAAGTTGGTGACGTAGTAGAAATCATCGGTCTTGCTGAAGAGAACGCTTCTACAACTGTAACAGGTGTTGAAATGTTCCGTAAGCTTCTTGACCAAGCTCAAGCTGGTGACAATATCGGTGCTCTACTTCGTGGGGTTTCTCGTGAAGACATCCAACGTGGACAAGTTCTTGCTAAAACTGGCTCTGTAAAAGCTCACGCTAAATTCAAAGCTGAAGTTTACGTTTTATCTAAAGAAGAAGGTGGACGTCACACTCCATTCTTCGCTAACTACCGTCCACAATTCTACTTCCGTACAACTGACGTAACTGGAATCATCCAATTACCAGAAGGTACTGAAATGGTAATGCCTGGCGACAACATCGAAATGACTGTTGAACTTATCGCTCCAATCGCAGTTGAAGAGGGAACTAAGTTCTCTATCCGTGAAGGCGGACGTACTGTAGGTGCTGGTGTAGTTGCTACAATCATCGCTGAGTAATCTTTAAATAGATTATTAAAAACTCAAGGGGTCTTCCCTTGAGTTTTTTGTTTTATAAAAATTGATATTTTATATTTTTGAACGAGTTTCTTCTATAATATATAAATCTGCAAAACAAAACATCCATAAACTGTAAAATCAATTACTACAGATGAAAACTTGAAATTCTTTAAAGTGCCATGTATAATAGCAAAAGTAGAGAAAAGCAGATGCAAACAAAAAGATGCTTGCATCTAGACGAATAACATTGTATAATAGACAATGTTGGTCTTTGACTGCGATGAAGTGGAAGGTTGCTGACACACCCGGCCGCTTTGCCATGGCATGGTGTGAGGAAATTTCCATGGAGAAGGTCTATTTAAGAAATAGGCGAACGAAGGAGGGAAAATAATGGCAAAAGAAAAAATTCGTATCCGTTTAAAAGCTTACGATCACCGTATTCTTGATCAGTCAGCTGAGAAAATTGTAGAAACAGCTAAGCGTTCTGGGGCAACAGTTTCTGGTCCGATCCCATTACCAACTGAAAAAACTGTTTACACAATTCTTCGTGCTGTTCATAAGTACAAAGATTCTCGTGAGCAATTCGAAATGCGCACGCACAAACGTCTAATCGACATCGTGAGCCCTACTCCGCAAACAGTAGACTCATTAATGCGTTTAGATTTACCATCTGGTGTAGATATCGAAATCAAACTATAATTCATATAACTTAAAAAATGTAGGAGGTGTAACTCATGACCAAAGGAATCTTAGGAAGAAAGATCGGTATGACTCAAGTATTTGCTGAAAACGGTGAGCTAATCCCTGTAACAGTAATCGCTGCGACTCCAAACGTTGTTCTTCAAAAGAAAACAACTGAAACTGATGGCTACAATGCAATTCAGTTAGGGTTCGACGACAAACGTGAAAAATTAGCTAACAAACCTGAACAAGGTCACGTTGCTAAAGCATCTACTGCTCCTAAGCGCTTCATTCGCGAAATCCGCGATGCAGACGTGGACGGACTAGAGGTTGGTCAAGAGGTAAAAGTTGAAGTTTTCACTGCAGGTGAAATCGTAGACGTAACAGGAATTTCTAAAGGTAAAGGTTTCCAAGGTGCTATTAAACGCCACGGACAATCTCGCGGACCTATGTCTCACGGTTCTCGTTATCACCGTCGTCCTGGTTCAATGGGCCCAGTTGCTCCGAACCGTGTATTCAAAGGCAAAAAACTTGCTGGACGTATGGGTGGAGACCAAGTTACGGTTCAAAACTTAGAAATCGTTCAAGTTGACGCTGAGCGCAACTTATTATTAGTAAAAGGTAACGTTCCAGGTGCTAAGAAATCTCTTGTAGTTGTTCAAGGCGCTGTGAAGGCTAGCAAATAATTCACAATAGGAAGGAGGAATTCCAATGCCAAAAGTTACTGTATATAACCAAACTGGTTCACAGGTTGGTGAAATCGAATTAGCTGAAGCTATTTTCGGTATCGAACCAAATGAAGCTGTACTTTTTGAAGCTGTAATGATGCAACGTGCATCTTTACGTCAAGGTACACACAAAGTAAAAAATCGCTCTGAAGTGCGCGGTGGAGGTCGTAAACCATGGCGTCAAAAAGGAACTGGACGTGCTCGTCAAGGTTCTATCCGCTCTCCTCAATGGCGTGGTGGTGGTACGGTATTCGGACCTACACCAAGAAGCTATGCTTACAAACTTCCTAAGAAAGTTCGTCGCTTAGCAATCAAATCTGCATTAGCTACTAAAGTAGTTGAGAACAACGTTGTAGTTCTTGAAGACCTAGTGTTAAATGCACCAAAAACAAAAGACATGGTAGCAGTACTTAAAGGATTAGCTGTTGAGAAGAAAGCTCTTATCGTAACTGCTGATGCAAACGAGTCTGTAGAGTTATCTGCTCGCAACATTCCTGGAGTAACAGTAATCACTGCTGATGGCGTAAACGTTTTAGACGTGCTTCATCATGATAAGCTAATCATGACAAAAGCGGCAGTGGAAAAAGTAGAGGAGGTGCTTGCATAATGAGAGATCCTCGTGATATCATTAAGCGCCCAGTTATCACTGAACGTTCTATGGAAATGATGGCTGAAAAAAAATACACGTTCGATGTGGACGTTAAATCTAATAAAACAGAAGTTAAAGATGCTGTAGAAGCGATCTTTGATGTTAAAGTAGAGAAAGTAAACATCATGAACTACAAGCCGAAAGCAAAACGCGTTGGTCGTCACGCTGGTTTTACTAGCCGTCGTCGTAAAGCGATCGTTAAGCTAACTGCTGACAGCAAAGAAATCGAAATCTTCCAAGGTGTTTAATTCTTACTAAAGAAGGAGGGAAATTGAGATGGCAATTAAAAAGTATAATCCAACTACTAATGGTCGTCGTAACATGACTACGAATGATTTCGCTGAAATTACGACTGACAGACCGGAAAAGTCTTTACTTGCACCTTTAAGCAAAAAGGCTGGTCGTAATAACCAAGGTAAAATCACTGTACGTCACCAAGGTGGCGGACATAAGCGTCAATACCGTATCATCGACTTTAAACGTAACAAAGATGGAATTCCAGGACGCGTTGCTACGATCGAATACGATCCAAACCGCTCTGCGAATATCGCATTAATTAACTACGTTGACGGTGAAAAACGTTACATTCTTGCTCCTAAAAACTTAGAAGTAGGTATGGAAATTATGTCTGGCGCTGATGCTGACATTAAAATCGGTAACGCATTACCATTAATCAACATTCCAGTAGGTACTGTTGTTCATAACATCGAACTTAAACCAGGTCGTGGTGGACAATTAGTTCGTTCTGCTGGTACATCTGCTCAAGTACTTGGTAAAGAAGGTAAATACGTACTTGTACGTTTAACTTCTGGTGAAGTTCGCTTAGTATTATCTGCTTGTCGTGCTACTGTAGGTCAAGTTGGTAACGAATCACACGAACTTATCAAGATTGGTAAAGCAGGTCGTTCTCGTTGGTTAGGTAAGCGCCCAACAGTTCGTGGTTCTGTAATGAACCCAGTTGATCACCCACACGGTGGTGGTGAAGGTCGTTCACCAATCGGACGTAAGTCTCCAATGTCTCCATGGGGTAAACCAACTCTTGGATTCAAGACTCGTAAGAAAAACAAAGCGTCTGATAAATTCATCGTTCGTCGTCGTAAAAAATAATGGGGTTGTAGTACGGTTCACTTCTGGAACCGTACGGCAATCACGAAGGGAGGCACCAAAATGGCTCGTAGCTTAAAAAAAGGACCATTTGTCGATGATCACTTAATGAGTAAAGTTGCAAAGTTAAACGAAACTGAGCAAAAGCAAGTTGTTAAAACTTGGTCTCGTCGTTCAACAATCTTCCCTCAGTTCATCGGTCACACAATCGCTGTATATGACGGTCGTAAACACGTACCTGTATACATCACTGAGGACATGGTTGGCCACAAGTTAGGTGAATTCGCACCAACTCGTACGTATAAAGGTCATGATGCTGACGATAAGAAAACTAGAAGATAATGAGAGGAGGCACTTCAATGCAAGCTAAAGCAGTAGCGAGAACAGTTCGTATTGCTCCTCGTAAAGTTCGCCTAGTAGTAGACTTAATCCGAGGTAAGCAAGTGGGTGAAGCGATCGCTATCCTTAACCACACGCCAAAAACTGCTTCTCCAGTTGTAGAGAAAGTTTTAAAATCTGCAATCGCAAACGCAGAGCATAACTACGAAATGGATGTAAACAACTTAGTTGTAGAGAAAGTTTTCGTTGACGAAGGTCCAACGTTAAAACGTTTCCGTCCACGTGCAATGGGTCGTGCAAGCCAAATTAACAAACGCACAAGCCACATCACAGTTGTGGTATCAGAAAAGAAGGAGGGATAATCGATGGGTCAAAAGGTTAATCCAGTCGGTCTTCGTGTCGGTGTTATTCGTGATTGGGAATCTCGCTGGTTCGCTGAGAAAGATTACGCTACACTTCTTCATGAAGACATCAAAATTCGTGAATACATCACAGCTCGCTTAAAAGATTCTTCTGTTTCTAAAGTAGAAATCGAGCGTGCAGCAAATCGTGTAAATGTTACAATTCACACTGCAAAACCTGGTATGGTAATTGGTAAAGGTGGTACAGAAGTTGAAGCACTTCGTAAAGCTCTTAACCAATTAACAGGCAAGCGTGTACACATCAACATCTTAGAAGTTAAGAGAGCTGATCTTGACGCTAAATTAGTAGCGGAAAATATCGCTCGTCAATTAGAAAACCGTGTATCTTTCCGTCGTGCACAAAAGCAAGTTATTCAACGTGCTATGCGCGCAGGTGCTAAAGGTATTAAAACACAGGTTTCTGGTCGTCTTGGCGGAGCAGATATCGCTCGTGCAGAATCTTACAGTGAAGGAACTGTTCCACTTCATACACTTCGCGCTGATATTGACTATGCAACAGCTGAAGCTGATACAACATACGGTAAATTAGGCGTAAAAGTATGGATCTACCGTGGAGAAGTCCTTCCTACAAAAAAGAAAGCTTCTGAGGAAGGAGGAAAATAATATGTTAATGCCTAAACGCGTAAAATATCGTAGAGAGCATCGTGGTAAAATGCGTGGTCGTGCAAAAGGTGGTACTGAAGTTGCTTTTGGCGAATTCGGTCTTCAAGCACAAGATGCTTCATGGATCACTAACCGTCAAATCGAAGCAGCTCGTCGTGCAATGACTCGTTACATGAAACGTGGCGGTAAAGTTTGGATTAAAATTTTCCCTTCTAAACCTTACACTGCAAAACCTCTAGAAGTACGTATGGGTTCCGGTAAAGGGGCACCAGAAGGCTGGGTAGCAGTAGTAAAACCTGGGAAAGTTATGTTTGAAATCGCGGGTGTATCTGAAGAGGTAGCACGCGAAGCATTACGTCTTGCAGCTCACAAGTTACCTGTGAAATGTAAATTCGTAAAACGTGAAGAAAATGGTGGTGAATCTAATGAAAACTAATGATATTCGTGAATTAACCACTGCCGAAATCGAAACAAAAGTTAAAGCGTTAAAGGAAGAGTTGTTTAACCTTCGCTTCCAGCTTGCTACAGGACAATTAGAGAATCCAACACGCATCCGTGAAGTGCGTAAAGCGATCGCTCGTATGAAAACTGTAGTTCGTGAAAGAGAGATCGGAATTAATCGATAAATTGAGGGGAGGTTTGCAAAGTGAGCGAACGTAACCAACGCAAAGTTTATACTGGTCGTGTTGTATCTGACAAAATGGACAAAACGATTACAGTTTTAGTTGAAACTTACAAAACTCATTCCTTGTACGGAAAGCGCGTTAAGTATTCTAAGAAGTACAAAGCGCATGATGAGCAAAACCAAGCAAAAGTTGGCGATATCGTAAAAATCATGGAAACTCGCCCGCTTTCTGCTACTAAGCGTTTCCGTTTAGTTGAAATCGTTGAAGAAGCGGTTATTATCTAAATAGACGAATCGGAATTTTAAGTCCGAAGGGAGGTTTCATAACATGATCCAACAAGAATCTCGTTTGAAAGTTGCTGACAACTCTGGTGCACGTGAACTTTTAACAATTAAGGTATTAGGCGGCTCTGGTCGTAAATATGCTAACATCGGTGATATTATCGTTGCTACGGTAAAACAAGCAACACCAGGTGGCGTTGTTAAAAAAGGTGACGTTGTTAAAGCAGTAGTAGTACGTACGAAGAGCGGTGCTCGTCGTCCAGATGGTTCTTACATCCGTTTTGATGAAAACGCAGCTGTTATCATTAAAGATGACAAGAGCCCACGCGGTACTCGTATCTTCGGACCAGTAGCTCGTGAACTACGTGATAGCAACTTCATGAAGATCGTTTCTTTAGCTCCAGAAGTTCTATAATTTAAGGTATTGCCTTGCTAAGGAGGTGCAGAATTAAGATGCATGTAAAAAAAGGTGATAAAGTACAGGTAATCACTGGTAAAGACAAAGGAAAACAAGGTGTTATCCTAGTTGCTTTCCCAAAACAAAACCGTGTTATCGTTGAGGGTGTTAACATCGTTAAGAAGCACTCTAAGCCATCTCAATTAAATCCACAAGGTGGAATTATCACGAAAGAAGCACCTATCCACGTTTCTAATGTTATGCCATTAGATCCGAAAACTGGTGAACCTACTCGTGTAGGCTACAAAGTGGAAGATGGTAAAAAAGTTCGTATTGCAAAAAAATCTGGTGAATTATTAGATAAATAATTTTCTTAAGAAAGGAGGTCACTTCATTGAATCGCCTTAAAGAGAAGTTCCAAAAGGAAATTACTCCTGCTCTAATGAGCAAGTTTAACTATAAATCTGTAATGCAAGTACCGAAGATCGAAAAGATCGTTATCAACACTGGTGTTGGTGATGCGGTAGCAAACTCTAAAGCATTAGACAATGCTGTAGAAGAATTAACTCAAATCGCAGGTCAAAAACCTGTAATCACTCGTGCTAAGAAATCTATCGCTGGTTTCCGTCTACGTGAAGGTATGCCAATCGGAGCGAAAGTTACTTTACGCGGTGAGCAAATGTATGAGTTCTTCGACAAATTAGTATCTGTTTCTTTACCACGTGTACGTGATTTCCGTGGTGTATCTAAGAAATCTTTCGATGGTCGTGGTAACTATACATTAGGTGTTAAAGAGCAACTTATCTTCCCTGAGATTGATTATGATAAAGTAAGCAAAGTCCGCGGTATGGACATCGTAATCGTTACTACAGCGAACACTGATGAAGAAGCTCGTGAACTTTTAACACAATTCGGTATGCCATTCCAAAAATAATGGAAGCCAACGCTAAGTAGAGGAGGCGAAAACGTGGCTAAAAAATCTATGATTGCGAAACAAAAGCGTACTCCTAAGTTTAAAGTACAAGAGTATACACGTTGCGAGCGCTGCGGTCGTCCGCATTCTGTATACCGCAAATTTAAACTTTGCCGTATTTGTTTCCGTGAACTTGCATATAAAGGTCAAATTCCTGGTGTTAAAAAAGCTAGTTGGTAAAACCCACAAATGGGAAGGAGGTAAAACACATGGTGATGACAGATCCAATTGCAGATATGCTTACTCGCATCCGTAATGCGAACATGGTACGTCATGAGAAATTAGAGGTTCCTGCTTCTAAAATCAAAAAAGAGATCGCTGAACTTTTAAAACGTGAAGGTTTCATTCGTGATGTAGAATACATCGAGGATAACAAACAAGGTATCCTTCGTATTTTCCTGAAATATGGTGCAAACAATGAACGTGTAATCACTGGATTAAAACGTATCAGTAAGCCTGGCTTACGCGTTTACGCAAAAGCTGACGAAGTACCACGTGTACTTAACGGATTAGGTATCGCTCTTGTTTCTACATCTAAGGGAGTAATGACGGACAAAGACGCTCGTCAATTACAAACTGGTGGAGAAGTAGTAGCATACGTTTGGTAATTAATATTGAAACGAACGGAGGTGTGACAACATGTCTCGTATTGGTAAAAAGATTCTTGAAATCCCTGCAGGTGTTACTATCACAGTAGCAGAAAACAATACTGTAACAGTAAAAGGACCTAAAGGTGAATTAACTCGTACATTCAATGCTGATATGTCTATCAAAATTGAAGAAAACATCCTAACAGTAGAGCGTCCATCTGAACAGAAGGAACACCGTGCATTACACGGTACAACTCGTGCTTTACTAGGTAACATGGTTGAAGGTGTAACTACAGGTTTCGCTCGCGGACTTGAATTAATCGGGGTTGGTTACCGTGCTCAAAAACAAGGTAACAAACTTGTATTAAACGTAGGTTACTCTCATCCAGTTGAAATGACTCCTGAAGCGGGTCTTGAAGTTGAAGTTCCTGCTCCAACTAAGATCGTGATTAAAGGTATCGATAAGCAACGTGTTGGCGAATTCGCTGCTAACGTTCGTGCTGTACGTGCTCCAGAACCTTACAAAGGTAAAGGAATTCGTTACGAAGGTGAAGTTGTTCGTCGTAAAGAAGGTAAAACTGCTAAGTAAGCCCGTTAGGTGAAAGAAAGGAGTGACAAGAATGATCACTAAAGCTGATAAAAATGCGACTCGTAAGAAAAGACATGCACGTGTACGTGCTAAACTTACTGGTACTGCAGAGCGTCCACGTTTAAACGTGTTCCGTTCTAACCAACACATTTACGCTCAAGTTATTGATGATGTGAATGGTGTAACATTAGTAAGTGCATCTACTCTTGATAAAGACCTTGCTCTTAACGGTACAGGCAACACTGAAGCTGCTACGAAAGTTGGCGAATTAGTTGCTAAGCGTGCTGTAGAGAAGGGTGTTAAAGAAGTAGTATTTGATCGCGGTGGTTACTTATACCATGGCCGTGTTAAAGCTCTAGCTGAAGCTGCTCGTGAGGCTGGATTACAATTTTAATGGTCAAAGGAGGGAAAATTGATGCGTCGCATTGACCCAAGTAAATTAGAACTTGAAGAACGTGTAGTTACGATAAACCGTGTTGCGAAAGTTGTTAAGGGTGGTCGTCGTTTCCGCTTTGCTGCACTAGTTGTAGTTGGTGATAAAAACGGTCATGTTGGATTCGGTACTGGTAAAGCTCAAGAGGTACCAGATGCTATTCGCAAAGCTATCGAAGATGCTAAGAAAAACTTAATCGAAGTACCATTAGTTGGTACATCAATTCCACACGAAATCATCGGACATTTCGGAGCTGGTGAAGTATTCCTAAAACCTGCTGCTGAAGGTACTGGAGTAATCGCTGGTGGACCAGTTCGTGCGGTTCTTGAATTAGCTGGTGTACAAGATATTCTTTCGAAATCTCTTGGTTCTAACACACCAATTAACATGATTCGCGCTACTGTGAACGGATTAAGCGAACTTAAGCGTGCTGAAGATGTTGCAAAATTACGCGGTAAATCTGTAGAAGAGCTACTAGGTTAAGAAGGAGGGAAAACAAATGGCGAAAAAGTTAGAAATTACCCTCACTCGTAGTGTAATTGGTCGTCCGCAAGATCAACGTGCGACTGTAGAAGCTTTAGGTCTTAAAAAGTTGAATTCAACTGTAGTTAAGGAAGAAACTCCTGCTATTCTTGGTATGATCAACAAAGTTTCTCACCTTGTAACTGTAAAAGAAGCTTAAGGATAACTCATTAATATAAGGAGGTGCCTGGGAATGAAACTTCATGAATTAAAACCTGCAGAAGGTTCTCGTAAAGTACGTAACCGTGTCGGTCGCGGTATCGGTTCTGGTAACGGTAAAACTGCTGGTAAAGGTCATAAAGGACAAAACGCTCGTTCTGGCGGTGGTGTTCGTCTTGGCTTCGAAGGTGGTCAAACTCCATTATTCCGTCGTTTACCAAAACGCGGCTTCACAAACATTAACCGCAAAGAGTTTGCTATTGTAAACTTAGCGACGTTAAACCGTTTTGAAGATGGTACAGAAGTAACACCTGAATTATTGCTGGAAACTGGCGTTATCAGCAAGTTAAACGATGGTGTTAAAGTTCTTGCAAGCGGAGCAGTTGAGAAAAAACTAACTGTTAAAGCGCACAAGTTCTCTTCAAGTGCTAAAGAAGCAATTGAAGCAGCTGGCGGAACAGTTGAGGTGATCTAATGTTTCGTACAATCTCCAACTTTATGCGCGTTGCTGAGATAAGACGTAAAATATTATTCACTTTAGCGATGTTAATCGTATTCAGGATTGGCACGTTTATCCCAGTGCCATTTACAAATGGAGACGTACTGAAAGCACAAGATCAGTTAAATGCATTAGGAATCCTAAATACATTTGGCGGTGGCGCTTTGAAAAACTTCTCCATCTTCGCGATGGGAATCATGCCGTATATTACAGCATCCATCATCGTGCAATTATTGCAGATGGATGTTGTTCCTAAATTTTCGGAATGGGCGAAGCAAGGCGAAATGGGCCGTCGTAAATTAACACAATTCACGCGTTACTTTACAATTGTTCTTGCGTTTATTCAGGGGTTTGGTATGTCAATCGGTTTTAACGGTATGGTAGGTGGGCAGTTAATTTTGAATCCAGGTTGGAGCACTTATTTATACATTGCTACGGTACTGACTGCTGGTACTGCATTTTTAATGTGGTTAGGTGAACAGATTACAGCAAAAGGTGTAGGGAATGGTATTTCCATCCTTATCTTTGCTGGTATTGCCGCAGCGATCCCAAGTGTAATATCTCAAGTGTATCAACAACAGTTTCAAAATGTCGGAGATCAACTGTTCATGAGTATCGTTAAAGTTGTATTGATTTTACTAGCTGTGCTAGCAGTTGTTGTTGGAGTTATCTTCATTCAGCAAGCTGTTAGAAAGATCCCAATTCAATATGCGAAGCGTGTAACAGGAGGAAATGGTAGTTATGCTGGAGCACAAAACACACATTTACCGCTTAAGGTAAATAGTGCGGGTGTTATTCCAGTAATTTTTGCTGTTTCATTCTTAATTACACCTCCAACTATTGCACAGTTCTTCCCGAAACATGATGTATCGCAGTGGATTATCCAAAACTTTAACTATTCTCACCCAGTGGGAATGATAATATATGTAGCGCTCATCGTAGCCTTCACATATTTCTATGCATTTGTTCAGGTTAATCCAGAGCAAATGTCAGAGAACTTAAACAAGCAAGGTGGATATGTTCCAGGTATTCGTCCGGGTAAGAATACAGAACAATATCTAACAAAAATCTTGTATCGTTTGACCTTTGTAGGATCTATTTTCCTAGCAGCGATTGCAGTTCTACCAGTTATCTTTACGAAACTGGGGAATCTTCCTCCATCTGCTCAGATCGGTGGAACGAGTATGTTAATCGTTGTCGGCGTTGCTTTAGAAACAATGAAGCAGCTAGAAAGCCAACTGGTAAAACGCCATTACAAAGGGTTTATCAAGCAGTGAGTAAGTGGGAAGATGTGTCTTCCCTACATGCTCATGTATTGAGGGGGAACAAAGATGAACTTAATTTTAATGGGGCTTCCTGGTGCTGGTAAAGGTACACAAGCCGAACAGATTGTTGCCAAGTATAACATCCCTCACATTTCAACAGGAGATATGTTCCGTGCAGCTATGAAAGCTGAAACTGAACTTGGTTTACAAGCGAAATCTTTTATTGATAAAGGTGCCCTTGTTCCAGATGAAGTTACAATTGGAATCGTTCGTGAACGTTTAAGCCAAGAAGACTGTGTGAAAGGCTTCTTATTAGACGGTTTTCCACGAACAGTTGCACAAGCATCCGCTCTTGAAGAGATAATGAAAGATCTTGGCAAAAAAATCGACTATGTTTTAAACATTAATGTGGATTCAGGATTGTTATTAAAACGTCTTACAGGCCGTCGCATTTGTAAAGAGTGCGGTGCGACTTACCACTTAGAATTCAATCCACCAGCAAAAGCTGATGTGTGCGATAAATGTGGTGGCGAATTATATCAACGCTCTGATGACAATGAAGAAACTGTAGCGAATCGTTTAGAGGTAAATATTAAGCAAACAAAACCTTTGCTTGATTTCTATGAAGAGCTTGGTTACTTACAAAGCATTAATGGTGAGCAAGATATCAATAAAGTATTTGCTGATATCGATGTTCTCATCGGAGGCTTAGCGTAATGATCATTTGCAAAACTCCTCGCGAGATAGAGATCATGCGAGAAGCGGGCAAGATCGTTGCTTTAACTCATCAAGAGTTGAAAAAGCATATTGCTCCAGGAATTACAACGAAAGAGCTCGATCAAATAGCGGAAAAGACGATTCGAAAATATGGTGCTACGCCATCTTTTAAAGGATACAACGGATTTCCGGGAAGCATCTGTGCTTCTGTAAATGAAGAGCTTGTACATGGGATTCCAGGAAAGCGCAAGCTCCAAGAAGGCGATATCATCAGTATCGATATTGGTGCGAAATACAATGGGTACCATGGAGATTCTGCATGGACGTATCCAGTAGGAAACATTTCTGAATCTGTTCAAAAGCTACTTGATGTCACAGAAAAATCGTTGTATCTTGGTCTAGAACAAATAAAACCAGGCGAAAGATTATCCAATATCTCACATGCGGTTCAAACGTATGCTGAAGACAATGGATTCTCGATCGTTAGGGAGTATGTTGGTCACGGAATCGGGCAAGACTTACATGAAGACCCTCAAATCCCGCACTATGGTCCACCAAATAAAGGTCCTAGATTAAAGCCGGGCATGGTCATCTGTGTTGAGCCGATGGTGAACCAAGGAAGACGATATGTAAAAACACTATCTGATGACTGGACAGTGGTAACGGTAGATGGTAAATGGTGTGCCCACTTCGAGCACACGATTGCTCTTACAGAAGCAGGATACGAAATCCTTACCACTTTATAAGTAGCTGGCTCTCCGGGATTTCAGAGCAGTGTAAAATGTTACTGAAGAAGGGAGAACTATTGAATGGCTAAAGATGATGTAATTGAAGTCGAAGGTACCGTTCTTGAAACGTTGCCAAATGCTATGTTCAAAGTAGAATTAGAGAATGGGCATGTCGTATTGGCTCACGTTTCTGGTAAAATCCGTATGAACTTCATTCGTATTTTACCAGGAGACAAAGTTACGGTAGAATTATCTCCGTACGATTTAAATCGTGGTCGTATTACGTACCGTTTTAAATAATATAGCACTCCGTAATCTTTAAGGAGGTTCGAGACATGAAAGTAAGACCGTCAGTTAAACCAATCTGCGAAAAATGTAAAGTTATTCGTAGACGTGGAAAAGTAATGGTTATTTGTGAAAACCCTAAACATAAACAAAAACAAGGTTAATCAGAAGGAGGTGCATTCGGAATGGCACGTATCGCAGGTGTAGATATTCCTCGTGACAAACGCGTTGTTATTTCTTTAACTTACGTATTCGGCATTGGTCGCACAACTGCTGAAAAAATTCTTGCTGAAGCTGGTGTTTCTGAAGAAACACGAGTTCGTGATTTAACGGAAGACGAATTAGGACGTATCCGTGATATCATCGATCGTATTAAAGTTGAGGGAGACCTTCGTCGTGAAGTATCTCTTAACATTAAACGTCTAATGGAGATCGGTTCTTACCGTGGTCTTCGTCACCGTCGTGGTTTACCAGTTCGTGGTCAAAACTCTAAAAACAATGCTCGTACACGTAAAGGTCCACGTCGTACAGTAGCAAATAAAAAGAAATAATAAGTAAAGGAGGTTGAACTAACAATGGCACGTAAAACAAACACTCGTAAAAAACGTGTGAAAAAGAATATTGAAGCTGGTGTAGCTCATATTCGTTCTACTTTCAACAACACAATCGTAACACTTACAGACACTCACGGTAACGCGCTTTCTTGGTCTAGTGCTGGTGCACTTGGTTTCCGTGGATCTCGTAAATCTACTCCATTCGCTGCGCAAATGGCTGCTGAAACTGCTGCTAAAGTTGCAATGGAGCACGGTTTAAAAACTTTAGAGGTTACTGTAAAAGGTCCTGGTGCTGGTCGTGAAGCTGCAATTCGTGCTCTTCAAGCTGCAGGTCTAGAAGTAACAGCAATCAGAGATGTTACTCCAGTTCCTCATAATGGATGTCGTCCGCCAAAACGTCGTCGTGTTTAATTTTTCTGTATAGAATTTTCCCTTTTGTCTATAATGGATATGATGCATTATCGAGAAATTTCGTACAGAAACATCGCTTGTTGTGCACAATCGGGAACTGCCTAAGGGGGACTTTCGGTTAGACAGAGGTTTTTCCTTTGTTTAGCCGGGGTTTCGACGTTTTGAAGGAGGGTTTAGTTAATGATTGAAATCGAAAAACCGAAAATCGAAACGGTTGAACTTAATGAAGATGCTAAGTATGGCAAATTCGTGATTGAACCGCTTGAGCGTGGATATGGTACTACTTTGGGTAACTCCCTACGTCGTATTCTTTTATCCTCACTCCCTGGTGCCGCTGTAACTGCCATCCAAATCGATGGCGTATTACACGAGTTTTCAACAGTTGAGGGCGTAGTAGAAGACGTAACAACGATCATCTTAAACTTGAAAAAGTTAGCTCTTAAAATCTACTCTGAGGAAGAGAAGACGTTGGAAATCGATGTACAGGGCGAAGGTATTGTCACAGCTGCAGATATTACTCACGATAGTGATGTTGAAATCTTAAATCCAGATTTATACATTGCGACGTTAGCAAAGGATGCGCATTTCCGCGTGCGTTTAACTGCAAAGCGTGGCCGTGGGTATACGCCAGCTGATGCAAATAAAAGCGAAGATCAACCAATAGGAGTTATTCCTATTGATTCTATTTATACTCCAGTATCACGTGTTACTTACCAAGTGGAAAAGACACGTGTCGGACAAGTGGCAAATTATGATAAGCTTACGCTTGATGTATGGACGGATGGAAGCATCGGGCCAAAAGAAGCTATCTCTTTAGGTGCCAAAATCTTAACTGAGCATTTAAACATCTTCGTTGGTTTAACTGATGAAGCACAAAATGCTGAGATTATGGTCGAGAAGGAAGAAGATCAAAAAGAAAAAGTTCTAGAAATGACTATTGAAGAACTTGATCTTTCTGTTCGTTCTTATAATTGCTTAAAACGTGCAGGAATTAATACTGTACAAGAGCTTGCGAACAAAACAGAAGAAGATATGATGAAAGTTCGTAACTTAGGACGTAAATCCTTAGAAGAAGTTAAGCATAAGCTTGAGGAATTAGGTTTAGGCTTACGTAAAGACGACTGAGGATTTAATCTCATCAACAAAGGAGGGAACTACGAATGGCATACAGAAAATTAGGCCGTACAAGTGCGCAACGTAAAGCTATGTTACGTGACTTAGCTACTGATTTAATTATCAACGAGCGCATCCAAACGACAGAAACTCGTGCAAAAGAACTTCGTTCTGTAGTGGAAAAAATGATCACTTTAGGTAAACGCGGAGATCTTCATGCTCGCCGTCAAGCTGCATCTTTCATCCGCAATGAAGTTGCTAATGCTGAGACTGGTCAAGATGCACTTCAAAAATTATTCGCTGATGTAGCTCCACGCTATGCTGAGCGTCAAGGCGGATACACTCGTATTGCAAAAATTGGTCCACGTCGCGGAGACGCAGCACCAATGGTAATTATCGAGTTAGTATAATGATAATTAAAAGGGCAGGACAGTTCTTTTCAAGTAACTGGTCGTGGCCCTTTTTTTTTAAATATAGAAAATAGGCTAACTTGATGAAGTAGTGAGAGAGGGTGCCTTGCATTGAAAAAAGAGAAACTTCGCACACAAAATATATCATTTCAATATCCCGGGGCAACTTCTTATGCGCTAAAAGACGTATCATTCTCCTTATATGAGGGAGAATGGGTTTCTGTAATTGGACAAAATGGTTCAGGGAAGTCTACACTGGCAAAATTATTAAATGGTTTATTTTTACCGGAATCAGGAACGATTATTGTAAATGATACAATGATTTTATCTGAAGAAACGGTATGGGATATTCGAAAACAAATAGGTATGGTATTTCAAAACCCAGATAATCAATTTGTTGGGACAACGGTGCAAGATGATGTTGTATTTGGTCTTGAAAATATCGGGATGCCTCGGGAACAGATGGTAGAACGGGTGAATCAAGCACTTAAGATGGTCCGAATGGAAGATTTTCTTAATGAGGAGCCTCATTCGTTATCTGGTGGACAAAAGCAACGTGTGGCGATTGCAGGTGTGTTAGCATTGCAACCATCTATTTTAATATTGGATGAAGCAACATCGATGCTAGACCCACAAGGACGACGTGAAGTAATTGAAACGGTTAGGAAGCTTGTGGATACAAAAGGCATTACCGTATTATCGATTACGCATGATTTGGAAGAAGCTGCACAGTCAGATCGTGTTATCATTTTGAATCAGGGAGAAATATTAGAGGCAGGTATGCCAGAGCAAATTTTTAATTCCTCTCATATGCTTAGGGAAATCGGGTTAGATGTACCATTCTCAGTAAAAATAGCAGAATTATTAAAAAGAAATGATATTCCACTGCAAAATACGCATCTTACAATGGAAAGCTTGGTGAACGAACTTTGGAGATTACATTCCAAACAGTAGAGCATCGTTATCAATATAAAACTCCATTTGAAAGACGCGCGCTTTATGATGTAAACGTGTCGTTTCCAAGTGGGGGGTATTATGCCATTATCGGCCATACTGGTTCGGGCAAATCAACGATGATTCAACATTTAAATGGTTTATTGCAACCGACAAATGGTACGGTTCAAATTGGGAAGCATTTGATTTCCTCGCAAAAGAAAGAAAAGAAATTAAAGCCACTGCGAAAAAAAGTAGGGGTTGTCTTTCAATTTCCAGAGCATCAGTTATTTGAAGAAACCGTTGAGAAAGATATTTGTTTTGGGCCCTCAAATTTCGGAGTATCGGAAGAAGAGGCAAGACAAAAGGCAAGGGATGCAATTGAGCTTGTAGGACTAGATCCAGAGCTATTAGCGCGTTCTCCATTTGAGTTAAGTGGTGGACAGATGAGACGTGTTGCAATAGCAGGTGTACTTGCAATGGAACCTGAAGTTCTCGTATTAGATGAACCGACAGCAGGGCTTGACCCTAAGGGACAACAAGAGCTTATGGAGATGTTTTATAAGCTTCATAAGGAGCAGGGTTTGACAGTAATCTTAGTTACTCATAATATGGAGGATGCTGCCAAGTATGCAGATCAAATTGTGGTTATGCATAAAGGAACGGTCTTTTTGCAAGGAACAGCAGAGGAAGTATTCTTACATGCAGATGAGTTAGAACAAATCGGTGTAGACCTTCCAATGTCTTTAAAGTATAAACGTGCAATTGAAGAGAAGTTTGGTATTTCGATTCCAAAGGCTACCTTATCTTTAGAGGATCTTACTCATGAAGTTGTACAGGTGTTACGAAAAGGTGGTCATGAATCATGCAGCAGTTGATTATTGGGAGATATATTCCAGGTAAGTCGCTCATTCATCAACTTGATCCACGTGCGAAGCTGTTGATTGTCTTTTTATATGTATTTGTTGTCTTTTTAGCAAATAATGCGATTTCATATGGACTTTTATTTTTATATGCACTCATTGCTTTATTTTTTGCAAAAGTGCCGATTCGTTATGTACTTTCGGGCTTAAAACCAATCTTATGGATTTTTCTGTTTACATTTTTTCTGCATATTTTTACAAATAAAGAAGGGGATGTACTTCTTCAGCTTGGTTGGTTTTCGATACATGAAAAGGGATTAGAGCAAGGGATATATATTTCTATACGATTTTTTGTCATTATTTTAATGACGACATTATTAACACTAACAACAACACCTATTGAAATTACTGACGGTATGGAAACGTTGTTAAAGCCGTTAAAGCGTATAAAGGTTCCTGTGCATGAAATCGCATTAATGATGTCCATTTCTCTTCGTTTTATCCCCACATTAATGGATGAGACGAGCAAAATTATGAAAGCACAAGCATCCCGTGGTATTGATTTTGCTGGCGGGCCGATAAAAGATCGATTAAAGGCGGTTATTTCTTTACTTGTACCGCTTTTTATTAGTGCATTTAAACGTGCTGAGGACTTAGCGATTGCAATGGAAGCACGTGGGTATCAAAGCGGTGAGGGACGTACTAAATTTAGGCAGCTACGCTGGAAAACAAGTGATACGTTAACAATAGTGAGTTTACTTTGTTTAGCGTGTATTCTAGCATGGGTGCGATCATAATGGAGAATAGAGAAATGGAAAGAATAAAATGTACAGTTGCATATGATGGCATCAACTTTTGCGGTTATCAAATTCAACCGCAGCATCGTACTGTGCAACAAGAAATAGAGAAAGCACTGCAAAAATTGCATAAAGGAGAGCTTGTTCGTGTTCAGGCATCAGGGCGGACAGATTCTACTGTTCATGCAAGAGGACAGGTGATCCATTTTGATACATCGTTATCGCTTGAAGAATGGCAATGGATGAATGCTTTAAATACGATGTTGCCAGATGATATTGTGGTCTTGCAAGTAGAGAAAAAAACAGAAGATTTTCACGCGCGATACGGTGTGGAAAGAAAAGAATATCGTTACCGGGTATTATTATCTAAAACAGCTGATGTATTCCGTAGAAATTACGTATATCAGTATCCATATCCACTCGAGATAGAATCTATTCGTAAGGCAATTCCTTATTTTATTGGTACGCATGATTTTACTTCATTTTGCTCGGCAAAAACTGACAAAAAAGATAAAGTGCGAACAATTTATGAAATAGATTTAATCGAACAAGAAGATGAATTAATTTTTCGTTTTGTAGGCAATGGATTTTTATATAATATGGTGCGAATTATTGTTGGTACGCTACTTAGCGTAGGACAAGGAAAACTTGATCCTGACAGCATTCCAGAGATTTTAAAAAAACAAGATCGTCGTTTTGCTGGGAAGATGGTGCCAGGGCATGGGCTTTATTTATGGCAGGTAAACTATAACAACTAATCCTGGTGTAACATTTGCTTGACATTAGAAACTCAAAAGGATATCATAACATATGGTATTGTTTCTAAAACCACGATTAGCCCCGGAAGGAAATCGTGTTTAAGATAAACAATAGATTTTTTCTATGGAAAAGATAACGAGGAGGGAAACAAATGCGTACGACTTTTATGGCAAAAGCTAACGAAGTTGAGCGTAAATGGTATGTGGTTGACGCTGAAGGTCAAACTTTAGGTCGCCTTGCTAGTGAAGTAGCATCCATTTTACGTGGTAAAAACAAACCTACATTTACACCACACGTTGACACGGGTGATCATGTAATTATTATTAACGCTGAGAAAATTCATTTAACAGGTAATAAATTAAACGATAAAATTTACTACCGTCACACTAACCACCCAGGTGGTCTTAAACAAAGAACAGCTCTAGAAATGCGTACAAACTACCCTGTACAAATGTTAGAGCTTGCAATTAAAGGCATGCTTCCAAAAGGACGTTTAGGACGTCAAGTGTCTAAAAAATTAAATGTGTATGCTGGAGCAGAGCATCCACACCAAGCACAAAAACCAGAAGTTTACGAACTTCGCGGATAATTAATTAAAGGAGGGCTTACTTTGGCACAGGTTCAATACTATGGTACTGGACGTCGTAAGAGTTCAGTAGCGCGCGTACGCCTAGTTCCAGGCGAAGGACGCGTTATCATTAACGGTCGTGATTTTGAAAACTATATCCCATTTGCTGCATTACGTGAAGTAGTGAAACAACCTCTAGTTGCAACAGAAACTTTAGGTAACTACGATGTACTTGTAAACGTAAATGGTGGTGGATACACTGGTCAAGCTGGTGCTATTCGTCACGGTATTTCTCGCGCTTTATTAAAAGCTGACCCAGAATACCGTCTAACATTAAAACGTGCAGGTCTATTAACTCGTGACGCACGTATGAAAGAGCGTAAAAAATACGGTCTTAAAGGCGCACGTCGTGCACCTCAGTTCTCAAAACGTTAATTTTTGCGAACTTCAAACCCCAGCCATTTGGCTGGGGTTTTTATTATGCCTAATGGAACTATATGTTGAGGCTTCCATCATCGATTGTGAGTTTATGGAATAAATCTATTTTGATTTTTAACATATAAATCGCTGCTACGAAGAGTGAAAAGTGACCTGCACTCCTATATTTCTTTTGTTTTAGTTTCTCATAGGACAGGTGACAGTTGCTATTCATGGCTAGATGTTCTCTTCCATCTAAAGAGAAAGATTTTATTCCGCATTAACGGGCACTAAGACCCCTATCTTAATATTGAAAGAGAGATGACAAAGATATAGGTGGGAGTGAGAGAAAAGCCCACTGATTAAAGCTTCACTTTATATTGCCTTTTCCTTATATAATTATCCTCAAGTATTTTTAGTCCTCTTATTTATCCCACATTAGCGGTTAGGAACACTCCCACCTCAAAATTCAGAGAAAGCAATGTCCAGCTCTAGCGGCTAGAATCTCCGGTCGTTTCGCCTCCTCGGACGAGGCAAAAAGCGCCTCTCTGTCGGGGGGTGATTAAAGTTTCACTTTATAGCTTGGAATATTTTAGTGCTACCTTCTCACGTATGCTTCTTCTTCAGAAGCTTAGACTAATACGTATTAGGGAGGTTTATAAGTACTATGAATGTCATTGTTACCTTACAAGAAAAACAAAAAGAAAAGCAGTTGAAATATGAGCGAAAGATGCTTCGCGAATTATCATTAAAAACGTTAAGGTCCAATATTCGTGATGCTTTCGATATGAAAGAATTGCACAGGCAGTATGAGGATTATTGTATTGAACTGGGAATTGAATCGTACTTATTAGGAGCAAGATATAGCAAATTTGGCTATTATGGTGAATCTTTTTTTGATGTGAAATATAGAGCATTAGAAGAGGAACAGCAATTAACGGAGATGTTGTTTCAATTTTTAACAAGCACGACTATGCGGGAGATAGAATCGAACGATGAGGAATTGCTTTATGAATCTTGTGCGCAATTTATTAGTTCATGGTGGCGTGAGGGATACGAAAAGGGTGAAAGAAGATATCGCTTAAAGCTGCATTAAGAAAAGCATAAACTTTCCTCTTGTCCCATATAAGTAATTAGAGGGACTAGCTGGAGGAGGAAAGGTATGAAGAGAATTCGGATTATCTCTTTTATGCTTGCTGCAGTTGTACTGTTTTTCTTGGTAAAACAAGAATTTCAAATTACAAAGTCGTGGCGGGCTTGGAACTTACCCTTATCTGGGAAAGTAATTGTATTAGACGCTGGGCATGGTGGACCAGATGGAGGGGCAGTTGGTGGTCAGGACATAGTGGAAAAAAATATTACGCTTGAAATTACAAAAATGGTACAAGATTATTTGCAGGAGCAAGGAGCTTTAGTTATTTTGACGAGAGAGGGAGATTATGATTTAGCTGACAAAAGTACAAAATCATATAGTAGACGTAAGGCAGAAGATTTAAAAAAGCGTGTAGAAATTATTAATAAGCCCGATGTAGACTTTTTTGCGAGCATTCATTTAAATGCCCTGACGAGTAGTGGATCAAAAGGAGCACAAACGTTTTATTACCGCTCTTTAATCGAAAATGAACGAGCAGCGAAGTTTATACAGGCTGAATTACGAACGAGTTTAGAAAATACAAACCGTTCTGCTAAAACGATCTCTCATGTTTATTTGCTTAAGTATGCAAAAACACCTGGTGCTTTAATTGAAGCTGGTTTTTTATCCAATGTAAATGAACGATATATGTTAAATTCGGAGAAATATCAGCAAAAGGTGGCAGCTGCTATATACCGTGGAATACTACGTTATTTTACGGAGAAAGGGAATCCTCCTGAATAAGGAGGGTTTTTTGAATTCCTCTCGTTAACGAAGTTTTCGGAAAATATGTTATACTGGAAATGAAAACGCATTTATTTTTGGAATGAAAATATACAAACCCAATTCATTTAACATTACTTTACTTTTCATACAGGGGGCTGGGCTGATTATGGTAACGAAAGAGCAAGTAGTGAAAGCACTTGAAGGGATTACTGATCCATTTCTACATAAAACATTGAAAGAAACAAATGCAATTAAAGAGGTAACTGTAAAGCCTGAGAAAGAGCATGTCAGTGTTAAAATTGCGATTGTAAAAACAGGGACTGCTGAACAAATGCAATTGCAGTCAGCTATTGTAAAGCTTGTGAAAGAACTTGGAGCCGCAACGGTTGGTTTGCGTTTTGCTGAATTTACAGAGGACGAGCTAGCTCAATTTGCGCCGCCTCAGGAAGAACAAGGAAGCGAATCTTTACTATCACCGCATTCTAAAACAACATTTTTAGCGGTTGCAAGTGGAAAAGGTGGGGTTGGTAAATCAACGGTTTCTGTAAACCTTGCAATTTCATTAGCTCGTTTAGGAAAGAAAGTTGGTATTATTGACGCTGATATATATGGCTTTAGTGTACCAGATATGATGGGAATCGAAAAACGTCCAATCGTAAGGGGCGATAAAATTATTCCTGTAGAGCGTTTAGGGGTAAAAGTAATTTCAATGGGCTTCTTTGTAGAAGACAATGCTCCTGTTATTTGGAGAGGACCAATGCTTGGTAAAATGTTAAATCACTTTTTCACAGAGGTGGAATGGGGAGATTTAGATTATTTAGTATTAGACTTACCACCAGGTACAGGGGATGTGGCCTTAGATGTGCATTCAATGCTACCATCTTGTAAAGAAATTATTGTAACAACACCTCATCCAACAGCGGCATTTGTAGCAGCTCGTGCAGGTGCTATGGCACTTCGTACTGAACATAGTATTCTTGGGGTTGTTGAAAATATGGCTTACTTCGAAAGTAAAGTAACCGGTGAGAAAGAGTATGTGTTTGGCAAAGGCGGAGGAGATAAATTAGCTGCAGAATTACAAACAGATGTATTAGGGCGAATTCCACTTCAGCAACCAGATTGGAATAAAGATGATTTTGCACCATCAGTATACGAGGATACACATAAAACAGGTGTCATCTACAGGACAATAGCTGAGCAAGTTATTGATAGAACATCAGTTAAACAAAAATAAACCTCTACGAGTAGAAAATTTCCCCGCCTTACATATGTAGAGGTGGGGAAATTCTTATGTGTAGAGATTCGTTTTACTTTTGTTCTTGTCTTTCGTCTTGTGATCCGCCTTCTCCGCCACCTTCTTTTTTCTCAGCTCCGCCACCTTTTTCAGCTTTTTCAATACCTTTACTAATGATATCAATCATCTTAGTTTGGAAGAGTGGGCTTTCAGCAGTCTCTGTTAATACTTGTTGCAAATATTGACGATACTCTTTGCTTTTCATTGTTTGTAGCATCATTTTTTCCACTTCGGGATTTTTCATAATTTCTATAACACCTGCTTGGTATTCAGGGTCTTTTAATAGAGTCTTCATTAAGGTTGTTTGTTCTTTTTCGATACCTTTGGCGAATTTCGTTGAAAACTCAGGATCCTTAAATAGTTTTTCCCAAAGCTGCTGCCCCTTTTCAGATACCATTGCATCTTCAATCGTTTTTTTGACTACGGCTTCATCTAATATAAGTGCTTGTTTCACTTTCTCATCTGTTAATACATCTTGGATTGCTTTCTTCCCTTGATCAGTTTTTAAAATATCGACAATCATTTTTTTTGTTTGATCGTAATCTAATTCAGATTTCGCTTCTTCTCCTTGCGCACATGCGGTAAGTGTAGTGAAAAGAAGTGAAGAAACTAAAATGAGCAGCATCCGTTTCATTAGTTGGAGCTCCTTTCAACACAGTTCTCTTTTTTAATATAAATATCTTAGAGGAATTTATACATGTTCATGGCTAGCTTTTTGAAATTGTCATTGATACAATTTAAGTAGAAATATATCAATAATGGGGGATGGGTTGTGAATAGCCGAAAATGGGTACGACTATTTTTAACGACGTTACTGCTTGGGGGAATTAGTACAATCCTTATTGGTTTTATTTTAGGATGGGACAAGTACGCTAAATTTTTTCAAAATTTCGACGGAAAAGAGATTCTAATGATTTCTTTTTGGTTACTTGGGGTTGGATTTATTTTTAGTGTAATTAGTCAAATGGGCTTTTTTGCGTATTTAACAGTTCATCGTTTTGGACTAGGAATGTTTCGGTCGTCTTCTCTTTGGAACGCAGTTCAGCTCTTTTTCATTGCATTTGTACTGTTTGATTTCGTTTATTTAAGGTCGGTACTCGTTGCAAATGGAGAAGTTTCGTTTGGAAATAATATTCTTGTGGCTGGAATATTATTTTTATTTGGGGCAATTGTAGCCTATATAAAGAGTAAAGAGACGAATAAGAAAGCATTTATACCTGCTTTATTCTTTATGGTCGTCGTAACAATTCTTGAATGGGTACCGGCGCTCCGGATTAATGATACCGATTGGTTATATTTAATGGTTATCCCGCTTCTTTTGTGTAATGCATATCAGTTACTCATATTACATCGTTTAATAGGACAACAAAAAAGTAAGTCAGCAAGTTAAGAAGATGAGAGTGAAAAAGAGTACAACGCCTTTTGTGTGAGGTGTTGTACTCTTTTTAGTATAGATTGACTTTTACTCGCTATTGGTAGGTGGGGAATGAAGAACTCCCTAGTGATTAAAGTTTTACTTTATATCATTACTTTTTGCATCTGTATTAGAAATAAGTTGTGATACCGATACTTGCTCATAGCCATCACTTTTTAATTTTTGCAGAAGCAGCGGTAAAGATTTATTTGTTTGAAGTGCCGAATCAGAAGCGTGTAATAAAACGATGTCTCCCCCTCGTAAATTGTTAGCAACGGTTGATACAATTTTATTTACACCAGGATTTTTCCAGTCGTTTGAATTATTACTCCAGTGTACAACAGTATATCCGAGAGATTCTGCAACTTTAAGAACAGTTTTATTAAATTCCCCGCTAGGAGGGCGCAAGAGCTTGACTTGTTTTATGCCGAGCTTTGTAAATACATCTTGCGAACGTAAAAGATCTCTCCGCATTTCGTTTGCTTCCAAAGAAGTGTAGGATGTATAGTTATATCCCATACTGCCAATTTCGTGTCCATCCTGTATAATCCGTTCCACAATGTCAGGGTGTCTCTCTGCCCATGCTGCAGAGAGGAAGAAAGTCGCATTTTTAATTTCCCTTTCTTTTAAAGTGTCCAGAATCGGAAGCGCCTTTTTATCTCCCCAACTAATATCGAATGTTAACGCAACTTGTTTTTTTGCGGTATCGCCTTTGTAAATGACTTTTGGACCAGTTGCAGTTGAAAAAGCAGATTGATGAGAATATGTCTTTAAAAAGAGAAGCCATGCTGTAAATAAGGATAGTACAATAATTAAACTAATGTGCTTAAATTTACGTTTACTTGTTATAAAAAAGAAAAACATAATACTCCGCCCCTTTGTCCAATCCTTTTCAGTTACTTATATGCTCAAAAAGTTGAAAAGAGAACTGAACGATTAATATCGTAGGAAATGGATATAATGGACAATATAGTGTGATTTTTAATTTTAAGGATGATGCATTCGTCCTTAGAGTTGATGAATATATCACGTTACTTCGTATACATATACCCAATTCGGATTTTCTAATATATAAGTTGCTGCTATGAAAATAAAAAGAAATCTCCACTTGTTTTTTCTCTTTGTTTTTACTCAGCGTGAGGCGGAAAAAGGATCTGACCGCTTTTGTGTATGATCGGATACCCTCTCCTATCTAAAAGGAAATGGCTTATAGCGGTTTATCAATTTGCATTTACATAGACATATGAGTAATTGTTGAGGTGATAGTTTGCTTGGGATTATGATTACAAAAGAAGAACAGAAAGAAATAGAATATGTATTGAAGAGAGAGTTAGATGAACTTTTATTTGATTTTGCAGATGAGCGAATACATGATGTTGTAAAAAAGACAATGGAAGAACGATATAAAATTATTTTTTGTTTGTTTCGAAGAGTAGCAAATGCAGAAGAGTGCACCCGTTATGTAAGAAAAAGAATTTTTTATTAAAAGTTGTTGACGATAGGATTCAATCTATGATAAATTAATAACCGTCGCTGATGCGAGAAACGCAGAAAGCGAAAAAAGAAATTGAAAAACTTAGTTGACATCGAAAAACGAAGATGTTAACATAAGGAAGTCGCAAATGAGCGACAAACGAGTTCTTTGAAAACTGAACGAAACAAACAACGTGAAACGTCAATTTTTATTTTAGATGCTA
>NZ_JBWYHD010000018.1:0-63741 GCF_056711665.1 Bacillus sp. Medicinal_06 | reverse complement strand
CAATTCGTCTCTTAACCGTAGGAACTACGGGGATAGCCTAATCCATTAGAGTTCGATAGAACTCTGTACTTAGGAATCTCCCACTTCAAACAGTCCGTAAGGACGTTAAGTGGTGAGTAGTTCAAATTTTCATTTATACAAGGATGTCTGTATTTCGTCACGATCATTACACCTAAGCTCCCCATCAAATAGGGCTATTACACTTCCTCATCTAGTGGCTTCATTTTGGGGATTAGTGAAAAACAGAATCGCAGCGATCATCCACAACAAAAATACTAGGACAATCATGGTGAAATTACCCTTCTATCCGTTTTCGGATAAATTGGATAGTATCAGTAGAAATTTTATTACGATTTAGGACAATTCCTGCATGTCCACCATTGTATACATATCTTGTCGGTTTCCCCCAAGATTCCCATAAGTAATCTGTATCTTGAATATGAACATACTGGTCATTTTTTGCGGAGATTAATAGGATGTTATCCTTATTTATTACTGGAGCAGATTGGCTTGGTTCAGTAATTTTCCAATGATTTATTAAATCTTCATATGTAACGCCATGTTCCTGTAAATCCTTTTTTATATACTTCCCAGGATTGGTTTTCCATATTGAATAAGAAAGACGGTTAGCATAGAAAATAGAAGCTAACACATTTATTTGAGGTTCAACTAAAGCGGTTAAATTTGTAATGAAGCCACCTAAACTAATACCAATCAATATAACTTGCCCTTTTTTATTTTCTTTAAGCCAATGTATTAGTCCACGCAAGTCAGCTACTGCTTGTTGAGATGCTTCCACTGTTCGTTCAACATTAGCACTTATCATGTATTCACCACTATACAAGGAACTCTCTGGTTCTCTGTTAAAGTGATAAGGCATTGTAAAATAATACATATTCCATCCTAAATCCATCATCATCTTCTGAAATATGTTTTTAACCTTATCTATAGAATCCATTCGCCAACCATGTACAAGTATTACATTAGGTGAATCTTCATTCTTATTTATAAAAGCTTCACCTGTTACTATATCATTACACGAAATTCCAGATTTGATTGAACTTTCATATTCAAATTTACCGACTTTATAATTTTGATTATCACATTCGCCCATATTAAATTGAATAGCAACCGAACTACTTTTATAAAAATCTTGGATATTTTCTATTTCTAAATATTTATTAGAAACAGAGGAATATTGGAATTCTTGACTACGTTTCCTATGTAGATCATATAAAGCACATAGGTCTATTGCTTTTGAAAAAAACAAAATATAACCCTCCAATTTTTTAATGAAGTACGACAAGCCACCTAATCTACAATGCTATTTTCTCTTTATTTTGCATTATATTGACATTGTATAATTTTAAAACTGTTTACTCAAAAGGAAATGCTCTTTATTGCATTGAATTAGTAGATGAATTAGATTCAAAAGAAATACATTTTTTACTTGCTGTACATGCAATTTTGTGAATTAACAAAAGAGTTAAATGAAGAGCTGTATCAATATAACATGACATTGACAACTTCTCCCCTAACAAGAGATGAAACTTATAGAGCCAAACTATAAACTAAGAAAGATAACCAGGATGAGTGAAAGTTACATAACAGTATAAATAGTATGAGTGTAATGCTATTACAGCATTGTATTTATTGTTATGGATGATAAGTAGTTTATATAAGTTGTATATATAAGTCTTATATAAACTGCTTATCATATTGATATTGATGTTAAATTGATATGTAAAAGATGAAAAACCTTTTATAGAAAGGGTTTTATATACGTCGTATAAATAAAATGTATATATACAGCGTATAAAAAATGTTATTTAATATGTGAGTTTCATGTTAATGTTTTATGCTATTTTTTGAGAGATATGTTTACTTAATATAGTACTGTTAGTGAAATCTATTCTGTTAAGTGTTTAGAATGTGAATCACATGAAATATAAGATTAATATAGTATGTATACGACGTATATATACGCTGTATAAATGAGGTCTTGTAAAGTAAAGGGTTTTCTAATAATGGAACTTATAAGTTCTATATATAAGTTTTATATATAATGACTTGATATACGCCTTATAATGATGTACTATGTTTCTAGGAATAATTAACCAATGGTTTAAGGGGGGGGACAACTTGAACGAGGTTTTAAGCGAAAAGTATCAAACAATAAAATTTACAGATGAAGTAGTGAACATGTTCGCAGATATTCTTGAACAAGACGAAATACTATATAGTGTATTTCTATACATAGGAAACATCGTTAATAAACAATTTCAAGAAACCAAATACATGAGGGGCATATCCATTAATGAAATAGTAGAAAATGTGGTCATTGATAGGAGAGTAAAGAAAACAAAAGGGAAATCTTATTCATTAGAAGTTGAACGCACAAATATATCAAGACGTTCAGCTGAAATAAGTGTTAGCACACTATCATCAATGTCTTTAATCTATGAAAAGGCTATGCACCCGTATAAATTTTTAATCTCAACTTATAGAGGACAACAAGTACTTATTGAGTTAGGGAAGAGAAAAAAAGTAAATAAGTAAATAGGGAGAGATAAAATAATGGCGAAAAATTTTTTAAAAAATGAAGTGGCAGTTAAGATGACGATGGTTGGTTTTGGTCAGGCTGGTACTAGAATGGTAGATAAATTTGCTGAATATAAACATACAGATGGAACATCAGTATATAACTGCTTAGCATTAAACAGTAATGATGGAGATCTAGCAGAACTAAAAAATGTACCAAAAAGCAACCAAGTATCACTTAAATTAGGTGGTTTAGGTAAAAATCCTGAGCGTGCAGTAAGGGTGCTTGATTCAAATGATGAGGCAAAAGAGAAATTAAAAGAATTTATCACGGAACGTGTAAGACCATCTGATGAACTTGTGTTATTCTTTGCAGGCCTAGGTGGAGGAACAGGAACTTCTACAATCATTAAGGCAATTGAAGAGTTTTCCGCTTTTCATAACAAGCCTGTTATTAGACAAGAATTACAAAAAGTTGCGCAACAATACCCTATGGCAGAGATAAAAGCAAATCAAGCAAAATTTGCGAGAATCGCTTTTGAAAATGCTATTGAGCGTAAAGATTTTATTAAAATGGGGATTGTTGTAACACTTCCAGTAAGAGCAGATGGACCGGATGTACTAAGACAAGTTAATAAGTTTTCTCAGGAGATTTGGAAATTAGCTAATGATAAATCAAAAGGTGTAGCATTTGTAGTATTTGCTGATAATCAGCACTTTTATGATGAATTTAAAGAACTAAACGAAAATGAGAAGAAAGGTATTGCCAATGCACGTGATTATGCAAATCAACGCATTAGTGAAATTATTCATGAATTAAATACAGCTGCAAATGGTTCTGGAACATCTGTAATACTTGATTCTCAAGACTTTAAACGTATTTTACTTGAGAAAACAGGTTGTTTAGTAATTAATAAGGTTTCACGTAATATGAACCAGATTGAAAATAGCCATGCAATTGTAGAGATGTTTAAAGAATCATTAAGAGGAAGCTCTTTCCATCATCCAATTGATTTGATGAAAAAGCATAACGATGGTTCTGTTGAAGCATCAAAAGTGCATCATTTTGGTATGCTTGCTATCCTAGATGAACAAAAAAACATTGATGATTCCTTCATGGATGATGCTAAAGTGGAAGTTTCAAATAATTTACCTATAAACGGTACTGTTTTTAATGGATATTTAGTAAGTAAGAATGATTTCTTAGGAAGCGTATATACGTTTTATAAAACTGATGCATTACCATCAAGATTATCTAAGGGATTAGTTGAAGAGTTTAATGAATTTAAAGAGAAGCAAAGTCAAATTCAGTACAAAAAGTCTCAAATTAGTACGATAGAAAGTATAGATGAGGATGAGGACTTAGGTTTTGCCTTTGGTGATTTTATCGATATGGGTAGTGACGAAGAAAATACAGAAGCTGGAGCCAATGAGGATGCTGAATTAGCGGACTTTTTAGATCCAGATAAGATGTTTGGTACTACAAAATAACAAAAAGTCTGGAGCTCTCTCCAGACTTTTTGTTATTCCACCGTTGTATTCATAAGGGATTTTATATAATCAATAATATTATCATGTATGTACTGCTCAATGAAGAGTTGCTTTTTAGCTAAATCTTCTTCTTTTTTAAACCATCCTACCTTTTTAATACGTTCCTCATCAGGTTTACTATTCCAGATGCCTTCTGCTTGTTTTCTTAATTCCTGACGTGCTCTATGTTCAATAATGAAATTATCTAGTCTTTCTTGACGTTGACGTATTTTTAAAGTTTCTGCATCTTCAGGTTGTGGAAGCTGTTTTAATATATTCCCTATCTTCTCCTCATACTGAGATTCAATAGTTTTTAATTTTTCTTCTAACTGCTTATCCACCATCTTTTCAATGATTTCTGCAGTTGCTTGAAGGTTTAATTGGGTAGATACTTCATTTGCTTGATTCTCTAGTGGTACTGGTCTTAAATCAAATTGATGTGGTAAAAGTTCAATAATAGCATCTAAAGACCACTTCTCGTCCCGTTTTTGTTTTATAAAAAGAGCGATTTCAAGATCTAAAGTATTATAGAGCTTTTCGTTTGTGTTATGGGTTCTTAGAGTTTCATGTAGCCCTTTTTCTTCTAAAATATTGAACCAATTATACACTGTGTTATGGTGACGTCCGACTAATTTAGAGAATTCTGTTATCCTCCAAGCCTTTTCAAAAACATTATCGTTTAATATATCATCATCGTTTTTTTGATGGTCTCGTGAATCGCTTTTTTGATCAATCATTGTCCTACCTCCTTGAAAAAATAGTTAAATATACACTTGAATTGAAATCAACATGTGAACTGAAATTGACATGTTGATAGTTATTTCGATGATATCAATGTAAATACCTATCAACTTAGGTATTTACATGAAATGCGAGATTAACATATAACCAAGAGTGTATTAACAGAACATTGACTATAAATCTACAATTTGTTTAGAGTGTTAATGTTTTGTTAACTAAAAATATATAAATATTAATATTATATTAATGATAATAAGTTTATTTTGTGCTAGAAATATGGCTTATAGTTGCCATGAGATTAACATAATATATTGCTTATTATTAATGATAAGGAAATATAAGTGTTTTGTAAACAAATTATGAGGATATAATGACTGTCTTCTGTAGAAAATGAGAAAAGTAGATTATTAAATTCCAATTTCAATGTATAAAAAGATACAAAAAGGCAACACTACTAATGTGATGATGCT
The DNA here is from genome assembly GCF_056711665.1 of Bacillus sp. Medicinal_06. Taxonomy (NCBI): domain Bacteria; kingdom Bacillati; phylum Bacillota; class Bacilli; order Caryophanales; family Bacillaceae; genus Bacillus; species Bacillus sp. Medicinal_06. The sequence goes on along the minus strand of NZ_JBWYHD010000018.1, from coordinate 58,459 downwards.
AGTAGCTTAATAATACTAGTAAGTTACTGATCCTTTAATAAATAGAGTTAATGTTTATCTAGTCCTGTTATTCTTATAGAAGTGATATGAATCTTTGTATTACTGGTATGTTCCCTGTTATTTTTAGTATTGATTTCATTGTTTATTTTATATAAACCTGTAAGAGTATGTTGTCATAATATAGAATTTAGTTGGTTTAATGAATCTAATTTATCACGAATAAGCTTATATAAAGCGCACAAATAGTATGCCCATGTACAGATAAGTGCCTATATGTAACTAAGTAGCTTATAGTGGGAACGTAACTTTCGTTTGTAGTATGATTTAAGCAAATTAAAGGGATTGAAATTGATATGTTAGATGCCTTGGCCCTTTAGTATCTTAAACACCCTTAAAAAAGCATTAACATGAAATGCGAAATTGACATGTAATGAAGAGTGTATTGACAAGACATTACTATAAAGCCAAAACATATTATCATTGTTAATGTTATATCAACTAAAAATACATGCACATCGATATAACATTGATGATAGTGAGCTAATTATGTATTAGTAAAACGAGTTAAAGTTACTACGAGATTAACAAAACGACCTGTACAGTATTTGTAACAAAGAAAAATAGAGATCTATACATAAAATATGTTTTTATTAAAACATTGTAATAACATTAAGCTGGATGCGAATCGCTACGCTGCTAATATAGTCTTCTTTCTTGGTGATACTAATCTTTAAGTATGTCTTATTACAGTAAAAAGAATCGATCTAGTGCTTCTGGAATCTTTCATTGATAAGTTAGATGTGAAATTTCATAAATAGTATATTCGTGTATTGTAAGCATTTTTACGCAATTGAGTACTAAATATTATTCAGCTGGTGGATTGAACTTTACTTTTGTATATATAATTTAGGTTCATTAGAGAAAATGACATTAACATGAAATGTGAAGTTGATATGTAATAGAGTTGACATTAACAAGACATTAACTATAGTGATGAAAGTCTCTTTAGTTGTTAATATTATATCAATGATAAATGTATAAATATCGATGTTTTTCGTTCTGTGGAAATTATATATAGTTGATTCTTAAGTTTTTATTAAAATTTAAAGTGATTCAAACAGTATTTGATAATGATTTGTACGTTTTATAGTTTATTTAAACGAGTAGCAGTAATCTACCAGAGGTTATTTGTAGAGAATGGTTAACACTTTTTTATTTAGTGAATTATTTATAGAGTATCTGTGAAGGTGTTTACTTTTTTACAACTATACATACTTTACAAGGGGCTATTCGTTTTATAGTTTTTTCGATCAGTACTAATGGACTATGATCTATTACGAGTTGAGAAAGATATCCTTCTATTAATATATTCATTAACCTTAAATCAATATTAGTTTAATAATTAAGTTACTGTTGATATAAAATTAACATTTTTTCTTTGTTTTCGTTAACATGTTAATGTTTGTTGATATGTTAATGCTAATTATCGCGCTGTAATTAGTAAATTTGTTTACAAGACATTGATATTAGTGAATTATTTCTCACTTAACACCTTTGTGTTTTTTTGAAGTGAAGATTTCTTGGAAAACAGATATTTGTAAGCTATTAATATTTATTTTCTCCAATCGTATGGGTAAATATAATCGATTAGTTGAAGAATTTTGTGTATTAGAGATTGAAAGAAAAATGCAACTTATTTACATAATGATATTATGGTTTATTTTTAATAAATAAAAACAGTATTTAAACTTATAATTTACATACTTAAGGTGGAGGTAATTGAGAGAGGAACACGCATCGCGCAAGACTTTATAGTGCCAGTAGAAACAGTGTACTTTGTAGAAGTGAGGAGAACTAAATGGGCGGATTAATACAAAAGTGAACACTTAATCCCGAAACGAGCATACTTAGATAACGAATGGTGATGGGAATACAGATGTGGAATCCCGCAATACAAAGAAGATAAAATTGATATTGGAGATATGTTGTATTGTGAGAAGTGCAAGGAGAAATCCGAAATTAAAAAGAGCAGCTAGCAAAAGCTAACTGCTCAACTCCAAGGCATCTCCAAAAGGGGGACGGAGAAAGAAATTTAAATGGGTTTTGGCATACAGCCTATCTACATTATTGACGGAATATTGAAATTTATTCACGGAGAGAAATTTATAATACATAAATTAAATTAAAATCTCTTTTATTAATAGTATCATCCCTATAAAAAGTAAGAATTCAATTGAAATTAAAAATCCATTTTTCTTGGGCTTTTTAAACTCCTTTACTAAGGAGAAAATTGAACTAATTGCTACAAATGTAAAAAGAATAAGGCGTATTATATCTGGCATTTTCAACACCCCTAATATTCGATTGTGTTCATTATATTATAATTTTTAAATATAGTAAGAGTTTTTAATATGAATTAAGTAAAAATTAAGCAGGATTTAAATAAAATAATCTTTTGAATAGAAAGCGTGAAATAACAATGGGGGGTGGAGAGCTGGACTGAAAAATATTAGTAAGGTTTGCATATGGAGACCACAAATGAAAATATGTATATATTGTGGAAAGGAATGTGTTCGAATTGGACCATGGTATATCGAGAAAGTAGGAGTCGAAAATGAACATGGTGCAAATGCTTATGAATAGGGAGAATATCTGCTCCAATACCTTAAAAAATACAAACTGCATTCATCAAAATCAATTGTAGAAAACGTATTAATCTATTAGCACAGAACTTCTCTACAAAGAAAATTAATGAAAAATATTTCTCGGTTTTTTTGCCTTTTTAACATCTAAATTCTATATGCCGAATGATGAAAAGTTATTTCATACAGCAACAGATAAAGTTATTAAACTACCGGGTATGGGGAAGTTAGTAGTGGAAAAACGGGAGTACAATCCACATAAAAATTTCATGGAAATTCGGTTTCGATTAGAAAATTATGAAGAAACCGGCTATACATTTCAAGCGCAAGAGAAATCAAATCCAGGTGCAAAATTACCTGTCAAAGTGTTGTATGAAGAGAATGGACACTATGTAGTTGAAGTACAAAAATTATCTCCAAATTGGGGAGCTGTAGCGTTAGATATTTACAATAAAAACGGTGAAAAAGAAAAAATGGACATACGGAAATTTACAAAAGATCCTTCAGAATATGAAGAGGAACAGACAGATAAAGATACGCCTAGCAAACTAGCATACACCATTTTTACTGACTAAAGAAAAACAAAAGCAAATGATGAATTATTGGCAAAAGATAAGCGAGAATATGAGAAAGATTTTATAGAAAGAGATAAAAAAGATTGGAAAGAAAAGATCGCAAATTACGGAAAAGCAATCAAGTTAGAAGAAGAAAATGCGAAACAGGTAGATCAAAAAGTGAAAGAACTAAAAGAGGAAATGAAGTATCAAACGGAAGCGGAAAAGATGGAAACACAATCTAAGATTTCAGCTTTAGAATCGAAAATAAAAGAGTTTGAAAAGAATATAGAGCTTTTTAAAACGGAACAAAAAAATGCACAAGATAAGATCAAAAAATTGGAGCAAAAGGTACAAGAAATTCATAAAAACTGAAAAAAGTCTTAGGGACATGATGGAGACATGGGAGAAAAATAAGGGGACACGGTAGGGACATTTCGAAAAAATAACGGGACGTGATGGAGACATGAACAAGAAACAAGGGGACATTAACGGGACATTCAACGACTTTCCTTGTTCCCATCGTTTTGCTAGGCTCCGCCTAGCTTCACACCCTCGGTGGGAACAAAAACCTCTTATGCTCTTCTCACTATTTTTTGTTCTCTACCCGAATTTGCAGAAAGGAGCGGAAATTGTGCATCTAAAAATAAGAGATATAGATCCAGTTGCAATCCAACAGTTTGATGAAATGGCAAAGAAAAAGGGAACATCCAGGCAAAAACTTTTAAAAGGAATTCTCGAAATGGCAGCCTTTTTACCTGAGCAATCTAAAAAGGAAATGGAGTTAGAAAATCTCATTCAAAAAAATATCTATGTGATGAATGATTGTTATAACGAAATGCAAAAAATGAATGCATTTATACAAATGATGATGCAGGATGATGAAAATGAGTAATGCGGTTCCTGTTCCATCCTCAGTAACGCCTGGTGTTGTGTTAAAAACAAAATTTGTTTTGCCAAATTCCGATGCATTTCAAAACTATATTGAATACGTTGATCGGGAGGAAGCGAAAAGTGAAGTAAAGCTTAATCAAAAAATGTTTGAACTGTATCAAGATTACATGGGGGATTCAGAAAAGACTTCAGCTCTTTTTACGGAACATTCAAATCGATTAACAGAAAGTGAAAAAAAATCCTTAAAGGAAATGTTCAAAACCGCTCATGAAAATGGAAGCATTATGTGGCAAGATGTGATCTCTTTTCATAATCCTTGGCTCGAAGAACAAGGCATATATGATGCAAGAACCAAAACACTGGATGAAAAAAAGTTAATGGATGTCACACGACTTGCGATGAAGGAAATACAAAAACGGGAGGGGATAGAAAAAAGTTCGATTTGGTCGGCAGCCATCCATTTCAATACGGATAATATCCACATTCATGTCGCAACAGTTGAACCCTTTCCAACGAGGGAGAGAGGCAAAAGAAAACCAAAAACATTGGATGCGATGAAGGGAAAAGTCGTAAATAATTTGTTAGATCGGAGGCGGGAACAGAAGCAAATCAATGATTTGATTCGAAACAATATGGTAGCTGGAAAAAAGAAGATTCCACTTTTAATTGGCGAAATGGTCATTTAAAACCACTGTTCCTACAAATCTATAAACAGTTACCGCAGGATAAAAGACAGTGGCAATATGGATACAATACAATTCAGCCCTTAAAACCTCAAATAGACGAACTAAGTAGAAGATACATCCAACAACATCATAAAAAAGATTATGGGTTCTGGTGCAAAAATAAAAGAGAATAAAGCTACATGTATTCCTAACAGAATCGTGTCTTATGCTGCAAGTCCAAACAATTGATGGATGAATTCTTTCTGAGTTTGGACAGACTGATTCCGTAAATCAATCTGTTCTTTTGTAATCATATGCATGGCTTCTACTCCAGAAAGAATGGATGTAGTTGTGTCAAAAGATTTGAGCCCTAGCATAGAACGGATACGCTTCTTTATAAAACGATGATCTTGTTCTACTATGTTATTCAAGTACTTTTGTTGTCTAAGTTGCATACCATCAGGTATGCTTTTTTCTTTTTTCAGCTGTTCAATTGCTATAGGATAAGCTGGATTCTTATCGACTGTTATAACACGAGGCTTTGAAACATGAAAAGACCGCAAAGCTTTCTTGAAAAAGCGTTTTGCAGCCTTCTGATCTCTTGTTTTACTTAGGAAAAAATCGATTGTGTTTCCTTTCGAATCAACAGCACGATACAGGTACATCCATTGCCCTTTTACTTTGATATATGTTTCATCGACTCTCCAAGAGTCATTTGTTTGTTTGAGGTAAGGTCGGATTCGTTTTTCCAATTCAGGACCATACTGATGAACTCAACGCATAATCGTTGTATGAGAAATGGATAAACCTCGTTCCTCCATCATTTCCACCAGGTTACGGAAGCTCAAATTGTACTGTAAGTACCACCTTACCGTTAACAAAATAATATCAGGCTGATAATGCTTCCATTTGAACAAATTTTCTTTTTCCATACCAATCACGCCCCTTTCTAGAGTAATAGTATCAGTATGTCCAAGTTTTATAGATTTATTGTAATTATCCTGAAGTTTTTGCACCAGAACCAGTGAATCTAACGTAAAACCAATTGATGCAGGCCAATCATCCAAAGTTACGCTGCAAGCAAATGGGCATGCGAAATGGTTTACAATCCCGCAATCGGCAGTCGGGAAAATAATGTCCGTAACGTTGCTATCGAAGAGTTCGTTCGCGGTATATGATGAGAAGGGAGTTTGCATTAATTTTACCGTTGTGAGCGGCAATAACAAAGTAAAACTGCCGAAGAACGGAACTGTTGTATTTGCTGGGACACCAAACTCAGAATTTATGATCACGTTGAACTAGCTACAATTCAAGATGGACTTCAACAAAACCAGTACGACATATAAAAGGTGTTTTGCTGGTTTTGTTTGTATTTACGCATTAGCTTTAATTCAGGACAAAATAAGGTCTTTTTATAATCAATGCAATTGGTAGTTTGGTAAATTATCCTATTTTTTATCTGAATTTTCTAATTTGATTATTTCAACTTTATGAAGATAGTAGCTAGAAAAGTTGTGTGATAGTATTTTAAATAGAAAAAAAGACAATTCTGAAAAGGGGTGTGATTTGGATGGTTTAACTATTGTAAATTTTAGGGTTACAGAGCTATTAATTGATTATTTTCATTGAGTAGAGTTTTAGCTTGTAGAATATGAAAATCAAAGAAAATTGTTTAGATAAATTAATGAAATATTCTCGTTTTTTACTGTTGTTGTAATGACGATATAACTAGAAATCATTTAATTCGTCTACGTTTATAGATGAAAAAGATCATTTAAAGTCAGAAGTGAATGTGTAAGAACTAAAAATAAATATATTTGAATGCATAAATTAAACCAGAGATATTGAATTTTATAGTTATCGAAGTTTGAATAGTATTAAATTTTAGATAGATATATGTAGAGTTATAAATTATGTGCAAAAAAGAGGTATTGTGTACACAAAAACATCCATTTTAGTAAATTTAAGGAGCACATTTTATGAAAACTACCGATTCAAAAAGCCTATTAGGAAATAGGATTTATTTACAAGTTTTCACTGCTTATTCATTGCTTATGCTTGGTGTTTTTATTGATATGTTAGCGATTATGACTATTGTTGGGTTTGAATGGGAAGTAGATCCTACCATGATTGGGTTGATTCCTGTTGCATATGCACTTCCTGGAATTATCTTTGGCTCATGGGCAGGTGTTATTGCAGATCGTTTTAGAAAAATTCCAATTATGATGTTCTGTAATCTGATGGTTGGTCTAATAACAATTGCTCTTTTATTTGTACAAAGTATCCATTGGCTCTTATTAGCATTAATGATTCGTTCTATTTTTATTGTTTTTTATTATCCTGCACAGCAAACACTAACAAGACAGATTGTATCCCCAGAGTTGCTTACTAAGGCAGTAAGTATCAACGGAATAGTCGAGCAGGGAACCAAGATAGTAGGTCCACTTATAGGAGGAGTGTTGTTGAGCTGGTTTCAGCCAGAGTTCTGTCTCATTATAAGAGCGATAAGTTGTTTACTAGCAACTTTGATTCTGATGCCCACAATAAAATTCAAAGAAACTCTTTTAAGAAAACCTGTTGATAGGGAAAAGCAAAGCACTTGGGCCGCTTGGTTACAAGGGTGGGGTTATGTATTATCTAATCGGATAATATTATCAACTATGATTTTCGTTACAATAGCTATGGCAGTATTACAATTAGTAGACTCGCAGTTCCCTACTTTATTTAAGAGCTTATTTCCACATGATAAAAGTAAAATGGGATATATCATTTCTATTATTGGTCTTGGGGGAATACTTGGTGCATTACTAACTCAAAAATTAAAACAATTTCAATATGGTTGGGTAGTATGTGGGGGTATGGTTTTAATGGGAATTGGTTTTGGAGGGATTGGCCTGATAACGCCCGGTACGGTCTTCGTTTTGGCCTATTTGATTAGTTTTATCGCTGGGATTGGAAGTGGATTGATGCTTGTATCTAATCAAGTTATTTTACAAATAGAATCCGATCAAGATCAAGTAGGAAGAGTATTTGGTATACAAAGCAGTTTAACAAACGCAGTTCTAATTATTTCTCCTGCTATGAGTGGCCCATTAGTGCATTTGTTTGGAGTAACTCAACTCTATGTTTATGGCGGGATTGGGCTTATCATCATTGGAGTAATTGGAGTTTCACTGCAGAAATATTTTTGGGCTAAACATAAACACGAGCCTATAAGAGTAAATAATTTTTGAAGGGAAGATTTTTTATGACCAATGAGGAATGTTATCCATTAAGTCACCCGCAGCGAAGAATATGGTATACAGAAGTTATTCATTCTGATAAAGGGATATGTAATTTAAGATTCTTATTTAAACTTCATCGAAAAATGAATTATTCAAAATTAAACCAAGTTGTGAATCGTGTTATCAGTGAAAATGACGGTCTGTGCATCAGATTAAAAGAAAATGGGCATCAGGAACCTAAACAATATTTTATTAAACATGAAGAACAAGAATTTGAGTTTTTCGATTTCAGTTCTGTGGAGGATTCAGATTTGCTTGAGGAATGGATTGAGCAGAAAACAAAAGAAACGTTTACATTATTTAATTCAAATTTATATTATTTCGCTTTAATAAAATTAAACGATAATGAATGTGCAGTCTTTGGGAATGTTCATCATATTATCATGGATGGTTTATCAATCCAAATATTTACCAGTCAGATTGCAAAATATTATTATGAAATGCATAACGAGACTGAGGAAGACGAAATTAAAAATTCATATGTTCAATTTCTGGCCAATGAACAAACATACTTGAATAGTAGTCGCTTTCAAAAAGATCAAAAATTCTGGTTAGAGGAATTTAAAACACTTCCATCTGTGACCGGATTGAAGCCCTATAATACGTACCAAATTAGTACCAAAGCATCACGCGAGACGTTTATATTATCGGAGCATTTGAAGAGAAAGTTAGATAAATTTTCTGAAGATTATAAATTTAGTTTATATACCCTTTTTGTTGCTGCTTTCTCGTTGTCCATGTATCGGTGGACCTCATCGCTTGATATTACATTAGGAATGGCTTACGGCAACCGCATGACTAAAATGGAACGAGAATTGATTGGAATGATGGTGAGTACAGTTCCTTTAAGAATGGATATTGATCCAGAAGAAGAAGTGCTTTCATTTATTGGTAGGGTGTCCAGAAAACAAAGTAAATCATTAAGACATCAGAAATATCCATTTGATTTGTTATTAAAGCAGATTAATAAAGAGAATAACAGCAATGTGAGACTTTTCGGAACTACGATTGATTATAGAAATCGTGATGAAAGTGGTGACTCACTATGGATTCCAAACCGTGAAGAGGTACAAGATTTTGCAGTGCATATTGAAAATTTAATTGATATAGACTCTTTACATGTACATATTGATTATCGTGAGGAGCTATTTTCTAAAGAAGAGATAAAACGTTTTTTTAACGTTATGTTAGCGATAATAGAAAACACTTTTGAAAACCCAAAGCAGAAGGTAGCTGGAATCGAAATCATTTCTGATGAAGATAAAAGAAAAAGTTTAGTAGAGTTTAATAATCCTAAGCTTGATTTTCCACCTCAAGTAACTATTCATGAATTGTTCGAACAGCAAGCGATGATTTGTCCAAATGCTATTGCAGTTAAGTATGAAAGAGGAAAAGTTACTTATAGGGAGCTAAATGAACGTGCAAATCAGTTAGCTCATTATCTGCAGAAGAAAGGAGTAGGACCTGATACTTTAGTTGGACTGTGCGTTGAACGTTCTTTAGAAATGATTGTAGGTATTTTAGGGATTTTGAAGGCTGGTGGAGCTTATGTTCCACTTGATCCAACATATCCAGAGCAGCGACTTCAATATATTTTAGAGGATGCTAGCATTCAATTATTCGTAACGCAAGAAGGTTTAAAACAATTGAAATGGTTACCAGAAAATATTAAATCGATTTGCCTGGATCGTGAAAGAGATAAGATTGAACAAGAAAATAAGACCTTGCCGGTTTCCGATGTAAGTTCCCAAAACTTAGCTTACGTAATCTATACTTCGGGATCAACAGGGAATCCAAAGGGCGTTATGATAGAGCATCACAATGTCATTCGTTTATTTAAATCGACGGATTGTTGGTATCAGTTTAATGAAAAAGATACTTGGACTCTTTTTCATTCTTATGCATTTGATTTCTCAGTATGGGAAATTTGGGGAGCATTATTATATGGTGGGAAATTGGTTGTTGTTCCATACTGGATTAGTCGGTCGCCTAAGGATTTTTATCAATTATTGATAGAGGAAGAAGTCACAGTTCTAAATCAGACACCTTCCGCGTTTCGACAATTAATACAAGTGTGTGAACAAGAAGATAAGAATAAAAACTTGCAGCTGCGTTATGTGATATTTGGCGGAGAAGCGTTAGAACCTATTAGTTTGTTACCATGGTTTCAAATGTATGGGGACAAAGAACCACAGTTAATTAATATGTATGGAATTACAGAAACTACAGTTCATGTTACATATTATCCAATTACTCAAGATGATGTGCAGCATGCTTCAAGAAGTAATATTGGAAAGCGGATTCCAGATTTAGAAGTGTATATACTAGACGCTTATCAACAACCGGTACCTATAGGTGTAGATGGTGAGCTTTATATTGGTGGGGCAGGGCTTGCACGTGGGTATTTAAATAGACCTGAATTAACTGCAGAGCGCTTTATATCTCATCCATTTAGTAGTGATCCGAAAGCAAGATTATATCGGACAGGAGACTTAGCGAGATATTTGCCGGATGGAAATCTGGATTATCGTGGAAGAATTGATCATCAGGTTAAAATACGTGGTTTCCGAATTGAGATTGGAGAGATTGAGTCTACTTTAAATGCATATGCATCTATAAAAGAAGCTGTTGTAATTGTTAGAGAAGATCAACTGGGTGATAAACGATTAGTAGCATATGTTGTAGGAGATGGAAATGTAGGCGAGTGGAGAGAGTATCTTAAAGCGAAACTACCGAGCTATATGGTCCCTTCAGGATTTGTGACAATGGAAGCCATTCCTCTAACTGCCAACGGTAAAGTTGATCGTGAGTTCTTACCTATGCCGGATGAAAAGCAGATTAACAGTGAATGTGTTGCCCCTCGTAATAGCAACGAAAAGATACTAGCTACCATCTGGAAGCAAGTATTAGGTGTTAAAAAGGTAGGAATTTATGATAATTTCTTTGAAATTGGTGGCGACTCGATTCTCAGTATTCAAATCATATCTCAAGCAAGTCAAGTGGGGTTAAAACTTACTCCAAAGCAAATGTTTGAATGCCCAACTATTGCCGAGCTGGCACAAGTGGCTATAGAAACACAAGGAGCACAAGCGGAGCAGGGAATTGTGACAGGAGATGTGCCTCTTACTCCAATTCAGTACTGGTTCTTCGAACAAGAACATCCACGTCCGGAGCATTGGAATCAATCGATGCTTTTAAGAGTAAAAGAGAGATTGGATGTGAAGTTACTAGAGGGAGCAATATTAAATTTACTCAAACATCATGATGCTTTACGTTTCCGATACGAACAGTTACCAAATGGAACGTGGAGGCAGAGAAATGAAGGCACTAATGAGCAGTCAGTACTTCATGTAATAAAACGGAAAAAAGCTAATGAACAAGTGTGGAATAAAATAATACAAGAAGAGATGAACATTAATCAAGCTAGTTTCAATTTAGTTACTGGTCCGTTAATGAGAGTAGTTTACTTTGAGGACACCTTGACTGGGAATGATCTACTATTCTGGGTGATTCATCATTTAGTAGTAGATGGAGTATCGTGGAGAATTCTATTGGAAGATTTACAGGCGGTATATAACCAGATGAAACAAGATCAAGAAGTTAGTTTACCTGCGAAAAGTACATCTTTTAAAGAGTGGTCGGAACGACTTCAGACATACAGTAATTCGGGTATTTCAAAAGAAGTACAAAATTATTGGAATGAACAAGTAGAAAAAGAAACGATGAAAATTCCAATGGACTATCCAATACAAGAAACAACAGAAGAATTGATTGATCAAGTGACGAGGACTTTAGGAGTAAAAGAAACACATACATTGTTACAAGAAGTCCCAGTGACTCATAAGACAAGGATTAACGAAGTACTATTGGCGGCATTAGGACAAGCTATTGTTGATTGTACAAATCAGAAAACAGTTTCTATTCATCTAGAAGGACACGGGAGAGAAGAGATGATTGAAGGTATTGATCTATCACGGACAGTGGGCTGGTTCACGAGTATTTATCCTGTTCATCTAAATTTTCAAGGAACTAAAACACCTATTGAAGGATTAAAGGTTGTAAAAAATCAATTGCGTCAAATTCCAAATCGCGGAGTTGACTATGGTATTTTACGTTACTTGAAAAAAGAATTACTTCCGTTTTATCAGCAAAAGCCTTCAATAAGCTTTAACTATTTGGGCCAATTTGATCAAGTGTTTTCAAAGGAATCTTTGTTTATACAAGAGACAGGGTTTACATTTTTAGATCATGCTCCAGATTCCAAGCCATCTCATCTAATTGAGGTTATCGGTATGGTAAAAGATGAGAAGTTACATTTTGTTTGGATGTATAGTAGAGAACAGTTTTCTAGGTTGAAAATTCAAGCGATAGCAGATGGTATGTTGAGGTATCTTCATCAACTTATAAATAAACCAACAACAGAGTCTGCTTTTACAGTATCAGATTTTGTTGATGCGGAGGACCTTACGGAAGAAAGCTTGAGCAAAGTATTACTTAAATTAACAAAGAAGAGGGTGTAAAAATGGGAGATGTTATTGATATATATGGATTATCACCTTTACAAAAAGGAATACTGTTTCATACTTTATACGATCAAGATGATGAACATTCTTATTCCTACATTGTACAAGTAAGCTTCTTACTTGGGGGGCAATTGGATGTTGCTACTTTTGAAAAGGCTTGGGAATATGTTATTCATCGACATGAGGTTCTACGCTCAGTATTTGTGTGGGAGGAAGTAGAAAAACCCCTACAAGCAGTTTATCAACGTCTGCCTTTTACTATTCATCAAGAGGATTGGAGTACTCATTCGTATGAGGAGAGGGAGAAGAAATTACACCAGTTTTTGACTGCAGATCGTAGAAAAGGATTTTTATTGGATGAAGCACCATTGATGAGAATCACTGCGATTAAAGAAACAGAAGAGGAAATGAGAATCATTTGGACACATCATCATATTTTGCTAGATGGGTGGAGTGTGTCATTGGTCTTTAGTGAAGTGATGGAAGTTTATCTCAAGATGATAAAGGGAGAATTGTTGAATCTTCCTAAATCTCTTCCTTATAAAAAATATATCCAGTGGCTAAATAAACAAGATCAAAGTCAAGCAGAAAAATTTTGGACAGAAGAATTAAAGGGGTTTTATGCACCTACGCCATTAGCGATGGAAAGAAAGAATCAAGGACAGGAGAAGGGCTATGGAGAGTGTGTTTATCAGATATCTGAGGAAATCACTGAGAATTTACAAGAGTGGGTACGAAATAGTCGATTAACATTGAATACGTTAGTACAAGGCGCATGGGCCTATTTGATGAGTAGGTATAGCGGTGAAAGTGATATCGTATTTGGTGTAACTAGCTCTGGACGTCCTACTGATTTGATAGGAGCAGAGAATATGGTGGGTCTATTTATTAACACATTACCTACTAGAATTCGATTAACGGATGATACATCAGTCGTAGATTGGCTTCGTAAAATACAGATGAAAGAAATGGAACGAAGACAATATGAGTATAATTCATTAGTTGATATTCAAGGGTGGAGTGAGGTTCCGCGGAATAGCTCCTTATTTCATACTTTGTATGTGTTTGAAAATTATCCAATTCAAGGTGAGAGAAATGATGATTTAAGATTACTAAATGTTAAAAGCGCGGAACAAACAAATTACCCTTTAACACTCATTGTAATGCCTGGTAAGAAAATTACTTTAAAGTTGATGTATGATCGAAGCTATTTTAATGAAGAAACAATAAATCGGATTCAGGGTCACTTATTGCAAATATTAATTCAGATGACGAAGAGCCTAGATTCAAAACTCTTTGAAATTACTCATTTAACAGTGGAAGAGCAGACACAGTTACTAGAGGAATGGAATCATACTCAAGTAAAATATTCAGCTGAAGGCATGATTCATACGGTGTTTGAGGAGCAAGTTAAGAAAACGCCAGAAGCAATTGCAGCTATTTACGAAAATGAACAAATTACCTATAGAGAATTGGATGAGCGTGCGAATCAGCTAGCACACTATTTACAAAAGCGTGGTGTAGGTCCAGAGTCTCTAGTCGGGGTATATATGGAACGTTCATTACAAATGATGATAGCGTTATTAGGGATTCTAAAATCAGGAGGGGCGTATGTTCCACTTGATCCTACGTATCCAGAGAGTCGGCTTCGTTATATATTAGAGGATGCTGGAATCGAAGTACTAGTGACGGAAGAAAATTCGAAAAATTTATATGTATCTGAAGATATTGAAACGATTTGTATGAATAAAGATTATACTGCAATTGAAAAACAAGAATCAACCCCATGTACAAGTAGTGTAACAGGAAGAAGTTTAGCGTATGTTATGTATACCTCAGGATCTACAGGGAATCCAAAGGGAGTGATGATTGAGCATCATTCAGTAATCAATTACCTAGAATGGATGCAACATAAATATCCACTTTCTGAAAAGGATGTGGTCTTGCAGAAAACCCCATTCTCATTTGATGTATCTGTTTGGGAGTTATTTTGGGGTATTCACGTTGGAGCAAGTGTATCTTTCCTGCCTCCAGGTGGAGAAAAAGATCCTTCCATTATAGCTGAAGTGATTGAAAAATATCAGGTTACTATAGTTCAATTTGTTCCTTCTATGTTATCTGTTTTCTTAGATCACTTCAATCATATTGAATTGAACATGAAATGTTCGTCCGTACGTCATGTGTTTTCTGGTGGAGAAGAACTAAGTTCAGGATTAGTTAGACGATTTCAACAGCAATGGAATCATAGCGGACAAGTAAAATTAACCAATTTTTATGGACCAACTGAAGCCACTATTTATGTAAATGCATTTGACATTCAGACTAATCAAGAATTTGTTTCTATTGGGCAGCCGATACAAAACACGCAATTATATGTATTAGACCAAAATCAACGCTTGCAATCAATAGGAATCGAGGGTGAGTTATATATTGGTGGTGCTGGTTTAGCGCGTGGATACTTAAATCGCCCGAATCTTACTGCTGAAAAATTCGTTTCGCATCCATTTCGATTGGGGGAACGACTATATCGAACAGGAGATTCAGTAAGATATCTAACTGATGGAAATATAGAATTTATAGGTAGAATGGACTATCAAGTAAAAATGCGTGGTTTTCGGATTGAACTAGGAGAAATTGAAGCGACTTTAGAAAGATGTTCGTTTATTAAAGAGGCTGTCGTATTAGTTAGAGAAGATCGTCCGGGCGATCAGCGATTGGTTGCATATGTAATAAGCGATGGAAATACCCGAAAGTGGAGAGAGTATCTACAAAACCAATTGCCGAATCATATGATTCCAGCGCACTTTGTAGAGTTGGAACAGTTCCCGCTTACTCCGAATGGGAAAATCGACCGAAAGGCCTTGCCAGCACCTGATGAGCAAACTATTGGAGATTTAAATGTTCTACTTCGGACGCCATCGGAAGAGCTTATTGCCTCGGTTTGGAGTCAAGTGTTAGGAACAGAAAATATCAGTATTCAGGATTCCTTCTTTGAACAGGGTGGGCACTCACTACTCGCCACTCAAATCGTCTCTCGATTACAAGAATTGTTCCAGGTTAAAATCCAGCTACGTGAACTTTTCAAGCACGATACAGTGGAAGCATTAGCGAAACGAGTAGATCAGTTGCGCAAAGAAGATAAAAAACGAGAGTTTCGACCCCTTGTACCTATGACACGAGAAGAATCTATTCCACTTTCCTATGCGCAGAAACGTCTATGGTTTATTGATCAATTAATGCCAAATAGTGCGATGTACAATATTCATGCAGCGTGTCGCTTAACAGGTAAATGGTCAATTGAAGCATTGGAGGCCGGATGGAATCAGTTGTTGGAGCGTCATGAATCATTACGGACGATAATTCTAGAACAAGAGGGTGAACCTTTTCAACAGGTTCAATCTCATGAATTCAGACATATCCCTCAAACGGATCTAACAGATCTCTCTTTGGAAGATAGGGAAAGAGAAATGAAACGGCTCATTCAAAACGAAGCGGAGGAACCATTTCATTTTGGACAAGGTTCTCTGATTCGAACACGAGTATTGAAAGTGGACAGGGAAGAATGGGTTCTCCTTTGTACGATGCATCATATTATTTCGGATGGATGGTCAATGGGAATCTTACTTGAAGAATGGATGGCTTTTTATGAAGGAGAACTAAGCGGAAAACCGGTGGAATTGAAGGAGTTATCTATCCAATATGCAGACTTTGTCATGTGGCAGAAGGAATGGCAAAAAGAAGAGAATTTGGATCAACACCTCCAATATTGGAAGGAAGAATTGTCTGGGGAGCTACCGGTTTTACAATTACCGATGGATCGTCCTCGACCTGCGGTTCAAACCCACCGTGGTGCAAGTCAGTCCTTAATGGTGGCGAATTCCCTACAGGAAAAGATCAAAGATTTAAGTCTGCAAGAAGGATGCACTTTATTTATGACATTGATGGCAGCGTATCAAAGCTTCCTTTCTCGTTATACAGGACAAGACGACATCTTGGTTGGAAGCCCAATTGCAAATCGAAATGTTAAAGAGATTGAGGGGGTAATAGGTTTCTTTGCAAATACGTTGGTTTATCGAGCTGATTTCAGTGAAAATCCGACGTTCCAAGAACTTTTGTCGCAGGTACGAAAAAAAGCACTAAAAGCATACGAGTATCAGGACATTCCATTTGAGAAAGTGGTAGAATCCGTAAAACCGGAACGGAATACAAGTCATTCACCGATATTTCAAACCATGTTTACTTTACAGAATACGAAACAAGAGTTTCCCCAGCTATCTGAAAGACACATGGAACTCATGGAAAGTCATGCTTCTATTGCAAAATTTGATTTGAGTTTATTTGCTTCGGAGACGAAAGAAGGATTATCGCTAACCTTTGAATACAATACTGATTTGTTTAATGATACAACCATTGAACGTATGGCAAGTCATTTTGAACATTGGTTAAATCAAATTGTCTCTCATCCAAAATATTTATTATCAGAACTGAATATGTTATCGAAAGTAGAATATAAGCAACTACTAGAGGAATGGAATAAATCAGGTGTTGTAGATATACAAGAAAGCACGATTCATACATTGTTTGAAGAACAAGTGAAAAAAACACCAGAAGCAATTGCAGTAGCATGCGAAGATGAAGAACTAACATATCGAGAGTTGGACGAACGCTCAAATCAGCTAGCACATTATTTACAGAGAAATGGTGTGGTATGCGAATCATTGGTTGGGATTTGCGTTACACGTTCATCCGAGATGATTGTTGGTCTCTTAGGAATTATGAAGGCAGGAGGAGCATATGTTCCAATTGATCCAGCGTATCCGGAAAGTCGACTGCAATATATTTTAGAGGATGCTCATATTAAGGTACTGGTGACACAGGAAAAGTTACAGCAAAAAATGGTTATACCTAAATCCGTTGACGTGATTTGTATTGATCGTGATCGAGCAGAAATAGAACAAGAAGTAGCTACAGTGTGTACGAGTGAAGTGACGGGTGATAACTTAGCCTATATTATCTATACTTCAGGTTCCACTGGAAATCCAAAGGGGGTAATGATTGAGCACAGGAATACAGTAACAATGATTCATTGGGCCCATCAGACATATTCCCGAAAGGATTTAGCTGGGGTATTGGCTTCCACTTCGCTATCCTTTGATTTATCCGTTTTTGAAGTGTTTGTTCCCTTAACGATGGGTGGTAAGGTGATTGTCGCTGAAAATGCTCTGCATCTAGACAAGTTGTCTACCAAGGGTGTGACCTTGATTAATACTGTGCCATCGGCAGCGAAGGAACTAGTTCGAGCAAAAACAATTCCTTCTTCAGTAAAGGTGATGAATTTGGCTGGAGAACCATTACCATATTCACTTGTTCAAGATTTATACGAGAGAAGTACGATTGAGAAGGTGTACAACCTATATGGACCGTCCGAAGATACTACGTATTCCACATATATGGAATTAGAAAAGGGTGTCATGCATAGGGTACCACCAATTGGTAAACCCGTCTTCAATACAGAAGTATATGTACTGAGTGCTGAACAAAAAATGGTTCCAATTGGTGTAGTTGGTGAGCTTTATATTGGTGGATCTGGATTAGCGCGTGGATATTTAAACCGCCCTGACTTAACAAAAGATCGTTTTATAACGCATCCCTTTAAAGAAGAAGAGCGAGTATACCGGACTGGAGATTTAGTAAGGTATTTGCCAGATGGAAATTTGGAGTATCTTGGCCGAATCGATCATCAGGTAAAAATTCGTGGGTTCCGGATTGAACTAGGAGAAATTGAAGCGACATTACAAAAGCATGCATTAATTAACGAAGTTCTTGTGATGGTACGGGAAGATTATCCTGGTGATCCACATTTGATTGCCTATGTTGTGGGAGATGGGGATGCTCATAAGTGGCGTGATTATCTTAAGGACCAGCTACCAAATTACATGATTCCATCATATTTTGTCAGATTGAATGCATTTCCACTCACTCCAAATGGAAAAATTGATAGGAAGGCTTTACCAGCACCAGAAAGACAGGAGATAGCGAGTGGTTATATTGCTCCCCGTACACCTACGGAAAAAACAATCGTTTCGATATGGCATCAAGTTTTAGGTGTAGAAAATATTGGAATACAGGATTCGTTTTTTGAAATAGGTGGGCATTCATTACTTGCTACGCAAGCTGTTTCCAATATTAAAGATGCTTTTG
The DNA here is from genome assembly GCF_056711665.1 of Bacillus sp. Medicinal_06. Classification (NCBI taxonomy): domain Bacteria; kingdom Bacillati; phylum Bacillota; class Bacilli; order Caryophanales; family Bacillaceae; genus Bacillus; species Bacillus sp. Medicinal_06. The sequence continues at coordinate 39,696 of NZ_JBWYHD010000018.1, read as the reverse complement.
GAATCGAGTTACCATTGCATGATTTATTTACGTTTCATACGGTGCAGCAATTGGCAGAACAGATTGATCAATTGCTCTATAACAAAAATCTAGAAATGCAGAATGATAGTAAGGAGAATGTAAGTCTTCAAGACTACATTCAAAAAGAAGCAGAAGTGAGTAATGATGAAGAATTACTAGAACTGCTTAAGCAATTAGAAGAGCTATCAGAGGAAGAAGCACAAGGGATATTCGAGAGTAATTTGGTTGAGGAGGGGGTAAAAAAATGAGAAGTGATTTACTTGCAAAGCTGAGTTCACTTTCTCCTGAGAAGAGAGCTTGGCTTCAGAAACAAATGCAAAAAAAGGAGAATAAAGAAGAACTCCCATTGTCTTATGCACAACAACGTTTGTGGTTTATGGACAAATTTAACCCAAACAGTTCTTTATATAATATTCCAACGGTATGGCATCTAAAAGGAAGTTGGATTCCTGAAGCATTAGAAAAGGGATTCAATCGACTTATTGAACGTCATGAATCATTACGAACTGTTTTTAAAGAAGTAGGAGAGCAACCTGTACAACAAATTGTCGAATTCCTTCCTAGAGCCTTACCTGTAAGGGATTACTCTCAGCTTCCTCTAGAAGTAAAAGAAAAAGAGGTAGATAGTTTAATTGCGAGAGAAGCGCAAAAACCATTTGATTTAATGAATGGCCCTTTAATTCGTTACCAGCTTGTTCAATTAGGGAAGGATGAATGGTTATTACTGTGTACGATGCATCATATTATTTCTGATGCTTGGTCCATCGGTATATTCATGAATGAATTACTTGCTTTCTATGAAGAAGAAGCTGGCGGGAATCCTGCTAAATTAAGTTCACTATCCATTCAATATGCAGACTTTGCGAAGTGGCAAAAGGAGTGGTTGCAAGGTGATGTGCTAAATCGTCAGCTTACGTATTGGCAGGAAGAATTGTCTGGTGAGCTTCCTATATTACAACTGCCAGTGGACCGACCTCGATCGGTTACGCAAACTTATGCCGGGGATACGCATCACGTGATTTTTCCTTATAGATTACTCAGTCAATTAAAGGATATAAGTCGACAAGAAGGATCTACCTTATTTATGACTTTAATGGCTGCATACCAGAGCTTTCTTGCTCGTTATACGGGACAAAAAGATATTCTAGTCGGAAGTCCGATTGCAAATCGGAATCATAAGGGAGTAGAAGAATTAATCGGTTTCTTTGTTAATACGTTGGTTTACCGATCAGATTTGAGTGGCACCCCTACTTTTCGGGAGATTTTGAACCAAACAAAGAAAAAGGCGTTAAAAGCTTACGAATATCAAGATATACCATTTGAAAAAGTGGTAGAAGCTGTGCAACCTGAACGAAGTATGAGTCATTCTCCTATCTTTCAGACCATGTTTACACTACAGAATATAAAACAAGAACGACTAGATTTGCCTGGTAGAAGTATCGAAATGGTAGAAAGTAATATGTCTATTGCAAAATTTGATTTGAGTTTAACTGCCTATGAAGTGGAAGAAGGTCTATTTGTCTCATTTGAATACAACACGGATTTATTTGATAGTAGTACCGTTGCACGTATGGCAGGCCATTTTGAGAACTGGCTAAATGAAATCGTGTATCATCCAGATGAATCATATACAAAGCTGTCAATGTTATCGGACACAGAGCAGAAACAACTCCTAGAAGAATGGAATGATACTGACGTAGTTTATGGTCATGAGTGTATGATTCATGAGCTATTTGAGCAGCAAGTTGCACGTACACCTGATGCAGTGGCGGTAGTTTATGAAGGTGGAAAGCTAACGTATCAAGAACTCAATGAAAAATCGAACCAATTGGCACATTATCTACAAAAACGAGGTATAGGACCTGAATCATTGGTCGGTATATGTATTGAACGTTCTCCAGATATGATTATTGGTCTCTTTGGGATTTTGAAAGCAGGTGGGGCTTATGTCCCACTGGACCCAAGTTATCCCGAAAACCGCCTGAGATACATTTTAGAGAATTCACAAATTCAAGTGCTGTTAACAAAAGAGGCACTACAGGACTGGTTACCTAAAGATATTCAAGCAATTTGTTTAGACCGGGATCACGCAATGATTTCTAAAGAGAGTAATTTGGCTCCAGTGAGTGGGGTAACAGCAAATAACTTAGCCTATATCATATACACTTCGGGTTCGACGGGAAATCCTAAGGGAGTAATGATTGAACATCATTCGGTTATCAACCGCCTACAGTGGATGCAGAAAAAATATTTATTATCTGAGGAGGATACAATCCTACAAAAGACACCGTTTTCGTTTGATGTTTCTGTCTGGGAATTATTTTGGTGGTCATTTGTAGGAGCACGTGTTTGTTTACTTACACCAGGAGGAGAGAAAGATTCTGGGGTGATTGAGAAGTACATCGAACGATATCGTGTGACCACCATGCACTTTGTTCCGTCGATGTTATCTACTTTCTTAGATTATATGGAACAAAATAATTCGAAAAGGGATGTATCGTCTTTAAATCAGGTTTTTACTAGTGGAGAAGCATTAAATACTGAACAGGTTCGCCGGTTTAAGGGGGTATTTTACGATGTTCAGCAAACAAAGTTAATTAACTTGTATGGCCCTACCGAAGCGACTGTGGATGTTACTTATTATGATTGTGATTTAGAAAAAGAACCAATGCTTATTCCAATTGGTCGTCCAATTGATAATACAGAGTTGTATGTGTTGGATCAACATCAACAGGTGGTACCGATTGGTGTGGCGGGGGAACTTTACCTTGGAGGAGTAGGCTTGGCACGTGGCTACTTCAATCGACCAGAGTTAACTACTGAACGTTTTATCCCGCATCCTTTTAAGGAAGGGGAACGATTATATCGAACGGGTGACCTGGTGAGATATATGAATGATCGTAACTTGGAGTATATTGGAAGAATAGATAACCAAGTGAAAATTAGAGGATTCCGAATTGAATTGGGAGAGATTGAAGCATCTTTACATGATCACTCATCTGTAAAAGAGGCTGTCGTGTTGGTGAAGGAAGATCGACCAGGAGATAAGCAGTTAGTAGCTTATGTAGTGGGTGAAGGAGATACTGGAGAGTGGCGTGAATATCTCAAGAAGCAATTGCCACATTATATGGTTCCAGCATATTTTTTCCAAGTTGAATCGATGCCACTCACGCCAAATGGTAAGGTGAATCGGAAAGCTTTACTGGAATTGGAGGCACAGTTCATAAGTGAAGATATTACTTCATCAAGAACACCAGTGGAAGAGCTCATCGTTTCTGTATGGAGTCAAGTGTTAGGTATAAGAAATATTAGTGTTCAGGATTCTTTTTTTGACATCGGTGGTCACTCGCTACTAGCAACTCAAGTAGTGTCACGCTTACAAGAAATCTTTCAAATCGAATTACCGGTACGTGAACTATTTGAGTATGCAACGGTGGAGTCACTGGCAAAGCGAATAGATCAGTTACGTAAAGGAGATAGAAAACGAGAGATTCCACCACTAATGCCGATGCAACGAGGGGAAACTATTCCGCTTTCTTATGCCCAACAGCGCTTATGGTTTATCGATCAATTTACTCCTAATAGTGCACTTTACAATATACCAATGGTATGCCGCCTTACAGGGAGTTGGCTACCTGAGGCATTGGAAACGGGATGGAATCAGCTAATAGAGCGTCATGAATCATTACGGACGGTCTTTCATGAATTGAACGGTCAACCCGTGCAGCAAATTGAACCGTATGCTTTTCGAGCAATTCCGAAAACGGATTTAACTATGCTTTCTCCAGAAGAACGAGAAGAAGAAGTTAAACGTTTGATTCAACAAGAAACAGAAGTGCCATTCGATTTAGGCGAGGGTCCACTGATTAGGGCAAGTATTTTGCAAGTGGGAGAGGCAGAATGGATTCTCCTTTGTACTCTACATCATATCATTTCAGATGGATGGTCAATAAGAGTCCTACTTGAAGAGTGGATGGCATTCTATGAGAAAGCCACGGATGGAAAGAGAGCAGAACTTGAACCATTACCAGTTCAATATGCCGACTTTGCTCAGTGGCAAAAAGGATGGCTGAAGGAGGAAGTGCTTGATCAACAACTCCAATATTGGAGGGAAGAATTGTCTGGGGAGCTTCCTGTACTCCAACTTCCAATGGATCGCCCGCGTCCTGCAATACAAACTCATTATGGATCGACATACACTCTGGTTCTGCCAAGCACTCTACATGACAAATTGAATGAATTAAGTCGACAAGAAGGGGCTACACTCTTCATGACCCTGTTAGCTGCATATCAAAGTTTTCTATCACGTTATACGGGACAAGAAGATATTCTGGTAGGAAGTCCAATTGCTAATCGAAATTATAGAGAAATTGAAGGACTAATTGGTTTCTTCGTCAACACGTTGGTTTATCGGGCTGATCTGAGTGGTAGACCGACATTTCAGGATGTTCTGTCTCAGGTTCGTCAAAAGGCATTGAAGGCGTATGAATATCAAGATATCCCTTTTGAAAAAATTGTAGAAGTTGTACAACCAGAGCGGAGTACAAGTCATTCGCCAATCTTCCAAACTATGTTCATCTTGCAAAATATGAAACAAGAGTTCCCGGTGTTATCTGGTAGAAGTATTGAAATGATAGAAAGCCATAGTCCAATCGCAAAGTTTGATTTAAGTGTAATGGTAGCTGAGACGGAAGAGGGATTACTTTTTACTTTTGAATATAATAAGGATTTATTTAATGCTACAACTATTGAACGGATGGCAGGACACTTTGAGAAATGGCTACACGAAGTTTCCCATCACCCACAAAATCCGTTGCATGACCTGAGCATGCTATCGGAAGCTGAGCGTAATTTGTTATTAGAAGCATGGAATGACACTGTAATGGAAATGTCCCCTCAAGGTCTTATTTGCGACAGGTTTGAGGAACAAGTTGCAAGGCGTCCTGATGCGATTGCCGTAGTTGATCAAACAAAAAAGTGGACTTATGGTGAACTGGATGCACAAGCAAATCAGTTGGCAAATGTTTTACAGCGAAAAGGAGTCGCTCCAGAGTCAGTCGTGGGAGTTTATCTTCCGAGGTCAGCTGAGCTCATGGCAAGTTTACTAGGCATTTTAAAAGCTGGTGGAGCTTATGTCGTTTTAGATCCGTTGTATCCAAAATCAAGGTTAGAATACATGATTGAAGATGCAGGAATTCAAATTGTAGTGACAGCGGAAGGACAAGAAGACCATTTCGAACACGTCGAAATGGTGAGGTTAGAAGAATTAACAGTGGAAAGTATAACTGCACCTACACGGCAGATAAATCCAGAGAACTTAGCTTATATCGTCTATACCTCTGGTTCTACAGGAAAGCCAAAGGGCGTCATGGTTGAATATCGCTCATTAATGAATATGGTCTCTTGGCATCAAGAAGTTTATTGTATTACAACAGAGGATCGTGCGACCCAGATTGCGGGAATTGCCTTTGATTCGGCTGTCCAGGAGATTTGGCCGTATCTAACTGCTGGTGCAGCACTCTACTTGTCAACAGAGGAACTGAGAATTAATCCAGAAGCACTAAGAGACTGGCTCATTGATTCGCGAATAACAGCTAGTTTTGCACCTACGCCTATTCTGGAAAGACTCTTGAAATTATCTTGGCCAGATAAAACGGATCTTCATTTTATCATTACTGGTGGGGATCAATTAACGCAGTATCCATCTAAAGATATTCCTTTTGCGGTAATCAATCAGTATGGTCCGTCGGAAAATACCGTTGTTACCACGGATTGTTATGTACCTGTAGGAGTGACAAAAGGTACGCCATCGATTGGTCGACCGATTGCGAATACAGAAGTTTATGTTTTAGATTCTCATCTTCAGTTAGTACCAATTGGTGTGATTGGAGATTTATATATTGGAGGGAAGAGTCTTGCACGTGGATATGCTAATCGTCCGGATCTCACAAAGGAAAAATTTATTCCACATCCTTTCAAGTCAGGAGAACGTCTCTATTACACCGGGGATAAAGCAAGTTATCTTTCTGATGGTAATCTCCAGTTCCATGGTCGTATAGATGACCAAGTGAAAATTCGTGGTTTCCGGATTGAATTGGGAGAAATAGAAGCAGTTTTACAGGCACATTCTTCTGTGAAAGAAGCGGTTGTATTGGTACGGGAGGATAAGCAAGGTGACAAGAGATTAGTAGCTTATATAGTGGGTGAAGGAAGTGTCGATGGATGGCGAGAACATCTACAAACACATTTACCAAATTATATGGTTCCAACAAACTTTATTGAGATGGAATTTTTACCACTTACACCGAATGGAAAACTTGATTTGAAGGCATTGCCTATACTTAGTGAACTATCTACTGAAAATACTGTATACCCACGAACTCCGCTGGAAGAACTTATCGCTTCAGTGTGGAGTCAAGTGCTAGGAATAGGAGACATTGGTGTTCAGGATTCTTTCTTTGAGCTTGGTGGTCACTCTTTACTTGCTACACAAGTGGTCTCACGCTTACAAGAAATCTTTCAAATTAAATTACCGGTACGCGAACTGTTCGAATATTCAACGGTCGAGGCATTATCGAAACGAATGGATCAGTTACGTAAGGGGAGCGAAAAACGAGAAATTCCATCATTGATGCCGATGGAACGAGGAAATAATATTCCACTTTCTTATGCCCAACAGCGCTTATGGTTTATTGATCAGTTTGCACCTAATAGTGCACTTTATAATATGCCAATGGTATGCCGCCTTAAAGGAAATTGGTTACCTGAAGCATTGGAGTTGGGATGGAATCAGTTGATAGAGCGTCATGAATCTTTGCGTACGGTATTTCATGAAGTGGACGGTCATCCTGTGCAACAGATTCGACCGTATATTTTCCGTCCTCTTCCGCAAATGGACTTAACTAAGCTTTCATTAGAGGAGAGAGAAAGAGAATTAGAGCAATGGGTTCAAACTGAAGTCGAATCTCCATTTGATTTAGAACAAGGACCATTGTTCCGTGGACAAATCGTGAAAATTTCAGACGAAGAATGGGTTCTTCTGTGTAATATGCATCATATTGTCTCAGATGGATGGTCGATGGAAATCTTGCTCCAAGAATGGATAGCATTTTATGAGGAGGCGATTGGTGAAAAACCAGCAGAGCTTGCACCACTACCAGTTCAATATGCCGATTTTGCTCAGTGGCAAAGAGAATGGTTGAAAGATGAAGTACTAAATCAACAGCTTGCATATTGGAAGGAAGAATTATCTGGTGAGTTACCAGTCTTAATGTTGCCGATGGATCGTCCGCGTCCTCTAGTGCAAACTCACCATGGATTAACTCATAATGTGTTGTTGTCACGCTCATTACTGGATAAATTAAACGAACTAAGTCGTCAAGAAGGGGCCACGCTTTTCATGACCTTATTGGCATCGTATCAAAGTTTCCTTGCCCGTTATACGGGACAATCGGATATTATTGTTGGCAGCCCAATTGCAAATCGAAATTATCGAGAAATTGAAGGGCTGATTGGTTTCTTTGTCAACACATTGGTTTATAGAGCTGATTTAAGTAATGCACCGGCATTTCAAGAGTTGTTGTCTCAAGTGCGGTTAAAAGCATTGAAGGCGTATGAGTATCAAGATGTTCCGTTTGAGAAAATTGTAGAGGTTATCCAACCTGAACGAAGTACAAGTCATTCTCCGATTTTCCAAACCATGTTTACACTGCAAAATACGGAACAGGAACTACCAGAGCTACATGGACGAAATATAGAAGTAATGGAGAGCAACGCTCCAATCGCTAAGTTTGATTTAAGTTTAACTGCTGCAGAAGTGGAAGAGGGTTTATCGCTTAATTTTGTTTATAGGACTGAGTTATTTGACAGTTTAACTATTGAATCTATGGCTGAACATTTTGGAAACTGGTTGAATTTAATCGTGGAACATCCTGATAAATCATTAGCTAAGTTACCTATACTATCAGGATTACAGCAAAAACAGTTAGAAGAGTGGAATAATAATGCCGTAGCATATCCACAAGAAAGTGCGATTCATCAGCTGTTTGAAGAGCAAGTAAATCGTACACCTGACGCGGTGGCAGTGGTAGATGAAAAACAGCAGTTAACATATCGAGAGCTCAATGAAAAAGCTAATCAATTGGCCCACTATCTTCAGCAATGTGGGATTGGGACTGAATCATTAGTTGGACTTTTCTTTGAGCGTTCAGTTGAGATGATTGTTGGTATTATGGGGATTTGGAAGGCTGGAGCAGCATATGTTCCATTGGACCCATCATATCCAGAAAGTCGCCTACGATATATTTTGGAGGACACTGGAATTCAAGTGTTAGTTACGAACGAATCATTAGAAGATTGGATACCTAAAGAAGTCAAGGTAGTTTGTCTAGATAGGGATCAAGCAATGATTTCACAAGAAAGCATTCTTTCACCAAAATGTGAGGTAACAGGAGAAAGCCTAGCGTATGTTATCTATACTTCGGGATCGACGGGGAATCCAAAGGGTGTTTTGGTACAGCATCATTCTGTAATAAACTTGTCGCATGGTTTACAGAAAGAGGTTTTCGCACATGAGATATCATCTAACATGCATGTCGGTTTAAATGCGTCAATTGCCTTTGACGCATCTATCCAGCAATTACAAATGCTGTTGCATGGTTCAAGTTTGTATATTATTCCGAATGAAGTTAGAAGTGATCCGGAACAGTTTGTAGCTTATATTCGGGAGAACAAATTAGAAATCTTTGATATAACACCTTCATTACTTCAATTACTTATAGATGGCGGATTGTTAGAAACGTGCGATGGCGTTCATGTTCCAAGTAAGGTATTGGTCGGCGGCGAAGCGATTATGCCGTCATTATGGGAACAGCTAGTAGAGACTGATAAAATTGATTTTTATAATGTATATGGTCCTACAGAATGTACAGTTGATGCAACATGCTATCATATCAAAAAAGATAGTAAGAGAGTAACAATTGGGCGTCCGTTGCCGAACGTTCAAACTTATGTATTGGATAGAAATTTGTTACCAGTTCCAGTTGGTGTGATGGGTGAACTCTATATCGGAGGAGCAGGTTTAGCGAGGGGATACTTGAATCGCCCAGAGTTAACATCCGAACGATTTATTTCCCATCCTTTCAAAAAGAGCGAGAGGTTATATAGAACGGGAGATCTCGTGAGATATCTTCCTGACGGTAATATAGACTATCTAGGAAGAATGGATAATCAAGTGAAGATTAGAGGATTTCGAATTGAACTTGGGGAGATTGAGTCGATCTTACAGGAGCATTACTTGGTAAAAGAGGTAGTTGTAATAGTTAGGGAAAATCAGTCGGGAGATAAGAGGCTGATAGCTTATGTAGTGGGCGAAGGCAGTTTAGAAGAATGGCGCGAGTATCTTAAAACAAAACTGCCAATCCATATGATACCTTCCTATTTTGTCGAAATGGAAGAGTTACCGCTAACCATAAATGGAAAGGTTGATCGGAAATCGTTGCCTATACCAGATTATCAAGGAACACAAGAAGGCTACGTGGCCCCAAGAAATGAACGTGAGCATATGCTTTCTATCATTTGGGAACGTGTGCTGGGTTCAAAACGTATTGGTATTCATGATAACTTTTTTGAAATTGGTGGGGATTCAATTCTTAGCATTCAGATTGTCTCTCGTGCGAAGCAAGCTGGTTTACAATTGACACCAAAACAAATATTTGAACACCAAACGATTGCAGAGTTGGCACAAGTAGTCAAAGAAGAACAAGGTGTACAAGCCGAACAGGGAATTATAACTGGAGATACGATACTTACACCTATTCAGCAAAGGTTTTTTGCACAAAATCATCCTAACCCACATCATTGGAATCAATCCATGTTCTTTAGAACGAAAGAGAAACTGGACATAGTATCACTGGAGAAGTCAGTGCGTAATCTTTTACTTCATCATGATGCCCTGCGTTTAAGATATGAACGTTTACCTGATGGGGCTTGGAAACAGTGGAATGAAGGAATAGAAGAACAATTGATGCTGACTGTCATTTCATTAGACGAAGTGCCGGAAGACGATTGGCATCAAGTTATTCAAAAAGAGATTAATATTGCACAAGGAAGTTTGAATTTACATGATGGTCCGTTAATGAGAATGGTGTATTTTGATGAAGGTGAGAAGACTGGCCGATTATTTTGGACGATTCATCACTTAGCCGTGGATGGTGTTTCTTGGCGAATTTTATTGGAAGATCTGCAAACAGCGTATACTCAAGCAATTCAGGGGCAGAAAATTCAATTACCTATAAAGAGTACATCCTTTAAAGAGTGGTCGGAGAAATTACATCATTACGCTGAATCTGGAATATCGCAAGAAGTGCTGCATTACTGGGAGCAGCAGTCTGAACAAGACGTAGTTATACTGCCGGTAGATGGTACCATAAGTGATCCGGTAAGCGCAGTAACTGAGGAAATTACTGTGGTGTTAGATGAGAATGAGACCCGTATGTTATTGCAAGAGACTTTAAGCACTCATCGTGTCCAAATTAATGAAGTATTATTAGCAGCATTGGTACAAGCTACGGCAGAATGTACAGGGCAGCCGATATTAAGCGTGGATTTAGAGGGGCATGGTCGAGAAGAGATTATTGAAGATGTTGACTTATCGAGAACCGTGGGATGGTTTACAAGTATTTATCCTGTTCACTTAAATATTACTAGTGCCAACACGCCAATTGCAGCATTAAAAGCAGTTAAAGAACAAGTACGCAAAATTCCTAATAAGGGTGTTGACTATGGAGTGTTGCGTTACATGAACGCAACACTGTGTGAGCAATTGGGCTCTCAACATACACCGTCTATTAGTTTTAACTATCTTGGACAATTTGACCAAATGTTTTCTAACGATGCAATGTTTATTCCGGAGAACGAATTTAAGCGTTTAGATCATGCTTCCGGTTCCAAGCGATCGCATTTAATTGATGTAATAGGGGTTGTAACGGATGGAAAACTTCAGTTCACTTGGGTATACGATGTTGGACAATTCGCGAAATCAACGATTCAAAGTATTGCACAGAATATGCTTCATCAACTGAGCAGATTGATTCAATCTTCAGATAGAGAATCTGCACTGACCGTTTCAGATTTTGGGATGACTAATCTTAACCAAGCGAGTTTGACAAACGTACTAACTAAGATGAATCGTGGAAAGAACTATCCAATTACGGATTTATATCCACTATCACCTTTGCAAGAAGGTATGATTTTCCACACGTTGCATGACCAAGGGGATGAACATGTTGCGCCGTATATAGTGCAATTAAGTTTTATGATTAAAGGGAAAATGGATATTCCTACTTTTGAGCAGGCGTGGAAATCTGTAATTCAGCGGCATGAAATTTTCCGTACAGCATTTGTTTGGGGCGAAATTGAAGAACCTTTACAAGTGGTGTATGAAAATATTCCATTTAAGGTGAACAAAGAAGACTGGCGCACAATGACAACTGAAGAGATACAGGAAAAAAGAAAAGTCTTTTTGGCATTAGATCGAAAACAAGCCTTCCTATTTGATGAAGCGCCATTGATGCGGGTAACGGTCATTCAAGAAGGTGAGGAAGAATATCGGATTGTTTGGACACATCACCATATTTTGCTGGATGGATGGAGTTTACCACTGGTCTTTAATGAATTACTTACAGTCTATCAAAAGAGAATGAATGGAGAAGCTGTGAATTTACCTAATTCATCGCCATATAAGAAATATATCCAATGGCTAAGAGAACAAGATAAGGAGCAGGCGGAACAATTTTGGAGAGAGAAACTTAAAGGTTTTACTGCACCAACTTTGCTGGGCTTAAAAAGTAAAGAGGAAGAAAAAGGTTACACAGAGAAGGTTACTTATTTATCAGAAGAGCAGACCCAAGCGTTACAAGGATGGGCGAAACGCAATAAACTTACTTTGAGTACAGTAATTCAAGGTGCATGGGCATATCTCATGAGCCGCTATAGTGGAGAAAATGACATTGTCTTTGGTGTAACAAGCTCAGGGCGTTCTACGGAGATTATTGATGTTGAAAACATCGTAGGTCCTTTCATTACAACGTCACCGACGCGAATTCAATTGATGGATGATATAAAAGTAATGGTTTGGTTGCAGAAGATACAAGAGGAAGAGATAGAAAGAAGACAATATGAGTATGCTTCTTTGACAGAGATTCAGGGGTGGAGTGAAGTTCCTAGAGGGACACCACTGTTCAATAGTTTATATGTGTTTGAAAATTATCCAGTGAAAGAGGAGTCTTCAGAAAATCTGGAAATTGGTGAATTGGAAGGAGTAGAACAAACCCACTACCCATTAGGATTGGCTGTAGTTCCAGGAATCCAGTTATCGTTAAAGTTAATGTATGACCGTAGTAAGTTTAATAGATTAACTATTGAACGAATGTTAGGCCATTTACACCAAGTGTTAATGCAAATGCTCAAAAACATTGATCAAACTCTATCGGAGCTGGTATATATTACGGAAACTGAACAAAGACAACTATTGGAAGAATGGAATGATAATGCTATATCCTATCCACGGGAGAATGTGATTCATCAATTATTCGAAGAGCAAGTGAATCGTACACCCGATGCGGTGGCAGTAGTGGATAAAAAACAGCAACTAACGTATCGGGAGCTGAATGAAAAAGCTAATCAATTGGCCCATTATCTTCAGAAATGTGGGATTGGGACTGAATCATTGGTTGGCCTCTGCTTTGAGCGTTCTGTTGAGATGGTTGTTGGCCTCATGGGAATTTGGAAGGCTGGGGCAGCCTATGTTCCATTAGATCCATCCTATCCGGAAAGTCGCCTACGATATATTCTGGAAGACACAGAAATTCAAGTATTAGTTACAAATGAGGCATTAGTGGGTTGGATACCTAAAGAAATCAAGGCAGTTTGTCTAGATAGGGATCAAGCAATGATTTCTCAAGAAAGCAAACTTTCACCAATATGTGAGATAACAGGGGAAAACCTAGCGTATGTTATCTACACTTCAGGATCGACGGGGAATCCAAAGGGGGCTTTAGTACAGCACCATTCTGTAATAAATCTATCATATGGTTTACAAAAAGAAGTTTTCTCACATGAGATACCTAGTAATATGCGTATCGGTTTAAATGCGTCAATTGCCTTTGATGTATCTATTCAGCAATTACAAATGTTGTTGTATGGTTCAAGTTTATATATTATTCCAAGCGAAGTTCGCACTAATCCGGAACAATTTGTGTCCTATATTAGAGAGAATGAGTTGGAAATGTTTGATATGACACCTTCATTACTTCAATTACTTATAGATGAAGGGTTGCTAGAAACAAGCGCTGATGTTCATGTACCAAGCAAGATACTGGTCGGTGGTGAAGCAATCATGCCGTCATTATGGGAACAGCTAGTAGAGACTGAAAAAATTGATTTTTATAACGTATATGGTCCTACAGAATGTACGGTTGATGCAACGTGCTATCATATCAAAACAGATAGTAAGAGAGTTACAATTGGGCGTGCGTTGCCGAACGTTCAAACTTATGTATTGGATAAAAATTTGTTACCTGTTCCAGTTGGTGTAACAGGTGAGCTATATATTGGTGGTGCAGGTATAGCGAGAGGATATTTGAATCGCCCAGAATTAACAGCAGAGCGATTCATCCGTCATCCATTTAATGAAGAAGAGCGTTTATATCGGACGGGAGATTTGGTTCGTTATTTATCTGATGGTAATTTAGACTACTTGGGAAGGATCGATAATCAAGTGAAAATTCGGGGTTTCCGAATTGAACTTGAAGAGATTGAAGCGAATCTAGAGAGTCATCCATTGGTGAAAGAAGCAGTAGTTTTGGTAACAGAGGATAAATTAGGAGAGCAGAGATTGGTCGCTTATGTAGTTGGAGATGGGAGTATACATGAATGGCGTGAATATCTCAAGACACAAGTACCGAATTATATGGTTCCCGCACACTTTATTAAGGTAGATACGATTCCTCTTACAACGAATGGAAAAGTTGATCGAAAGGCATTGAACAGTTTAACTATTCAAAGAGAAAATAACTTCTCTACACCAATCATTCCAAGGGATGAAATTGAATATCAGTTGATTAAAATCTGGCAGGATTTGCTACAAATAGAAGATGTCTATGTAAATGATGATTTCTTTAATAGAGGGGGACACTCTCTCCTTGTAATCAAATTGGTTTCAAAAATTAGGGAGAAGTTTGGAAAAGAGATTAAAGTGTCTACATTGATTAAGAATCCCACAGTGGAAGGAATTGCATGCCTTATTCGTGATAAGCATGGTATGACAAAATCTGTATCAGCTCCAGTTCCACTACAAGAATCAGAGAAAAGACCTTTCTTCTGCGTTCATCCGTTTATGGGGAATGTATTCTGTTACATTCAACTAGCAAGATTGCTTAAGAACCACTGTTCATTTTATGGTTTACAGAATCCTCTCATAGAAAAGAGAGGAATTGACGAGTTGACCTTGTCGGAAGTAATTCAACTTTACATCGAAGAAATAAAACGTGTTCAGCCAGAAGGCCCATATCATCTTGGAGGATGGTCTTTAGGCGGTGCAATTGCTTATAAAATCGCAACTGTACTAAGGAATCAAGGAGAAGAAGTTGAGTTGTTGGTACTCATGGATACTAAAGTACCTTCAGGGGAGGATCATAAAACAAGGGAGGATATGCTCTCATATATATCTAAGCATTTCATTCCTAGAGATCTTACAGAGCAGGAAGGAGAACTCGTCCATCAACAAGATATGCTTGTGGAGCGATTAATTATAGAAGGAGTGTTACCGCCTGATGCAGATCTTATGAATTTGAGGCAAGTTATCAATGCTCATAGGAAATGCCTGAACATCATGGCAGGGCATGATTTGATACCATACTTTGGAGAAGTTATCTACTTTAGTGCTGAGGAAGGAAAAGAGTTGTTTACAGATTGGGGACCTTTATTAAAAGGAAGAGTAAATAAGTATTCAGTCCCTGGATCACATGAAGAAATAGTGGGCTCCCCCGCAGTTGAAAAGATAGCTAAGTATCTACTAAATAAATTAGAAGGAATAAAAGAGACACCTCTTGCATTAATGGAAAAGTAGAGAGCACAAAAGATGCAACTCTATGAACGAAAATTGTGATTATTAAAGTTGTTATTTGAGGGTAGCAGTGTAAACGAATAGGGCAGCCCAATAACTGCACATCAAGTGTAGGAAATTATGAATATATCAAGAGCATTACTTTTTAAGGGGTTAATGTAAAAATTGCTTCATAGAGACATAGAAGCCTATATGAGTTGTTTATAGTATAGTGTAAATGATCTGAAGTTTTTGTACCAGATGCTAATACTTTGATGATATTGCTGAGGAAAGGTGTATATTTTCATTGATATGTAAATATGCACCTTTTCTATTGTAAATGCAATTTAATAAAGACAAGATATAAAATTAATTTGAATTTCTGTAACGCACATATATGAAGCCATCCTTTTAAAAAGGAAGTGATTTATGGTTCTGTTGCGAAGTTTTGTTAAGGTTAAGTGGTGTCAACAAAAAGTTGTACATTTTATGCGGTTGTTAGTAGCCCCTGTAATTTATTGTACGTCGAAAAACCGAAGTCTGAGCCAAGACTTCGGTTTCGTTTATATAAAGCATGAATGGTTTCGATGCCTTTCAAGGTACGGGAAGCGTGGCGAAGATTTTGAAATTCTGCGGATTTGGAAAAACGTCGCTTCACATGCCTATGGTCCTGTTCAATGAGATTGTTCAAATGCTTGATTGTACAATGAGTTGTATTTATATAAAAGCCTTGTTCTCTTAATTTGTTAAATGCGCAAAGTAATGCTGGTGCTTTGTCTGTAGTGAGAACCGCTGGTTCTCCAAAGATTTTGACCAATCTTTTCATAAAGGCATAGGCAGCCTGATGATCCCGTTTTTTACGAAGTTGAATATCCAATGTGTGCCCGCCTTTATCAATTCGCCTTTATCAATTGCACGATATAAATAACACCATTTTCCTTTGACTTTTATATAGGTTTCATCTAGTTTCCAAGATAATTGAACGTTTTTATTTTTCTTCTTCCAAATTTGATAGATAAGATTTCCATATTCATGAACCCAGCGCATGATGGTTGTTGGGTGAACCAAAACACCACGCTCCTTCAAGATTTCAGATACATCACGATAACTTAAAGAAAAACGACAATAGTAGCCGACGGCTACCAAAATAATATCCTTTTTAAACTGTTTTCCTTTAAAATACCCCATATATCATTCTCCTGCTCACACTTTTTCTGCAGGTTATCTCAGTTTAGAAATCTTTGCAACAGAACCTTGGTAAACATAGCTAGTAAAAGTACTTACTTCCCAAGAAGCTCCCACTTCAAACGTCAGCTAAGTGGTGAGTAGTTCAAAAAATTCAGTAGTCATTTTGTTGTTTTTAAATAAAGTTTGATCAAATTGATACTAATAACCTTAATAAATGTTCATAGAAAAGAGCGTGTTTTGAAAAAAAGATTGATCAAAACACGCTCTTAATATTTTCAGTTGGTTCATTCTTTTATAAAAAAGTTTGATTATTTCCTATCTATGTTGCTCCACAATCGGGCCCTTTACTTTAATAAGTCTAAAAGTCATTTTCAAGTACTTACAAGGAATACTTAGCTAATTGTTCACCCCAAGATGATAATTCAGTCTCAATAAATCCTACCTTTTTATATACAAATTTTGCTGTAAGATTTTCAGGATCATATCCAATCATTATTAAAGAAATGTTTGCATTATTATTTCGTCTTATCTCTTCAATAACCAGATATATAGCTTGCTTACCTATACCTTTTCCTTGAAATTCTTCATCAATCATAAGTCTATAAATCCAATAATTATTATCATCAGGGTCTATCCCAAATATAGTAAATCCTATCATTTTATTATCAAGATAAATACCTTTTGCATAGAAATTATCTAGAAATTGAACTTCTGCGATAGAATAAAGGTTGGATGCAATAAATGTTTGTTGTTCTTCTTTAACAGATAATCTAATTGCTTCTTCCCAATTACTTTTGTCAATAGGCTTTAAATAAATTTTTTTCAATCTGGTACTCTCCCTTTAATATTGAATGGGAACCACGTATTTTATGGGCTATTGAAACGTTATCCCCTTGTTTTTTCGCCCAATTAAGTATAAATAACTTCTCATCGACAACGCCTCCTTAAAAATACAATTAAAAACAAATTATTATATTCAATATAATTATAATATTTCCTCTATAATTTATTGAAGTGATATGATTCTAAAGAATACAGCATAAAGGAAATTGTGAATATGACTGGTATTAGTCAAGCAATGCTGTATAGATACACACGAAAAAAATAAACAGATGCTGCAGGATAAAGAAGCTACAATGAATTAAACCTATAATAATAACAGTAGCATTTGCATGTGTAGGGGGCTATCTTATAAAATATAGTTAAGAAAAGAAAGACAGGGAGAGGAAACCCATGTCGACCAAATTAGTAAATTTACGAATTGATTTTGCTTTTAAACAGTTATTCGGAACAAAGGGGAACGAAGAAATTTTAATCGGATTCCTAAACGCCATCTTAGAAGAATCTTTAGATACCCCTATTTCATCATTACAACTTGAAGATCCACACCTTCATAAATCTTATGAAGATGATAAGTTATCTATTTTAGATTTATTAGCAACACTAAACAACGGAACACAAGTGAATATAGAAATTCAGCTTCGAAATACACATGATATGGTAAAACGCTCTTTATATTATTGGAGTAAACTCTATACATCCCAAATGCAAGAAGGGATGCCATATCGTTCACTTCGAAAAACAATCACTATTAACTTGTTAGATTTCATATTATTTTCTTATGACGAATCATTTCACACCATCGGTCAATTATGGAATTCCAAAACGAAAAAGATATTAAGTGATGATATCGAAATCCATTTTGTGGAGATTCCAAAATTAGTGAAGCAATGGCGTGAAGAAAAAGTAAACCCATGGGAAAATATGTTTGTCCGTTGGATGTTATTGTTGCCAGCCCATGAAGATGAACACTTAACTCAGACATTGGAGGAGATTGCGATGAATCAAGATCCAATTTTACAAAAAGCAATCAATAAATGGGAAAATATGAGCCATGATTCTTCTTTCCGAACAGCTTATGAAGCTCGTGAGAAAATACTTTTAGATGAACAAGCTAAAATAGCCCATGCGCGAGAAGAAGGATTAGAAAAAGGTAGAGAAGAAGGTATTGAACAGGGAAAAATCCAATTAATTCGTGGTATGTATAAAAATGGTATGCCGTTAGAAGACATTGCAAAATTCACTGGTCTCAGTACAAAAGAAATACAAAAATTACTACTATAGTTACTTTGCACCTAATTAAAATTAGGTGCTTTTTTCAGTTCTAATGCTAATGTATGTAAGCTTTGTATCAGAATCGTTATAATATGAAATTCATTTTATTATAGTTAATTAAAAGTGAATATAAATATAAAACTATCTGCAAGAATAACCTATTTTGTTAAGTGACAAAATAGTTGTTTAATTTACAATAAAGTCGTTTAAAAAATAATAAAGTTGTTAAAAAAATGCGGGTCATTCTATTCCACAATCCGGCCATTTTGTGGAGTAAGGGGTTTCATAAAACCCCACTTTTTTAATGCAGCTGCCATGTTTCTTCAGAAGCCGAAAATGTTAATTCATCAACGCTGTATAATAATCTAAAATAAACGAAAAATGACGATAAGTTGAAACTCTTAGGTGCCCAAAGGGTTTCATTTAGGTTTGGTTCCGTTAATGATGCGTTATGTTAACCGAGCATGTATGAAATATACATAAATAAGTCAGCCAAAACCCATAAAATTTTCCTCCTAAAACATGGTAATATTTTGTTATGGGAGGGAGAAAAAACATGGCTGATTATGTAAAAGAATTAAGGGAATTTATAGGTACAAGACCAATTATTGTAGCTGGTTCTACAATAATTGTCTTTAATGAAAAACAAGATTTATTGCTTCAATAACGTTCGGATACAAACGACTGGGGTTTACCAGGAGGGGCAATGGAATTAGGGGAATCCTTTGAAGAAGCAGCTAAACGAGAACTCTATGAAGAAACAGGCTTGCTAGCTGAAAGTTTTGAACTAATAGATGTTCTCTCTGGCGAAGATTTTTATTACAAATATCCACATGGGGATGAAGTATACAATATTATTGGTCTGTATAAAGCAAAAGGAATTTCAGGTAATTTAAGTATGGAAGATGGAGAAAGTATTGCTTTGAAATATTTTTCTTTGAAAAACCTCCCTATTTTACTTGAGAGTAGAGCTAAAATCATAATTGAAAAGTATTTCAAAGAATTCTAGATACATTTACTTCCGATTTCGGGTTTTATATAAATAAAATAGGTCTAAAGTATGAATCAGTTTCATTATTAAGTATGATTTGAAAATTCCTTTTTTTGTTATCATTTAATTAATATTTAACAAATGGGGGGTGAAATATAAAGCTTAAGGTTCAAGGGGTTTCTGAACGGGTTTTGCAGGTAGAATCAATGGCTAGAGCAGCGGGGGATTATTTGTATCCTTAATAGTCAAAGAGAAAGCAGTAAGAGAGTTAATATGTTGCAAGTATTGAGACAAGGAGTGTTATTCGGATGGCAAACATTTTAATGATTAATTTTCCAGCAGAAGGGCATGTCAATCCTACTTTGGGCATTGTAAAAGCTTTTGCGGAAATAGGAGACAGTGTTCACTATATTACAACTGAAAAATTTAAAGAACGTTTAGAAAAAGTTGGCGCAACGGTTCATCTTCAGCCTGATTTATTGAGTAAAGCATCCATTGATCCGTATTCGAATGCCGGTTTAAATGCCTTTCTGAAAATTCAAATTCAAACTTCATTTGACGCTTTAGATATCACAAAACAGTTATCTCAGGATATTGATTTTGACTTTGTATTTTATGAAAAATTTGGAGCAGGGCAACTAGTGAGAGATTACTTGCAAATTCCGGGAGTTTGCTCTTCAGCATCCTTTTTGTTTCCCAAAGAATTTCTTAAAAACATGCCTTTATCTCCAGAATCCGGATTTAAACCTGATGAAGAAGCTGAAAAGTTAATGGTACAAATGAAAGAATGTTATGGCGTAGAGCCGGAGAGCTCGGCTCAGTTTATGAATAATGCGGCGGAATTAACGATTGTATTTACGAGCCGGTATTTTCAGCCTAATAGCGAAAAATTCGATGATTCAAATATCTTTATCGGACCGACATTCCCAAAGAGGGCTTATACGGGTAGCTTTCCCTTTGAAGCATTAGAGGATGAACAAGTCCTTTATATTTCGATGGGGACGGTTCTTGACCGTACAGAGGAGTTTTTTAATACATGTATTGATGCATTCTCTGATTTCAAAGGAAAAGTTGTCATCGCTGCCGGTGAAAGAGTAGATATGACAAAAATTAAAGAAGCTCCCGAGAACTTTATCATTTCTTCATATGTACCGCAATTAAAGGTACTCGAGCATACGGATGTCTTTATTACCCATGGCGGTATGAACAGCGTGAATGAATCGATCCACTTCAATATCCCAATGGTTGTTATCCCGCATGACAAGGACCAGCCTACAGTGGCGCAGCGTCTGACTGAGCTTAATGCCGGCTACAGAGTATCAAAGGATAATTTGAAACCTGAAACGTTAAAGGATGCCGTTAAAGAAGTGCTGACCAACGAAATCTATAAAGAGGGTATCAAAAAAATTAATGAAAGTTTTCAAAAAAGCGGCGGGACAGAAAAAGCTATAGAAGCTATTGATGTTTTTGTGCAAAACAAAAAATGAAGAGAAACACAAAGCCTTATTCAATGCGAGTTGAATAAGGCTTTTTTAGTTTGACTTCCGATAAAAAAGATTATTTTAATTGAACAAATATAATTGAAAATTATTCTAATTATAGTAAAATTTATTAAATTGGTAACTATAATGAAAAGCGAAAAAGATGATTTACCTTGGAAAATATTTAAATTATGAATATCAATTCCAAGAAGTATCCGTTTAGCATTTTTGTGGTCAATTCTTATAGGATTTTCTTAATTTAGGTTGGATAAAAATCATACGTAAATTATTTGGTTAAGTATATTGGAAAATTTTCAGTAATCCTATTATTTTCAGTATTTTGAATGTATACTTTTCTTTTTGTTTTTGAGGATATTATGATAATTGAAATATATTCAATGTTATTGAGAGATGAATGTAAACTAATACTCAAAAGCGAGAAAGAAATTAGACGAAATTTGAGTGAATATAAGCTAGATTAGATATTAAATAATCAATCAACTAAGATCACCCTATGAAAATGGTGGGCACTGTGAAGGAATATATGATTATCAGGAAGGGGCGTTATTCTTAATTAGGTCCATAAGGTAGATCACTATATAGGAGGCAAACAGTATATGAGATGGATATTTCTTTTAATAGCAGGATGGACAACATTAACTACCGGTCTGTTCCTAGGTTCTCTTTCTGGTACAATTGCTGAACAACAGTTCAACTTATCTAGAAATATTAAATTGTTAATTCAGGGGATCGTAATGAGTGGATTGGTGGTTCCGATTATTCTATATTTATATCAGCGTGTCTACCGGCTCACGGGTATAAAACCGAAAAAGCCGGTTTATTCATGGGAAAATGCCTATCATTTTATAACAGGAGTCCTTTTGGCCACTTTACTCGCTTCGTTAGGATTTATAATTGCTTCTTTCCAAGGGTGGATCGTCATTGAAAAATGGCATGCGCCCAATTATTGGTTTACAGCGCTACTAATAAATATGGTCATTGCCTTTTTTTATGAAGCTTTGCCAGAGGAATTGGCATTACGAGGGATGATATATGATATATTACGCCATCGTTTCATTGCTTGGCTAGCAGTATTATTTCAAACTTTGTTATTTTTATCTATCCCTATAGCAGTTAACCAGATTCAAGCTATCGTTGGACTTTCCCCTGGAAACTCTATTGACCTTTCTTATATCATATTAATTTTATGCTTTGGGATATGTTTGCAGTTGCTTCGGCTCTGGCCTGGGAGTCTTTGGACAGCAATTGGTTTTCACCTTACATACTTAGAAATTGCCAGATTTGTTATCTTCCAAAATGGATATGATGTTCCTCCAATTGTAACCTACCAAGACTCAGTGCTCGGACTTGGTGGATTATTTGTTGCTGTCGGTATGATTATTGTTGGAGGCATCGTTGTATCACTCATCATATTAGGCGTGAAGCGATTTATACGGAAGAGTTCCAATTTAATCCAAGGTTAGCTTTCATAAAATAATACACAACAACACCTAATCAAATAGGTGTTGTTGTGTTTCTTTCTGTAATAAGATTTTATGTTAATCCCACATGTATAGGGTGTACATCGTACATAATCGATATAGTTCCAAAAGGTGGACCTTTTGGGATGGTATAAAATCTAAAAAGAAAAGAGTATGTGAATGGAAGGTAGGTTTATTTCCTTTAAGCAAAAGTGTAAAAACATCTTGTTTCTGGTCGGAAGTTTTTGGATCATAATGTTTTTCATGTACGGAGAAAGCCTGTTACAATGAGAAAACGGCATAGGGTATGAAATTATAGAGCTTAAAATATATAAGGTGTTAAATAACAATAAAGTCGTTTAATTATAAATAAAATCGTTACATTTACAATAAAGATGTTTAAAAACGCAAATCATCTTATTCCATTAAACGACCATATTTTTTTAAAATCAAGGCAAGAAAACTTAATTAAAAAGGCTATATGATCTACAAAAACATATAGCCTTTTTTAGTGTTGACTCTTACCTTAGAGGATACTTTAGTATAAAGAGCATGGAAAGAAGGAAATAGAACTGTATACCGTTAATGAAGTTGCAAAACTATCCCATACAACAGTAAAGACGTTACACCATTATCACAAGATAGGTCTTTTGATTCCAGAGCAAACGACAGAAGCTGGATATCGTTTATACGGAAAAAAGGATTTAGAACGACTACAGCATATTCTTTTTTACAAAGCGCTGGATTTTCCTCTTAAGGAAATTAAACAATTATTAGATGGTAATATCGACAGAGAGAATACGTTGATTAAGCAAAGGGATTTACTAGAGCAAAAGATCAATCAATTTAAAGAACTAATTGATACGATCAATTTCTCCATCAAAAATACTAAAGAAGGAGTCGATTTAGATATGGCATCAATGTTTAGGGGTTTTAAAACTGAAGAAGAATGGCAAGAAGCATTAAAGGGTCAAAACGAACATTTGAAAAAAGAATATGATTTTGATTTGACGAATCAAACTATTGATGTAGAATCAATGAATGATTCCGCCATTGAAGCAAAATCATTTAATGAAGATATGATTAAATTCTTACAAGAAGGTGTCTCCGCAAACGACCCAAAGGTTTTCGAACGGGTGAAAAAATATCTATCCTTTTTAGAAAAAGATGGTCATCCATCTACACCACACGATTTCTTAAATCAAACTGAGCTATTTATTGTAGACGACTTTCACAGAAACATGTTTGAACAATGGCAAGTAGGTTACACTTATTTTCTAAACAAAGTGGCATCTAACTATTTGTCAAGTCAACAATAATGGTAATAACGAGTAAATAAATTAAAATATTCCCTTCTTCCATAAAAGGGCGCGATCGTGGTATAAAGAATGAATTTTCAATTAATTTCAAAGGGCCTTGCTACAATAAAATGTGCAAGGCTCATATGTATTTCATAACAAAATTCAATAACTTTATTATCGCTTTACATAAGGGAGAGGTTTCATGAAATCAACAGGAGTAACTCGGAAATTAGATTCATTAGGACGTATCGTTATACCAATGGAGTTAAGACGCACGCTGGAAATTGAAGAAAAGACGCCATTAGAGATCTATGTAAAAGGTGAAAAGATCATCTTAAAAAAATACGAAGCGCATGGTGTTTTTGCAATAACAGGAGAAGTATCTGATAAAAATATTACTTTAGCAGATGGAAAGATTACGCTAAGCTTAGCAGGTACAAAGATTATAAGAGAGGAATTAGAGAATCAACTTGTAAAATAATCGGCTCCTTTTAGAGGAGCTTTTTTAAGATGCATATAAATAATTTCATGTACCGTATTTATTAATAGACAAAATACATACTTTCACAAAGGGATTCTTCCCCTCTTCTGAGGTCGATGTGCTACGAGAGTTCTATATTCTCATTTTGACAGTAATGATTCTTAGTGAAGTAATGGATCGAATAGAAGAATGTGAAATTTGGATTCCGTATGGGGAAGTAAAGAGATATTATTTAAGTAAAAACGGTAAATGGTTTCGAAAAATAGAAAAAGAATGGGATGAACAAACATCCAATAATCAAGAGCAGAAAACACTAGAAAAGAAGAACCCTTAAAATCTTATCAAGACCTAATTTATTTAACTAACGCGCCCGTTAGTTAAAGATTATGGATAATTAATTTGAAGGTGTTTTTATTTAAATACACCTTTTCTTTTGGAAAGCCAATCTTCTAAGGCATCGTCGTGTTGTTTTATGAATAATTTCGGTGTTTGGTCTATTGGGAAGTATTTTAAATCTAAAGTCTCAATACCATCTGCGGTAAGTTCCCCATCAATTGGCTTGCATTGAAAAAAATGAGTGATAGTCTGAGCTTTATCTCCGTTCAGAAACTCACCAGAATATTTAGAGTAGACACCTATAAGATGTTCAACCTCAACATTTAATACTGTCTCCTCAAGTATTTCTCGTTTAGCGGTTTCTTCAAGAGATTCTCCAAGTTCCATAGCACCACCTGGAAAATCCCACTCATTTCTATCTCTCCGTTTTTGTAAAAGAATTTCATTTCGTTCGTTATAAACCATACCTCCAGCAAAATTAAGAAATATTAAATCGTGCCCTACTTTTCCCCGAATATAACGAATGTAGTCCTTATTTGTAGTCATAAATTCCCTCCCATTTATATATAAAATACAAATTAGTTATATATTAAATGGAATAAAATAGTAATAAAAATGATATTATCCCTTCTTCAACTAACCTGCCCCGTGAGTTGAAGAAGGGGGTACATCATTGTTCTCCCTTATAACTTTTTATAGACATTTGCATATGCTACTTTCAGTTGCTCCCTTAATTGCCTGTTTTCCTCTTCCAACTTTTGATTTTTTCTTTTTAGGGATGCAATGAGAGCGTCTTTGTTGTTTTCGTTCATCTTTCGCTTTACTTGTTTAGGGGTAGGTACTTGTGACTGTTGATTTCGTAATGTTTCAATTCTCGAACGGAAGTCCTTGTTGTTATTCTCTATAAGAGGTACCGCCACATATCCATCAACTTAAGAATTTTATAACGTTCCAAAAACAAAAAAATGCGCTGACTTCTCAAAGTAAGTAACTGTAGAAAAAATTTTTTTCATTTTTGGGGTATATAAAAACCTTAGCTAGATGGCTATGTATTGTGACCGCTATTTGGGGTGATAAAGGATTTTAAATCATAATATTTAGATTATTAGTGTTAAAATAAGTATAGAAATTGTGAGATTTTTTATTCAAGAATAGTAGAGCTTAGCTGAATAAGACGTAAAGTAATTACATAACAAATTACATAGATAACTGGAGAGGTTCAAATGAGTAAAGTAGGAATATGTAAGGTGGATATTACACCTCCTTTAGGTATTGATTTTATTGGATATCATAGACTAACAGGGATTAGTAAAATTGAAGAACATATTTATACAACAGTATATGTGTTTGAAAATAATCAAACAAAGACCGTATTTGTTAGTGTTGATGGTTCTGTTGCAAAGTTTCCGAAGACATAAAGAGATGGAGAATATTGTGGACCAGTTTTATGAAACTATTAATAATTCATGTAATGCGTTATACGTCGAAAAAACGAAGTTTGGTTGAAGACTTCGTTTTTGTTTGTATATGGCATGAACAGTTTCTATACCTTTAATAGTACGTGAGGCATGGCGAAGACTTTGAAACCCTAAAGAACGGGAGAATCGACGTTTCACATGTCGATGATCTTGCTCAATGATATTATTGAGGTGCTTGATTGTACGATGAAAGGTATTTTTGTAAAGACCTATCTCCTTTAATTTTTTGAATGCGGAAGCTAAAGAAGGGGCCTTATCTGTCGTCAGAATCGTTGGTTCTCCAAAAGTTCGAACAAGTCTTTTCATAAAAGCATATGCTGCTTGTGTGTCCCGTTTTTGACGAAGTTGAATATCAAGTGTTTGTCCCTCTTTATCAATTGCTCGATATAAATAACACCATTGCCCTTTCACCTTGATATAGGTTTCATCCAAACGCCAAGATAACAATGTGTTTTTGTTTTTCTTCTTCCAAATCTGATAAATGAGATTTCCATATTCATGAACCCATCGCATGATGGTTGTGGGATGGACCGATACACCACGTTCTTTCAAAATTTCAGATATATCTCGATAACTTAAAGAAAAACGACAGTAGTAGCCGACGGCTACTAAAATAATATCTTTCCTGAATTGTTTTCCTTTAAAATATCCCATTTATGATTCTCCTCACTCTGTTTTGCAAAAGTTTAGCTTAGTTTTAAAAACTTTGCAACAGAACCATGTAAACTAATGGGTAAAAGTGATTGATATAGATTTAAGCGATGAAAACTATATCGTACCTATGGACCTTACTAAAGTGATTACCAAGTTAGGACGAAAAGGAGCGAGCAGATTTGCGGATGAAGTTATTGATTTCTTTGGTGATATGGAGGGGATGGCGCGGTCGAAACGTTATTTAAAAGCAGCAGAAGGTTCGTTATTTCGGATTAAACGAATGATAGAAAACGAGGAATACCGCGTTGAGGTAATTAAACAACTGATTCATAAGGGGAATCAAAGACTAGCTAACGAGTTGATATCTTGGGGAGATAATAGTGAATTAGGAAGCAAAGCAGACCCGGTATTAAATCGATTGGACGACTTTTTCGGTAATGATACTTTATTTGATATCTTCTCACAGGAACCAAAGAGAGGGGTGAATTTTGCAAAATGGATGATGGGAGGGAAAGTGGTAATCATCCGTATTCCCAATCGTAAATTAGGAGAATTGGCTTCTAAAACACTAGTCCATTGGATCACATTGAAAACATTCATGACACGTATGCTTATGAGTAAAGAAGAACAAAAGAATGGTTGTATTATGGTATTTAATGAACCGGAGCAGTACGCAACAGAAGGACGTAAGGAACGCTTTGGTGCACTATATGCATTCCATCATTGGAATAAGCTGCCTACTTCTCTGCAGGAAAATTTGCAAGGGGCGGGGTACAACAAATTCTATTTGCTAACGATCACATGAAAACATTTGAGTTGTCCAGACATCGACTAGAGCCGACCATTTCAATTGAAGATGCAGCAAGTTTACCTAGATTCCATGCGATTATATCTGTAAGGGCCGGTGGCGATTTGCAACATGCATTTATTTGTAAAATGAAACCTCCAGTAGAACAAAAATATAATAACGCTTCTCTGACTAAACAACACACCAAGTTGTATGGCCGAAGTTGGGAAGAGCTGCAAAGACAGCAGGTATAGTTTATATGATGAGAGTGAAATGTAACTAAAATTTGAAAGAATTCTTTCACTTCTAAATGTGAGGGGCATAGCCCGATAAAAGTGCGAGATGAATTTCAGATTTTAGTTAAATTTAGTGAAAAAAGAACCCTTAGGGGTTCTTTTTTCTAGGCATATTTACAACATGGAGACTATTGAGATGACTCTTTCAAATCTTTATTAGGGGAAAGATTTTGAAAAAGTTTAGCTTGTATTCATTTTTACATAAATGTTAAATATAGTAAATTGATAATATATAGATTCACTATTACCAATATTCAATTAAAATAGTTATTACTATGTTTATAGTGAAAATAGTGTTTGAAAAGAAAAGACACCCTAAGGTGTCTTCCGTCGACTTAATAACCACTTTAATTTTAATAAAATATGTTTGGACTCCCATCCAAGTGTATTTTACCATATTTATCTATATCGGTTATTGAGAGAGTGAACTCAAACCAGCATTTTGTTTAGAATTATTTTTCTCTTAAAATGAACATTCGGAATAAATAATTATATTTTGAAGTGTAAGTTCAAATAACTTTTACCATTAATTAAATTTAGAAAGAGCGAATTTAGCTGTAAAATTCATTTTCTTCATAAATGAAGAATTCACTCCTGCTTGAAATTGTACAGAAATATTATCGTCTGTTTGCGCTTTGAATACGCGTCCATAAGGTGAATTAGCATTGTATGTACCAATTACTTGATTGTCTGCGTCAAAGACTGTGTAAGAAATCGGGAATCCTGAATTATTTACAAAGACCGTAAGTTCTTCTCCTTTTTTTAGATTAAAAGATTCTTTTTGAGACATTTCGTATGAACTCAAAGAATAATATTTCGTAACCTCTTGAATTTCTAAATCCATAGTTGCTGCACTAGCTTTTGGAACTTCTAATCCTGGTAAATTCATACCCGAAAGTACTGCGACTCCTAATGTTCCTGCTAAAATGGCTTTTTTCATAATTCTAACTCCTCCTTTAATATTCTTTCAAAAATGGCTTTAATAAGTAAATGTAAAATCCAATTACTGTAACTATTATAGTTACACTGGGAATTATTTTCAACAGAAAGTGGTATGCAATTTTGCATATCTACATAAAGGGGATAAATATGCAGAGTGTAATTAAATTATATTAAACAATAATTTAATTGTATTAAATATTTTTTATAGATTAAAATAGTTATTTTTTAATTAGATATATCAAGTTGTAACTATTGTAATTACTTAAATAATATTAAATGATCTTTATATAAGTATAATAATTTCTTTTCGCAATAATACGCAATGCAAAATTATTGAATATAATCGACAAAATTCTGCTATTTACGCATTAAAAGTTTAATGTTTTAATAAAGGTGTAATTGGTATGACCACTAAGGAGAGGAGAAGACTGCATTAATAAAAGTGCAATAAAGTTGCAAGTAACATTATATAAAATCAATATTTCATAATATTATGTTAATTGATTTTAGTAATAATTTAGTATCAAGAAAGTATCGCATTTGTAAAAAATGGGATTTTAAGTCTCTACAAAGCAAAAATGATCTTATTTTATTCCGGGGTGAAGGTATAAGCAATGTACAGTATAATTTCATCTTTTGTAATCTGTAGGGCTCTTACCGACAAAACTAGGAGAAACATTATGAAATTACTTGCAGAAAAGTCATAGCAGGGTTAGTTGTAGGAGCAATGGGTTTATCTATCTGGGCTCCTGCAAGTCAAGCAGCAACTCCAAAGAAAATTATTATACTATTCATTTGGAAAATAATTCAAATGTAGGTGATGAAACTTTATTGTTTACTTGTGAAAAACATAGTATTTAAATGGGGGAAAGTAAGGTCCTTACATTCTATGAGAAGTAAATAATAACGAGAGTTTAACACTCTATACGAAAGAATTCTCCTTCCTCAAGAGTGTGCAAGAAAAGAGCCTAGCGTTAGGGTGTTCAAGATGTATGAATTAGATTGTAAACAGAAAATAGTGAAGGAGTGTACGGAATGAAAAATAAAATAATTAAAGGATTTTTAATAACATCAATTGTAACTGGGGCCACTATTCCTATCAATACTCTCGCAACACCAATCGTTCAAGCAGAAACTCAACAAGAGAACACGGATATTTCCTCATCATTACGAAAATTAGGTGCACAATCGAAATTAATCCAAACATATATAGATCAAGCTTTAATGAGCCCTAATGTACAACTAGAAGAAGTTCCAGCTTTAAATACAAACCAATCCCTAATCAAGCAAGATATGAAAGAATGGTCTTCGGAACTTTATCCAAATTTAATTCTATTAAATTCAAAAAGTAAAGGATTTGTGACTAAATTTAATAACTATTACCCAGCAATAAAAGGATTTGTAGACAATAAAGAAGATAAAGAAGGATTTTTAGATAGACTTGAAGTTCTTCAAGATATGGCTATGACGAACCAAGAAAACGTGCAAAGACAGATTAATGAATTAACAGATCTTAAATTCCAGCTTGATAAAAAACTTAAAGATCTCGATACTGATGTGACAAAAGCGCAAAGTGCCCTAAGTTCAGATGGAACAGGGAAAATAGATCAGCTAAAAAATGAATTACTAAATACCCAAAAATCAATTCAAAATGATTTACAACAAATAGCATTGTTACCAGGAGCTTTAAATGAACAAGGACTTAAGATATTTCAAGAAATCTATAGTCTTTCAAAAGATATCATTGAACCTGCTGCACAAACAGCATTGGCAGCAGTTAACAAAGGAAAAGAAATTAATAACTCTATTTTAGAAGCAGAGAAAAAAGCAGAGCAAGAAGCAAAAGAACAGGGTAAATCTGCTCTAGAGATTGAATCTGCTAAAAAAGCAGCTCGTGAAGCAATTGAAAAAAGCAAACAAGGTGAAATAGCTGCTGCTGCTGCTGCACAAACGAAAGAGTATGACCTTACGAAAGTTATTGACCCTGAAAAAATTAAAAAAGCATATAGTGCATTCGCTGAAGTAAATAAACTAACAGCAGAGCAACGAGCACATTTAGCTGATTTAGAAACACAAAACCAAAAATTTTATGATTTAACAAAGAATCTAACAATAGCAGATTTACAAAAATCAATGCTTCTTATTATGCAAAATGATTTGCATACGTTTGCAAATCAAGTGGACGTAGAACTTGACCTAATGAAACGTTATAAAGAAGATTTAGATCTAATCAAAAATAGTATTACAAATTTATCTACTAATGTTGATACTACTAACCAGCAGTCTCAAAAAGATACATTAAGACGATTAAAAAATGTAATAAGTCAACTTGAAGAGCAAGTTAATAAATTTTAATATTATTAACTTTTAAAAAATAAAGATTATAATAATCTATCGAAAAATAGGGAGGAGAATTAATATGAAGAAATTTCCATTTAAAGTGTTAACTTTGGCCACTCTGGCAACGGTTTTAACTGCTACTACCGGCAACACTCTTCATGCATTTGCACAAGAACAGACCGCTCAAGAACAGAAAATAGGGAATTATGCATTAGGACCTGAAGGACTGAAAAAAGCGTTGGCTGAAACAGGATCTCATATGCTTGTAATGGATCTGTATGCAAAAACAATGATTAAACAACCGAATGTAAATTTATCTAATATTGATTTAGGTTCAGATGGGGGAGCATTAATCAAAAATATTCACCTTAATCAGGAACTGTCTCGTATCAATGCGAATTATTGGTTAGATACAGCGAAACCCCAGATTCAAAAAACAGCTCGTAATATTGTAAATTACGATGAACAATTTCAAAATTATTACGATACATTAGTAGACACTGTACAAAAGAAAGATAAAGCAGGTCTAAAAGAGGGCATAAATGATTTAATCAGTACAATTGATACAAATTCAAAAGAAGTTACAGAAGTAATTAAGGTGTTAGAAGCCTTCAAAACAAAACTGTATACAAATACTACAGATTTTAAAAATAATGTTGGTGGCCCAGATGGGCAGGGTGGATTAACGGCAATATTAGCGGGCAAACAAGCACTAATTCCACAACTTCAAGCTGAAATTGAGAAGCTACATTCTACTCAGAAAGAACATTTTGACAATGTATTAGCATGGTCAATTGGTGGTGGATTAGGAGCAGTCATTTTAGTTATTGGAGCTATTGCAGGAGCGGTAGTAATTGTTGTGACTGGCGGTACAGCAACACCGGCTGTTATTGGTGGCCTTTCGGCTCTCGGTGCAGCTGGTATCGGTTTAGGAACAGCAGCTGGTGTCACGGCGTCTAATCATATGAACTCCTATAACGAAATTTCTAAAAAAATCGGAGAATTAAGTACGAAAGCTGATCTTGCTAACCAAGCAGTTATTTCGCTTACTAACGCGAAAGATACTTTGACATATCTGTATCAGACAGTGGATCAAGCTATAATGTCTCTCACGAATATTCAACAACAATGGAATAAAATGGGGGGCAATTATAAAGATTTATATGATAATATCGACCAAATGCAAGAACATAAACTTTCTTTAATACCTGATGATTTAAAGGCTGCTAAACAAAGTTGGAATGATATTCATAAAGATGCAGAATTCATTTCGAAAGACATCGCTTTTAAACAAGAATAGAACTTACAATCAAAACCTATATAGGAGGAATATGAAATGATGAAAAAAATCCCTTACAAATTAATCGTTGCATCGGCGCTTTTAACTATGACAACAACTTCTGTAGTCTCACCAGTAGCAACTTTTGCAAGTGAAATTGAACAAACGAACAATGGAGATACTTCTCTTTCAGCAAATGAAGCGAAGATGAAAGAAACCTTGCAAAAGGCTGGGTTATTTGCAAAATCTATGAATGCCTATTCTTACATGTTAATTAAAAATCCAGATGTGAACTTTGAAGGAATTACTATTAATGGGTATGCAGATTTACCTGGTAAAATTGTACAAGATCAAAAGAATGCAAGAGCACATGCTGTTACATGGGATACGCAAGTAAAAAAACAGCTTTTAGATACATTGACAGGCATTATTGAATACGATACAACATTTGAAAATTATTATGAAACAATAGTAGATGCGATTAATACAGGGGATGGAGATACTTTAAAAGAAGGAATTACAGATTTACGAGGTGAAATTCAACAAAACCAAAAGTATGCACAACAATTAATACAAGAATTAACTAAATTAAGAGACGCTATTGGACAAGATGTTAGAGCATTTGGAAGCAATAAAGAGACCTTGCAATCGATTTTAAAAAACCAAGGTGCTGATGTGGAGGCCGATGAAAAGCGTCTAAAAGAAGTTTTAGACTCAGTAAACTATTATAAAAAATTAGAATCTGATGGATTCAATGTAATGAAGGGTGCTATTCTAGGCCTACCGATAATTGGCGGTATCATAGTGGGTGTAGCAAGAGATAATTTAGGTCAGTTAGAGCCTTTATTAGCACAATTACGTCAGACTGTAGATTATAAAGTAACATTAAATCGTGTAGTTGGAGTTGTTTACAATAATATTAGTGAGATGCATAAGGCGCTTGATGACGCTATTAATGTTCTTACTTATATGTCTACGCAATGGCACGATTTAGATTCTCAATATTCGGGAGTACTGGGACATATTGATACCGCATCTCAAAAAGCTGATCAAAATAAATTTAAATTCTTAAAACCTAACTTGAATGCAGCTAAAGACAGTTGGAAAACATTAAGAACAGATGCTGTCACATTAAAAGAAGGAATCAAAGAATTAAAAGTGGAACCTGTTACTCAGCAAAAATAGGGGAATATTGGTTCTATTGAAAAGTTGCTTAAAAAATAGTAACTTCAGGATTTTATCGTTAAATATTTATAAAAAAATTAATGAATTCTTTTTAAATCGAAAAGGCGGAGTCTCATTAAAGACTACGCCTTTCACTTTATGTTTTTTGAGTTTAACACTCTAACAAACATTCAACAATAATAGAGTAACATGGGTGCAAATTATAAAGATTTATATGATAATATCGATCAAATGTAAGAGCATAAACTTTCTTTAATACCTGATAATTTAAGGGCTGCTAAACAAAGTTGAAATGATATTCATAGAGATACAGAGTTAATTCCGAAAGACATAGCTTTTAAACAAGAAGAAACGAATTAAAAATCAAAACCTATATAGGAGGAATATAAAATGATGAAAAAAAACCCGTACAAACTACTCGCTGCATCGGTGTTTTTAACTTTGACAACAACTTCTGTAGTTTCACCAGTAGCAGCTTTTGCAAGTGGAATTGAACAAACTAACAATGGGGATACGTCTCTTTCAGCAAATGAAGAAAAAATGAAAAAAGCTTTGCAAGATGCTGGGGTATTTGCAAAATCCATGAATGACTATGCTTGTTTATTAATTAATAATCCAGATGTGAATTTTGAAGGAATTACTATTAATGGGTATGCAGATTTACCTGGTAAAATTGTACAAGATCAAAAGAATGCAAGAGCACATGCAGTTACATGGGATACGCAAGTAAAAAAACAGCTTTTAGATACACTGACAGACATCATTGAATACGATATAACATTTGACAATCATTATGGAACATTAGTAGAGGCGAGTAATACAGGGAATGGAGATACTTTAAAAAAAGGGATTACAGATTTACGAGGTGAAATTCAACAAAACGAAGAATATGCACAAAAATTAATACAAGAATTAACTAAGTTAAAAGATAATATTGGACAAGATGTTAGAGTATTTGGAAGCAATAAAGAGCTCTTGCGGTCGATTTTAAAAAACCAAGGTGCTGATGTTGAAGCCGATCAAAAGCGTCTAAATGAAGTTTTAGCGGAAATAAACTATCAAAAAGGCATAGAATCTAAAGGGTTGACAATGGTGAAAATTCCCTTTCCTCCTGTAATGATTTCCGGTGGTATCATGATAGGTGATGCAAGAAGTAAGTTATCAACTTTAGAGCCTTTATTAGCACAATTACGTCAGACTGTGGATTATAAAATAACATTAAATCGTGTAGTTGGGGTTGCATTTAATAATATTGATCAGATGCATAATGTGATTGATAATGCTATTAAGAATCTTACTTATATGTCTGACCAATGGCATGACTTAGACTCTCAATATGCGGGAGTACTGGGACATATTGATAATGCATCTCAAAAAGCTGATCAAAATAAATTTAAATTCTTAAAACCTAACTTGGATGCAGCTAAAGACAGCTGGAAAACATTAAGAACAGATGCACTTACATTAAAAGAGGGGATAAAAGAATTAAAAGTGGGACCCGTTTCTTCACAAAAATAGGGAAGTATCGGTACTTTTTTAAGTTTTTGAACAAACATGTCAAAGTTAAGTTAGGCGTTAAAGTTCTGCCATGTTGAACTACTCACCACTTAACGTCCTTACGGACTGTTTGAAGTGGGAGGTTCCTAAGTACAGAGTTCTATTGAACTCTAATGGATTAGTAGGCTATCTCCGTAGTTCCTACGGTTAAGAGACGAATTGCCTCGTTTCTCAGGTTGATCGCTGCATTCCTATCTCTATCGTGATGTGTACCACAAGAAGGGCAATCCCACTCACGAATTATTAGATTTTTAACATCTTTGTTTTTGTATCCACAATTTGAACATAACTGACTGGAAGCAAATGTTTTAGATACCACAACAACTTGTTTGCCATACCATTTTGCTTTATATTCCAACATCGTTCGAAATTGTGACCAAGATACTTCACTAATTGCTTTTGCAAGCTTTCCATTTTTGAGCAGGTTACTGACTTGTAAGTCTTCTATACCGATGACATCGTGGTTTTTGATGATTTCAGTAGAGAGTTTATGTAAGTAATCAGCTCTCGCATTGGCAATATGTTCATGGATTCTTGCAACTTTCATACGCTGCTTGTTCCAGTTCGAAGAACCTTTCGTTCTTCTGGAAAGGATACGCTGTGCTTTTGCTAACTTTTCTTCTAATATATGGAAGAATTTAGGGTTCTTGTATGTTGTTCCATCAGAAAGAATAGCAAAATCTTTTAACCCAATGTCCATTCCACAAGTGGATTTTGTTTTAAGCATTTCTTGTACCTCTGTTTCGACAAGAATAGATACAAAGTATTTACCACTTGGGTTACGTCGAATCGTTGCATTTAGAATACGACCTTCTACTTCACGACTTTTGGCAAAGCGAACAAGGCCAAGTTTCGGTAATTTCATTTTGTTACCTACAATCGCAATATTGCCGTTCGTTTGCTTTGTTGTGTAGGATTGAACTTTATTGTTTTTAGATTTGAATCGTGGAATATCATTTTGTTTCTTGAAAAAACGCGAAAAAGCATCTGCGAGGTTTTTTAATGTGGATTGAAGAGCAATACTATCTACTTCTTTTAACCAAAGTGTATCCTGTTGCTTCTTTAATTGAGTAAGCTCGGCAGAGCAAGAAGGATAGGTTAATCCTTTTCCTGTCTCTTTATAGGTGTCATTCCAGAGAGCAAGAAAATGGTTAAATACAAGGCGACGGTTTGCTAAATCTGCAGGATTTCAAAATCTACGTCATGCTTCTCGTACGATTAAAGGAATCGAAACGACTCATGCTCTATATAAACGAAACCGAAGTTTGCGGCCAAACTTCGGTTTTTCAACATACAATGAATTACAGCGATTACTTACTATTTCATAAAATTTGATTGTACTGAATTTAACTTTTTATCTGTTAAAGAATTTTGCAACAGAACCCATATCGTTGTAATTCTTCCGCAAATGGTTGTAGTTCATCTTGAATCGAGAGATTCATAAAAAAGCGTCATCCTTTCTAATCTAGCTTGTTTAGAAAGGATGACGCTTTTTATACTTGAGGGTATTAAAATTTCTTAAATTAATAGGAATGTATGGTGAGGCTCTGCCCATTAAAATTTTCTTTAAAAGAACATATGTGCTATAATATTTTTATTCAGAAAATTACGAAAGGTTGTAGGGATGAATGTTAAAAAAATTTTTATTTACAAGGGTAGGACATAATTATATTCCAACTACAAATATTGATACGTCTATTAAATGGTATACTCAAAATCTAGGTCTTAAATTGATTAATAAATTTGAAGACCGCGGGTCATATATTGCAGTTTTACATTATCCTCATAAAAATGTAATTGCTACTTTATTGATCCAAACAGAGAACAACAATCCTTTAGAAAGAATAAGAAATGAGAAAGCATTTCCTGTGATTGCATTAAATTGTGAAGATATCGAATATACTCATAATCAGCTAAAAGAAAAGGGAATTCAAGTTGAAGATATTAAGGTGTTAGGGCAAGGGGAAGCTAAATATTTTTATTTCAGAGATAATGAAGAAAACTTGTTAGAGGCAACCTGGTCAATTTGGGATCCCCTAGATAAGATAAGAGAAGGATGGTAGGGTCCTGTTGCAAAGTTTCTTCTGAATCAGAAAACTTACGTTTTCGCTTTATAAATCCGATTTCTCTTGCAAGTTCTTTTAAGAATACAGGTGTAACATATCGTTGTAATTTTTTCGCAAATGGTTGTAGTTCATCTTAAGTCGAAAGATTCACAAAAAACATCATCTTTTCTAATCTAGCTTGTTTAGACAGAATAACGTTTTGTTGTACGTGGGGGGGGGAGGAATAAAATTTCTTGAGTTGATGGGCATGTGGCGGTATCCCTCTATAATTAAAAAGGACGAATCTTTTACTCTAAAAATATCAATTTATATTTAGGTATATTATGTGGGGCTTTATATGAAAATTGTATTTTACTACGGAGAAAATGTAATTTTACTGTTTTGCCAGTGAGGAATCTATGAAGTATGATGAAGTTATTCATCCAACTGAACAGCCTTCTTTAGTCCCTGCACATTGTGTGGGGATTTTTTCATAAAGAAAAAGCACTTTTAGGTGCTTTTTCTCTGTTTGTTCTCGCGTATTGAGATGACTATTCAAACCTTGTATTAGGGGACATGGTTCAAACAGATATATTACACTTAAAGTTTAACATTGACAGAATATACAGTAAATTGATAATGTTTATGCGGAATATTTCCAAAGTTTAGTATAGATATTTTTCACTATTACTATATTAAAAATGGATAAAGCAATGACCAAATTTAAGTTATAGTAATATTTTTTTATTTTTTGTGTTTTTATAATTACCCATTTTTTATGTGTTGTATAACTCAAATTAAAAGGGTTGATAAAGTTAAGTGTGGCAAGGGATTCGGAGATTGGGGCAGTTACACAAAATATAAGATATGGGTAACTAGAAGTTATAAAACAAGATATGTGTTGTGTATATTAGTTATAACATAATAAGGGGGAAAAGAGGGATGAAAAATGGTATGTGAAGAGTTATTAGGTGAGTTAATCAAATACCAAATACGTCAAAAGGGAAATCCAGATGTATTAAGAGTAAATCCGGATTATTATAGAATGTTACTAGAGCAGTTGGCATATCCTGAATGGCTGATACAAAGGAAGATGAACATGGTGAATCAAACATTACTAGGTATTAATGTAGAAATTACAGGGAAAATAAAAAAATTTGAACTGCAAAAAAATAAAAAGTTGGCAGAGTCGTAACCGCTTTTTGGCAGGAAATGTGCCGTTGTTTTGGATTCAACGTGATATATTTGTATTGTGAGAGTGGCAGAAAACACGGCTCACACCTACGTTTATATAGATCGTTACCAAATGGATGATGGTTGTGAGTTGAATGGATTGCCGGTTCATGTAATTCACAGCGATTTGCGTGACATGCTTTGAAAATGAGAAAGGGATTTCGCTCCTCTTTCAGTCGCTAACATCAAGACACACGGATTAACAGGGAAAGAAATACATTGTTTAGCGATTGAAATAGGCGTGAAAACACCTTAACCAAACGAAGTGAAATATGCGATACACAAACATGATTTGTCTATTAAACGATAAACAATTGAAGAAAATAAACAAAC
Organism: Bacillus sp. Medicinal_06; assembly: GCF_056711665.1. Classification (NCBI taxonomy): domain Bacteria; kingdom Bacillati; phylum Bacillota; class Bacilli; order Caryophanales; family Bacillaceae; genus Bacillus; species Bacillus sp. Medicinal_06. The sequence goes on along the minus strand of NZ_JBWYHD010000018.1, from coordinate 1,069 downwards.
TCCGTAAAGTTTGTAATCTAGTTACTTTAGTATAAAAGGATAAGATGGGACGCTGTATGCGATGAAAGCCGCACGTACAGTGTTAAGCGGAGGAAGAGATGGAGATAACTTCAAAGTCTTACTTATCGCAACTATAGAATAAGAGAATTATTGGAGGGGTAGAAAAGAGAAATCCCTTGACGGATCTGTCAAAGGATTTCTTGTTTACAGGAGTGTATGACTATCAAGGTGTGGTGAATGTGATAGTACCTGATGAATCAGAGGAATGTATAGAATCCACCTTTTTCACATACAACATATAAGTCCCTACTGGAGCCGGCTTCTTAGTTGTAAAAGTAAATGAACCAGTCCCTGCAAATGTACCAGAAGCGAAGGTAGTTGTATAACCATCTGGTTCCATTTTAAAGAAGGCATACGTTATTCTTTTACCAGAAACGGTTTTTTGATCAACATTAAAAGTGATATGTCCTGCATTATTCACATAGATGTAACCGAATTGTCTAGGATCAGATAAACTTGAGAAACTATAAGAGTATTGTTCTGAGAGTAATGGCGATTGTACTAGTGGTTTAATTTCTAAGGGGTTATGCACTTGTTGAGGTGACGCGGCGTGTGCCATGCCTCCAGGTAATAAAATCCCAGTCACTAATGCTCCAATAGCTAATTTTTTAAACATAAATACATCTCCTATTCTATATTGGTTATCTATCAATTAGGTAATACAACCTAATTGACATACTAAATAATACCAATTAAGAAAAGGAGATAGTGTCATATTTTGTAAGTTAACGAAAAATTTTTAAAAATATGACGAAAATATGAACAAAAATTTCATTTTGTTGAAAAGGGGAATAGATATGGAAGTTACATATACAAAGTGGCATAACAATTGCGATGAATTAACATTAGGTCAAAAATATAAAGCGAGTTTATATAAAAAAGGGTTCTGTTGCAAAGTTTCCGAAGACATAAAGAGATGGAGAATATTGTGGACCAGTTTTATGAAACTATTAATAATTCATGTAATGCGTTATACGTCGAAAAAACGAAGTTTGGTTGAAGACTTCGT